>NZ_JAUCGJ010000051.1 GCF_030378065.1 Candidatus Venteria ishoeyi | reverse complement strand
AAAATACAAAATATATATTACATATTAAAATAAAATCATCAGTAGATTCTATATTGCAAGTATTTTATTCAGACAATAATCAACAAAATTATCCATATTCTGAAAAAAATACCGTTCAATCATATATTAATAAAGGTGATAATGATATTTATATTCTTTTAGATTACCCAAATCTTGGCAAACATTTAAGGTTAGACCCTATTGTGGAAAAAGGTGAAATTTTTATTAAAATACTTGAGATGAAAAAAATTTGAGAGATAAGGCTTACAAAAAAACGGGGCTATTTGCCCCGTTTTTTGCTTTTTTTGCTTTAGTTGCTAAGCTAGCAATTCCCGGTTGCCTTGCAAGTCATTGATAAACCAAGTTGTATTTTTACAACTTAGTGAGCACTAATATTCTAATATACATTCAATATCAGTGTGTTATATGATTCTGACCGGGAACTGCTGTCGCTAAGCATTCTGACTTACTCGTCAGCAACGACATGCACGGAAATTTCTGATTCAACATCGGCATGCAGGTGCAGAGTAATCTCATACTCGCCTACATTACGCAATGGACCTGTTGGCATCCGCACTTCATGTTTTTCCAGTCTGATACCCACCTGAGTCGCTGCATCAGCAATATCTGCCGGACTGACAGAGCCAAACAGCTTGCCTTCACTACCAGCATGACGCGAGATAACCAGAATATTATCATGAATCTGCTCTGCACGCGCAGTTGCTGAAGCCAGTTTATCGGCCTGATTTCTTTCCAATTCTGCGCGACGCGCTTCAAACGCTTCCAGGTTTTCCTTGTTGGCCGGAACCGCTTTACCATGTGGCACCAGAAAATTACGACCATAACCCGGTTTTACGCTGACCTTATCACCCAGGTTTCCCAGATTTTTTACTTTTTCAAGTAAAATCAATTCCATGTTATTTCTCCTGAGTTTCCGGCCTAGTTTTCGTGAGCATCGGTATAAGGCAATAAGGCCAGATAACGCGCGCGTTTAATAGCGGTTGAAAGCTGGCGCTGATAGCGTGCTTTAGTACCGGTAATGCGACTAGGTACAATTTTACCTGTTTCGGTCACATAACTTTTCAGTGTCGCCAGATCTTTATAATCGATCTCGCTGACATTCTCGGCAGTGAACCGGCAATATTTTTTACGACGAAAAAATCGTGACATATCTATTCTCCTGATTCGCTGTCATCACTACTGACTTCTTCAGTAGCGGCTACATTAGCACTCGCATCATCGCTGGTGTTTGCTTTATCTTCCACCACGCGCTCTTCCCCACGCTCTTCTTTTGCTTTCATCATGGGGGATGCTTCTGTCACCGCACTTTTACGGCTGACAACCAGATTACGCAAAACCGCATCATTGAAACGGAAAGCACTGCTTAACTCATCTAAAGTTGCAGTATCACATTCAATATTCATCAGCACATAATGCGCTTTATGAATTTTATTGATGGGATAAGCCAGTTGGCGACGGCCCCAATCTTCCAGACGATGGATTTGACCATTCCCGGCGGTGATCATATCTTTATAACGATCAACCATGGCATTGACCTGATCGCTCTGATCAGGATGAACCATAAATACGATTTCGTAGTGTTTCATAAGACTCCTTATGGATTAAGGCAGCTTTGTTATCTGTTTGCATGGAGCAAAAGAATTCAAAGCAAGGAGGGATATACATAAAACTGATATGCTAATACCCTAAAAAACCGTGAATTATAAATGATAAAACTAAAAAAATACAAGAAAAATATTAAAATTCAGGCCCATTTAAATTGAAAAATCTATTACATGCCGTGTTGGTCTTATGCGCTATGGCGCTGTCTCTACAGCTCAAAGATCCCCATTTATTATTCTTGCGGACTTATGAAACGCCCCTGCTTATTGCTCTTGCATTGCTTGGTATATTGGTTGCCTTACGCGCTGTTATCCGGTCTGACAAGCAACAATGGGGATTTTTAATTAGTTGGTTGCTTGTTCTGAGCATCGTTACGTATAGTGAATATACTTTTCAGCGGCAAAAACATTTTGCCTTAAACGCAGACAGCAAAGCAGGCAATGAGGATGTGCAACGCTTGCGCCAGGTTGGCGCGCATTTGATAGTGGGTTATGAACACTCAGCAGATATTCGCCAACTGGTGCAACAAGGTTTTGTTGCAGGTCTGTTTGTCACGCGCCGTAATGTGCAGGGTAAAAGTTTTCAGCAAATTCAGGCGGAATTAAGCCATTTGCAAGATTTGCGTCATCAGGCGAGTTTACAACCTCTGCTTATTGCCACTGATCAGGAAGGCGGTGTGGTTTCCCGTTTATCACCGCCCCTGCCGCAACAGCCACCACTGGCAAGTTCATTACCCACCGGGATTCCCCAGGCCCAAATCATAGAACGTGCCACGGCTTATGCTCTGGCGCAAGCCAAGCCCTTAGCTGCACTGGGTATTAATCTTAACTTTAGTCCGGTACTTGATCTCAAACCCGCACAAGCCAGTAGCAGTATGGATTTTCATACCCAAATCGTAAAACGTGCCATTGCCGCTGATGCCGAAATCGTCACCCAGGCAGGTTTGGCTTATAGCCGCGCTTTATTGTCTCAAGGGGTGTTGCCCACACTCAAACATTTTCCCGGTCTTGGCAGCGTGAGTGATGATACACACCACTTCAGCGCCCGACTACACCTGCCATTGACGACATTGCAGCAGCATGACTGGCGGCCCTTTCGCCACTTACTCAGCCAAACACCGGCATTATTAATGGTGGCGCATGTGGTGGTAGATGCAATTGACCCCGACTTGCCTGCCAGCTTATCGCATAAGCTCATTACGGACATTGTGCGCAAAGATTGGCAACATGACGGTATTTTGATCACCGATGATATGAGCATGGGCGCGGTTTATAATCTGGGTTTATGCCCATCTTCAATTCGCGCCTTGAATGCAGGGATAGATTTATTACTCATTGCCTATGACTGGGAAAAGGTATACCCGGTACTCGATTGTCTGCAAGCAGCGCAGCAATCAGGACAACTCAAAACACTGCAAAGCAGTCAGGCGCGCTTGCAGCAGTTGCCGTGGAAAAATGCTAAAATCGGCTTTCAAAAAGCGGCAACACAATAAATTGCTTGATTACACCAGACAGAAACTTTCACCCTATAAGAAATGACAAGCTTCGCTTGTCGCACGTTGGATGTCTTGATTTTTTTAAAACAATTGAAATACCAAAACATTTAGACAATGTTTATGAAGAGTCATTGCATCTCTCCATTCGCTAACTCCAAAATGACTATCTTGAATTTTGGAGTTGAGCATAAAAACCATCCAATCCAAGTCTATTCAGGATAGTTTGCTGGACATTCTGATAATGCTGGCAAATAGCGTAACATTTCTTTCCCTGAAGCATCTTGGATTATCATTAGGTATGTCATTCCCTCAATTTGGTCATCATGTTTGACGAACAAGGGGGCGATATTCAGGCGGCTTTTGAGTCGATTGAATATCCGCTCGATACGGTATTCGTTACGGTAATACAGTACGGCATCTTCAAGCGATAGCGCGTCTTTATTGGCATTGGTAACAAAAGCTTTCCAGCCGAAGTTTTGTTTTGTGGTTTCTATCGCGTTTTCATCCCGCCTAATGGCGGTGACTTGGTAGCGGACTTTTTCTATTGTGCGCTGCTCACGCTTTGCTGGCGCTCAAATTCGTAAGCACAGGCTGCTAAAGCGACATCATCCACACGTTCTGTGATAATAATCAGCTCTGATTGGCCTAAAATTTGTTGTGTTTCGCTGCTTAAATTAGCGTTCATTCCGTTTGCCTGACAGGTTATGTGTGCCAGACAATGATAATTGATGTTTTATCCGTTAGGTATAGCGAATGGGGAGAAACAGACCTTGGAAATATGGCATTAACAAGTTTTACCTGAATGAGCAGAATAAGCGCAAGCTTGGCTTAACCCAGATTAAACAACCCGTTCATTACCCCCATCAATCGGCAATTGCGCCCCTGTTGTTTTTGCAAACAGTGGCCCGACCATCGCGCAGGCCAGTTCCTGCGACATCTTTGGATGTGACTTCCTGGTGCAGCAGGTTGTTGGTTTTATACGCCTGTACGCTCAAACCATAATGCGCGGCTCTGGATGCCAGAATGTCATCCGTCCAGATAGCGGTATCAAATACGGCATTAGGGTGTAATACATTAACGCGAATACCATCTGTACCCATTTCCAGTGCGGCAATTCTGGCTAATTGGGTCATGCCAGCTTTGGCGACGGAATAGGCCGCAGCGCCGGGGCCGGGGGCGGGTACATTTTTTGAGGCAATAAATACCACAGCGGGATCGATGCCCCGTTTTAAGTAAGGCTGGCAAGCGGTTAACAGTTGCTGATGACTGGTGAGGTTAATCGCCATGCTTTGCTGCCAGGTTTTTTCATCCATATTGGCAAGCTTAACGCTGGGGGGGAAGGTGCCAGCATTGCTAATCAGTATATCCAAACCACCAAAGCGGCTGACTGTGCTATCAACAACGCTTTGCAGTGCTTGGCTATCAGTCAAATCACAGGCGATGCCCAATATATCAGGCTGCTTAAAGGTTTCCTTGATGACCGGGTTAATATCTACTGCAACAACGGTTGCACCATTTTGCTGTAAGGCTTCAACGCAGGCTTTGCCAATACCATTTGCCGCACCGGTTACCAGGGCAATTTTACCTTGCAGGCTGGAACGTTTATTGGATTTGCCTAACTTGGCCTGCTCCAGTTCCCAATATTCCATAGCAAAAATATCTTTTGCGGGCAGGCTTTGCCAACTGCTGAGATTTTCTGCCCATTGGATCGCTTTTCGGGTATGGCTGACAATATCGCCAATAATCCGGGTTTCTTTTAAGGAACTGCCAAAGCTGAGTGTGCCTTGCAAAGGCCAGACGGCCCAACGCGGTTCCGGGCTTAGGCAGCTTAAATCAGGGCTTGCGTAAGTTTGAAAATACTGCTGATAATTTTGTTGATAAGCTTGGGCATCTGCCTGGGTGTCAGGCGTGACCAGCATGGGAATTCTTTTGGTGCGTATCACATGATCCGGGGTTAACGGGCCTTGGCAGGCGATTTTTGCAACATCGGGCAAGCTGGCAAAACCACAGGCTTGAGCACTGTTATCCAGACAGGCCAGCATGGGCCGCCCCGCCAGTTCTGAAACCGCTTTGCGTATGTCTGCCAGTTGTTGCAGATTACTGACTTCGGGTATTTGTGCGGCTATGCGCAGGGCTTGTTGTGCTTGTAAATAATCTTCGGCAATGGATACCAGTTTCAGCATAGTTTCGTAACTGGTTTTGGCATCATCACTGAAACTGAAAACGCCATGATTCATTAAAATCATGCCATCCAGTGTTGACCAGTCAATCTCTGCCGTTATTTTTGCCACTTGTCTGGCGAGTTCAAAACCCGGCATGATATAAGGGATAATCAGTACCCGCTTGCCGTAAAGTTCAGTGATTAAGTCGCTGGAATCCGGGGTGTTGGTCAGTGCAACCACAGCATCCGCATGGGTATGATCCACATACTTAAATGGGATAATGGCATGTAAAATGGCTTCCACTGAAGGATTGGGCGCGTTAGGATTGAGCATGGCGGCACGTTGTTCATTCACCATGTCGGTGTCTGATAACTGTTCTAGTTGCGCCATGCGCTGTAAGGTGTTGAGTCTGACTGGCGCAAAACCGGCTTTTTCTATGCTTGCCAGATCCCAGCCGCTGCCTTTGACATACAGCACGGTTTCTTGATCGCCAAATAAATTACTGGCTTGCGCCTTAACGGAAGTATTACCGCCACCATGTAATACCAGGCTGGCATCCTGACCTAATAAACGCGAGCTGTAAACACGCATTTGTAAGGGATCATTAAGATAATGCTGCGCGTCCTTGTCTTGCCATAAACTTTCCATCTATTTTCCTGTTCGGTTTCTTAGCCAATTTGCTCACTTAAAGCATGTAATAATTGTTTTTTCTGTAACGGTTTCAGCATGTATTGCACAAACCCCGCTGTCTTGGCCATATCTAATGATTCCTGGGTATCATCTGCGCTTAAACCTAATACCGGGATATGGCGTGTTGCGGGTAATAAACGTAATTGCTTCAGCACTTCAAAGCCATTAATACCGGGTAAGTTAATATCCAGTAAAATCACATCAGGGTGATGCGCCCGCGCCAGCTCCACGCCCATTTCTCCCGTAGGCGCGGAAATAAAGGCGATATCGGGTCTTTCTTCCAGAAATTTACTCATTAAACTGACATTGGTGCGGCTGTCTTCGATATAGAGTAATAAGTATTTTCTGTCAGTGCTTGTCGAGACATCCTGACTGACAGGAGGACTTTCCCCCGTAGGCAGTTCAATCCAGAAACAACTGCCGACATCCGGGGTGCTGTCCACCCCAATACGCCCATCCATCGCTTCCACCAGTTGGTGCACAATGGTTAAACCAATGCCGGTGCCTCTGCTGAGATTGCGCCCACTGATGCGGGTAAAGGGTTTGAACACTTGAACCTGCTCTTCTTCGTTCATGCCCACCCCGGTATCCTTAATCAACAGGCGTACCCGCTCTGGCGAGCTTTGTTCAATATGCAGACTGATTTCACCTTGCTCACGGTTATGTTTAACTGCATTGGATAATAACTGATAAATCACTTGTTGCAGGCGTTTTTCATCGGCAAGCACTTGAATCGGCGGGTGCTCAGCGGCAGGCAAGTGTTCCAGATGTAAACTTAGGTTTTTTTCAGCCAGGGTAGCCTGGGTCTGTTGCACGCAGTGATGTAAGCTGTCTAATAAATCTGATTTTGTAATATTTAAGCGAATCTGACCCGATTCAATACGGGTTAAATCCAGTACTTCATTGATTAATTGTAATAAGTTAGTGCCTGCTGTCAGGATGTTGCCGGTATAGGCTTGTAAATCTTCCAGATAATCCGGGTCACAAGCTTCTGGTGCATCTTCCAGATCTTCATTGAGTAATTCCCCATAACCTAAAATTGCATTCATGGGGGTGCGCAGTTCATGACTCATGCTGGAGAGGAAATCAGATTTTGCTACGCTGGCTTGCTCGGCATTGTCTTTTGCTGCAATCATTGCCGCAGAAACCTGCTGGTATTCAGAGATATCCTGAAACGTTAATAAGGTGCTGGTAATATGCGCACCCTGACTGATGGGGATCATGTGGCAGGAAATGGGCAGAGGGGGGGTTTCTTCATTTTCATTTAGAGGTAATAACTGGGCATCGGTGTCTTCTACCACACCGCCCTCGCGTAATAATTGTACTAAGGCTTCAGCATCCAGATAGTTGTCGTGATGCCAGGGATCATGGATACGCAGGCGGGATAATATTTGTAAATTTTGCGGCAGTGTTTCTTCAATATCCAAATAACGCCTTGCAGCGGGATTTAAAAACAGCAACTGTCCTTCTCTGCCAAAAACGCATAAACCATCCTGAATTTTGCTTAAAATAGCACGCAGTTTATTACGTTCCGCCAGGACATATTGTTGCTGATGGAATTCTAAAGATGGGGTGTCAGGGGGTGTTTTGCTATCGGGTTGCCCAGGATACCAATCCAGACGGGTAAGAAATTGTTGCCAGGTAGCCGCATCCGGTGGTGGGCTGTCGCTTGTCAAGCCTGATTGTGCCAGGCATTGAAGGGTTCGGGATGTGAGTTTGGGTTGCATAGGGCATTATTATTATCGATGAACAATAGGGATGGAAAACTATTATAACCCTTAGAGACAGGAATGAAATAAAATATGCAAGAGATACTGTTCTCAGTCCAACAAGGTTTTGCTTTTTGGTAATTCCGCCAGACAGTCACTGAGTTCCTGCAATAAGTCATCACGATGATAACTTGTTTTCTGAAAAATACGAGTGACTTGTTGATTCAGCGCCAGACGATCTTCTGGTGTAATATCTTTTGCAGTCAAAACGATAACAGGAATATTTTGCCATTCCGGTTTTTCACGCAGGTAGCGCAAAAATTCAAAGCCATCCATTTCAGGCATCATTAAATCTGACAAAATCAGATCCGGAATGACTAATTCCAGTTGTTCCAGTGCCACCTTGCCATTTTCAGCAGTTTGTACCTGCCAGCCGGATTTTTTTAATTGGTTTGCCAGCATGGTGCGGGTGACTTCATCGTCTTCAACCAGCATAATCCATTGCCCGGCTTGATTTGGCATCAGGTATTTCTGTAATACATGATGCAATTGTTCGCGATCAATGGGTTTGGTCAGGTATTCTGAAGCACCCAATGAATACCCCAGCTTGCGCTCTTCCATCATGGATAAGACAATGACCGGAATATCTACTAATTCTGGATTATTTTTCAGCGCAGACAGCACCATCCAGCCATCCATGCCTGGCATCATAATATCCAGGGTGATGGCATCGGGTTTAAGTTTCTGTGCCAGTTTTAAACCTTCATCCCCATGACTGGCAGTTGTGACTTGGTAGCCCATTTTTTCAAGGTAGTTAGACAGCAGGTCTCTCACCACGGCATCATCATCAATCACCAGTACATGTGTGTTGTTATATGTCGAGTGATACGCTTCTTCCTCTGTTTGATGTGTTTGCTCTTCAGCGTCTATTGCCGTGACATAAGCTGGCAGGTTAACCGTAAAACAACTGCCTGTACCCGGTGTGCTGTCAACAGTAACCCTACCTCCCATCATTTCCGCAAAACGTTTGGTAATGGTCAAACCCAATCCAGTACCGCCATATTTTCGGGTGGTGGAGGTATCTGCCTGGGTAAAAGGTTGGAACAGTTTGCTGATTTGTTTGGGCGTCATACCAATACCCTGATCTTTAATCAAAAACTGAATCCATTCCTTACCCTCTTGTTCTTGCTGCGTTATTTCAAAACGGATCAGGCCATCTTCGGTAAATTTAGCGGCGTTACTGAGCAGATTAAATAAAATCTGGCGTACTTTGGTTAAATCGGCATGGATGGCGTTAGCATCAGTGTGCTGAACAACTTCAAGAGAATTATTTTTCTTTTCAATCAGTGGGGTTACGGTGTTGGTGACTTCATTGATCAGATGAGAAATTTCAAAAGTCTCATTATAAAGATCCATTTTACCGGCTTCGATCTTGGAAATATCCAGTACATCATTGATCAAACCCAGTAAATGTCGGCCTGAACTGTAAATTTTTCGCGCATCGGGAACCAGTTCATTATGTCCCATATCATCCAGGTCTTCTGCCAGCATCTCGCTGTAACCAATCACGGCATTCAGTGGGGTACGCAGTTCATGGCTCATATTTGCCAGAAAAGCACTTTTAACCCGGTTAGCCTGCTCTGCGGACTCTTTCGCCTTTAATAAAGCCTCTTCTGCGCGTTTGCGCTCGGTAATATCCACCATGATAGCCACCAATCCTGATGTTTGACCGACGGCATTGTGAAACAAGGTTTTATTGACAATAAAATCATGAAACTCATTTTGGGGTGAAGCCACAAACATTTCATAACTCTGCGCTGTTTCTTGTTCAAACAGCAGCTGATCCATATTGCTGTCTTCTGTTGCAATATGATTGGGCCACAAATCAGTGGCATTGCGCCCAATAATATATTGCTTGGATTGGCATATTAAATCTGCAAAAGCACTGTTGCAACCCAGATATTCACCATTGAGATTTTTGAAAAAAATTGGGCTGGAAATACTGTCAAGCAGCGTATTTAGAAAACTCAGATGATTACGCTGCGCTTCTTCCGCGCGTTGACGCTCCTGTATTTCCTTTTCCATTTGCAGATTACGCTCTGCTAATTCATGGGTACGCTCTTTAACTTGTACTTCCAGATTATTACGTGAAGCCACCAATTGTTGCTCAAAGGAGTCTGCATGTTCGGTCATGGTCTCCAGAGAGATTTCAATATCCAGTTTTTCCTGCGCCAGTGTTTCCACCTGTTCGCACAATTGCTGCAAATAGGCTTGTTTTTCGGCAGGAATAGACTGTCCTTGATAAAGTTCTTGAAAGACCTGTTCAAGTTGTTGATTGAGGGGTGTTGAAGACATATTAAATATCCATGCGCACCATCGTCGTCACGATAGGTGTGGTACATGGTTCACTACTGTTGCTGAATTTCCAGGCAATATCTGCCTTATAATCACAAATCATACTGAGAAACCCCAGGCCTGAACATGTGCTATTAACATCCTTTGCATTATTTTCCATTTGTTGTATATAAAGCGCATGGGGATCATCTGCCAGTAACTTTCTCAGGTAATGCTGGAAATTCAGCTGTATTTCTGGTGCGATACTATTAGCCGTATAAAAAAACACTGTATTTCCCCGAATAATAAATGACATCGTTGTTGGATAATCAATGTCACCATTACTGAATTTCATTGCATTTTCAAGTAATTCATTGGCAATATATTTTGCTGCATTTTTAGTATGGGCCGACACACTGGCTTTACCATCTTTACTGATAAAAAAAGTGTATAAATAATCGGCAATAAAACTGGCAGACAGGCCTTTATTATGCCAGCGTTGCTTCAGTGGCTGGCTGGAAGAGGAAAAACGTGTAATCAGAAAATCTTCTTGATCACTCAATTCCTGAAAATTTCCAAAAATTTCTGTCATTTTGTGAAGTCTTTTGATATTTTTGCAAGGAAAATAATTAATAGTTGGCATATTTTATACCATAAATTTAAAATATTTGGTGCCTAAATAGCCTCTAATAACCCTTGGTTTCAACAAAAAACAGCTACTATAACGCCTTTTCTGAATTTAGCAAAAGCGATAATGGTAAATCATAACCGGAATCCTTAAAACTGTGTAGTATTTTTATGAAATTATTATTACTTGATACCGCAACTGAAAACTGTTCCTGCGCACTTGCCATCAATGGAGAGTACCGGGTGCTGAGTGAATTAGCCCCGCGTCGCCATGCTGAGCGGATATTGGAGATGGCTGAGCAACTGCTGGCCGAAGCTGAACTATCCCCCGCCCAACTTGATGGCTTGGGTTTTGGTCGCGGCCCTGGCAGTTTCACCGGTTTGCGTATCGGTTGCGGCGTGGTTCAAGGTATTGCCTTAGGCGCTGATCTCCCCATTGCCTGCATTTCATCATTAGCCATGTTAGCACAAGGTGCTTATGCTGATTTTAAAACACCTCAGGTTTTTGCTGCTATTGATGCGCGCATGTCTGAAATTTACTGGGGTTTATACCAGTTAAACGCAGATCAGTGCATGGTACCATTACAAGATGAGTGCGTATTACCTGCAAAACAAGTCCCCTTACCCATAGCAGAGGCAAAAGCGGCTTGGCAAGGGGTGGGCAGTGGTTGGCTGTGTGAGGCGGAAAGCTTGACCGCACGCACTGGCGACTGGCTGAAAAATTATGATGGGCAGCGTTATCCACAGGCACAAGACATGTTACCCCTGGCTTTAGCAGCCTTTCAACAAGGTGAAGTGCTTGCAGCCGAACAAGTGGCCCCTGTTTATTTACGCAATCAGGTGGTTGCACAACCCACTAAGCCAACATAAGTTCAGTGCCTTAGCTGCTAATTTTGAGAGATGGATAAGCAATGGGCGCAAGCTGACAAAACCACATCGACACGCAAGGTATTGATGAGACTTTGCTGGCACAGCGCGCCGCAAGGTAGTTATCGTAAAATTGCCGCACTACCTGCTTAAGCGTTATTTTCTGGTAAAGAAATATTCAATTCCAACACTTCGCAGCCATCTTCATTTTCCATGGAAACGCGGATGTCGGTATCTTCAACATGCACGTATTTACGTACCACTGCCAACAGTTCCTGTTGTAATTTGGGCAAATAATCCGGGCCACGCTGGCGAACGCCACGCTCGTGGGCAACAATAATCTGCAAACGCTCTTTTGCCAGAGAAGCGGAATTTCTCGGTGTAGAGCGAAAATAATCAAGTAAACCAGTCATTGTCTTATCCCCCAAATAAGCGGGCAATCAGCCCTTTTTTCTCTGCGGTCAAAAAACGCTGCTGGCGATCTTCACCGAGAAAGCGGGCGACGATATCGTGATAAGCCTGCCCCGCATTACTACTTTCATCCAGGGTTATGGGAATGCCCGCATTAGAGGCTTGTAATACTGAATCAGACTCTGGAATAGCCCCTAAAAATGGAATCGCCAGAATTTCCTGTATATCATCTGCGCTTAACATATCGCCTGTATCAACACGCTCAGGGGCATAACGGGTAATTAATAAATGTTCTTGCACCGGGTCTTCGTTTTTTTCCGCGCGCCAGGTTTTACTGGCTAAAAGACCAATAATTCGATCCGAGTCACGCACTGAAGACACTTCAGGATTGGTGACAACCAAGGCTTCATCGGCATAATACATGGCCATCTGCGCGCCATGTTCAATCCCTGCGGGCGAGTCACACACAATATAATCAAAGTTTTGTTTCAGCTCTGCAATCACATGCCCAACCCCTTCCTGGGTCAAGGCATCCTTGTCACGGGTTTGTGATGCGGGTAAGACAAATAAATTTTCCACCCGTTTATCTTTAATCAAAGCCTGGTTGAGATTACTTTCCTGTTTAACCACATTGACAAAATCATAAACCACGCGGCGCTCGCAGCCCATGATTAAATCCAGGTTACGCAAACCCACGTCAAAATCAATGACCACGGTTTTGTAACCGCGCAATGCCAATCCTGTGCTAAATGCTGCGCTGGTTGTGGTTTTACCCACGCCACCTTTTCCTGAGGTGACCACAATTACCCTGCTCACCGGGAAGCCCCTCCCGCATTAAAAACTTTGATCATTAGTTGATCCTCTTCTAAATAAATTTGTGCTGGTTTATCCAATATATGATTATCCAGTTCTTCATTAATTTGATATTGTCCGGCAACAGAAACCAATTCAGCATCCAGACGATGACAAAAAATTCTGGCTTGATTATCACCTTTAATACCCGCTAAAGCGCGTCCCCGCAAAGCGCCATAAACGTGAATATGGCGATGTGCCAACACTTCTGCACCGCGACTGACGGAAGATAAAATAATTAAATCACCTTTTGCCAGCACCTGTTGACCAGAGCGTACAGGCTGTTCAATAATCGTAGCGGGCACTGCCTGCTCGTGTGTTTCTGCTGCTTCCTGTTGTTGCGGTTTAGCGGGTTGTTCTGAAATAGATAATTCTGTTGCCTGCTTTCCTGATTTGGCATTGGCTAATAAATGCAAACCTACGGCTAAGGCCATGCTGTTCAGTCCTGGCCCTCCTCCCCGGATACCGATGGGTAACATGCCATAACCCCGCAGTTCTTCAACCAGAAACGGAATATCCAGCATTTGTTTATATTCAACGATTGTGCGCACATCTAAAATAACCGGCGCTTGTTTAAACATCGCAGGTGCCTGACTGACTTTCTGTTGCAATTGTGCTGCCAGATAAGCACTGTCTGAAGTATAAACATGCAAAACCATGACGGTCAGCATATGGCCTTTTAATTCAAATGCCGGGGTTTTGGTATCCGTTGGCGTGGTGCTATTCATATTACAGACTACCGCAGTATTGGAAACGACATAAAACCTGTTCTGTATTTTATTGGCGTTTCTTTAAAACATGATGGAAAAGCTAATTCATTTCAGGCATAAAATAAGCCAAAAATAACCAAGGTGGCAACATCAGCAAATAAGTTTTAGGCTGAATTTTTTAAAAATTATTTACTCAGAAGCTGTTGGTAAACCGTCATGAGCGAAGGCAGAGCAAGGCGCAGTCAGTGCGAAAAACCGGAGTGTACAAGTAGTACATGAGGATTTTTCGTGCTGACTGCAACGCCGCTATGTCGAGCGCAATAGGTTTACCAACAGCTTCTCATTTACTTATTATCAGACAAACTGGGATAGGGATCAATATATACACGAATCTGTTTGATATAAACCAGGTCTTTAGCTGAGCTGGAAAACTGTTCTGCAATATGCCGTGCTTGTGCAAAATTTTCTACAATATCTGCGCTCAAGTGAATATCCATACTGATTTTACCTGCCAGATAATGCAAGTTGATATGATGAATATGTTTGGCTGCCGGGATATGTTGCCATTTTTGCTGTAACTGTGTCAAAACGGTATCACGTAGCGGTAAATCGCTGTTTCTCGGTTGTTCTTCGTCATCTTCCGGGTCAATATGTACAATTACATCACAAATATCATGACTGGCCTTGAGCAAGCTCTGGTGTACCACATTACTGATTTGATGACCTTCGGACACGGTTAAATCACAAGCGACCAGAATATGCACATCCGCTAAAATAGCGCCGCCCATCTGCCGGGTGCGCAGTTGGTGTAAAGATTTAACCCCAGGTACTTCGCGAATAATCTGCTGAATATTGGAGACTTGTTCCGGGCTGACGCTGGTATCGATGAGTTCCTGAATATTTCTCCAGACCAATAACCAGCCGATATGCCCAATCATCATTGCGACAATGATAGCCCCGGCAATATCCAGCCAGAATATGCCTGCCATGCTGCCACCAATACTGATAAATACGACAATAGAGGATAAGGCGTCACTACGATGATGCCAGGCATTGGCATGTAATAATTGTGAATTAATCTGATTGGCGGCATGACGGGTATAATGATATAAGGCTTCTTTTGACAAGATTGAAACCAAGGCAATGGATAAGGCCAGCCAACTGGGGGGATGAATTTCCAGTGGCACCATCAGGCGCTCAATACTGTCCCAGACAATACCACCAGCCACCAGCAACAATAACAGCCCCATCGCAACCGTGGCAAGTGTCTCAATACGCCTATGCCCATAAGGATGGTCTTCATCTGCCTGCTGCCCGCCAAAACGCGCACCAAGCAGTACCAGGCCATCACTGAGCAGGTCAGAAAATGAATGCAAACCATCGGCAATCAGTGCCTGTGATTGTCCCAGCCAGCCAAAAACAATTTTAGCAACCGCCAGCACGACATTGGTGAAGGCACCCACCAACGTAACCCGGTGAGTGATCTGATAACGCATATCCACGCTTAACTATCCTTCTGGCTACGCATTTTTTTACCTTCTGCGGCGCGCTTGCGGCGTACTTCTTTGGGATCGGCGATTAAAGGCCGGTAGATTTCTACCCTATCCTTATCCCGCAAAACCTCTCCAGCCTGTTTGATTTTTCCGAAAATGCCCAGTTTTACCGTTGCCAGATCAATATCAGGAAAGCGCTGTAACAGACCACTGGCTGTCACAGCTTGCGTCAAGGTACTGCCTTGAGGCAATTGCAGCGATAAAATAATCTGCCTTTCGGGTAAGGCGTAAGCGACTTCAACCTGCATATCAGCGCTGGTCATAAACCTCTCCAGCCCGCTTCACAAAAGCATCCACCAAGGTACCCATGATATGATTAAATAGCGGCCCCAAAGTAGCGCGTAATAAAGGGTTACTGATTTCAAACTGCATCACCAGTCCTACTTTACAACCTGTTTCGCCCAAAGACTGAAACTCCCAGCGTCCATCTAACTGACTAAAGGGGCCGTCTAATAAATGCATTTCTATTGATTTGCCCGGCACAATGGGGTTTTGGGTGTGAAAACTTTTTTCCAATCCTTTTACCGCCATCGTGATACCTGCGATAATTTCAGAATCTGAACGTGACTTGACAATGGTTTTTTTACACCAGGGTAAAAATTCCGGATAGGATTCGATAGCTTCCACCAGGTCATACATCTGCTTTGCAGAATAGGCAACTAAAGCTGTTTTTTTGATATGAGGCATGTCTATATTAGCCTGAACTCGATGTAAGGTTTTTTAAGAAAAAAGGGTAAAATCTGGCACGCGCAATCAAATAGCATGGCGTGAGGTAGAAGTGATTTTTAGACGCATAGCGGCTAAAAGAAGCTTATACCGAACAAATACTAGCTGAGCTTAATAATGCGGTGGCTTTTCGTGGGTATCTTGTATTTCCTGAACATTTTCTGTCAATGATTTAAGATGCGTTAATAAATATTTCAAGTCATCTTCTAATTGCGTAATCTGTTGTTGCTGTCTTGTCACAATGTCATTTAAGGTTTGTATCGTATCTTCCTGATACGCCAGTTTTGTTTCCAGATTGATGAAACGTTCGTCAGTTTGTTGTTCAGTCTTCATGACACACAAATGCACCCATAGCAACATCATCCATAGGATAAATGTCTTGTTTTAAATAATTTTTCTGTGCTTTAGCCAAGCGGCGATAAGCAAAGTTCTCTTGCAGGTTGGGGAAATTTAACAATGTTTCAGCCACCGTTAAACTGGGTAAATAGTCTCGTTGCTTGCGCTTTTGCCAGGCACTGATGCCATCGCTGAAAATGGCCAGCAAGGGGTATTCCTTGCGCTTAAAGGTGAAGGCCAGGACTTCGTTAAATGGTACGAGCAGCTTATATCCTAATTTTGTATCATGGAGAGATAAGTTTTTTGGGTCTTTTATCAGTACCTGATATTGTTTTATCAATGCTTCATCTAACCAGTAGGAAAGATAAAACGGTGCATTGGGCTGAAATTCCAAATCAATAGTACGCAAGCGGCCTTCTGCGCTCCTCATTGCCAGGCAGCCATCGCCATAGACGTAAACATAAAACCGGTCTTGCGCTGTCCAGGCAACCAGTAGCGTGGCATCTAACGCATTTAAGGATAGTTGGATTTGTTGCGCTATTTTGGCTGTTTCCTGAATGACGGATAAACCAAAACTTTTCCAGTCAGGCATGGCGTTAATATGGGATTGTAACAATGATTGTGCGCTTAAGCATAATAAACGTGCGCCAATGTCGGTATTTTCTGAAGCAGAACAGCCATCAGATAGAATCAGGTAAGATTGTTCATTGACCCGACCTTTTAAGCTATAGTCCTGGCAAACGCGGTGACTATGCCCCGTGATGTAATGCTGATCCAGATGGATGTTCATGTCTGTATTTTGGAAAATACCTGGCGACCACGAATAAATGTTGCCACACAGCGACCTTGTAGCTCCCAATCCAGAAACGGGCTGTTGTGGCAGCGACTATTGAAGCTGCCATTATTGAGTTGCCAATAGTTTTGCGTATCAATCAAACAGAGGTCGGCCTGTTGACCAACTTGCAGTGTGCCCGCTTGAGTGCCCAGTATTTTTGCAGGTGCGTGGCTTAAATAGCCCAGGGTTTCGACTAAGGGCTTATGAATTTCCCGCCCCAGTCTTAACGTCAGCGGCAACAAGGTATCCAGCGCAGAAATACCGGGTTCGGTTTCACCAAAAGGGGCCAGTTTTGCATCAGGTTCATGCGGTTGATGATCGGAGCAAATAGCATCAATGGTACCGTCAGCAACGCCCTGGCGCAGTGCATCCTGATCGCGCTGGCTGCGTAGTGGCGGATAAACATGGCATTGGCTGTCATACGGGCCTAAGTCCACTTCCGTCAGGAATAATTGATGGGCGCACACATCAGCCGTTACCGGTAGCTTACGCGCTTTCGCTTCACGGATAAGAGCCACTGCGCCTGCGGTGGATATGCGGCAAAAATGTGCGCGTACCCCGGTCTGTTCAATTAATAATAAATCACGGGATAAGGCGATGGTTTCCGTGCTGCTGGGGATGCCTGCCAGTCCCATGCGGGTGCTGAGCTGGCCTTCATGCGCAAAACCATCACGCCCCAGCCAGGGATCAATGGGTTGAATAAAAACGCTTAAGTCACAACTGGCGGCATAATCAAAGGCATGCGCCAATACGCGAGTATCTTCAATCGGTTTCAGCGCATTGCTGACACCCACGCAACCGGCTTCTTTAAGATTGCCCATTTCCGCCAGATGCTTGCCTTGCAGACCCTGGGTTAAGGCAGCCAGTGGTAATACCTGACTCATGCCACTGGCTTCGGAACGCTGCTGTAATAATTCCGCAACTGCCGGGGTGTCAATGACTGGCTTGGTATCCGGTGGACAGCACAGTGTAGTAATGCCGTTACAGGCTGCGGCGCGGGTTTCTGAAGCGATAGTGGCTTTATGTTCCTGCCCCGGTTCGCGTAAACGTGCGCTGAGATCAACCAGCCCCGGACTGACCACTAAACCACTGGCATCAATGGTTTGCTCAGCAGTGAAATCATCCGGTTTATCACCAATTGCCAGAATTTTACCATCGGCAATGTGAATATCGGCAGGTTCATCCATACCCTGAGACGGGTCAACAACCCGTCCAGAGCAGATACTAAAACGTTTGACAGGCATTGGCTTTAGCTATTTTCCTTGGAGCGACCGGAAGGGTTGGTAAACCGATCATTGAGCACTTGAATATAATCATTGGCTTCGGTTTTGACTTCTTCCAGAATCTGTTTGCTCAGACCACTCCAACCTGAAGGTTTGCTTAAAAACATGGGCCGGTATCCAGCAATGCTTTTACTGAATGCTGAACTATATTGCTCAAGTAAATCATCATCATCGACATATTCCTGGGTTAATTGTCGCAGCATGTGATTTCCCGCAGCTTTGCGCATGGAAAAATGCAAATAACCTGCACCGGCAAGCAGTAGTGCTAAAACTATCAAAGAAAATACTTCCCCCGTACCCACGCCGGCAATAAAATTAGCGACTAAATCCCAGGTACTGGTCATGGAGAAGGCAATGGCAGCGATACCGGCAATGGCACCTGCTAATAAACCATCGCTGATCCATACCCGTTTTTTCCAGCGTTTAATCATATCGGTCAGTTTTGGCACCATTTGGTTTTCAATGGATTTCGCCGTCTGTTCCAATGCACCAACAATCCGATAAGAACGCTCAACTTCAACCTGTTGCATACGCACGCCGATTTCGGTCATGTCTTCTTCACGTTTTTTCTCATAACGCTCGCGCACTTGCGGATCATCGATTGGTGCGGCAGCTTCCTCATTATAAATCCGGTAAAAACGGCCCGCAGTTAACCCAGCCTGGGCCAGAGAGCGTTGCCATGCAGCAACGACATCTTCGGGGTTATCTTCTTTAGCGGTGACATCAATCTGATTCAGCACATACAGGAACTTATTGGAATCTGCGCGATCAATGGTGGCGGATACCAGGTAATCCAACGTATCCTGCATCGCGCCAGGTTCAGGATGGCGGGCATCAAAAAATACCAGTACCAAGTCTGCCAGATCGATAATATGTTGGGTCAGACGTAAGGTGGATGAACGCTGGCTATCGGCATCAAATCCGGGGGAGTCAATCAGAATGCGACCCCGGATGTTCTCTGCCGGACAGGTTTTGAGTTGCAAATAAGCGTCAATGCGCTGCTGTCCCGCTTCTGAGATTTCCGCAATACTGCGACTGATTTGATAAAACGGAAAACGGGGATCTGCGTCCAGGGCAACACCCGGCAGGACTTTTGCTTCATCATTATGGCTGTAACAAATCACGGTAAATTTATCATCAACCGCCTGGGTGCCGGTGCGCTGCAAGGGCAGGTTCAGGTGACTATTGATAAACGTGGATTTGCCCGCAGAAAAAGTACCTAATACAGCGATCATCGGCCACCAGGAAACGCGGGTTGCATAGGACTGATCTTTTTTCAGTAGGCCCAGACTATAGGCTACTTCATCCAGTTTTCTAAAGCTTTGTACCGCTTTTGCCAATGTGGGATTGTCAGGATGTTCATCAGCAAGGTGAGTTTGCAGATTTTCCAGACGCTTATTAATTTGCATTGAACTTTGTGACATAGACTGCCCCTTTGGTATTTATGCCAGAGTTGTAGAGTGTTGTTTTTGTATCCCTTGAGCAATAGCATCGCGGAATGATATGGCGATGGTGCTATACTTCAAATAAAGATACATTAAAATTCAGTTTTTATAAAAACATCAAATGCTGAATATTACTGTGCGTACACATCAGAAACCTTCATAGCATACCCTCTTTTTGGGGCTTTTTACAGGTTTCTGAATAATTTTCCATAAACCCTTATATTATAAGTTGAATTTGATTCACTCCAGGAAAGACAAAATGTCTGAAAAGCTCGACCAATTACTGACCTTGCCACAATATATTTTGCCGCATCATTTGCTCTCCAAGCTGATGTTTTATATTACCCGTGCGCCTATGGGCAAGCTTACACCCTGGCTGATTAAGCAGTTTATAAAGTTTTTTAAAATAAATATGGAAGAGGTTCAGCATCCTGAACCGGAAAATTATAAAAATTTTAATGCATTTTTTACCCGTGCCTTAAAACCTGAAGCCAGACCGCTGGGCGAGGGTATTATCAGCCCGGTGGATGGTGAAATCAGCCAAATCGGGCAAATTAATCAGCGTAACTTATTTCAGGCAAAAGGTTTTGAGTTTGATTTATTAAGCCTGTTAGGTGGTTTTGAACCCTTAGCCGGTTTGTTTGAAAACGGGCAGTTCTGCACGATTTATTTATCACCGAAAGATTATCATCGTATTCATGCGCCGGTAGCAGGGCGTCCCATTGATATGGCGTGGGTGCCAGGGCGTTTGTTCAGCGTCAATCAGCGTACCGCCAGACAAGTACCCAATTTATTTGCGCGCAATGAGCGGGTGGTGACAATTTTTAAAACCCCGGTAGGCCCGATGGCCATGATTATGGTTGGCGCGATTTTTGTCGGCAGCATGGATATGGTGTGGCAAGATGGCATTGCCCCCGGTAGTGGGAAAACACCGCAGCGCTGGCAAGTGCCGGATACCATGGGGCAGTTTGATAAAGGGGCTGAAGTAGGTCGATTTAATATGGGTTCTACGGTAATTTTGCTGTTTTCCAAAAATCAAATGCAGTGGCTGGCGCATCGAAAACCCGGTGATGTACTCAAAATGGGTGAGTCATTAGGAAAATATTAAGGAATGGGGGATTAAATAACTTGTACAGTTTATTTCTCCCGCAGTGCTAACAAGCTAAAACTCACTGCGTCTCAGCACCTTTGCGGGAAACCGATTACAATTTAAGACAGAATATTTTAATAGTAAAACTTATAAGAGGATAAAGACATGGCAAATGTAAATCAAATTGCAGCCTTAAAGGTCTCCAAAGTCCTGCTGCCACTAATCGCGATAGGTTTGGTGTTTTCTTTTCTCATGAGCGCCTGGTTTCAGACCGACGCGGGTTATACGTACATTTATCAGAATAATATCACGGGTGATTTAACGGTATATACAGAGCCGGGTATTCATTTTCGGATGCCGGGATTGTCCAAGGTCTCACGTTATAAACAGGTCATGACCGCATCATTTGGCAGTGAAGAATACGGCACGACCACGCGCGATCTTAATCCCATCGGCGTGCGTTTTGCCGATACCTATACCGGCAGTATTCCGGCAACTTTCCGCTTTAAGCTCTCTGCCAATCCTGAAAAAATTATTCAGATGCATCGCGAGTTTCGCCATTTTGAAAATCTGGTTGATTCACTGCTGGTCAAAAATGCACGTAATGTCACGGTGATTACCGCAACCCAATATACCGGGGAAGAATTTTTTCAAGGTGGACTGAATCAGTTTAAGAACAAACTCGAAGATCAATTGCGTAATGGTATTTATGTGACAGAGCGCCGGCAGGTGGAGGTTGAGCAAACTGATTTGGCTCCCGTAGGCGTGGATCAGGGTGATTCTGGAAAATTACAACGCACCAAGCAACTGGTTTGGAAAACCGTGCCGATTCTGGATAACAACGGCATGCCTGAGCGTCAGACTAATCCGCTGGATCAATATGGTATACAAGTCACTCAGGTCACCGTGGGTGATCCTCTTCCTGAGCAACAGTTAAACACCCTGTTGTCCGATAAGAAAGCCTTAGTCGCCAAACGCATTAAGGCGATCCAGGAACAGGAAACCGCCAAAGCCCAGGCCAAAACCGAGCAGTTGAAAAAGGAAATCGAGCGTACCAAAGCGGTACAGGATGCGCAGCGCGCCAAGGAGCTGGCTGTGATTTCACAACAAAAAGAAGTCGATGTGGCGCGTCAGATTGCGCTAAGAGAACTGGTTGAACAAAATAAGAAAAAAGATGTTGCGGTGGTGGATAAAGAAAAAGAACTGGCAATTGCCAAGGCTAATCAAAATATTCAAGAAGCCAATGCCGCCGCCGCCAAATTTGAAGCGCTGGCAATCCGGGAAAAAGGTCAGGCAGAAGCAGAAATTATCGGTGCAAAATATGCTGCGCTGGGGGCCAATAAAGAAGTTTATATGGCAGAAATCAACCGTGATATTGCCAATGTGTTATATCGCAATCTGAAAAACTTTAAGGTGGAAATGCCGCATAACTATGTGGAAAATGGTGGTGGTAATTCCGGTTTGATGTCCAATCTGGATATTATTTCCGCATTTGGTGCCTTAAATATCATGGATAAAACGGGGGCTTTGCCTGAACAACCTGTATCTGCACCGCAGCTCATGAATCAGTAAGATTCAATAAATTGTAGCGGCCTATTGTTTTTCAGATAATTAATTTCTCATGGAAACCTGACAGGTCTTCAAGACCTGTCAGGTTTTTTAGTGGCTTTAAACCCTAAGCCGGTTGTCTTTTAAAATGAGGGGGTAAACAGGATGTTTTTACCCGGTTGTTTTTGCCCCTTTACGTCATTTTGTTTATCTGATTCAGGTATTGTAGGATTTTTCTGGTCAGTGAGTAATTTTTCCTGATCCCGTAGCGGTTCAATGTGAGTGGGTGCTGATTGTATAACAACCGCTTCAGGTAAGGCTGCGGGTTTAGTCATCAGTTCCTGCACAAGATTAATTGCTGGTGCTGAATTTTCTGGTTTTGTTAACGGGGTTGCCGCAGGTATATTTTTTTGTAATTGTTTGAGTTGCCGTTGCATGGATAACAAAGCGGGAGATTGTGCATGGATACTCAAGCCCTTATTAATTAATATCTGGCGCTGTTTGAGCTTAGACTCCTGTGCTGCCAGTTGCGCATAAGCGGTGGCAATTTTAGTGGGTAATTTTTTGACCTCAGTATGCAAAGGTGCTAAGGCGTTTAATTTTAAATAACTGGCATAGGCATTGTTACCTGCTGGTGTTGTCAGTTTGTTTTGCTGTAATTGTTGCTGACTGCGTAGTAATAAAAAATGTATATCAGAAAAATGCTGTTGCATCTGTAATAATTGCGGGTGTTGTGGATAATGCACGCGCCCCATGCTTAATAATAATAAGGCTTGCGTATATGCGCCAGCCTGTTCTTGTTCTTGAATCTGTTGCAGATACTCATTTGGAAAATCGGTCAGTGCATCTCGCGCAACAGTATTTTCAGGTTCTAATATTGTCACTGCCTGATAACTTTGCCAAGCCGCTTCCAATTCTCCTACCTGTCGTAAAATACCCGCTTGTTCTAATAATTTTTGTACCGCAGATTGCTGCGCCCTGACATCAAACCAGGCCGTTTTCAGTTCAGGCTGCTCTGGAAATTCATTTAATCCCGTTTGTAACAGCGTTAAAGCCTGCCCAGTGGGTAAAGCGGCTGCCTGCTGTAAATAAGCTTGTACGCTGTTATTGTTTGTCGGCGTTATTAGTGCTGGTATTTTTGTGCTTAAAGTCTGGCTTGAATTGATTGTACTGCTATTCTGCTCTAGCCTGATTTGCTCAGGCAGCAGTTGATAAGCTAATAAGGCGATACTCAAAAATAATATAAAACCGATGCTGGCCCAGAAGACCATTTGTTGTTTATCGGTTTCATGCACTTTCTGTAAACCGTGAAGAAATAAATGGGCATCCTGCCAGCGATCACTGATAGACACTGCCAAGGCTTTTTCCAGTACCTGATTTAAGCGTTTAGCATGGCGGTGGTCGGTTTTTAATAAAGTGGGTTTTAATGGCGCATTAGGCCAGCGATCCGTGGCTGCTGGTGGCAGTTTCCCGCTTAGTAGCTGATGCAACAGCGCGCCGCAGGCATACACATCCGTCCAGGGACCGATACTGCCCTGGTCAGAATATTGTTCTAATGGAGAATAACCCGGTTTTAATACCAGAGTCATGCTGCGGGTGTAGTCGGCAATGACGCTGGCGCTACGCGCTGCACCAAAATCGATTAAAATCGGTACATTTTTTTTATTAATCAAAATATTATGCGCCGACACATCCAGGTGAAAAATACCTTGCAGATGCATACTGTGCAAGGCATCCAGAATCGGTTCCATGATGCTCAGCGCCGCTTCCACTGAAAGTTTACCGCCTTGCCGTTTCAAACGCGCAGCTGGATTATCTCCTTCAATATATTCCATCACCATGTAGGCTGTCTGATTTTCAGTGAAATAATTGAGTACGCGGACAATATTGGGGTGATTAAAGCGTGCCAGGTTACGCGCTTCTTCCAGAAAACTTTCCAGCCCCCTGGCAAAATTTACATCCTGCCCCCGCAAGGGCAGCGCATTTTGTTCTTTGCGGACAGCCAGGGTGGAAGGCAGGTATTCTTTGATGGCAACCGTTTGGTTGAGCAGGGTATCACGACCAATATAGGTAATGCCAAAACCGCCCTGACCTAAAACCCGCCCAATCAGGTATTGATTTTTTAACAAGGTACAGGGGGTCAAATATTGGGGATGTGGTTCTTCTTTACTGCCGTCAAAACCACAATGTGGGCAAATATCTGGCGGTGTTGCGCTTGCCTGTGGCATTTTATCCAATAAACAATGCGCACAAAAATGATGACTTGGTGAGACTAATTGTAAATTAGGCTGTAGATGGGTATGCAGCTTTTTGGCAAGCATGGGAATTCTCGCTCAGGCAATCATTCAGTGATACGTACTTTGCTTAAAAACTGCTCTAGTTTATTTTGTGCATGGGTGATTTGTAAAGGGGTTAATTTTTGTAATAATTGATCACGAATAATTAGCGCCTTATCATGCTCATCAGGTAATTGACTGTGATTTTGACGCGCCTGCTCATCTGCTAAGGCAATCGCCAAAGAGAACCAGAAAAAACCCAGTTCATCACTTTTTTTCACGCCACGTCCCTGCATATATAAAATACCCAGGTTATAAGCGGCACCCGTGCTACGCTGACGCGCAGCGCGTTGAAACCACTGACTGGCAATTTCCGTACTTTTTTTCACGCCATGACCATTGACGTATTGCACCCCCAGATTAAACTGGGCTTGCCCAAGACCGCGCTCAGCGGCTTTATGAAACCACTTGGCAGCCTGCTGGGGTTGCTTTGCCAATAAAAAAATACCCAACAAGTTTTGCGCATTGGCATTGCCATGTTCTGCCAGTGGCAAACAGTGTTCCATGACCCCATCCTGTTTTTTCTGGCGCATTGCCGTGTGACATTGCTGCAACTGCTCTTTCTGTAATTGCACCTTCTGCTGTGCTGATGTTGTGCTACTTTTTTGTGAGGCTGAGAGTGTTTTTTCTGATTTCTCAGATTGTGCCTGCGGTGTTGCCTGCGGTGTTGCCTGTGATGTTGCCTGTGATATTGATTTAGATGATGCACCCAGTAGCTGTTTGGCAAACTGGGCAACTACTGCCGGACAAGTTTCCAGATGATCGGCAGTCAAATGTGCTAAGTGCTCGGCATTACGTTTTTTAGGCTGGTATTGTATCGCCACCTGTGCGCAACGTTTTGCCAATTCTGCCCGAACTTGTGCCAATGTTTCACTGTATATCGGATCTTTCTGATGTTTTTGAACATATTGCTGCAACGGCAATAATTTTGTTTGTGACAATAAGGCGTCGCGTTCTGCTTGCTGTGCCTGAAGTTGCTCAGGTGTGGCGATAAAAACAGAAACTGAGGCTTTTGTTTGCTTTTGAGTTGCAACGCTTTCTGCTTCAATAGGTTGGGTTTGACAAGCCGTCAAACCCAGTATCATCCAAAATAAGCATAGATATCCTTGCCAGGTAACTCTAGTGATGTGATTCATTTCAGCTTCAAACCTAATTCATATAAGGTATTTTTTGGCACGCCGGTGATTTCACTGGTCAATTTAGCAGCCTGCTTTAAGGACAAATCTTTCTGTAAAATTTTCAGCACCCGTGTTGCATCTGGATTTTCTGCGACACGAGAATCGATAATTGCACCGGAGACCACTAATACAAACTCACCTTTGCAGTGTACTGCTTCCGCTTCCAACCAACGCAAGATTTCTGCCAATGTACCACGATAGACGGTTTCATGAAGTTTGGTGAGTTCTTTTAATAAGGCTGCTGGACGCTCTGCACCAAAATTTAACAGCATCGCTTTAACGCAGGCTTTAATCCGGTGTGGGGCTTCATAAAAAACCAGGGTGCGGGTTTCATCCTGTAAGACTTGTAAGCGTTGCTCCCGGGTACCGGCCTTGGCGGGTAAAAAACCTTCAAAACAAAATTGATCGGCACTAAAACCCGCAGCAGATAAGGCGCAAATCAAAGCACTAGCCCCTGGAATCGGGCAAACCGGAATGCCTGCCTGATGCACAGCCTGCACAAAGCGTTGTCCGGGATCACTGATCAGTGGCGTACCTGCATCACTGATTAATGCAATACTGTCACCTTGATGCAGTTGCTGCAATAGTTGCTGAGTAGCTTGCTGCTCATTATGCTCATGTAAGGCACGCAAGGGGGTATTGATGCCAAAGTGCAACAACAAGGGGCGGCTATGGCGGGTATCTTCTGCGGCGACCAAAGCCACATGTTGCAGAATACGCAAAGCGCGTTGACTTATATCTTCAAGATTGCCAATGGGCGTGGCGACAATATACAAACAAGCAGTGGATTCATTCATGATTACAAAATACCAATACTGCGCCAGAAGGGAATTGAAGCATAAATTGCCACCAATTTAGCAATGACCAGCAAACCACGGAATATTTGTAATTTTCTGGCTTCATATTGCATGTCCTTAGTGACCACGCTGCGGAAATAGAGCATATAGGGGGATTGGTACGGGAATATCGCCGTCTCAGCTAAAATCAGAATAATAAAACCGACCAGCCACGGTGTAATCCCGCTGGCATTCGCCAAGGGTAACAAGGCGGTAGCAAAAATCAAAATACCAGAGTTAAGCGGAATGAAAAAACGCACCAGTAAAATAACGCCACTGAGTATCAGTACAAAAGAGTTAAAGTCATGACGCATATACTCACCCAGCCAGCTGAGGTTATGCATTAATAACTTATCAATACCCAGGTGATTCATGGTGGCCAGCACGCCGATTAAACAACCTAATAAAAATAAAAAGGCCCAGTCAATTTTTTTCGTAAATTGTTCCCGGGTTAATACGCCAACAAACAGCAACACAAAAAACACCGAGAAAGCCAAAAATGGTACTTTAATTTTATGAATGGAAGAGGTGGCAATCCCCAGTGCCAGGATCATAATACCAACTAAAGCCAACCATTCATGCCAATTCATTTTCCCCAGGAGATTAAGCTCTTTTCTCACAGAACTTTGATCAATAATAATTTTATGATAAGAATGGAAAAACAAAGCCGATAAAATAAAATACATCACCAACATGATCAAACCAGTCACAGAAGCGGCATAAGCCCAGTAAAGAAACTGAAAGGCCTGTTGTTCCTGTACCGGCAACATACCAAAAATCATGAAGTTTGCCGGTGCGCTGGTCAAAAATATTGCTGATAAGTAATTTAAACTATCTTGTCCCGAGGAATATAACATGCTGGTAGTACGGGAATTATGCTGGGTCTTATGATCCAGACCCTTATACATATCGGTTAATATCGGGCCGATAATCGAAGCGCGTCCGGTAATGGTCGGTACGATGGGAGTAAATAAGAAACCTGTCATAAATACTGCGACTTGGTACCAGAAGCTATGTGCAGGCAAACGACAAATTAACATTAATGTATAGCGGTAGGTCAGGCCGGATGTGGTAATCACCACCCCCAAACCCAATACACTGAATGCCAGCAAAAAGCCATTAGAAGAAAAGCCGGAAAGAATAATATTCGTTGGCGCGATACCAAATAATAATAGCAACAATACGGCTAATAAGGCCGGAATAAAATCAGGCAATAAGCTAAACATCCACATCACCAGCGTAATTGAGACAATTGCCGTAAACATGGCAATTTCCCTATCCATGTGAATGCTATCCATATACAGATAAATTGAAATAGGCACAATAATAGTTAACAACCAGCCTATAGGATGTTCTTCAATCACCGGTTTATTTCTTAGCTTACGTATATGCGCGGGTGTTTCGCCACTCTCAATTTCACTTTCTTCTACTGCATCAATATGTGCTTCCGCTGCTTTAATTTCAGAAAAAGAGTGTTCATTGCCTTCATCTGTATTCATATCATCTTCTTCAGCGCGTTGGCGTTTGAGCAAACTGCGCACAATGAATATGCTAAATAACAGCAGCAATATGACACCCGCAATAGCCCAATATAATAAGGGGATCTGTTGCAAAGGTTCTGGTAGCATAGCCAATAAAGTTGAGCCGTTTTTCACTGCTGGCGTTTGTGATACAGGAGCTACAGTACTTAGCTTATCGCTGCTTGTTGCTTCAACTGTTTTGCTTATGCTGCTGGCTATTGTCGTTTCCGGTTTTTTTTCAATTGCTGTTACTGCAACTGGTGGTGTTACTGTTGGCGCTGAAGTTTTGGGTATTTGCTGCGCTGTCACAGCAGGTTCCAGTATTTTTTTTGTCGCTTCAGGTGTTGCAGTGGTGACTATTGCATCAGTTTCTTGCTTTGCGGGAGGCGTTGTCGCTTGTACAGGTTTTGTCTCGGTTATTGCTGGCGCAATGACAGGTGCAGATGATGTTTCATCCTGTTGCGGCAGTACTTCTACTGTTTCATCTGTTTTTTCAGTATCTGGTGGCACAGCATCAACCATGTACTCCATTTTCTCATGCTTAACATTCAGTGCCGCTGTATTGTCGCTACTGGGTGTAACTAATGTTTCCACAGTGCTAACAAGGGGTTTATTTACAGCTTCGCTGAGTTCGGTACGATGATCTTCAGTTGTTACAATTTCTGATGTAGTATTTTTATTATTTGTATCAGGCTGGATTGTTACGGCAGTGGGTGCAACGGGTATTTGTTTAATTTGCTGAAAATCTTCCGGTTGCTTACCCTCAAGCGCACTGGTTTCACCAGCAGGTGCTTGCTGCAATAAGCTTAATTCCTGATCGGGGGATTCAGACAAGGGTGATGGTATAAGCCTCTGTGTTGCCTGTGCAGCAACTTGGGCTGATTCACTTGTTTTTTGTTCAGTCTGCACTATTGCCGTTGGCAGTTTACGTTTAATACTAAATGTTTGTTCACAGGACAATACAGTCCCCGGTATGCGATTTTTCCAGTTTTTCAGTTGGCGTTTGGTTTCCACCTGCGCCAGTTTGGGATCAATATCCTGTACTGTGGTTAAAGCAGCTACCTGCAATATTTTCCCACGTAATAAGGTATTGATATTACAAGGTATGGAAAAAGCATTCGGATTCTTTTCCAATAAAGCCAGCACGGCAGCATCCAGTACAACGTCCTGCTCAGCATAAAGATGA
This sequence comes from Candidatus Venteria ishoeyi, assembly GCF_030378065.1. Taxonomy (GTDB): domain Bacteria; phylum Pseudomonadota; class Gammaproteobacteria; order Beggiatoales; family Beggiatoaceae; genus Venteria; species Venteria ishoeyi. Next base: position 5,158 of record NZ_JAUCGJ010000051.1, on the reverse strand, counting down.
CGTGCAATGCTATAAAGGGTTTCACCGGATTTAATTGGACCATAAGATGCAGGGAGTGCTGGTACTGCATGCACATTTTGTCCCACATAGGCAAACAAAATGATGAGCAGGGTAAAAACAGCAGGCAAATAGTTTTTACCTGAAAATAAGAAAGTAAAAACGCGGTGGACATATTGGTTTGGCATGATTTTCATTATGTTCTTTGGTTGGCTCAGATGTTTAACTACAATTGGCATATATTGGGCCAAAGTCATTATGGCATCCTGTTTTTTGGGGCTTGCCAGGAAGGCACATTATTGTAACATTACCTGAGTTCAAGGTAAGCTTCTTTCAGCGTTAAATGCGCTGAAAATTACTTCCATCTCATGCTAAGCTATTGATATTGTGTACTGAATATCACAGTTTTTTGTTAAAAACTACGCCGGGTTCAGCTTAAATAGGCTTCAAAAAAAGGAATGTAACGATGTATTTTATTAAAACGATATTTATTAGTATTTTTCTGTTTTTTTCTGGTATCGCGTTAGCTGTACCGCCCCCCTGGATTGCCAGCGTTGAAGCAGAAAATCTGGATTTTAGTCAACAATCATGTAACGAAATTGCTCACACTATGTTACAGAAACAAGGTTTTGCACGGATTACACCAAAAAACAATGGAATATTTGCGGCTTACCGTAAAGGTCGTGATTATCACTATAAAGTGGTGATCAAATGCTTTGATTCGTTAGGACTGGTTAATGTGACTGTCGTCAGTAACCGCAAAGGGGGATTGAATAAAGCCCGTCAGTTATTAGGCAATATCAGCAGCCAGACTAAACACACTGGAACAGCATCACCAGGACGCAGGCAGCCAGGAAGCCATAGCGATTTCCCCGACTGCGCAGACGGCCCCACCTTGGTGCGCTGCCTGAATACCATACCTGAAGACTCTCTGGATATTGCCCAGGATTATTTGGAAAAACGCAAAACCCAATAGCTCATACCATGCGTTTACCATTGCTTAAAACAAAAGGGACGCTACATTTTTATTGAGAATTATTGTAAACTTATCTCATGTATGGATGGTCTGGTCATTTATGCCAAGGTCGCTTTTTCTCCAGCCCTCTTGATAAAGCTTATTTGTGGTTTTGTGTGCGTTATGTAGAACGCAATCCAGTCAGGGCGGGCATGGTTGAACGGGCAGAATATTATCTCTGATCAAGTGCCGCCGCGCATTGCGGTTTAAGAGATGATGCCGTACTAACAACAGACTCCATTCACTGCAAAGTTTTTGAAGATATTTCAGATTGCTCAGCCTGGTTAGGCGAGGATGATAACGATACACAATTGAATATCATGCGACGCAATATTCAAAAAAACTTGCCTTGTGGTTCAAATCCATTTATTGAGCAATTGGAACGGATTTCTGGACACATATTAAGTTTTCGACCCATTGGTAGGCCTAAAAAACCAATAAAAGGGTAGCGTCTACTTTTACCTACTTTTACCCCAATGGCAATAGGCCCCCCAATATCAGAATCTTGATTCCTTTTTCTTGAATGGTGGAGCTTTTCCTGATTTATTCAAAACAATATTAGTAGCAGAAGACCTGGAGCTTTCTATTTTTTGTCCCATCTCCTTGCGTAGGTGCTCATAATTTTCCTCAACTGTTTTTACATCAGGGTGTTGAGAACCAAGTTTTTTTAACAAAATTGACAATGCCTGTTGATAAAGCGGTTCAGCTTTTGCTGTTTTTCCTTGTGTATGATACAAACGGGCTAAGGTGTGAAGGCTGTTGGCTATTGCAGGATGCTCTTCCCCTAGCGCCTGCTTACGAATATCTAATGCCCGTTGATATAAATTTTCAGCTTCAATGTATAACGTATTTTTCTGCTGTTTCTTCAGCTTCTGTTGTGCCTGTGAAACATATAAGTCTGCTAGGTTATTAAGGCAGGTTGCATAATTAGGGTGCACTTCACCTAATGCCTTGCCAGTAATTTCTATAGCCTGCTCATACAGTGGCTCGGCTTGCTCATAATCGTCTTGATGATAATATAACCCTGCTAGGTTATTAAGACAGGTTGCATAATCAGGATGCATCTCGCCTAATGCCTTGCCAGTAATTTCTATAGCCCGCTCATACAGTGGCTCGGCTTGCTTGTAATGGCCCTGGGACTTATATAATCCTGCCAGGTTATTAAGACAGGTTGCATAATCAGGATGCGTCTCGCCTAATGCCTTACCAGTAATTTCTATAGCCTGCTCATACAGTGGCTCGGCTTGCTCGTAATGGCCCTAGGACTTATATAATCCTGCCAGGTTATTAAGGCGGTTTGCATAATCAGGATGCGTCTTGCCTAATGCCTTGCCAGTAATCTCTTTGGCCTGCTCATACAATGGCTCGGCTTGCTCGTAATGGCCTTGAGAATGGTATAATCCTGCCAGGTTATTAAGATGGGTTGCGTAATCAGGATGCATCTCGCCTAATGCCTTACCAGTAATTTCTATAGCCTGCTCATACAGTGGCTCGGCTTGCTTGTAATGGCCCTGGGACTCATATAATCCTGCCAGGTTATTAAGACGGTTTGCGTAATCAGGATGCATCTCGCCTAATGCCTTGCCAGTAATTTCTATAGCCTGCTCATACAGTGACTCGGCTTGCTCGTAATGGCCTTGTGCTTTATACAAGCCAGCTAAATTATTGAGGCTTTCTCCAATATCAGCATGTTCTGCTGGTAATTGTTTTTGCCGGATGGCTAACGCTTGTTTATATAAAGGCTTGGCATCAGCATATTTTCCTTGAGCCTGATAGAGTTCAGCCAAATTATTGAGGCTATTAGCTGTACTCAAATCTTCATCAGATAATAAACTACGGTGCAGTTTTAAAGTGTTTTCCAGCAAGGGTTGCGCTTGTGGATACAAACCTTTGGCAAGATATAATTCTCCCAGATGACTCAGGGTTTCCGCCACTGCCAGACCTTCATCGCCAAATAAACTTTTTCTGATACGTAAAGCTTGCTGGTAATAAGCTTCTGGAATATTGTATTCACCGATTTTAAAAAAGTGCCAACCGACTTTATCCGTTAATTCAGCCACTTCGGCAAAATTCATTTGCCAGTGCTTAATCTGTTCCACACAAGTGGTGGCACAAGTTGCCATACGTTCACACTGTGCTTGCGTGGTATCAAAATCATAAAGTGGATAGCAGGCATTAACCGCTCGTACTGCGCATTCCGCCCATGTACATTGCTCAACCTCGTCCAACTGCTGGCGGAAATATTCCTGATCCAGACGATGCATGGTATAAGCACGTAGATAGCGATTAAACTTTAGCAGTCCGTAACGAACATTCACTTGCAGCGCCTTATCTAGCCACTCCGGATCGCTCATGTCCGGAGGTAATGACAATGAGGCTAAAGCATCTGGTATACCTTGGCTAAAAATTTCTTCAGGAATACGATCCGGGTGTAAAAATGCACAAAAATATAAAACATTATGCGCACCAGGCAATGCCTTTTCTATTTTCCGCAGTGCCAGCTTGGTGATGTAATCTGGGGAAACTTTAGTTTGTTTGGCTACGGTATTCATATGTTTTCTTTCATATCAGACAAACAATGGCTCAACCCGTTTTCGGCTACTTCATCTCCGAATATTTTCAATTGCTTCGGATCATTAGGTAGCATTTGAGCAATTTCAAAAGCCACTGACCAGTCAGCACTTGCCTTGGCTTTAGTTAAACTGAGTTTTGGTAAGTCCGGTGACTGGATACGCAGTAATAAATACCAGGCTATTTCGTCTATGCTCAGCACTGGCAAAGAAACAACGTTAATTTCAGATAACTCACTGTGCAAACGTGTTGTATAAAGCGTGTGCCCTTGTTGGAGGGGTATAAAACTTTTCACTGTTTCCAGGTCAGTAGCATTATCCAAATTATTAATAATCACCAACCAATCCTGGTTTGTCCGCATCCAGGAACGCACCGCGTTTATCTGGTTTTCTGATTTGGTATGTTTTGTTACCGGCAAGGCTGTTGTCAAGCCAGCAATGCTGTTAAAAAAGTTATATTTGCTATCGGCCTCCACCCAGAGCACCACCTTGTATTCCCGGCTCTGGAGATAGGCGTATTGGATAGCGGTATGTGTTTTTCCCCATCCCGCTGCACCACGGAGAAACACGCAGCCATGACTGCTTAGCTTATCTTGCATGGATTTGAACACTTCTTCTCGCCCGGTAAAGTAGGGATCAGGTTCATAGGGTAAATGGAAAATCTGGGCAAGCACCTCGGTATTGCGGACGTGTTGTTTAATTTTTGGTAAACAATCCGTTTTAAATGGCTCCGATATTCTGCTTTCCAATAAGCGTATCAATGGGGTGAGGATTTCAGCCAACAAACGTACAACTTTACCAATATCCAGACGAATCGAAAAATGGACAATTTTATTACGGTAACGTGTCAACTCTTCAATGCTTTGCTGTAGCACTTGGTTTTCAGCTAACTCGTTTAAGTTCAACATAATTGCGCAACGTGGCAGTAAATCTTTGAAGCCTACGGACAGTGGCGCGTCTTTTTCGTCAAATAAATCAAGTACGGTTTTGTCAGGTGATGCCCTGCGTAGTTTGGCAAGTTTATCTACCGCCTTATCGACATCACTAAATACCAGGAATTCGTTGGTTTGCACTAAAAGTTGCTTGAGTGCCAACTCAATCCCGTGATGAATCCAAAATACGGCTTCCTTCAGGAGCCAGCCATTGTTACTGTCTTGCCCCTCCTCCCATAGTTCGTATCCACGCTGTAAAGAGTGGCAGCAGTTAGTCAGCAGGTCTATATGAAGTGTTGGTGTGGTTATATCTCTCATAATCAGAACTTCTTTCAATTTCTGGAGTAATTTTTTGCTATCACTTATTTTTAAATTTTATTGACTATGGTAAATTCTGAAAACTCCGAAGAATTTTTTTGTCTCTAATAAAATCAATGACTTACACGGATGTGTGCCACCTAAAATCAATGGCTTACGGACTTTTCCAGAGTTTTCAGCAAATTAGAAACTAAACCTGAGAGATGTTGCCAAATAAGACAAAAACATACAAACTTGTAATTTGAGTCATCCACAGAGCCAAAAAAATGTTGAATCTTGACAGAATACAGAAAAACGAACGCCTCATGAGAGCTATGTTTGGCTTA
>NZ_JAUCGJ010000050.1 GCF_030378065.1 Candidatus Venteria ishoeyi | reverse complement strand
GGCACTAAACGACTTGCTATAGGTAGGTTATGGCTGATTTTTGGTTTTTTTCATACGATCAGGCTGTTTTTCCTGGTTTATCTCTGAATTTTATAATTTGACTTGGCTGAGGAAATAGAACAATAGTGTTGTTTTATATTTTTAATTTATTGGCTGTCTGCTAATTTTAACTTTTTCTAATTTTAACTTGTCTGCTAATTTTGCTAATTTGTGTGAAATGAAAAAACATTTATTATGTATCAGTATTGCTCTGCTGTGTCTGTGGCTTGCCTTTTACTCCGTGGAATGGCATCCATTTTCCTTTGCGGGGTTGCTAGTAAGCGGAATCCTGCTGTATTACTGCGCGATGCCAGCCAATAAAGAACTCACAAGCTATTTGCGCATCTGTCTGGGTATTGTTTATTTCGGTTTGTTTATGCTATGGCTGGAAGGCGGCGAAGTATCTTATCAAGCTCAGAAACAACTGTCCGTCTTTAGCGGCCCGATTCACAACCTGGAAATCAGTGAATCCGGTTCCAGCTCGCGTGGCAGTGAGGGACGCGCCTGGATTAGTATTACAAACGAGTTATTAGAATTCCATGTTTCCATTTCCGCTGCGCTCATTCCTGACAAAGGGGCGCTGCTGTTTCAGCATTTACGCCGGAAAGAACCGATTACTATTTGGTGTTTGCCAGACTATAAAACCATGCGCTGTAAGGCTCGCCAACTGGTCTACAAGGGAAAGTTGATATTTTCCAGCAAACAGTCTGCCGCGGCGCAGGCAAAACGCCGTGCCGGCAACCGTTTTTGGGCATACGCAACGATTTTATTCGGTATTTTTTGGGTGCTGGTGGTATTTTTCATCTACCAGTACAAATCAAAATGGCTGCAAATACAACTGGAACCCAAGCCGTCCTCATCCGTAGAACATCCCCGAAAGCGGTATAATGGACTCATTAGTGCGCTAGTTCTGCTGCCGTTGCTGACGGAAATAGGCTTGTTAATATGGCTCGAACACTTCCCGCAACAAATTTTTCATCTTGCTGCTTATTATCTTATTAGCGCAATGGTTTTCGGTGCCTTGGCGGCATTCTGGCTGTTGCCGGAAATTCGCAAAAGCCTTTGGCTATTAGCGCTGCTGTTGGGTGGCAGCGCAATCTATGCGGGGTTTACAGTTTATAGCCTGATTTTGTTCAGCAATATGCTGATAGCACCGCAAACACCGCTGCTCTACGAAGGTAAAATTGTACAGAAAATACACCATCCACCAGGTGGGCGAAATCATCATCACAAGTACCGCATCACCCTGGACAGCACCGATGAATACGGCTTCGACTTGCATTTTAATATCTCGGAACAACAATACAAGCAACTACGCATGGGTATGAACTACCGCCGGGAAATGACTCGCGGCGGCTTGGGAATCGCCTACCGTTTGCGTTGGTAAAGAACGGGAATGAATTAAAAACTGCTCGAGTGCCTACCTCGTCCCTTAAAGTGTTTTCCGCCACGCTTGCCAACACTGACTCGGCAACACCGTCATATCTGCCCCGGCGGCAGTGAGCATTTTCTTCAGGTAATCACCCCAATACTCGCTACGTTCAATCAGATAGCTTTCCGCTGCTTCTTCTTCCAAATCATCATCAAGAAACAAGTCAACCAAATCCATTTCATCATAGAGTTTTTTCATCAGCCAAAGCTCAAATGACGGTACTTCAGGACGCACCAGGCGTTCCAGGTCGTCATCATCATGGCTGAACTTACAGATCAAAAACTCATTATCCAAAGTACGACTGGTATCAAAACAATACAGATCAGAAGAATACTCAGGTTCACAAAAAGCCAGAAAATGCGTGGGTTTGAGCGCATAAATGTGGCGATAGTTTTTATCGCTATCAGCGGTCCACCGCAGTTCCCCGTCATATAATGCAAAACCGCATTCCTCTTCAACATATTCCAGCAGTTTGGCGCAGGAGAATATCTGCATGCTGCATATTTTTGCACCATCCCAACGCAAAAGAAATTCACAATAAGAAGGTGGCAGAATGATACCCAGTTTTTCTTCAACTTCAGTGATGCGCGTCTCATCAGCACCTGGCGCAAAGTCAGAAAATTGCTTGGCATCGTTGATGAGTTCTTGTAGCCAGTTGTACATGGTTTATCCTTTTTGCGTTTATTCACATCTTTATAAAACTTCAAGCCCGTATGTTTGCACCTGTGCGACATTTGAGAATTTATCAGTATAATTTTTCTAAACAGCACCGGTTTATAGCGGATAATAGTACAATGAAAAACAGGATAATTTAACCCTAAAGGTAGCTCATGATGTACACACGAATTTTATTTATTTTGGCTTTGTTCACCCTGAATGCCTGTGTTATCAATTCGCCCGGCGGCATTATTCGGGGAGGCTCCGGCTGTGGTGCGGATAATAGTGATCACGCCGTGCAGTGTCGCATCAAGCAAAAGCTGAAGCCGGTGGCAAGCAAGGCGGCATTGGAAAATAATATCCGCCAGGCTTTGAATAATAATGAACTGGAAACGGTTAAAGCCCATGTGGCATTGGCTGATCGGCTTTATATTGCAGTTGATCAACAACTGCGGGAAACCTATTATCAACGCCTTAACCAGCAGGGAGAAACCATGACGGCTTCTTATTCTGCCAAGGAATTGATGACATTGACCAACCAGTTAATCAGCGGTAAATCAATAAATATTGTTGAGTTTGGCTTATCGGTAATGGGTTTTGCGGCAGGTGCCAGTGAATACCTGTTGCCGCAAAAGATGGTGGAGCCAACCAGGGTTGGCGTATCCGTGCTGCAACAAGGCTTGCGTAACCGGGAAATTTCCAGCAATTTTTACACATTGATTAAACAGGTCTTTTCCGAAGCCATCAATCCCACCGGCATAAAACAGTCATGGGCAAACAGCAGTTGGACTGACAAACTATCCGATCCTTATACCAGCCTGTTGGCACAGAATCTTGATTTGGATAAGTTTTCCAGCCTGTTCCTGCCAATTTACCGCATGCAACAAAATACCTCATTAGGCGGTGCGGTGTTGATGCTGAAATATGTCAACGATTTGGAGAGTTTCAAAAAAGTGGAACAGCTTACCCGTATTTTCAAGGATGGCGCACCGGCAGTGCTGGATTTTCTGGGGACGGGGGCGTATCAGTGATGGTTGCCTTATCCATGTTGTTGATGCCAGACAAGTTTAAGCAACCGGCTCCCGCCAATCCTGTTTCAAATCACGCAACAATAGCCCATAAGCAATATCTTTCACCTCAGCCGGTTTTGGAATCCAGACGATATGCCCGGAACCTTTTGCCACCGTGATATTCTGACGTTCTTTATCTTGCATGGCTTCCAGGCTAAAATTGTGACAGAATCCCGGCAGCATTAATTCAAATTGATCGCCCACTTCAAAGTGGTTTTTCACATCCACTTCCAGCCAGTCTTCATCAGCGCTGAGAATTTCGCCAACAAATTGCTGGCGGTCGCTGCGGGAAATGCCCTGCTCGTAATTCTGATATTCCTGCGGCAGATGGCGGCGGTAGAAACCTTCGGTATAGCCCCGGTTGGCCAGATTTTCCAGTTCATCCATCAAGCCAAAATCAAAGCTCTTGCCAGCCATTGCATCATCAATTGCGTGCCGATAGACTTGGCTGGTGCGCGCTGCATAATAATGAGATTTGGTGCGGCCTTCAATTTTCAGACAATCCACGCCAATGTCGATTAACTCCGCCACATGCTGCACCGCCCGCAAATCTTTGGAGTTCATGATATAAGTGCCATGCTCATCTTCAAATGCTGGCATGTATTCGCCAGGACGATTGTGTTCTTCCAGCAGGAATACTTGATCCGTGGCCTGTGCTGCCGTCGTTAAAACAGGCTGGGCGATCTGTATATCACCGGTCTCATCTTCGGCGGCAGGATGCGCTTTATAATCCCAGCGACAGGTATTGGTACAACTGCCTTGATTGGGATCACGGTGGCTAAGATAGCCCGATAATAAACAACGCCCGGAATAGGCAATACACAAAGCACCATGAACAAATACTTCCAGTTCAATATCCGGGCATTGCTGACGAATTTCCTTGACTTCATCCAGCGCCAGTTCGCGCGATAGAATCACCCGGCTCAAGCCCAGTTTTTGCCAGAACTGCACTGCTGCGTAATTCACGGTATTGGCTTGCACCGATAAATGTATCGGCATATCAGGCCAACGCTCGCGCACCCACATAATCAAGCCTGGATCAGCCATAATCAGCGCATCGGGGTTTAAGGCGATGATCGGTGCTAAGTCATCCATAAAGGTTTTCAGTTTGCTGTTGTGCGGAGAGATATTCGCCGCCACAAAAAACTGTTTGCCCTGGGCATGGGTTTCCGCTATGCCCAGCGCCAGATTATCCATGTGATTAAAATCATTATTACGCACTCGCAGGCTGTAGCGCGGCTGTCCGGCATACACTGCATCCGCACCATAAGCCAGTGCATAACGCATATTTTTTAAAGTACCAGCCGGGGCCAGGAGTTCGGGTTTTTTCATGTTTAACCTGAGTTCGGCGCAAGCTTCTTTCAGCCGTTATACGGCTGAAAACCGCTTCCACCTCACGCTAATCCTTAGAAAAATAAGCCATCAACAGGAGAAGAGGCACTGGCATAACGTTTGCGTGGCATACGTCCCGCCAGATACGCTTCACGTCCGGCTTCTATGGCTTTTTTCATTGCTGAAGCCATTAATACCGGCTGTTTGGCAGCAGCGATTGCAGTATTCATCAACACCCCGTCACAACCTAATTCCATCGCCACGGCAGCATCGGAAGCCGTGCCTACGCCAGCATCGACAATAATTGGCACGCTGGCATTTTCAACGATGGTCAAAATATTCAGCGGGTTGCGGATGCCTAAACCTGAGCCAATCGGCGCGGCTAAAGGCATTACTGCCACGCAACCGATTTCTTCCAGGCGCTTGGCAATAATCGGGTCATCATTGGTATAAACCATGACTTTGAAGTTATCTTTCACCAGAATTTCAGCAGCTTCCAGCGTGGCGGTAATATCCGGGAATAAGGTTTTCTCATCTCCTAATACTTCCAGCTTAACCAAATCATGACCATCTAGTAATTCCCGCGCCAGTTTACAGGTGCGCACGGCGTCAGCCACGTTATAACAACCTGCGGTATTGGGCAGCAGGGTGTATTTTTCTGGAGAAATCACATCCAGTAAATTCGGCTCATCCTTATTTTGCCCGATATTGCTGCGGCGAATGGCAATGGTCACGATTTGCGCACCACTGGCCTGCGTCGCCTCGTCAGTTTCCTGCATATCTTTGTATTTGCCGGTACCAACCAATAAGCGGGAGTTATATTCAACACCTGCGATATTTAAGGGGGTTTCTGTCCGCATTTCAGACATGGTTTATTTTCCTTTTAAAAAGCGCTGATCATACACGGTTTGCCTTTTTTCAGGTATGGTTATGACGTGCAATAATCTGAGTAAGGAATAAAACAACGGATAAAAAGACACGTTAAATACATTAGTTATTTACTGACCGTTCCTTAATAAGTCAGTAAAACCTGCTGCTTGAGCTGTACTAATGCGGTGTTATTTGGCGCAATGGCCAGCCCTTCATTGAGCAAAGCCATGCACTGTTGCAACTCACCCTTATCAAATTCTTTCTGGGCCAGTGTTACATAACGCTGCGCGACCTGTTGCAGCCCCTGGTGGGCCTTGTCATTGTCCGGGGCTTTTTGCAGTATCTGGCGATAGGTTTCATAGGCATTATTACCGGGTGGTGAGGTTAAACGATTGGCGCTCAGTTGTTGACTGGCCTTTGTTAACAGACTGCCTATGGGATCTTTGAGTTGTCGGTTCAGTGTGCGTTGGATACCAAGCAGCCTTTTATGTTTCGGTCGCGCTTTCAGTCCCCGTTGAATTAATAAGCGCGCATCATTAATACTGCCGTCTTTTAAGCTTCTGGCAGCTAAGGTTGCATAAATATCTGCAATTTTTTTCAATCCCGCCAATGCCTTGCGATTTTTGGGATCAAAAGCCAGTATCGCTTGATAGCTGTCATAGGCGTTGTTATTTTTAGGTGTGCTATAACGCCTTTTTTTCATTTGTTTGTTAGCGATTTTCAGCCGACTTTGAATCAGGGCTTTACGCAATTGTTCAGGGACGGGGTGAGGCGTATTGTTTTGAGTATTTAAGTGCCTGATTTTTTCATAAGTCTCCCTGGCACCTTTAAAACGGCCTTTGACAATCTGTTTTTGCCCTTGTTCCAGATATTTTTGCATAATCGCATTAAATACCGTATTGGCTTTTTGTTTATCTAATGTCAATAAGGTTTCCCAGGTTTCCTGGGCATTATCGCCTATGGGTGAGGTCAGGCGCATCCGCTGTATCTGTTTTTCTGCTTGCGCCAGTAATTGTTCCGCTTGTTGCAAGGGTACAGGCATGGTTGCTGGCATCACTTCCTTCGCGTCCATTTCCTGACTTGCAGGGAGCACTGTTTGTGCTTCGCCAGTTTCTGCGGTTATTTCTGTCGTTGCCGCAATCACCGGCTTATCAGCCACCGTCGTTGGCTGAGTTTCGGCAGCAGTCTCGGTTGCTGTCGGTTCAGGTGGTGATAATATCCAAGTCCCCGGTTTTGCCGCAACGGGCAACGGTTTGTCTGCCACGGCAATTTCTGCAACGACCCGGGGCTGATTGTCCTGACTGTTAGCCGGAGCGACCATTGGCAATACAGGTTCTGCGGGTGGCTGTGCTTGCGCTGTATTTGCCGGTGGCGTTTCTCTACCGGGCTTGGCTATTTTTGCGGGTGGCTCATTGAGCACAAGCGGACTTGGCTCAATGGTTTTTGCTTGTATTTCTTTGGCGGCTGTAACTTTTTGCGCTACGGGTACTGGCGCAGTTTTTTCTACCACGGGTGGTTTTTCTATGCCTGGTTGCTTTGCAGGCTTAATCGGCGGCGGTGCAGCAGGTTTATTTTGCTTTGGCGCATCAGTTTGAGATTGTGCTGGCGGTGTTGCAAGCACTGTTTTGGCAGGTGTGGACTGGCTGGAACCGGTTACAGGCGTTTCTTTCTGAGCCTCAGGTTGCAACCAGGAAAACAGCAAATCAAGCGGTAGCATCTCCATCCGCCAGGCAAACCAGGCACCGGCGCTACCTGCTACCAACACCAGAAGTAATAACCATAAACCCAAATGGGATTTAGGCTTTTGCTGGCGGCGTGGTACCGGCGTAAAAACATATTGATGTTTAAAATGTGGGGAAGTAGTTTTTTTCTTAACAGACATAATCTAAAATTATCCGGTATCCCGAAGTAATAAACAAGTTTAGGAACGAGGATTTTATAATTCCCGAAACCAGGCTGGCCTTTTTCTCCGTTTTCTGCGTTATGAAAACAGTTACATAGCTTGCTATGCGCCTGTTTTCAGGCCTTGAAAATGAATAAAAATCCTGCGCCCGGTTTCTGTATTTATTTTATCCTCACTCCTTACTGATACAGCCACACCCGCAATAAAGATAATAATTTATCCGTCTCTACCGGCTTGGCCAGATAATCACTGGCTCCCGCTTCAATACATTTAATACGATCACCTTTCATGGCTTTCGCCGTTAACGCAATAATGGGTAGTTTGCGATAATGGTTTTTTGTGCGGATTTCGCGCATGGTTTCATAACCATCCATTTCCGGCATCATAATATCCATGAGTACCAGCGCCGTATCCGGGTTATCATCCAATTGCTTCAAGCCATCTTTGCCATTGGGTGCCATAATCACATTCATGCCCTTAGCTTCCAAAGCGACGGTTATGGCAAAGCTATTACGCACATCATCATCAATAACCAGTACTTTTTTCTGGCTTAAAATGGCTTCTTTATCATGCACCATACGCAACATATTACGTTGTGCTTCTGGTAGTTTTGCATTAATGCCATGCAGAAATAAAGTCGCTTCATCCAGTAGTCGTTCAGGAGAGCGCACCGCTTTAATATTCAGACTATTCCTATACTGTTGCAAAGCATTGTCTTCAGCTTCTGTTAAATGGCGTTCAGTATAGATGATAATGGGCATTTGCATTAATTTTTCATCATCGCTGAGCTGTTCCAGCAACTGCATTCCCGTATCGTGTTCCACACTGATATCTAATACAATACACTCATATTCCTTACTACACAGCAGCCTTAAAGCATCTTGCTGGGTATTCGCCTGGGTACAATTCACCTGGGCATTACTGATGACCTCCAGCACGTTCTGAGCATGTTGTTCACTGTCGGTTACCAGTAATAAATCTTTCACGGTTTTGTTAATAAAATACTCAATTTTTTTGAACACTTCACTTAAATCACCCATACTCACAGGCTTGATTGCATAACCCACCGCGCCCATTTTGCGTGCTTCCTGGTGGTCATCGCCGCCGGAGACAAAATGCACTGGAATATGGCGGGTACTGGGATTGTCTTTGAGTTTTTCCATCACCGTCCAGCCATCAACCTGTGGCAAACCCACATCCAGCATAATGGCACTGGGTTTAAATTCTTCTGCCAGTATCAACCCTTCCCTGCCATCTTCAGCAAGCAGGCACTTAAAGTCTTTTTCCTGGGCTAAATTCATCAGGGTTTTTGCAAAAGCATGGTCATCTTCAATAATCAACAGGCTTTTATCCTCATCACTTAACTGCTGTCGATCATCAATGATGTAGTTTTCCTGGGGTTCAGGCGTGAAGATGGGTGTTGCCTCAGCCTCTGGGGTCGCCTGATATGCTGATTCAATGGGTGAAACAGAAGCAATGGCATTGTCATCGCCATCGCCTTGGTTTAAATCAGTTCGGGCAATTTCTTCCGGCAGGTAAATGATAAACCGGCTGCCTGCGTTTTCCTTGCTGTGGATTTGAATTTCTCCCCCCATTAACTGTACCAATTGCCGGGAAATTGATAAACCCAGCCCGGTACCACCAAAACGTCTACTGGTAGAACCATCAGCCTGTTGAAAGGCTTCAAAAATGACTTTTTGTTTTTCCCTAGGAATGCCGATACCCGTATCAGCAACGCTAAATACAATCGTTTCAGCAGGATTCAAACCACTGCGGGATAAATCCTCATCAGTATCAGGGCGGCGCATATCGAGCGTAATACCGCCTTGTGCCGTAAATTTGAAAGCATTGGAGAGCAGGTTGTTAATAATCTGATGTAAACGTTGTGGATCAGTATGAATGAACTCGGGCAGCTTATTTGCCTTTTGCATATTAAAATACAGGCATTTATTTTCAGCCACATGGCGAAATTTTTGCTCCAGCGTTGTAATGATCTTATCCAGCTTAAGTTTTTCTGGATGCATATCAACCTTACCCGCTTCAACTTTGGATAAATCAAGAATCTCATTAATCAAGGCCAGCAAGTCATTGCCTGCACCGTGTATGGTATGTGCGCATTCAATTTGTTTATCCGTCAGATTGCCATCTTTATTCGTTTCCAGTAATTGTGCAAGAATCAGCAGACTGTTAAGCGGGGTACGCAGTTCATGCGACATATTCGCCAGAAATTCAGATTTGTATTTACTGGCCAGTTCCAGATCTTCTGCTTTGCTTTGAATGGTTATCCGCGCTTCTTCTAATTCTGCATTCTTTTCTTCCACCGCTTGTTGCTGGCGCTCCATTTCCCTACCACGTCTTTCTAAAGTTTCATTGGCTTGGCTGAGCTCTTCCTGCTGCGCTTGTAACTCTTCAGTTTGACTTTGCAATTCTTCATTGGTGTGCTGCATTTCCACCTGCTGAGCTTGCAACTCCTCGGACTGCGTCTGGCTTTGTTCCAGCAACTCCTGAGTGCGGCTACGTGATTCAGAGGCATTCAAGGCAATAGCGATACTGGGCATGGCTTGTAGCAGAAAGTCACGCTGCAAGCTGCTGAAATTGTTATTTGAACCCAGCTCAATAACACCTTTAACCGTATCTTCATATAAAAATGGCAGCAACATGACTTCACTGAGTATCACCTGAGCCAGGCCAGATTGGTTGATGCGGGTGGATTCTTCCTGGCTGTGATGACGTACAATCGGCTTGCGTTCCAATACCGCCTGCCCCACCAGTCCTTCGCCGATATAAAATTTATGTGCATGACTGTTATCATCATGCAGATAGCCGTAATCCGCAGCAACCCGCAAATAACTTTGACTGTCATCATCTTTTTCAATCACGTAAAACAAGCCAATTTGCAGATCAAGATAAGTGACCAGAAAATCAATACTATTTTTTGCCAAAGTACGAATATCCTGCTCTCCGCGCAAACGTTCGTTCAACTGTGCCTGCCCTGTTTTCAGCCAGTTCTGGCGTTCATTTTCTGCTGTTGCCTGCGCAAGTTTGGCTATGCTGTCCTCCAGGGCATTTTTAATCTCAACAAAATCACCGGGAAACCTGCCAACCACTTCAATCTGACGCTCACCTTGCGCGAGCTTACGCAACACGGTATTGGTTTCAATAATAATCTCTCGCAGATTTTTCACCATGTCATTGGTAGCTGCGCGGGTTAGCGCAAAATCACCAACAAAACCGGCATTAGCATCAATACGCGCTTTAAGATCGCCCTGTGCGAGGCTGCTTAATGCGTGTCCGGAGACTTGAATAATACCGTGCAGGCTTTGCATCATTTCCTGCATAGCCGTATAGACGCTATCCTTGTTGCTGCTGGCTGTAATGGTGTGCAAATTCCCCTTGGCAATATTGTGCGCCAATTGCTGAATCAGCATTGGATCGCCGCCTAATTGGCGTAAAATATTGTAGGTTACGGCACTGCCCAGTAATAACACCAGGATAAACATACCGACACCAACGCTGGAAACCTGCTTAATGAAATGAATAACCGGGCCGCGCATCTCATATTCGTGAATTTCTACCATCAAGGCCCAAGTCTGATCAAAGGCTTTCATTGGCATGAACACTGCTGCAACCGGATGTTCATTATCCCAGTCGGAGGTGATTTGCCTGCCAGATTCCCCTTGCAGCGCCCGACTGATTAGGCTTCTGCTTTTCCCATTTGCTTCGATTTTACTGATAAGTGAAGTTTTCAGGCTGATGCCAGCATCTTGATGACCTGAACGCAGCTTATAGTCCGGCCCCACCAGATAAGCTTCTGAGGTTTCACTCAAACTAATGGCTTCATGTGTCAGTTGATTGATTTTTTCTGTGTCAATTCGCACGATCAGAATCCCGCCCTTGGCGGTTTTACCAACTTCCAGGGGGAGCGCAAAAAATGCGGCAGGCACGCCTTTAAGCGATGGGTACAGAGAAAAATCCTCGAATATGGCTTGTTGTTCTGCCAGGGCGCGTTGATATGCGCGGGCCAGACCGGTGCTGGCAAGTTCAGGATCTTTTTTCAGGTTCTTGCCGAAGTTTTCACCCTGCTGCGCGGAATACACAATATCACCGCTGTTTGTAATCAGATATAAATCCTGAAAATTTATTGTATGATTTTTCAAAACGGGTGCATAGTCTTGCAGGGCGGTCTGATACTTGGTACTGGCAAAACCCAAATCAGGGTCAAGGCCAATGGCCTCAAATTTATCGAAATAATCGTAGACCGAGGGCAATGAAGCGGCAAATATCGCACTTTCAGAAAAATTACGAAATAAGCGCTCCAGTTCTGCTTTACGGCTCATTGCAGCGGCTTCCAACTGGGCATAAGTGCCAGCCACCAGAGAATCAGTGGCAACCGATACACTCCACAGCCCGACCGCCAACACTGGCAATATTGCAGCCGTCAGGGTGAGAAATATCAGTTTGGTTTTTAATTTGAAATGGATACCGCGCATATGATGATTCCTTTAAATGTAACCGTTCAAACCCTCATTGTAGATTTCGCTGCGGAATTCGCTGCGGAATTCGCTGAAATACGCGGAATGGATTAACTTTAGGTTTTTTTCTGTGTTTTCCGCGTATTCTGCGGCAAAAAATAATTGGGGAGTCAGATTGTTTCTCTCCTGGGAGGCTGCCTGAGAACTCAGTTTTTTAAAAAATCTTAACTCATTGATAAGTAATGAGTTAATTTTAGAGAAATCACTGATTTTGCTATTCTCGGACAACCTCTTAGGGAAAGTCCTGAAATGCAGTTGCAGCAATATCAGATTTCAAAAACTCCGGCCACAGTTGATCGCGCCATTCTCTTAACCAGGATTGAATATCCGCACACTCATCTTCGCGTATGGCATTGTACTGCGCTAGATATTCGGCAAACCAATACAAGGCGCTGAACATGGATAAGCTGCGGGTTACATCCAGAGAAAAGAGATCCTTACAAGTCTTGGAGATGGTTTGCTCAGTCAGTGTTTTGGTAAAAATAAAGGGGTGTTTCGGGCGTTTGCCATCAGGGGTAATCGTATTGATATAGCGCTGTACCAGTTCCTGGTAATATTCCGCCTTAATCCAGCCGATGCCTTTTTCACGGTGTAAATAACCCATGAAATTCTGTTCAACGCGGGCGTAATAAACATAAATGTTGTCTTCACTAGCGAACGTATTAAAAAAGGCTGCATCCAGAGGTTCCAGGATATCCTGAAAATACTGTTCCAGACCTTCCGGTTCCAGAAAGCCATCCTTAAAATCAATATTTAATTGTCCCAGGGTATGACTTAGCTCGCGTAAATCCGCTGCTGCATAAGCCTTATCCAGATAAGGCGCATAATAAGTCATCAACAAAGGTTCCAAAATGGAGTCGCCATTGAAGATTTCTGAGGAATGTGTCACGGCATCATAGGTTGCGTGCGTCACGTCCGCGACCCAATCCGTACAATCGTTGGCTCGGAGAAATTCCAGCAAGGGGAACAGCATATCAACCTCACTGGCACCATATTCCTTAAACCGCTCCAGGTAAGCAGGAACCTCATCAAAACGTTGCTGCGTGACCAGGTACTGAATCATCGTTGGATCCAGATAAGCAAATTCTTTTAGGTAAACTTTTGGAAACTCAAGATTCAAGCGTTCTAAAGCAGCGATATAAGTCTCGACTTTACCCTGCTTGGATAATGCAGGTTCAAGATCCAGTAACATTTCTACCGGCTCCAGATTTTCCAGTAATGCTGGATGCTGATTCATGAAGCTTTCCAGATGTTTTATCTGGGCTTCCGGGTCATCATAGTCCTCAAGCTGCGCCCACCATTGGTCAACAATTTGTTGCTGGTCTTCATCAATCTCAGGGGTGCTCTTATCAACTTTTTTAAGATTAACCGTTTGCTGTGGCGAATGCGCTGTTTTTTCGTCAGCATCACCCACCTCCTCCTCATCATCATCTTCCCCATGATCTTCCCAGTCGTCCTCCCAATCATCTGTCCACTCATCTTCTTCCGGCACCTCTTCTTCCGGCACCTCTTCAAACAGGCTGTCGGGGTTATTTTCCAGCTGTTGTTTTTCCTCGTCCCGACCCAGACAACATTTTTTGTACTTCTTGCCACTGCCACAAGGACAGGGCGAATTTCTGCCAATTTTACTCATGAGATAAATACACCAATTGATAATAACGTTTTTCCAGTTCTTTTTTATGCGCCAATTCTTCCTGTGCCAGCCAGGTAAAAGTGTCTTTTAAAACTGCATTTGGAGATTCCTGCGCCAGCCCGTCATATTGTTCCATCGCCGCATGTTCGCGACCAATGGCATATTGCAGGATGCTTTGATCATCGGGATTTTCATCCAGTTCCGGCATGTGGATGTAATCTGAAAATTTATGATCATTTTCTGGCGTTTTAATACGTTGCGCAATCACTGCGCGCACTGCGGGATTATTTTTCAAATCCTCAAACAACAGGCAGTGTTGCTGCTCTTCCTCAGCCAGTTCTTTAACCAGTGGGCGCAGGCGCTTACTGACTTTTTCGGTTAAGGCGCTGTAAAAAGCATAAGCGGTTTGCTCAAAACTTAATACGGTTTCCAACACTTCTGCCAGTGTTTGTCGTGCTTTTAACTGCTCATAACCACTGCCTTCCGGGTTTATATCACTCATGAGGATACTCCTTTTAAACCATTGATACTGGCTTGCAAACAGGCATGAATACTGGCGGCAACCTGATGCCCACCGGCAATGGCGTGAATCACGTCCGGGCCTTTAACCATATCCCCCGCCGCCCATAACCAAGGCTCGGAAGTCTGTCCATTATTATTGATAACAGGACGACCGCGCTGATCCCATTCCAGCCGCTCAATCAAATCTTCACCCAGAAAATCAGTCTGCGCCACCTGACCAATTGCTTCCACCACCATTTCCGCATCATGCACAATAATATTTTCTTCATCATATTGTGGATGGAAACGCCCCTGCTCATCAAAAATTGACACGCAATGCACGGTTTCCAAGCCGGTAAGCTGGTCTTGTTCAATAGTGCAAACCCGGGGGCCACGGCTGTTATATAAAATAACGCCTTCTTCCTCTGCTTCCCGCACTTCTGCCGGATCCGCCAGCATCTTATCTTCAGGCTCCAGTGCGGTGATGGTGACATCCACCTGATTAAAAGCCTGTTTTTGTAAACGTGCCAAAGAGCGAGCAATGTCAAACGCCACATTACCACCGCCAATCACCACGGCTGATTTTGGTAGTTCAAAGTCCTGTTTTCCGGTAATGCGGTGTAATAAATCTACCGCAGAATACACGTCCGCATGTTCAGAGCCGGGAATGCGGGTGGAACGACCGCCGTGCAGACCAATGCCCAGCATAACCGCGTCATAGTCCCGTTCCAGTTCCGCCATTTGTATCTTGTCACCAACTGCGCTGTTGCAGCGGATGTCCACGCCCATGGCTTCAATCACCGCGACATCTTCATCCAGGCGCTCATAAGGCAGGCGGTACTCAGGAATGCCCCAGCGCATCATGCCACCCGGTTTGGCAAAGGCTTCAAACAGGGTGACGGCATGGCCTGCGCGCGCCAAATCATAAGCGGCAGTCAAACCAGCGGGGCCGGAGCCAATGATTGCAACCCGTTTGCCGCTGCTTTGCTCGGCCTTGCCTTCAGTAGCAATTTTTTTTACCACTTCATGGGAAACCGAGTCCATCGCATAACGTTTCAGCCAGCGAATACTGACCGCTTCACCGCGCACGCTGATGGAACAGGCCGTTTCACAGCGATGGGTACACACGCGCCCGCAAACATGGGCCAGCGGGTTGGTTTTATAAATCTGGCGCACGGCTTCTTCCGCATCACCTTCCCAGATGGCGCGAATATATTCCGGCACATCCATATGCGCGGGGCAGGCATCGTGGCACATGCCGCATTGTATGCAGCGTGAAGCTTCAAACACAGCAGTTTGTTTAGTGAAACCTTCAACAATTTCTGCAAAGGAGTCAATGCGGACATCGGCTGTCATTTCCGGCATGGCCTGACGTTTCAAGTCCAGTAAATCTGCATCATCAGATTTTGACCAGCCTTTGGGATAATCCAAACCGTGTATGCCTTTTTCATCGGGCAGGATAAAAAAGCTGTCCAAATCCTGATCAATATGCACATATTCCCGCGACAAGGCCAAAGAACCGCTAGGACAAATATCCACGCACAGGCTACACCAGCAGCAGCGTCCGTAATCAATCGCCGGACGCAGGGCTTTAATGCCCTGCACCGGATTTTCCGGCAGCCCTTTAATATCCACCATATGAATGGCCTTGTTATCACAAATGCTTTCACAAGTGCCACAGCCGATACAGGCATCCCAATCATTGACATGGAAGCCTCGATAATTGGGCGCAGCAGGGCGCGGTTCTATCGGTAGCGTCACTGGATCTCTGGCTAATTGACGCAAGGCTTTAAGTGGTGTCAGAAAACTTTTCATATCGGTTCCCAGATGAATATTATTGTGGGCCACTCTGTTGTATTAAGAGATGTTAGCAATTTCTGCTTTTGAAAGTCCGGTTAATTCAGCAATAGTTTCAATTGCCATACCTTGTTGTTGCATCTTTTTAGCCATTGCAAGTTTTTCAAGCTGGTTTTTGGCTCGCTCCTGCTCAATCCCTTGCTCAATCCCATTTATTTGACCAAGCACATAGGTGGACTGATAAATACTGGCATCATGATGGAGTTTAGTCTGATACAACTCATAGTCCTGACGATCACTTGGATTCATTTTCAAAACATCCAGTTTTTGTTTGGCCTCTTGTAAGCCTTTTGCCTTAAAATTATCCTTAATCTCTTCATTCTTCAGAAAATAAACCCATTCATCCAGCCGATCTTTAGCAATATCATCAAAATTTTTAACATTAATTAAATAATATTCAGGGTATAAATCTGCAATTTGTTCAGCCGGGTAGAGTTTTTGCTGGGCTTTACTAAGTGCTAGCTCAGTGTGTTTATGCAAACCGATAAAATGCGTTGTACCATGGTAGATATAATCATCTCCTGTGCCTAACTCATGGTATAAAATATTCACCGAAATGATTTTTGTAACATCGGCATAGGCAGCACCTTCTGGAAGATGTTCAGTGATGACCTTGCAAGCACCATATAAAATACGCTGAAAATAGTCCATTTCCCGCGAATATTGCACTTCGATAATCAGGATTTTACCTTTGGCATCTCTTACCTTGATATCTACCCGGTTGTATTTTTCTTCTGAAGTCTCTTTGTTCGCTTCACTTTCCAGCACTTCGAGAATGGTGATATCAGTGAACAACAATTCGCTGAGAAAGCCTTCAAGAATGCCAAAATTAGCTTTACTACGGAGGACTTTTTTAATTGCCCAGTCAAAACTGATTAATTTTCGTTTTAGCGTCATAATATTTCTTTGGAGCGGGAATTTCATAAGAAGCTTAACTGTTTATCCCTGAAAGTATAATTTATTTTCCTGCAAACGCTACTTTTTTCCGAATCCGTTAGCATCCCCCGAGCGTCAACAAATTTAGAGACAATTTGAAAAGCTTTGTGGAACAGGTCGTTAATCAACATATACCGATTAAAGTCACGCGCCGCGCCGGGGAAGATTTTGTTGTGGTGAGCGCCAATGACTGGGAGCGTGAACAGGAAACGCTCTACGTCCTGCAAAACAGTGATTTAATGAAACAAATA
Organism: Candidatus Venteria ishoeyi; assembly: GCF_030378065.1. Lineage (GTDB taxonomy): Bacteria > Pseudomonadota > Gammaproteobacteria > Beggiatoales > Beggiatoaceae > Venteria > Venteria ishoeyi. Next base: position 18,026 of record NZ_JAUCGJ010000050.1, on the reverse strand, counting down.
GCCGCTTCCATGAAAACCCATAGCAATAACAATGGATATAAACCAACAGCCGGGGAAATCGATGAAATCACTGGTATTTGAAGGCAATACCTGGTCGGTTTACGAAGCACTCAGGGAGAGAGATAAAAAACTACACAAGGCACTTTGCCACGTATTAAGGAGTGAGAATTTTACAACTTCAGCAACCTGGCTGGTCTTTTTCTCCATTTTCTACGTTGTGAAAACAGTTACATAGCTTGCTATGCGCCTGTTTTCACGCCTTGAAAATGAATAAAAATCCTGCGCCCAGTTTCTGTATTTATTTCATCCTCACTCCTAAAAGAAATGCCGCGTGATAATCCCACCACCGGCATCGGCAAGCCTGAACCCTTAAAACATAATCTTTCCAGCCTTACGCCCCATACGATATATAGATTTTCAGGTAAAGAATTTCTCGAAGAGCCAACGGATAACACCCCTCCGAAGGGGGGGTATCCGTAAAACATTGACCTGAAAATCTATAGCGGGTAAAAAATACACTTTGCTGCGTTCCAGTGCAGGTTTGTAACCTGCACCAGAATGTTATAACTCGGCAATATGCGCTAATGTTTCCGGGTACCGTTGTACTAGCTTTAATAGTGTTACAGCCTGACCATTTGGTGCACTACGACCCTGTTCCCAGTTCTCCAGCGTTCGTGCTGAGGTGTGTAAAAGCTGAGCAAAAACACCGCGAGATAAATTGAAATGCTCACGGATGCCCACAATTTCTGATGGGGTGATATTCAGGTCATGGACATCGCTTGCCTTGTGAGTCCGCAACGTCACCTTACCCTCTGAATGCGCTTTAGCTTCAGCCAGTGCGGAGCTAAGTTCTGCAAATAAATCACGACTGCTCATTGCGCCATACCTCTACAAATGCTTTCAAATAACGTTTTTGATCGGCTGTCACAAAGATGCTTGATTCGACAAATACACTGTTCATGACAAAAGTATACGCAAGACACGTATGGGTAACAAGAGGGACTTGATGAAAGCGTTATAACCCGCCCAAGTCATATAAAAACACCACAACATAGCGCATCAGCTTACATCAGTGTAACATTAACGCAACTTCCCAAACCCAAGCCATCATGCACACCATCACCGAAACCCTCACCGGCATTGTCAACCGAGTCACCTACCACAACCCCGACACCGGCTGGTCGGTTCTGCGTGTGCAGCCCTTCAACGCACCGCAGCAACAAGAAACAGTAACCGTCCACCAAACCAAAGTCTTTGCCGGGGCTACTATGGAATTTCGTGGTTCCTGGACGATAGATCACAAATACGGTCGCCAGTTCAAAGCCCTTGAGGCCATTGAAAAAAGACCGGCGACAACGGCGGCGATTGAAAAATACCTGGGTTCCGGTCTGATTAAAGGCGTCGGCCCCAAAACCGCCAAGAAAATCGTCAAACACTTTCAGGACAAAACCCTGGAAATATTTGAAAATGAGATTCACAGGCTCACTGACGTTGCCGGCATCGCCAAAAAGAAACTTACCATGATTGAACAAGCCTGGACTGAACACCGGGCCATCAGAAATGTCATGATATTTCTCCAGGGGCATGGCATCAGCACCCTCTTTGCCGTGCGGATTTACAAAGAATACGGCGACAAATCCATCGCCACCGTCACCGAAGACCCCTACCGTCTGGCCAATGACTTTTACGGCATCGGCTTCTTCTCGGCGGACAAAGTCGCCCTCAGCATCGGCCTGTCGGAAACCAGCCAGCAACGCATGATTGCCGCAATTAAACACGTCCTCGCCGCCAGTCGGGAACAAGGCCACTGCTTTCTGACCGAAGCACAAATAAACGCCGGAATCATCGAACTGATTGAAATGAACCTTGGCGAACAACTCCCCGCCTACCTTGAACTCATGCAGCAGGACAACCAGCTCAGAACCCGCCAACTCAGCAAAGAAGATACCGAATATACCTGCTACTATTCCAAGACCCTGTTCTATGACGAAGCCACGGTTGCCAAAAAACTTCAGGAAATAAAACAAGACATAGACACTGAACCGGAAAGAATCGCAAGCTGGATTACCCGCTACTGCCAGCACAAATCAATCTCACTCAGTGAAGAACAAGCCGATGGCGTAAAAGGCGTTGTCCAACACCCATTTGCAATCCTCACCGGCGGCCCCGGCTGCGGCAAAACCACCACCACCCTCGTCATTGTCCGGCTGCTGGAAGCGATGAAGAAAAAAGTCCTGCTTGCAGCGCCAACCGGGCGGGCCACCCAGCGCATGAGTGAAGTCATTGGCAGAGAAGCCAAAACCATACACCGCCTGCTCGAATGGAAAAATGGAGAATTTCAGAGAAATGAAGAAATGCCGCTGGAAGCCGACTTCCTCATTGTTGACGAATGCTCCATGCTCGACATCAGCCTGACGGCATCCCTGCTCAAAGCGATCCCCCCGGACTGCCAAGTGCTCTTTATCGGCGACCCCGACCAACTCCCCTCAGTTGGCGCTGGCAACGTCATAAAAGACATCATCGCCTCCGGCGTGATTCCCTGTTATCGCCTCACCAAAGTCTTTCGTCAGGCGCAAGCCTCCCTGATTATCAAATACGCTCACCAGATTAATCAGGGCCAAACCCCCTACATAGACTCACCCTTTAAAAAACCAAGCATCTGGCAGGATGGCACAGACTGCCTTTTTCTTGACTCAGACGAAGCCAGCAAAGAACAAATCAGCTTTATCACCCGCGTAAAACGCCACTTCGACTGGAAAACCGCAGAACTGGAAACGCTGGCATCCGCTGAAGACAGCCCTTTTAAATTCCGCATCCAGGAAGACATTACTTCCCCCTACGAAGCGGAATTTATCGTACCCAATAAATTCAAACACGTTGACCTGGAAAAACTACACAAAACCGAAAACCAGGTGAATGCGCTAAAATCTGTATTAAAAAAAGTACACCCCTGGTCATCGCTGCATTACGGCCTGTCCGCCATCGACATCGTGGTCAAACTCTACCTGGAATGGATACCCAAATATCACGGGCAAGATACCGAGATTCAAATTCTCACCCCCATGACCCGTGGCAGCCTTGGCACCGCCAACCTGAACAAAGTCATACAACAAGTCGCCAATCCCCCCATGAATGGCAAAAGCCAACTCAAAGTCGGAGAAAAAATCTTCCGAGAAGGCGACAGAGTCATCCACCGCCGCAACAACTACGACCTCAACGTATTCAACGGTGATATTGGAAAAATCACTCAAATCGACAACGAAGACCTGACGGCCATTGTCTCCTTCTACCCGGATAACAGAGAGGTCTACTACAAAAAAGAAGACATCATGGAACTTGACCTGGCCTACGCCATCACCATCCACAAATCACAAGGTTCGGAATTCAAAGCGGTGATTATCCCCGTCCTCACCCAGCATTTTAATATGCTCTACCGCAACCTCATTTACACCGGCTTGACCAGGGCAAAACAACTGGCGGTGTTTGTGGGTACCAGAAAGGCATTGTCTATGGCGATAAGGCAGCAGGATACCAGTCAGCGGCAGACGGCTTTGGAGGCGTTGATACAGGAGAGGGCTGGGAGCAACAAAGCGGCCTTGTGAAAATATTATGGCTTGTGGAAGCTGGAGCTTCCAGGGACTGTGTCCCCGTTTTTCCCATTTTTTCGTTTTTTGGCGAAGCCCAACATTCGGCCTTATTGGGTTTCTTATCGTCAGCCTAATCTAATTTGGGTATATTATTTCGTGAAAATCAGCTAAATTGTACAAGAAAGCATTTGAAATTCTAAGCGAAAGCGCTATTAGTTTTTTGTACAGTGGTTTCAATAACTGAGGACAAACACCATGCAACTCACCTTGCCTTTAACCGACATTCAAACCAACCCGACACTGGTGGTTCGCCGCGCCGCCGACAGTCATCAACCTGTCGTATTGACTCAGGCCGGGGAAGGTGTGGCGGTCATCCAAGCTTTGGAAGATTATCAACGTACCGAAGCCAATATCGAATTTATGCGCACCATTATCCAAGGACTTGCGGATATAGAAGCCGGGCGCGAAGTTTCGCTTGCTGAAGCGCGGGTACGCTTAGGGTTAAATTGATGGGTTTAGCTGTCACCTTAAGCGAGTCAGCCCTTGTTGCGTCTGCCTAATGCTGAATAGCAGTTAATCCTCAACCTCATTTTTGCTTGAGACCATAGCCCACTCACTGCTTCGAAAACCAGCAATAAAGGCAATAAGGGGGACAATTTTCGTGGTAAAGATTTAGGTGATTAATGCCAAAAGTTGTCATGAATTTCGATTTGAACCTGACAAATGAAGTACACCTCAAAAAGGAAATAAATTGATGAACGCACAAGCTATAGAAAGTTTATTCCATCAAGCGGAACAGTTGCCTGTTGATGAACGTCTGTTACTGATTGAGCGACTGGTGGAAAGCGTTCGGCGTATACATGCTGAAACCATGCCGCAAGCCATCCCGAAAGCCTCACAACAAAACACTTCGAAATGGGCCAGATTGGCCCGGCGGGTTAAAGAAAATCCCATCGCATTGGGTGATTATACCGTGCAGCTAAAACGTGATATGCAAGAGTTCAAGGATAACTTTGCTTTTAAGCATGATGAATCATGAACTACTTGCTTGACTCCAACACCGTATCGGATTTTTACAATTCTGATGCACCCGCCCACGACCCAATACTGGATCGGTTTGCACGCCTGGCGGAAAGCGATGAGATTTATGTTTCAGTGTTGACTCTATACGAGTTGGGATATGGTTTAGCAAATGCGCCGGAAGATAAGAAAGAATTGGTGAGAAAACAAATATGGCAAGCACCGCAAGACTTCGAGCTTCTGCCGTTATTCCCGGAAGGCGCGGAATTGTTCGGTGATTTGAAGAAAGCTTTGCAAACACAACGCACGCTTGGTGCCAGGCAAATGCGGCGGCATAATGTGGATTTGATGTTGGCAGCGACTGCAATTGTGACGGGCAGCGTTTTAATCAGTGGTGACTTGGGATTTGACGACTTGCAAGGGTTGCATCCTGAGTTGCAGTTTGATGATTGGACTCGAACATAAGCCTCGTTAGCAGGTAAGCGCATCGAAACATTTTCAACCCGAGCAGTGCTTTGCGCACATCCTGACTGACAAGATTCTAAAAAAATAAAAATATAAAACTACACTAAAATTCCAATTTCCTCAACCAGTCAAATTATTAAAACTCAGAAATAAATCAAAAAAAACACCCTGATTGCATGAAAAAACCAAAAATCAGCCACAAGTTAACTATGGCGGTACTTTTACGCCAAGGTAAAAAAAATTAAGACATCCAAAAAAATAAAAATATAAAACTACACTAAAATTCCAATTTCCTCAACCAGTCAAATTATTAAAACTCAGAAATAAATCAGAAATAAATCAGAAAAAACACCCTGATTGCATGAAAAAACCAAAAATTAGCCACAAGTTAACTATGGCGGTACTTTTACGCCATAAACATTGTTCAATGTAAAATGGAAATATGCGTTATTGGTATAACAATCGGGCAGCACTTTGCCCCTTAAACCATTTCTGTCCCTGCCTTTCAGTTTCTTCCAGTAAATGGCGCATAATGCCAACAACCTTATAAAAATGATTACCATAATGTTGTATGCCATCTATCCAGTTATCTTGCTTAATTTCCAAACGTTGCAAAATAGGCTGAATATGCGCGGGAATAGCACCACGTTTACCATCACGAATACAACGCCCGGTCCAGTCCACCAGTTCAAAATATTCTTCCTGGCTGATGGACAGGCAAACATGCGTATTTTGCGTGGCTTGAGGTTTCCCGGTTTTTTTAGTCTCAGCAAAAGGTAAAAGCCATTGGCTTTGTGGTTTTGAGGATAATTTTTTTTCAGTCTCAACTCTTGCTGCAAAAGAAGTAAATTCAGAATCTTCCGGGGTTTGCGCAATGGCAGCGCGTACCGGATTGAGGTCAACATACGCCATGCAGCTAATCAAAGCGGCATCATCCAATAAAGCCTGAGATTTAAAACGCCCTTCCCAAAACCGCCCGGTACACTTATCTTCCTTATTGGCCTGCCGTGCAACCGGCTCATTCAGACAGCGCATAAACCAGCTTAAATCTGCCAGACGCTCGCGCCACAAGACTACCTTTTCCTCATCCGCCGCCAGCCGCGCAAAATAAGCACTGACTACTTCATCATCAAACTGTTCGCCATCACTTTCTTTTAAAGCCTGCGGTGGAAACAAGGTACACCAACGCTTGACCACTTCTTCAGCATCCCAGGTCAAGCTCTGCTCATAATCCACATGCAGTACCAAATGGTAATGGTTGCTCATAATGGCATAAGCGCAAACCTCAACCGAAAACTGCCCGGCAAGCAGTTCCAGCCTGTCCAATATCCATTGCCGCCTATGTTCGTAATCACACCCACTTTGCTTATCAACACCACATAAAAAAGCACGGCGCACGGCGCGGCTGATGCAGTGATAATGACCGTTGGTGTGTTTGCTTACTTGTGCTTTGCGTGGCATGGGCATGGCTTTGCCTCTCTGTTTTAAGTTTAGGACAGGATAACAGAAATACTGGTGTTAGGTATATTTTAATGGCTGTCTTAATTTTCCCTTCCAGGGAACATAGCATAGGGGACACGAGGGACACCTAAAACCCTAAAATAGTCAGTGTATAACATATCAATGAGTAACACAAAAATGGCCTATCTATATAAAAAATAATAAAAAAGTACTCTCTCTATAGCTACCCAAGGGTTCTTTGTTGATAACTTTTATATGTCCCCTGTGTCCCCTGGCTTTGTAATCAGGGACTTAATTAATTTTTTTGCAGGTACTGTATAAAAGAACAGGGTTTTCAGGGGACAGGCGGGGACATTGGGGGACATGTGGGGAGTCCCCGTTTTTGGAGAGGTGGGAGGGCTTGGGGTTGGACATAAAAAAACCCGCTTGCGTGGGTTTTGGTTTAGAAAAATTAAGACATCCAAAAAAATAAAAATATAAAACTACACTAAAATTCCAATTTCCTCAACCAGTCAAATTATTAAAACTCAGAAATAAATCAGAAAAAACACCCTGATTGCATGAAAAAACCAAAAATTAGCCACAAGTTAACTATGGCGGTACTTTTACGCCATAAACATTGTTCAATGTAAAATGGAAATATGCGTTATTGGTATAATAATCGGGCAGCACTTTGCCCCTTAAACCATTTCTGTCCCTGCCTTTCAGTTTCTTCCAGTAAATGGCGCATAATGCCAACAACCTTATAAAAATGATTACCATAATATTGTATGCCATCTATCCAGTTATCTTGCTTGATTTCCAAACGTTGCAAAATAGGCTGAATATGCGCGGGAATAGCGCCACGTTTACCATCACGAATACAACGCCCGGTCCAGTCCACCAGTTCAAAATATTCTTCCTGGCTGATGGGCAGGCAAACATGCGCATTCTGCGTGGCTTGCAGTTTCCCGGTCTTTTTAGTCTCAGCGAAAGGTAAAAGCCATTGGCTTTGTGATTTTGAGGATGATTTTTTTTCAGTCTCAACTCTTGCTGCAAAAGAAGTAAATTCAGAATCTTCCGGGGTTTGCGCAATGGCGGTGCGTACCGGATTGAGGTCAACATACGCCATGCAGCTAATCAAAGCGGCATCATCCAATAAAGCCTGAGATTTAAAACGCCCTTCCCAAAACCGCCCGGTACACTTATCTTCATTATTGGCCTGCCGTGCAACTGGCTCATTCAGACAGCGCATAAACCAGCTTAAATCTGCCAGACGCTCGCGCCACAAGACCACCTTTTCCTCATCCGCCGCCAGCCGCGCAAAATAAGCGCTGACTACTTCATCATCAAACTGTTTACCATCACTTTCTTTTAAAGCCTGCGGTGGAAACAAAGTACACCAACGCTTGACCACTTCTTCAGCATCCCAGGTCAAGCTCTGCTCATAATCCACATGCAGTACCAAATGGTAATGGTTGCTCATAATGGCATAAGCGCAAACCTCAACTGAAAACTGCCCGGCAAGCAGTTCCAGCCTGTCCAATATCCATTGCCGCCTATGTTCGTAATCACACCCACTTTGCTTATCAACACCACATAAAAAAGCACGGCGCACGGCGCGGCTGATGCAGTGATAATGACCGTTGGTGTGTTTGCTTACTTGTGCTTTGCGTGGCATGGGCATGGCTTTGCCTCTCTGTTTTAAGTTTAGGACAGGATAACAGAAATACTGGTGTTAGGTATATTTTAATGGCTGTCTTAATTTTCCTTGTTCACGTTTGCAGCAGACTTAACCGCTTGCAACGCTCCGCCAAAGGCGCAACACTCGCTACTGGTGGTTGGTTAGACCTTCTTGTAATCAATTACTTGATTATACCAGACAGAGACTTTCACTCTGTTAGAAATGACAAGCTTCGCTTGTCGCACAATGGCTATCTTAATTTTCTTAATTTTCTTGGACGTTGGGATAGAGGTAAAATAGTTTCTTAATCAATGTTCTCATCATCAAAATGTTCGACTTCATGAAGCCTGACAAACCATGTTCCATTTCCACCTTCTTGCCAACTCCCAATTAGCAATGGACCAGCTTCATCCCAGTATACCCTACCAGTAACTTTTCCTTTTTCATGTTCATTTCCTTTTGTGGCAGAAAATTCACCTTCAAAAATACGACCATCTTGTGAAAGCAGAGTAACCAAATAAATGTAATCTTCGCTTTCAAATTCAATGACTATTTCCTTTTCTTTTCTATATATAGCTCTTTTAATTTGAACAGGCTCATATGACCACCAACAAGAACCAGTAAACTTTTTTGGGAAGTTTAGCAAACTTTATTCTCCTGATTAAATTTAATAATAAAGGGGACGTTATCATTTTCGTGGTAAAGATTTAGGTAATTAACAACAAAAATGGAAGCGTTCCAATTTTTTCACCCAAGTGGGAAGTGGGAATCGGCGATCCAGTCAAGCTGCAAAATCTTCTACTTGAATTAAACGCTTTTGATGCATTTTATTTTGTTGCAAGCGTTCAATTTCATGCAAAGTTTCAGCAGTAATATATTGCTCATGGCAATGACGGCAAACAATTAAAGGTATATCCTCAACCACTAACAGCATTTCACCACGCCCAAAGGCTTTAGCAATGGGTTTTATCTTGGCTGCTTCTCCACAAACAGGACAAATTGTATCTTTCATAATAAATACACCGTAATAATTACAAGCTGATTTTTGATTTTAGCAACTACCTCAGCTTCAAAACCATCGCAACTTACCCCATAGACAATATATTTTATTTCCAAAGTTTTGGCATCTTGCTCACTGCGAATAATTGAGCCATTGAGTATGATATTTTCTATGTCTCTAATATGTAAGTCATCGGTAATCATTTCATCTAGCGCATGATGAGTCATAACATACTTTTTTTCTCGAACACATCTACAAATTAAATTATATTCTCGTTCAAACAAATTTAATTTCCTTAGGAGTGAGGATAAAATAAATACAGAAACTGGGCGCAGGATTTTTTTTCATTTTCAAGGCGTGAAAACAGGCGCATAGCAAGCTATGTAACTGTTTTCGGAACGCAGAAAATGGAGAAAAAGACCAGCCAAGTTGCTGAAGTTATAAAATTCTCGCTCCTTAACGTCTATTTTATAGCCCCTACGTGCCGGGTGCATTCCCAAAATATAATATCGAACTCTAGGAGACTGTCCGAGAACTTAGTTTTTCAAAAAATCGGATTTTTAACTCATTGATAAGTAATGAGTTAATTTTAGCAAAATCGTTGATTTTGCTATTCTCGGACAGCCTCCTAGACAGGCTGAAAAATTGGTGAAAACATCGTAACCCTCCTAAATCTTTTAGCGAAGATAAGGACAGGAAGGAAATGATGCTGGAAAATATCATACAGGAATTTGAACAGTGGATGAAACAAATTAGGAGGCACTCACCTAAATTTGAAAAAAATACTATTACTACATGTGGATTATGAGCAGAGTTTGACCTGGGATGCCGAGGAAGTGGTTAAGCATTGGTATACCTTGTTTCCAGCGCAGGCTTTGAAAGAAAGTGAGGTAAACAGCTTGATGATAATGTGGTAAGCACTTATTTTGCGCGACTGACGGCAGATGAGGAGAAAGTGACCTTGTGGCGGGAGCGGTTGGCGGATTTAAGCGGGTTTATACGCTGCCTGAACGAGTCGGTTGCAAGGCAGGCAAACAAGGAAGATAAGTGGCACTGAACCATCACGGAATTTGCTCACCATTTATTGATTTTATCTGCAAACACAATGTGAGTTGCCTTAAATGGCAATTCTGCTACCATCCTTTATCATGTTAACGACCTGCCTACATTTTTCCCCCATTCTGAAGCGCTTTGCGTTGACAGGTTTTTTTTGTCTGTGTGGCTGGATAGCAACACCGCTTTGGGCGTTGGAAAAAAAACCTGAGGCAGCACAAAATAAACCCGCAAAACCCAGTATTGCACTGGAAGTTGAAATCAAAGGTATTTCCGGCCCCTTACTGGATAATGCCAGGGCTTATCTGTCTCTGGAGCAGCAAAAAAATCTGGACACGCTATCCGCCATTCGCATTAAACGCCTGTTTAAGTCCGCGCCCAAAGAGTTGAGCCGCGCCTTGCAGACATTTGGTTTTTATCATGCTCAAATCCAGACTGAACTGCGCGAACCTGATGGACAAAATAAAACCTGGCAGGCCATATTTATAGTAAAACAGGGAAAACCCGTCACATTGCAAATAGTGGAAATCAATTTATCCGGTGCAGGCAAAGACGATGCTGCATTTCAGCAACTGCTGCAACAGCAGGCACCCAAAATTGGAGAGGTGTTCCGCCATAAACCCTATGATCTGCTGAAAAAAAACTTACAGGATTTGGCTGAGGAGCGCGGTTATTTTGATGCCAATTTTACCCAGCACCGGGTTTTAGTGCATAAACCCAGTTATCAGGTTGATTTATTTTTACACATGGAAACCGGGGCGCGTTACCGCTTTGGCAAGGTAAAGTTTTTACAGGATTATTTTCAACCCGCCTTATTGGAAGCCCTGATACCTTTTAAACCTGAAGAATTTTACAGCACAGAAAAATTCCTGAAGTTTCGCAGTGCTTTAGGTGGCAGTGATTATTTTCAGGACATCAAGCTGCAAAGTCGGCGTGACCGCGAAAATCAGGTGGTGAACATTGCTGTCAAGCTCAAGCGCCGCAACCGCCGCAGTTACCGGGTGCGCGTGGGGTATGGTACGGATACCGGGGTGCGCGTGTTGCTGGATATGAACTACCGTTATCTCAACCATTATGGACACCGTTTTGTACCCAGCCTGGGTTGGTCGTTTAACCGTCAGCGCCAGATTGCCAATCTCAGTTATATTATCCCGCTGGGAGATTACCGTACGGATTATATACAAACCACGCTGGCTTATAAGGGTGAGGATTTTTATTCTTCAGACATGCCGTTTAATGGAACCGAAACGCTGGATGGGCGCACCCGTGTGGTTGATAGTTCCATCACCCTGGCGAAATATCACCCGCGCCATGTTGCAGGTTTATCCTTAACCGAAATACTCAGCCTGACCTATCTGGAAGAAAAGTATAATTTAATGCCCTTGTTATTTTCCGCTGCAACGCAAGAGGTTTTAGAAGAACTGGAAGGCACGGATATTGGCAGCCTGTCCCCGCTCAGACCCCATTTTAAGGTGTTATACGCAGGTCTGAACTGGCGTTATACCCAGGCCGATCAACGCCTGCGCGCAAGCAAAGGCCAACAGTTGGAGCTGCGTTTAAAAGCCGCAAGAAAAGGCTGGGGTTCTAATGTTTCGTTTACTCAGGCCTGGCTTAAAGGTCGCATGATACGCCGCTTGGCACCACGCTCACGCTTACTGCTACGCGGTGATATTGCTTATACCCAGGTCGATACCCTGGACATTCTGGGTACATTTAATGCCAATGATTTACCCAAGGAACTACAATTTCGCACTGGTGGCGATTACAGCGTGCGTGGTTATAAATACGAGGAAATCAATGGTGGCGATGAAACCCTGGGCAGCGGCAAGCATATGCTGGTGGGCAGTATTGAATATGAATACCGTTTTCTGGAACAATGGAGCGCCGCAGCTTTTGTCGATATGGGCAATGTGTTTAACCGCTTTAATAAGATGCAATTAAAAACCGGTATCGGCACGGGCATACGCTGGCAATCACCGGTAGGCCCGGTACGCCTGGATATTGCTTATGGCCTGAGTAAGACCAGCAGCCCCTGGCGTTTGCATTTGAATATTGGGCCAGACTTCTAAATGTAATTGATAAAGGTATCATAAAAATAAACCATGAAAATATTAAATAACATTCCCTTATTACAAAGTTATCTGCAACAACAATCCGCTAAACGCGCACTGGTTCCCACTATGGGCAATCTGCACTCCGGCCACTTATCTCTGGTGGAAGCCGCCAAACAACAAGCGGATGAAGTGGTGGTCAGTATTTTTGTCAACCCTTTGCAGTTTGGCCCCAATGAAGATTTTGGGTGTTATCCTCGGACCTTTGAAGCCGATTGCGCCGCCTTAAGCGAAGCTGGCGTGGATGCGGTATTTGCGCCCGATACTCATAGCTTGTATCCACAAGGCCAAGAACGTGCCACGCGGGTGGATGTACCGGAACTTGGAGATATTTTATGTGGCACTATCCGCCCCGGGCACTTTGTTGGCGTCACTAGCGTGGTACTGCGTTTATTAAATCTAGTCAGGCCAGATATTGCCTTGTTTGGTAAAAAAGATTACCAGCAATGGTTAATTTTACGGCAGATGGTGCAGGATTTATTTTTGCCCATTGACATCATCGGCTTACCGATTATTCGTGATAATGATGGTTTGGCAAAAAGCTCCCGCAATCAATACCTCAGTAAGCAACAACGCGACATTGCACCTTATCTGTATCAGGTATTACAAAAAACTGCACAGCAACTCCAGTCAGAGGGCAGTAATTATCAGGCATTGGAACAGGCTGCCAGCACAGAGCTGGCACAACAGGGTTTTGTGGTGGATTATTTTGACATCCGCCGTGCTGAGGATTTATTACGCCCTGATAAAGTCGAATCCCCAGCCGCTTTGATTATTTTAGTGGCTGCCAAGCTGGGCAATACACGTCTGATTGATAATTACCAAGGATCATCATCAAATAAAGTTAGGCTCTGAGTTTACGCACTGTCGTTGCAGGGCGTAATATCTTTGGCTCAACCTTCTGTTTAGCATGACCCGCCGAACGGGTTTTAGCCGGGTTGGTACGTAATTGTGGCGCTTTGGCTTTTTTAGGTAGCACTTCCTCCACAGCGTTATATTCATTTTGAACAAAGCGCGCAATATCTGAAGAAATCACCCCTTCCACCCGCTCAACCAAAAGTCGCTCGGCCCGTTGCAGTGGCAAATTGGCATACGCGCCGACCCGCAGACGGAACATCCACTCCTCTTTTTTTAAGGTTTCCTCATTGGCGCGATAATTAAACCAATGGGTTTGTGGTTGTCGTAACTTCTCCATGCCTGCCAACATGGCAATCAAAGAAGATAATAAAGCCGTGGCAATACTCGCCCAACTCATGGGTAGTTCCATTTGGCTATAAGCGAGCATCCACTCATTTAAAAATAAAGTGACTATCGGCTCTGTCACCACCACCATCGGGATCAGCAAGCTCAGAAAAATAATAATGCTTTGTATACGCATGAAACTGCGTTTATTTTTACTCGCCTGACGCTCATACCAATGCTGTTGATAGCGCAAGCGTTGCTGGATGTAATGCCGGATATCAATTTTAGCACCAGGCTCAGCCACCTTATCCGCCAGTAATTTTGCGGCTGCCCCTGGTTTATCTCTGCTCATGTGGGTTTCCGGTTCAAACGCGCGTCATAAGATTGACGGGTGCGACCATTGCTCAGCACCTGATAGGCTGCACGGATTTTATTCAGCTGTTGCTGCGCCGCTTCGCGTATCTGCATCGGGCTGGCATTTTGGCTGACACCCAGCAAATGATAATGATCACAGCATTGACTTGGCAGATTTTCATGCTGTAACGCCGGTTTGACAGTTTGCGGTATCACCGTATGGGACATGTTTGTGGTATCTGAACACTTGTCCCCCGTCACTTGGCGTAACCGGTAATAGGCTAAGCGGGCATTGTGGTTATTTTGTGCAGAAAGGGGTTTTAGCTCAAAAAAAGCCGTGGGCTTTCTGATTTTTTTAATACGATCTAAAAAAATCATGATCTTATCCTCCAACAACACTGTATAGCTACTTAAAAAACAATACAGGCTGTTTTCAATGTGTGGAAATAAAAAATAAAGCGTTGGGCGCTCACATTGATTTATAGACTTTCAGATATTCAATTTCCAGATTGAGTGCAGGCAAGTTTTTAACAATGATTCAGTAATGGGATATTATTTACCTGAAAATCTATAAATATGACATAAAATCTTTTTTTGTGCTTGAAAGCACAAAAAAAGATTTTTGCATTTTGCCTGACAAATTACCAGGCAGCTTACAGTGATGTTAACTTACTTGATGACGGTGTATCTCACCCCTTAACCTGAATCAGAGGTACTGATACTTTTACAGCAACCGGTGTGCTGACCTTTCCCATATCACGGGCAATGTCTCTTTCCGGTTGACTGACACGTCCCATATCAGAAGCGATTGCAGTACTGGCATAAAGGCCGGTAGCAACAAATAAGGCAGTTATATAATATTTTTTCATGAAAATTACCCCTGAAGGATATGTGTTCTAAACCAAATTAAATCCGGGTCATGGGCGACTGCCAGCTGATCGCGTGACGGTGTGAATTCCGGATTGTGAAATTGCTTATGTACCTTGCGCATTGCATTCCAGAACAATAAGCACTTTTCTCTATTACGCAAAATAGATGCCGAAATCAGTCCGTTTCTTGCCGCAATCCAATTCCAGCTATCCTCTTTAACCACAGCTTCAACGATGGTTAAGTAATCCATATCCCTTAACCATTGCTGAATCCTGGGATCATCTGCTCGCGTACCTGGCTTGCAACTATTAAATTTTGCAGACACCATGCACTGCTGTAACTTATAACGTTGTATCAGTAACTTTTGATCAGCATGATCTTCCAGCGTACCCAGTGCCTGCTGATACCAGTCCAAAGCCCGCACTGTTGAATTGATTTGATCCCGGCGCAGATAAAATGCACGATCAAACTCAATATGACCTAATAACCAGCGTAAACGACTACCTTCCAGAGAACCATCACTGAACGCTCGGTGATTGAGTAACAAAACTTCGGTTGAATCCAGATATTCTGAAAATTCTTTGTGTGAGAGTTTTTCCCGAAAACCCTCATAACGATTTAATAAAATTTCCAGATATGCGGGAAAAGGAGAAGGAACGACCTCATCGTGTAATTGGCCAATTAAAACCTTTGAAATTTCATTGCCACGATAACCGGGAATACGAAAAATCCGGCTAATCGTGCTCAATCCCAATCCGGTTTCTGCCCCAATACGCTCTTGAGACCACCCCGTTTCCTTTTTTATCTCCTGTGCACATTCGTAGAGTGATAACATTTTTATTTCCTACCTTAGCTGTGGTTTCATTGAAATAATGAAATCCTTAAATCAAATACGGCAGATGATTTGGGCAAATCTGCTTATTTACCTGAACGCTATGTAAGTGCCTTGCAGTGCTAAAGACGCTGAAAACTGTTTCCATCTCTTGCTAACTGAGGACTCAGGCTTGTGTGCATTTGATGGGTAAAGAATAACAGGAAACTGAGGCGGGATATGTTCAGCAAACAGGGTCAATATAAGGGGGCAAGTGACTGGTTTTTATGACATTAGGTCAAAACCAACTGCAATTGACCGATGCAAATGACAGGGCCAAAGTGGTTTTGTGGTACTGCTAGAAGAACACAGAAAATGGATAAAAATACAAATTGTGTTTCTGGGGGTTATAAAAATTACTGGAAACACTAAACCTTCCAGGTCTTAAAGACCTGGAAGGTTTTCAGGATTCAGGCATTTCTAAATGAGAATTAAACAAACACCAAAGTCACCAGCGTCCAGCCTATCGCCGCCAAACCTGCGGCAATAGTGGCATGGGGTATCTGAGTTTTAACATGATCCATCAAATCACAGCCGGTACAAGTGGCGCTTAATACCGTGGTATCAGAAATCGGCGAGCATTGGTCGCCATATACCGAGCCATCCATCACCGCAGCAAAACAAATCGTCATAAACAATTGCGGGTGATCCAGGCCATTGGCTTGCGCCACTGCCCAGGCTAAGGGCATAGCCAAAGGGAAAGCCACCGCGTAAGTGCCCCAACTGGTGCCGGTGGAAAATGCGATAATAATGGTTAACAACTGTAAAATCACAGGTAATAACCAATAAGAAAGATTACCTTCTAACAGCTCAACCAGATAAATCGCACCGCCCGCTTCCTTGCTGATGCCTCCTATGGTGATTGCCAACAGCAGAATAACCGAACCCAGCACCACGCCTTTCATGCCATCAGTCACGCCACCCATAACATTACGCAGACTCATACCCCGCAATATCGCCAGCAGCATGGCGCTGATAAACGCCAGACCAAAAGCCCAGCGCACCTGCGGTGAACCGGAGGCGATAAAGGTGCCCACGGCAACGACAATCAGCAGCCCCAGAGGCAGAAAAAATTCAATGACATGCGGGGTATAACCAGGTGGCACATTACTGGCCTGTAATTCTTTTGCACTTAAGGGATTGGCGTTGGGCGCGTTTAATTGCCCAGTGGTTCTGGCGCGAATCATCGCTGCACGCATTTGCCGGGAAGTAAACGGCAGTTTATCGATACTTAATAGAAAGGTGCTTAAAACCGCAAAAATGGCATAAAAACAAAAAGGCACGCTGGCAAAGAAAAAGGTAATGCGATCCGCTTCCGTGAGCAGAAACGGCACCCCGGCAACAAAAATAAATGCCTGCACATAACCTGGCCAGGCATTAAACGCCAGTTGTGAAGCAATCGGAGAGGAGGTGGAATCAACAATATAAGACAGTTCCTCATGGCT
Source organism: Candidatus Venteria ishoeyi (assembly GCF_030378065.1). Classification (GTDB taxonomy): domain Bacteria; phylum Pseudomonadota; class Gammaproteobacteria; order Beggiatoales; family Beggiatoaceae; genus Venteria; species Venteria ishoeyi. The sequence continues at coordinate 944 of NZ_JAUCGJ010000050.1, read as the reverse complement.
GATATTTTCTTTATCAGCAATGGGTTTGACCGTGGTACCCACCACCACCGCGCTGACTGTGCCGCCCTGGAAAAAAATCACACCCAGCATCCAGGCGGTTAATTTTGCAGAGCGTGGGCCGCGCACCACATGCCGGGTCATAAACTCAGCAAATGCCTGCGCTGCACCAGTGCGGTTCCAGATACCCATCAAACCACCCAACAGCCACAGATACAGCAACAACACCCCAGCCGCGCCAGTGGTTGCCAGTTGCGGTACCAGCACGTCTTCGGTAAGGTCATAACGACCCAATAAAAAAGCCCCGGCAACTATGCCGCCAAGCAAGGCCGTTACCGGTTCTTTGCTAATAAAACATAACAACACCGCCACCAGCGCCGGCAGCAAGGACCAGAAACCCCAATGACGTTTGGCAAGACGTTGTTCATAAAGTGTCTGAGTTTGCCCATCCACGCGCTGATCGTGGCTTATGACCTCTTTGAGTAAAGGCGGTCTTTCACCCTGCACACTAAAGTTTTTTAAGGACTGCGTGGTCAACACGGCTTCAGTTTCTGTTTTTACCTTGTGCAGGTATTGTGGCAAACCTCTTTGCACATAAAACAAGCGACCCTGCGTATCGGCCTGAACATCCAGGGTGACGGTTTCCATGACCCAGGTCGGCGAGACTTCAGCACCGACGTAATAAGCCAATAAAGCACCCGTGAGGAAAATCCACAGTGCGGGGGCTTTTAACAAATGTACGACATCCACTGATTTAAAAATCATGATTCTGTCCAAAAAATTTATATCAATTAAATTTATTTTTAACGAATTGTAACTGTTTGGTAAAAAAGCGGGTTTTTAGCTAAAAAATAGTGAAAACCACCTGATTTTAGTGTAGGTTTAGATAATTACATAAAATTATTGATACATGTCATCGTTAAAAATTTAAATATATTAGGTCACGC
>NZ_JAUCGJ010000004.1 GCF_030378065.1 Candidatus Venteria ishoeyi | reverse complement strand
CCATGTCTCTGCACTAAACCAATGAGGAAAATTCAATGAGTACAACGTATACGATTAATGTAACGAATAATAGCTCCAATATACAAGATTTCTTTTTCTTTCAAAAACCTGCTGACTATGTAGGGGGGGCAAGCCGTTTATACAAATAGCATTTATCATAGTCAATTACGCGGGAAAGGTTCAGGAGCTACGCTAACTTTTCAAATTGAGGTGGAAACTTATGCTGCTGCTCAGACTCGAAGCGGTGAAATAGTTGAAGGCGAAGCTTCTGGAACAACGCATGTTATAAAAGCAATTGATATTACCCCAAAAACTGGTACAGCGAATAATGGTACAGAGATGCAAATCAACCCATTAGGGCTGACAAAGCCAAGCGAAACTGCTGGAGTAGAATCTGGTGCTTTTAGAATTACAACCCCTACTTTTAATCCAAATGTAGATAAATACAATTTAGGGTTAGGTGTCAAGAATGCGGATGGGAGTAGTGCGCTTTCCAATTTTATTGAAGCTGAACCAAATAAAAATATTGATGTGCAACCCAAGTTGGTTTTTTATGTGCAGACTGGTTCTTATGAAGCAGGTATTGTTGTAAATTTCACAACCTCATCAGTAAATGCAGCGATATGTGATGCGACAGATGGGACGATTACATTTAATGTGGTTTATAATAATGATGGAACATGGAGTGTAAACTCATGAAAAATAACTTAAATTATTTCATGATTTTACTGCCTATGCTGTTCGCTGGTTTGGTGCAAAATGCCTTTTCTTATCAGCATGGTGCTAAGATTTGTGTATCAGGCGCTGGTAACGTAGCTGCTAATGGTAATTATATTTGTTTCATGGACCAATGCCGTGGTCTGGATGCTAATAATACTGATAGTAATGTTTTTTTTTGCCTGGTATGGATGCCTTTTCAGTTGCCATGATAAATGGCGATAGCTATAATTCTGATACCATAATGCCAACGCCAGAATCTCCCACAGTAGCAGAGCTTCTTAGTGTGGGTGGCTGGCTCCAAATTGGAGCAGCTTTACCCCTACCAACAATAACAGCAGGAAATTGCCCGGTTGCGCCTCCTCCGGTTGCGCCTCCTCCGGTTTCGGCACCAATAAACCTAAGCTTTTGGGGAATGTTTGGTTTATTTGGTTTTATAATAACAATAGCCAGTTTTTTTAGAAAACATATTTTCAGAGGAGAAGGATAATGCCGACAAACATAATAATAAATATTGTTGCTGGAACACAGCAGGAAAATGTTACTTCGGTAACAATTGAACAGCAAGTATGGAACGCACCATTTGGTCAAACTCATCCAGTGGCAAATGGATTTCATCAATTAACCGTCAATAAAGCAACACAACCTCATCAAATATCAATAAATATAGAAGCACGAGGATATGATACGATATTGAATATAACGGTTAATGACGATAACATAAATGTAGCTATAGCAGAATAGCACGGTATCGCTCGTTCCCACACACTCCAGAACCATCTGGCTCCCACGCGCCTTGCGTGGGAGCAAGCTTACCATTATGAAAACTGCATTATTTGCCAAATCTTCTACTTCCCGATTTGTATTATTTTATTTGTTATTATCCGGCATTGGCTTAACCTTGCTGGATGTCTTTGCCCCGGCTACCGTTATCGCGCAATTTTGTTTGTTATTAGCCCATATCAGCGGCGGAGTGATTCATTGGTTTGACCCGAATGTGCTGGTCATTGGCGATGTGCTGCGCCTGCCCGATTCCGGTTTTGCCTTGCGGGTATCCGGCGAATGCACCGCCCTGCAATTCACCGTGTTACTGGTTGCCGGAATGTTGGCTTTCCCCGCCACCTGGAAAATAAAATTACTGGGTATTGTTGGCGGGATATTGGCATTACAAGCACTGAATATTATTCGCTTAATCAGTCTGCTGTATCTTGGACAATGGTATCCGGCAGAATTTGATTGGGTGCATCATCATCTGTGGCCAATTTTTTTCAGTATTGATTTGGGTTTATTGTTTTTTGGCTGGATTTGGTGGAGCAGCATGAAAACAACAGATAACATTTTATGAGTCACCGTTTTCGTTTCACCCTGCATGTTGTATTCTGGGCTTTTCCAGCAGTGGGTTTGTGGTGGATATTATCCCCTTATCTGTTACAAGTAATATTTTTTCCGGTCAAATTATTGCTGGAATCCAGTTTTCAAAGCGCATATCTGGAAATGGAACTTAATGCTCAGGGCATCTGGCTGTTTTATACCCAAATCATGTATCTGGAGCAAATGCAGTTACAAGCGGGAAAGCTGAGAGTGTATAGCATGGTTTTGGGTTCTATGGTGTCATTTAGCATGGGTTTTGCTTTGCTATGGGCTTTTTTATTGAGCGTAACAGAATCAATCCGCCGCAAATTGTGGAAGTTATTGCTGGGCAGCTTGGTTTTGAGTATTTTTGTGGTGTTGGTGATTTATCTTGATAGTCTGGCGCGGATAATGGGTTTTATGAGCCGTGATGATCTTGGCGAAATATGGCTTGGCGGTGGCATCACTCAGGCCGTCTTGCCACCACCGCAGTGGTTATTAACGACTATCAGTAGTATCTTACCCCTAAGCACTTATATCGCAATTATCATTGCGCCAATAATAATTGCCTATTGGCTGAACCGGGATTTTATTCGGGCTATGTTGTTTTCTGATTTATTGGATCGCACTGTTGGAAATAATACTTATGTTTAAATTAAGACGGTATTTGTTACTAAACCCCGTCTAAGTTGAAAACCACAGTTTTTGTCATTCCCGTGTAGACGGGAATTTAGCCCTCGTGAACAGCAACTGGATACCTGCCTGCACAGGTATGATATTAATAGAATATTTTTGTCGATTTCAAAGTGGGTGGGGTTTATCTGGTATGTTGCAAATAAAATTAGAAATAAAATTAGGAGACACCCACTGTGCGACAAGCGAAGCTTGTCATTTCTTACAGAGTGAAAGTCTCTGTCTGGTGTAATCAAGTAATTGATTACAAGAAGGTCTAACCAACCACCAGTAGCGAGAAAAAAATTCTAGACACCCACCAAAATTATACAGACAGAAAATTCTAGCCCGGTAGGGCGGATAAGCACCAGCGCCATCCGCCATTTCGGTGCATCCAAAAATGGTGGATGGCGCTGGTGCTTATCCACCCTACCGCGCTTATTGCGACTGGATTACCCGTTTTGTGAAGTATCATCCTTTTTAATCTGCACAATTTCCCGTATCACCACGGTCGCATAACTACCCGCAGGCAGGGTAAAGTTCAATTTAAGCTGATTATCGTCTTCAAAAGACCATGATAAATCAGCCACTGGCAGGCGCAGGGGGCGGCGTTCCTGTTTTAATCCGGCTTTTTCCAGACCCTGACAAAACTCGCTAAAAGGCGCTAAACAGTCCTGTTCCAGCTTGCCAGCCTCAAGCTGTGCGGGAGATTCGCCTTTACCCCAGAGTGGGCCGGTGGGCTGCACATCACCGCTGTCCAGGCGCTGCATGAGCTGGGTATCGTCTTGTTCTGCGCTATCTGACACAAACCAACTGCGGCTGCCACTGAGTTGCAATACCTCCCCCGGCAACATTTGCAACCAGTTTTGTTCGCGTATGCGCTGTGCCAATACCTGATTAAATAAAAAAGAACGGGCGGCGGAAATATACAAACCACGTTGATGACGGCGGGGTTTGAGTTTACCCAGAAATACTTGTTCGGCCTGTTGCAGATTGTTTTCTTCAAAACCAAAACGCTGCTCGCCAAAATAATTGGGTACGCCGGTTTCACGAATACGCAGCAAAGTTTGTTCGATAATTTCCCGTGTTCCAGTTAAATCGCGTAAAATCAGCTCGAAACGATTACCTGCAAGCATACCCCGGCGCAGTTTGCGGCAGTGGCGGGCGTGCTGCAAAATCCGGGTATTGGGGACATCCCAGCTTGACCAATCGGGTTGCGCCTTACCCGGTAGATGTAAGCTGAACCATTGCGTGGTCACGGCATGACGGTCTTTTAAGCCTGCATAACTGACATCAGCAACCCGAATGCCTACAAAACGGGCGAATTGGCGCGCCAGCCATTCGGTATTACAACCCGTTTTTTGTACTTGTAAAAAGATATGCTCGCCTTCACCATCAGGGCTTATCTCAGAAATTTCATCGACTTTGAAATCTTCAGCAAAAACGCGCATTCTGGCATGTCTATCCGGCGCTTTTGCGTTTTCTCCCAGCGCATAAGGCAAGGCTTCAAAATTTGGGTATAACATCTATCAGGTTCCTATAAACAAATGACAACAGCGATTCATATCCAGCAAATACACAAACATTACAACACACTTCACGCTTTGGATGGTGTGGATTTTGAAATTCCACAAGGCAGTTTTTTTGGTTTACTGGGGCCTAACGGCGCGGGCAAGTCCACTTTAATCAGCATTATGGCAGGCCTCATTCGCGCCACTTCCGGGCAAATCAGCATCATGGGTTTTGATGTACAACAACAATGGCGGCAGTCGCGTCGGGCACTGGGCGTGGTGCCGCAAGAGTTGGTGTATGACCCGTTTTTCACGGTGCGTGAAATGTTACGCCTGCAATCAGGCTATTTTGGTTTTGGTAAGGAAAACCATGCCTGGATTGATGAATTATTAGAAACCCTGAGTCTTACGGATAAAGCCCATGCCAATATGCAAAACTTATCCGGTGGCATGAAGCGCCGGGTTTTAATTGCTCAAGCCCTGGTGCATAAACCGCAGGTCATTGTCCTGGATGAGCCAACGGCGGGGGTGGATGTGGAACTACGTCAGGCGTTATGGGAATTTACCCGCAAAATGCACGCGCAGGGCCACACCATATTACTCACCACCCATTATCTGGAAGAAGCTGAAGCCTTGTGTGATCGCATAGCCATTCTCAATCACGGTCAGCTTGCAGCTCTGGATGATAAAAAAACCTTGTTATCACGTTACCCTTATCGGTTTTTATGCCTACAATTGACAAAAAAACCGGAAAATCTACCAGATGCCGTGCAGCAACGGGTGTTTAAGCTGGAAAATAATCTGATGACATTGCGTTTGCACCGCCAGCAGGATTCCATTTCCGAAGTCTTGGAAAGCATCCACCACGCCGGGATTCAGTTTGAAGATTTATCCACCAATGAACCGGGTCTGGAAGAAGTGTTTCTGGATTTAATTTCACAGGCATCCTGATTTTACCGGCGTTATACAAAAGCTTCTTTTTTGTGCTTTATAGATATGATGGAACAATATACTTCTCAGATTTTTACTGATTTTCATCAACAACGCCTCAATCTGTGGACATCATAAAGTGTTCATGGCTTAATATCGCGCTGCAAAGCCATGCTGCAATCAAGGCAAATAAACTGCACAGGATAAAACTTAAAGTTGTGTGATAATCCCATAAATAACCGCTGATTAATGCCCCAACCGCGTTACCTGCGCCAAAACTCAGGCTGTTATGCAAAGCCTGCCCCCGTCCTTGCAGGCGTCCTGGAAAATAGCGGTGGATATATTGGATAGATACCGCATGGTAAAGGCCAAAAGTGGCGGCATGGAGCAACTGCGCAATAATTAAAATCATCAGGCTGTCTGCCAGCAGACCTATCAATAACCAGCGTAAAACCGCCAATAACAAGCTGATAAGCAGCAGGCTGGATAGTTGATAGTGTTTGAGATAACGCGATACACCCAAAAACAGGGCAATCTCTGCAATGACGCCCAAAGCCCATAAACTACCAATGCTGCTGCCAGTATAACCATGATCTTGCAAATAAATACTGTAAAACGTGTAATATGCACCATGACTGGCTTGCATCAGGAAACAAATAACAAATAACGCCTGCACTTCACGCCGTAATAGAACCGTCTTAAATGATGGCATATTATCGTGATGATGCGGCAGAGCGTGATCAGGCACCGTGAGGCTGTTGAGCATTAAGCCCAGCAGTACAAAAAAAGTAATCAGCGGCACGATATTGGGGCTTTGTTGCTCAAGCAGCAAGCCCAGTCCCATTACCGTAAGGATAAAGCCCACTGAACCCCAGAGCCGAATCTGGGGATAACGATGATGTGCTTTTCCCAGATGCGCCAGGGTGATACTTTCAAATTGTGGCAGCACTGCATTCCAGAAAAAACTGAATGCAATAAAGCTGAACATCAGCCAGTGGTAGCTTTGTTCAACAAATACCAGCGCAAAACTCAGTGCGCCTAAAATACAAAAAAGTTGTACCAGACGCAAAGCCTGATTGGTGTGATCGGCAATCCAGCCCAGTATATTTGGAGAAATCAGACGACTTGCCATGATGGCGGCGGTCAACTGTGCAATTTCCTGTGCCGTAAATCCTGAAAATTTTAACCAGGGGCCAAAATAAGGTATGACAACCCCTAAAATGGCAAAATAAAACAGGTAAAAACCAGATAAACGCCAATAAGGGAAGGTGGCAGCATTTATGCTCATGATTGAAAATTTACTCTTTTCAAGTGACATTCCTATAGAATAAGCAGAGTTCGGTGTAAGCGCCTTTTATGACTAAGGAGTGAGGATGAAATAAGTGTCTGAAGTTATAAAATTCTCACTCCCAAGGAGTGAGGATGAAATAAGTGTCTAAAGTTATAAAATTCTCGCTCCTAAGCATATTAAAAACTGCTTCCACCTCATGTTAATGTATAAAACCTGATGACACGCCGTTTTTTTCTTCATCTTCGTACAATTTTACACAGCTTGTGGCGATTTTTCGTGTTCAGCTTGTTGTTGCTGTGCCTGCTACTCACGCTGCTATATGCGAGTGTATTTTATCTGGCGCAAAATCATGCCATTTTTCAGGCCAATTTAAGCAACGCGATAGGGCATACTGTTGCCATTGATTCCCTTGAAAGTTTCTGGGAGAACTGGACGCCGGTTGTTAAAATCGGCACAACTGAGGTTCGCCAGCATGACAGCGGTTTATTCTTATTCGGTTTTCAACAGGCTGAAATTCGCCTGGATCTGGCAGCTTCACTGCTGCATGGGCAATTGATTACCCGTAATATTGTCTTAAACGGTGGCAACTTTACCGTGATTGAAAGCACTGATGGTCAAATCAGCTTAAAAGGTTTTGCGCTGCCTGAGGATGCTAATCCGCTGCCTGTAGAAGCGCATAAAGCACCGTTGGATAATGCCCAACAAAAAATCCGGCATTGGTTTTTGCAACAACAAAATATTCGTTTAACGGATACCCGTTTGTTATGGCTGGGACAAAAACGCCCTTCACTGCCAATTACCCAGCTTAATCTGTATCTGGAAAAAGCAGCAGATACCTATGCAATGCGCGGTCATTTAAGCTTGCCACCCATACGTTATCCTGCACCATTACTGGCGGGCAGTGGCCTGGATATGCAAGGTGGCAGTTTTGCATTTGATGCCAATACCGTTTGGCAGGCTCAGCATCTAAAATCATTGCAAGGTAAAATTCAACTACAGCATTTAACCCTGCATTCGCGCAATAATGTACTACAAGTACAGGATTTATTCGTGCGTTTGCGCTTGCAGGCAATGGCGGAACAAGGCTGGTTAATGGCTGTGCAAACATTTTTACTCAATACCGGTCAGCATCGTTGGCCTGTCAGTCAAATGCAACTGGAGATTAAACCACAGCAGGATTATACCCAGGTACTGGGCAAAATCGGTTTTTTAGATCTTCAGGAAGTGTTTCCTTTGCTTGGCGGCATTCGCCATCTGCCAGATAAAATACGTGAGATATTAGTTGCAGTGCGCCCTGGTGTGCAATTACATAATATGCAGTTTCGTTTTAATCCTAAACATTGGCATATTAAAACCCGTTTTTCTAATTGGCAACACCACAGTTGGGCGCAAATACCGGGCTTCAAATCTGTCAGTGGTCAGTTAATGCTGGATACTCATGGCGGCATGTTGCAACTGGAGAGCAAGGATGTGGAGCTGGATGCGCCGATGTTTGCCGACAAAGCTTTCAAAATTAAAAGTTTATTAGGTAAGTTGCATTGGCATAAAACAAAAAAACTGGGAGAAGGTTGGTTATTACATTTTGAACACTGGTTGTTAAATACCGCAAATATTCAACAACTGGGGCTACAGGGAACACTGTTTTTACCAACAAATGCAGCAAAAAATCTGTCAGAACAGCATTCGGAAAACTTAAGCACAGCTCAAAACCAGCCCCGGATTGACTTGAGTATCCAGATAAAAAATGCAGATTTGTCACATATTTACCAATATATACCACTGAAAATTAAAGCAGCACGAAAATGGCTACGCAGTGGTTTGGTTACGGGTTCAGTCTCGGGGGATTTAAAATTTAAGGGCTTAATGCAGGTAAAGAATCTGTTTCATCAGAAAAAAGGTAAAAATGGTTTTTATGGCAGTGCCACGGTAATACAGGCAAAAATTGATTATGCACCGGGTTGGCCAGCCTTAAAACAGATAACAACAGCAGATTTGCAAGTGGATGGCGATAACTTATATATCCACGGTAATCGTGGGAAAGTCCATCGTAATACAATTTATGATACCCGCGTGAATATTACCGGTATGAGTCGGGGTAAGTCTGTTAAAGACTACCCCTTGTTACAGGTTGATGGGCATGTGCGTGGCAGGGCGCGGGATATGTTGGGTTTTCTGCAAAATAGCCCGCTGCGCGGCAAAACCGGTACGCAGGATCTCGACATCAGCGACAGACTTGACTTAGCCTTAAAGCTGGATATTCCGCTGGAAAACCCGCACACTCTAAAAGTTGACGGCAAAATTAACTTACAAAATAATACCTTGCAAAATGCCTTGCTGCGTCAGCAGGATCTCGCAATCAGTGCATTAAAGGGCCAGGTTTTTTTCCAGAATAACGGATTACAAGCGCATAATCTCTCTGGAAACTTACTGGACGCGCCCGTGCGCATGAACTTGTTAAAAAAAGCAAACGCCGGATTAAATGTCGAATTGATGGGGCCTGTACATCGCAGCTTATTAAATAATGTCTGGCAGGCATTTGATTTGCCACTGGATTTTTGGTTAAAAACGGTTTCTGGAGAAAGCCAATGGCAGGCAAATTTATTTTATCCTGAAACAGCAAGCCTGCAAGCACCCTCATTAGAAATAAACACTGATTTACAGGGTTTGCAGATTGATTTACCTGCTCCCCTGGGGAAAATGGCGCAGCAAACCCGACCATTTCAATACCAGCAAAGCATGGCAAAGGGCTTGCAAGAAATTCGCGCCAAATACAGCAGCCTGTTTAATCTGGCACTTAAACCCAAACACCCTGGTATCAGTATACAGTTAGGCAAGCAAGCGGCTAAGTTGAATAACTTTCCTGGTATTCAAATTCAGGGATACTGGCCGCAACTGTCATTAGATGACTTGTATGGGCTGTGGCAGCAGGCAGCACAATCCTCCCCCGTTGCCCAACAATCTTCAACAACTGGCGATACCAAGATAGATACCAAGATAGATATCCAGGCACCACGTTACTGGGACCTGGATTTAAAATTAAATCAACTCACACTGGCACAAACGCAACTGCATCATGTGCACCTTAAAGGTGCTATCAACCCAATTCATTGGACGTTTAACTTCCTTTCTGATGAGGCGGGCGGCAAATTGAAATATTTGCCCAGACAAGCCGATTTTCAGCTAAATTTTGACTTTATTCGTTTACCCGCAGACAACGATAGCCAACAAGACGCAAAACGCGCAGACAGTCATTCCTATCTCAAACAAATGGAAACCTTAAGCCATGCAAGGCAAAGTCTCGATCCACGTAAGCTGCCTGAATTAACTCTGATTTGTCAATCCTTATGGCAGGGAGAGACCTCGCTGGGACGTTGGGAGCTATTGGCAAAAGCCGATAGCCGGGGGCTGGATATATATCAAATCCATGCCCAACATCCTGATTTTGAAATGAATGGTAAGGCGCGTTGGGATTACCAGAAACAAAGTGGCTTATCCGATCAGGCCGACACCCATTTAACCACGCTGAAATTACAATTTGACAGCCCCTCTCTGGGGCAAGCTCTGAAACATCTTGATTATGGCAAAGGTGCGCTGCAAGGTGGCAAAAGCCAAATCAATCTGGACGTGAACTGGCCTGGACACCCCTTGCAACTCAGCATGGCGCATGTGCGGGGGCATTTAAATCTGGACATCGGCTCAGGTACACTTATTACAGTCGATCCGGGCGTTGTTGGACACTTAATCGGTTTATTGGATTTTGCCTCAATCGCTCAGCGTTTAAGTCAGGATTTACAAAATGTCGTCAGTGAAGGTTTTGCTTTCCAGCAGATACTGGGGCGTTTTTTTATTGAAGGGGGTTATGCTTATACTGATGGTTTACAGATACAAGGCGTGGCTGCTGATGTGCATATTGCCGGTCGCACGGGGCTACTGAATCAAACCTATGACCAGGATATGATCCTGTATCCACACTTGAGTAATGCGCTACCTATTGCAGGCATGGTTGTTGGTGGCCCTGTGGTGGGTACGGGGGTTTTTGTCTTTCAGAATTTATTTAAGGGGCAATTAAAACAAGGCATACAGCGCCATTACAAGATTTCAGGGTCTTGGGAAAAACCTGTGGTGAAGGCAAAAGACATAACACAGTAGAGACCTGGAAGGCTGTCAGAGAATAGCAAAATCAATAACTTAGCATGAGGCGGAAGCGATTTTCAGCACACTAAGCGATGAAAGAAGCTTACGCCGAACTCAGATTATTTATTGATGCAACAAATTATCCTGTTTTTCCAATAACCAATCCACACTAGGCTCATAACACAAAGCTTTGTGTACGGCTTTGGCGGCATTATCCCGGTATAAGGTGAAAATCTGTTTTTCATCCAAACCTTCCCGCTCACAGACTTCCGGATCCAACCAGATATTGGCAATAATCACCAAATCATTGGCTTTTTTCTTGGGAATTTCGCTATTGCGCACACAATCGAGCACCCCGTGAGCAACGGCAGTTTGAATGACCGTGCGAAATAACTCCTGATGCCGCTGATCGTCAATATCGGCTTTATTAATCACCAGCGTATTGGGACGTACCTGAATTTTTTTATTTAATTTTGCCAGCACGCAATATTGACCATCCAACTGGCTGCCAAATAATTGGGCAAATGACTTGCCAACCGGCCCGGAAATTTCACCAATCAGAATTTCTGTTTCTGCGCTGATGTTTAAAAACTCATCGTGCATCCATGATTGACCGACCCGCATTTGCACTTGTTCGCCAATGGCCATAAATTATTTTCCCCAGTAATGTGACAGAATGTAACAAAGTGGCCTATAAAGTACCAAAATATGCTTTATTCTACAAGGTAATTCCAGTATTGCAAACAATATAGAAATACATTAAACCAATTTCAAAAACAATCAGTTAATTATACTCTTGAGGCTCTCTGATATGGTAGTTGCGTAACATGCGCCGCAGGCGCGGACGCGAGACACCTAATATTTCACAGGTTTTGCCTTTATGCCAGTTAGTCGATTCCAATACCCGAATAATATGTAATTTTTCAATATCTTCCAGGGATAACAAAGCCAACTCATCATTATCCTCTTCAATAAAGGACATTTTTTTACGATTGGGTTGTAACTGGGAAATTTCCTGGGAAACCAAATCCAGGGTAATGGTGTCGCTAGGACATAATGCCACAGCTTTGGTTAATACGTTTTTCAATTCTCTGACATTACCCGGCCAGTCATAATGCATAAAAGCCTCTATGGTTTCATTGGATAAACGGGTAATGCTTTTTTTAAGCTCTTTATTAATTTTACTTAACAGTACCTGTACCAAGTCAATAATATCTTCACGGCGTTCTCGTAGCGGCGGTATATCAATAGTAACCACTTGCAGGCGATAAAACAGATCTTCTCTGAATTCGCCTGAAGTGACGGCATTTTGCAAATTCACATTGGTTGCCGCAAGTATACGCGCACCGGTTTTAATCACCTTACTGCTGCCGATGGGACTAAATTCTTTTTCCTGCAACACCCGCAACAACTTTGCCTGAATAATAGGTGATAATTCGCCCACCTCATCTAAAAAAATGGTGCCGCCGCGCGTCAGTTCAAATTTTCCCTGTTGGCGATTAACCGCACCGGTAAATGAACCTTTTTCATGACCAAACATATCCGATTCTAATAAGGTTTCAACCAAAGCCGCGCAATTAATGGCAACAAAAGGTTGCTCACCCCTGTTGCTGGCATTGTGTATGGCTTTGGCAACCAACTCTTTGCCAGTACCGCTCTCTCCGGTGATTAATACCGTAACGGGTTGTTTTGCCACCAAACCAATGGTTTTAAACACCTCTTTCATCATCCAGCTTTTGCCAACCATACTGTTTTTATTCAAGCGATCATTGCAGGTCACTTTAATATTGTCATGTTTGTTTTTTTGACGTTCTAATGCGCAACTGATGGCATTATCCAGCTCGTTAATGTCAATGGGTTTATGAATATATTCCGTGGCTCCGCCCTGCATTGCTGCAATCGTACTTTCCATATCCTGAAATGCTGTAATCATGATAACAGGTGCATCGGGATAATCCTGTCTGAAGTCGGGCAAGGCCTCCAAACCACTGCGCCCCGGCATACTGATATCAAGAATAATTAAATCGGGCTGCATTTGCCTAGCTAAATTCATCCCGCTTTCGACATCATAAGCCGTTTGCACTTCAAAATCCTGGGTCATTAAATGCAATTGCAAGGTACGGCAACTGGCAACATCATCATCAATAATCAGTAACTTAGGCATGATGTTTTTCTCCGACATTAACAAGGGATGAGATGGGTAAGGTAACGTTACAAATCGTACCTTTTTCTTCCGGATTATTTTCTAAAATAATGGTGCCGTTATGCTCTTCAACATAACGTTTGACAATGGCAAGCCCCAAGCCGGTGCCTTTGGTGCGTGTGGTATAAAAAGGTTCACAGAGTTGTTTTGTATTGGTATCACCCAGACCTGCGCCATTGTCATAAATTTCTATTTGAATGGCGGGTAAGTCCTGCCCTAATTTTGACATGACAACAATCATAATATGTGGACTTTCCCCCGCTTCCGTTGCGGCTTGAATCGCGTTACTGATAAGATTGGATAAAACCTGGCGTATCCGCCTGCTATCGACATACAGCGTTGGCAAACCTGTTTGAAAACTGGTTTCAATAATGGCTTGGTGACGTTGAATTTTTCCTTGTAAAATATTAATGGTTTCATTAATGATATGTTCAATACTCAGCCATTCAGGTTGCAGGGAACTAGGGCAGGCAAAACTCAACAAATCCTCTAAAATGATTTCCATATAAGCGACTTGATCCAGTGCAATTTTTTTCAACTCTGTAATCTGCGCCTCCATTGCTTTTGTTGCAGGCTTGCTGAGAATTTGTAAACTCATTTTAATTGATGAAAGCGGGTTCCTTAAATCATGGGCAACCATGGATGCCATGCGCCCAACCACTGCCAGTGCTTCTGATTTTGCAATCTTGATATTACGCTGTTCCAGTTGTTTTTCCAGTTGTAAGCGCTTGGTAATATTTTCTTTAACCGCAAGGTAGTTAATAATATCCCCATCACTATTACGGATACCCGAAATAATTGCAGATTCCCAATAATTTTCTCCATTTTTTTTCTTATTTTGAAAAATACCTTTCCATGTTTTGCCACTTTTTATGGTTTCCCAAAGGTTTCTATAATCTGCCTTTGACATACCATTGGTTGATTTCAGTAAGCGCGGATTTTTTCCCAGCACTTCTTTTAAGGTATAACCCGTCAGCTCAGTAAATTTAGGATTGGCATATTGAATTTCCCCATCCATACCCACAATCATCACCACATTAGGGCTTTGCTCCACTGCTCTGGATAAGTTTAATAACTGTTGTTCCTGTTCTCTGATTTCTGTGACATCCTCACCAATACAAGTCATGCCGATGGTTTTGCCCGTTGGATTCAACATTAAAGTATTATTCCAGCGCACTTTACGAATTTCCCCGTCACGGGTTTGGATCAGGGTATCTTGATGAATATCATGCAACTGACCATTAAAAATACCATGCATAATATCTATGGCTTGATTTTTAAATTCTGGGGCAACAAATACATCCAGCCATTTTTTACCTAATACCGCTTGTTTTGACCAACCGGTTAATTTTAATAAAGCATTATTACAAAAAATCAAATGACCATTATTATCCAGACCAATGGCTAACAAATTAATATGTTCCAGGGCTTGGCGGAAACGCTGCTCAAAGGCAACTTGTAGCTCCGTCTGCTGATGTTGTATCCAGGTTTGGGCCAGTAACCACGCACCTAAACCCAGCAATAACAACATAAAGCTATATAAAGGAATGTAACTGGCAAAAGTGCTGTTTAGTTGTTTATTAGACAGTGAAATCGTAGACACGATTTTCCATTTTGGGCGCGGCGTGGTGTACGAATAGCTTGCCGGTAAGGGGTCAACAGTGACAAAGGTAAATAGATGCTTATCCGCGATAAACTGGCCTTCATCTTCTTGCCTGAGTACCTCCCAGGCAGCAGGAAACTGCTTGGAAAAGGTGGTTTCCTTGCCAAACATAAACGCCCATTGTAAAGACTTTTCCGCACTGTATAACCAATAAGACTGTGGATTTAATAAAGCAACACGCTGTTGAATGACATGGGTTGCTTTTATAAAATGATCCAGTAAAGTTTGTCCCGTATAGTTCAGAATTAAAGTACCTTGTTTTTGACTTTGCTGATCAAATACGGGTTTGGCAAAACGCAATACAGGCTTATAGGGTGATTCAATTTTTTCATTTTCAATATTTAAATCCAGCGGGGAAATATAATATTGATTTTGTTTCAGATATTGCACTGCCTGAAAATAATAACGATTAGACTTGGTTTGTAGATTGGTTTTGGGTATGGAAACAGGATTTCCATGATTATAATTAATCCGTATTACTTCCACACCCTGATTATCTAAATAACGAATTTGATCATAAACCCCTTTTTCTTTACTAAAAATCAGTAATAAATCATTAAGCATTCGATTCTGATTGGCACTGTCAGGGTTAAACAGCAGATACTTTTCACCATAGGCCGTTAAATAATTAAGATCGGATAAGACTCCGGCCAATTGCTGCTTAATGGCGGTTTGCCCTTGAATCACCTGAAATTTTTCATTGCTCTGAAATTCCAGTTGTTCTTTGCTGGAAAGGTAAGAATAATGGGCTAAAGCCACCAGAGATAATAAAAACCCGGCCACTGAAAAAATAATAAAAAAGCGTTTTAACACTTTCCAGGTACGTTTTTTTATCAACGACAATGCCCTTCAATATGCAGCCGTACCCGCGCCAGATAATCTGCAATCATTTCATCTTGCTGACGGGGGACTAAAAATAAAAGTTTAGCGACAATAATATAAGGCTTACGATCCCCATCTTTGGCAGGACGTGTTTCCGTAATAACTTTTTCCAGCATCCTTAAGCTTTCATCCGTATTTTGACAATAACGCGGCAGGGAAACCGCGCTGGTATACCATTGCAGCCAGAGTGAAATCCCCAATAATAAAAACAATACAAACGCAACTAAACGCAAGGGTTTAAATTCGGGTATGGCGGGTATTTTATCATCTGTTGATGGGGATTGTGGTTTCATGATGGGTCGCTGTTTGCGCTGAATGAGAGGCTGTTTTGGACAAGATGACTTGCGCCAGTTTTTCTGCCTGGATAATGCGATCACGGATGGAAACGCCACCGATATAATTGCCCTGTAAATACAAGCCCGTATGTTGTCTAAGACATTGCTGAATCTGTTGTTGGCGTTGCATGTAATGACCATGATACAAGGGCAGGGCTTGCGCATGTTGATCCACTTTGGCCCAAGCCGCATGACCTGATAAACCTAATAAATCCTGTAATTCTTGAGTGACGCTATCAATACACTGTTGTTTATCCCAGTTTATCACCTCGGGATGCCTGGCTCCGCCTAAATAATTACTTAACAAAACATGGTCTGTTGGCGCACGATTTTGAAATAAGCTATGCATCCACATACTGCCATTAATCACAGTTTTTTCTTTGGGCGGGGTTAAAAAACCCGTGCCTGAAACCGCATGTTTAATATTGTCTTTTTTAACCCCCAGATGAACCACGGACAAAGGTGCGTATTGAATCCCTGTTAACAACTCAGATAAGGGTTTATCAAAATATTTTAATAACTGAGCAGTGGCAGGTGCGGGGGTGGTTAAAATCAGATTTCTAACCCATAGCGATTTTTCACCTGTTGGGGTTTGCGCCACTACCGACCAACCGTTATGCTCAGGACTCACCGCCACCAGCTTATGCTGCAAATGAATCTTTGAAGCAATGCCAACGGCTAATTTTTCAACCAGGGCACTCATACCGCCTTGAAAAGAAAATCCCTCCGTTTCACTGGCCTGTTTCTTATTTAAAACCTTATGCGCAAAAACCCCGGCGGTTAAACTGCCGTAACGCTGCTCCAAAGCCGTCAGACGTGGCAAAATTGCCTGCGCGCTGGCCTGTTCAGGGTCTGAAGCCAGGGTGCCGGAAATATAAGCGCCTAGCGCCTTATCCAATATTTCCGATCCTAAACGTCGGCGTACAAATTCAGCCACCGTTTCGTTGGCATGGCCCTGTTGCATAATAAAAGGCTCAAGCAACAATCTTAATTTTGCAGGCCATGACCATAGGGGCGTCAACAGTAAACCACTTAAAGTCATCGGCACTTCACGCAACTGCCCTTGATGGATTAAATAACGTTTGGTGGTGGGGCTGCGAATTAATTTACAGGATTCCAGACCCGTTTCCTGTAAAAAGCGTGATACTTCAGGGCGAAAATTCAGCACCATGGAAGCGGCCTGCTCCGTGGTATAACCCGATACCGGATCATAATCTGTGGCGATTTTACCCCCTAAACGCGCACCACTCTCCCAGACTGCTACGGAACAACCCGCTTGCGCCAACTGCCAGGCAGTGCTTAAACCGGAAATACCCGCGCCGATGATAAGCGTTTCAACTGTCATGATTACCCGGCTTGCCACCAAAACGGCGTGCGGATAAAATGCTTAAATGCGTAGTGGTTACTTCCGTTTCCCCCTGCTCTGCCACATACGCTTCGGCCCGTTTTTTAACCATTTTGCGTAAAAACTTCGGCACATGCTGTAAACGGCTGTGCGCCTGCTCACTCCAGGTGACTTTATAAGCATCGTCGCTTAATGCCTGAATCATGCTGCCACCTTGCGGCACGTAAGCACAAAAATTATCTTCATCCATTAAGCTTTTACCCACCGCCACCGGACGGGCGCGGCAACCGCCACAAAGCTGCTGGTATTCACAGACACCACAACGCCCGCTTAATTTGGGCTGTCTTAATTGTTGGAAGTCCTGTGCCTGCTGCCAGATTGTGGAAAATTTCTGCTGGCGAATATGCCCGACTTCATTTTCAATATAAGGGCAAGCCGTCACCCCGCCATCCGCTTTAACTCTGGCGTAATGAATTCCGGCAATACAGCCATCGCCTTCACGCCCACTGATTTGATTCAGGGGGCTATCCGGGTTTTGTTGCCAGGCGACGCGCTTAAAATGTGGTGCACAGCGCGGACGAATAATCAAATCAGGAAAATCAGCCTGTGCCTGAATAATTTGTTTTAAGCTTTGCTCATAACGGGTAGGGTTAATGTTAGAAAACGACTCGCCACGTCCGGTGCAAACCAGAAAAAAGATATTCATCACCCGCGCCCCGCTGAGCTGGGCAAACTCAATCATCGCCGGCAGTTCATCGGCATTATCATCGGTGATGGAAAAATGTATTTGAAAAGACAAACCAATGCGGCGGCAGTTTTCTATGCCGCTCATGGTCTGCTGCCAGGTACCGTTTTGTCCGCGAAACTTATCATGGTATTCCGGGTTCAGCGAGTCCACGCTGATACCCACGCCCATCAACCCCGCCTGTTGCAGGCTTTTTGCCCGTTGCCGGGTTAATAAAGCACCGTTAGTGCCCAGCACAATCGCCAGTTCCTGTTTCGTACCATGTTCTACAATGGCTTCCAAATCCCGCCGCAGCAAAGGCTCACCACCAGTTAAAACTACCATCGTGCCATGATTTAAGGTGGCAACATCATCCAGCAAATCGCACACGGCTTGAGTGCTTAATTCATCGGGGTTATGCTTGCGCAGGGTATCGGCATCCAGGTAACAGTGCGCGCAGGCAAGATTACAGCGGCGGGTTAAATTGATGGCGAGTAGGGATAGCTCAGCATGTTTTTGATTCATAGCTTTTACACTCACACATTTCTCATTGCCGCTCCAGCGGCAATAAACAACAGGTATACACTACCACGCTGGAGCGTGGGAGCGAGAAATTATTCTGCTGGGCTAGATTGAATGAGAGCCATCAATTCTTTTCCAATTGTCTTCCTCTCGTATCACTTGATGCTTTGCCCAGCGTAAAAAATCATTTCGTGAGGAATAAGCAGAACTACGCCTGCCATGACCCGCAACAATTTTGTATATCACAATATCATCGGCTTGCCGCTTATTTTCCGGGCTGTCAACAATTTGCCGCACTGCCCAGTCATTACCATATTGACCATTGCTATAGTACCCCCCAACAAACAGATTTTCTGGTTTTAAGGCGTGTGCTTGTGGCTTCCCCATAACCAATTCATAGATGTGTAACAAGTCCTGTTCATTGACATCAATGAATGAATCAATTTCAGTCAGCGCGTAAACAAAATCCTCATGTGTAATATTGGCTCGGACTTTGTTGCTGGCCTCTTTTTCTGTTTTTTTATCAAACCAAAAAGCCGGATAGCGTCGCCAGTGAAAAAAAGCATTAAACAGTACGCCAAAAAAAAGAATAATCAATACATTTAATAAAACAGGCGTTACTGCATATTGATAGCCAAGGGCATGTATTGATTCTCCCCCCATGACAGCCGATAAAGCGGTAGCACCACCTGGAGGATGGATACATTGCAAATAATACATGGCAGCAATGGCAATACCAACCGCCAGACTGGCTGCAAAAATTTCATTGCTAATAAATTGAGCGCAAGTAATCCCAATAAGCGCTGAAATGACATGTCCTCCCAGCACCGGCCAGGGTTGCGACAAGGGGCCATGCGGCACTGCGAATAATAAAACAGCGGATGCACCCATAGAGGCAACAATGATTGCAGCAGCATAAGCACCCACTAACCATTGGCTGATGATCAATATACTCAGAATGGCTAAAAAACCGCCGATAGCCGAAATTATTTTTTCTATATGGCTGACTGGTGTATTTGATAGACCAATAATTTTGTATAAAATTTTCATATTAAAATTTATACGGACAACGCATCATACTCAAATTGTTTATCGCCTAATAAAAATAACATAATAATTGACCATTAGAATCCCTAACCCAACTCTAAACCGCAAACTACTCTCATTTTTTCAACCTGGGATTCCCTAGCATAACATCTAAAAATCGTTTGCCACCGACAATAGCAGTGATTTTTGGTTTAGCCCAGGGGCCGATAAGGATGGACCAGAGTAAACTGCCAATAATAAGCAATAACAGCACGGGTAGTATGATGATAAGTGTGATAAACCAGTTGGAGTTCAAATAATCGTCTTTGCTCAGAATCAGCTTGAAATCAACCGGTAGTTGTTTAACATCATGGAGATTGGTGTTTAGAAAACCGGCATTAAGCGGATTGTTGGCATAGGCATGACAATCGCTTTGACCGCAGCTTGTGGCTAACTGATTTGGATGGGTGCTGGACTGGTGGTTTTGTGCGGACAGATGATTGTGATGTAAACCTTGAGGTGCGTGGCAGTCGTTGCAGCTTGCGCCTTCTGCATTGTCTTTGGCGATTAAACGACCGTGCAAGGTCATGTCGTAGGTTTGGCTGGCATGGATGAAATCAGCTGATGGTTTTTTCTCCTCACCGGTTTGGGCATCCTTGCGGGTCAGGTTTTGCATTTTTTTAATGTCACCATGACAATTTTGACAAACCTGATTGGTTTCGGCCTTACTCCAACGCGCGCCGATAAAACGCCGCAAGATATGCCCCCCGATACGATCCCGCCAGGCAATACCCTGGTGACAAGTACCGCAAGCCTGGTCATGGTGATCCAGAGCGTGCTGGAACTGGGTGATTTTATCCGGCTCAATGTAAAGGCTGTTATTGTGACACCAGCGGCAGGAAGGGCTGGTTTCCTGCTCGACTTCTTCAAGGCGGTTTTCAGCGGTAAGATTTTTGCTCCAGCCCTGAGCGTGGGCGGAATGTTGAAATTCTTTAATAACATCCTCGTGACTATAGGCTTTTTGGTCAGAAGGCTCTTCAAGATGGCAACTGGCACCACAATCCACAGCACCATTTTTTGGGTCATGGGGATATTGGGTGATTTTACGATGACAATCACGGCAAGGCACGCTACCGTGCAGGGAGGCGTAATAGTGTTCATTATCGATACTGGCATTGCGCAATAATCCTTGTTTATCCCGATAGGCTAGATTGGGCAGGGCATGGCAGGTTTGGCAGCCATCCGGGTCCGGGTAGCGTTGCGCGGCAATGGCTTCGGTGATAATAATAAAGCCCAGCATTGTGAGCATAATAATGCTGAATATAACCCGTTGCCAGTTGATTTTCAGGCGGCTTGGCGGCGTATGTTTATGAACGCTGATCCAGGTGGGCTGAGGATGGAAGTCTATACCTTTTTTCTTACGTTTTGGGGTTTTATCAATGGGATTGTGGCGCCAGTCGATAGCACTCCAGTCACAGACATCCACACATTCATGACAAGACATGCAGGAAAGCTGATCCACCACCGCAATCTTGTCCACCATTTTAATCGCCCCACACATACAATTTTTAGCGCACTGATTACAGCCGGTGCAGCGATTGCGCTCCACCCGGATACGGCGGGTAAAATGAAATTTGGCAGCAACGCGATTGACCAGCGCGTCAATCGCGCCGATAGGACAAAGAAACTGGCAATAAGCGCGGCCTTTGCTGGCAAAAACCCCCAGCAATAAAAACAAGCCCAGATTGGTCAGCCCGATAGCAGAGAGAATATAGAGAAAACCGCGAATTTCACCACTGAACGCTTCAAACATGCGCGGCACGGTCATGAAGTTACACAGGGTGCAGGCGCTGACGCCCAGCATGGGAAACAGCACCAGATAAACGCTGAAATAACCATAGCGAATAGGGACTTGCGGCAAAGACCGGTATTCAATTTTCCAGCGATCATTGAGCATCCGGCTGAGCAGTTCTGGCAAGCCACCCACCGGGCAGATATAGCTGCACCAGATACGCCCAAAAAACAAGGTGCTGACAAGAATAATCCCCAGAAATCCCGCGCCGATAAAGGCCACTCTGATGTGTTGCCACAAGTCTGCCAGATCCATGCCGGGGAAATAGAGATAAAAACGTCTCAGGCACAATGGGCCGCACAAATCGTCATTGCCAACGAGTTGCGGGATAAACAGCCAGGGGGAGAAGAATACGCCGATAGATAACACTATCAGCGCATAACGGAATTTTTGCGCGTTGGGGATTTGGCGTAATTTCTTAAACATAATGGGTTATGGTTGGTGGTTGGCGGTTTACGGTCTTCTTTTGCTCCCACACAGGAGTGATGGAAATGAGAAAATCAAGCAAACCAATTTTCCACAGTCAAACCTTCAAATTTATCAAAGTCACTTACATTACGGGTGACTAAGATTAGATTATTCACTTTAGCAATGGCTGCAATCTGTCCATCGGTAAAAGGTGGTGTTTTGCCCTGTGCTGTCAAGCGGGCACGTTCCTGGGAATGCCATAATGCGGCAGCCGTATCATAGGGATAAATCGGTAAACCAGTTAATACAATCCGGTGGATATAATCATGGAGTTTGGCACGGCGTTTAGATTCGAGCGGCAGGCGTAAACAACCAAATAAGAGTTCATGCACAACCACACTGGTTGTTGCCAGTTCAGCTTTATAGTGGTTTATACGCTCAAGCACCGGTGATGATGGCTGAGGTTTAATGACTTCTGAAAGAATATTAGTGTCTAATAAATAATATGAGGTCATAGTTCTACCGTTCTACCCACATCTTTGTCACGTACATTGGCAAAAATCTCATCTATATCCCCCAGTTCTGATAAATCAACCGTACTGCGAAAGTGTTGTAAGTGTTCCCAAAAATCAATTTCTGATGCTGTAGAATCAGCTTTTGAAGTCGCCTGAGATTGCTGTACTTGCAGCAATGAACGTAATGCATATTCCAGCAATATGCGCTTATCTGTCATCCCGGTTATATGGACAGCTTGCTGAAAAAGCTGATCGTCTATTACAGTGTGAATATTCATAATTTATGACCTCAATATAGGTTGTTGCTTGCTCGTTAGAATTAGCATAGGTTGTTTCTAATAGGGTAGCAAGTTACCTCACTCCTGCTCATATGCCGCTGGAGCAACACAGTATGCATTCTCACGCTGTAGCGATGAGAATGAGAAAGCATCAGCCATTTTCTAGTCCTTAAAACTGTGACAGACACGACACAAGCTCCCATCCTTAGCTGTTAAGCGCAGTAACACTTCGGTGCTTAAACGTTGATAAGTCAATTCATGAACCGACCTGCCAGCTTCTTCCAGGCGTTTTTGTTTATCCTGCTGGTAAACTTCATTCCAGGCATGAGGTTGGTAACTGATACCTGTGTCCAAATCCGTATTGGCAATCTGTTTGCCTGCTTCCGAATCAGCATCCAAAACCCCGTATTGATGGCTGTTGTGGCAGGTAATGCAAATCACTTGCTTATCCTCACCCAGAGGAAAACGAATCTGCTGCTGGTCTTGCGTTTTTTGTAATTGTTCCAGCATTTTGTCAGACAGCTTTTGCTGGTGGGTTATGGCGTTCAAATGCGGGGTTTTGAGGTGACAACCCCAGCAGAGCTTGGCTTTGGGCAAGCGAAATTTAAGCACTTCTTTACCGGGTGGCTCAGCGGGATCGGGGATTTCAAGGTGACAAAAATCACAATGATCCTGGTTCACTTGCTGTTGTTTATTCAGCATTTTATGGATATTCAGCTTCTGATTGTCCTGTTTGTCATGACAGGCATAACAAAAATTTGTCAGTTTTTGATAAGGGCCACCGTTGAGAAAATCTGTTGCCTGGGGATCAATTTCTTCTAAGGGGATATTTTCAATATCCGCTATGCCATGACAAGTTGCGCATTGCAGTTGTTTGTTTTTATCCAGTTTAAAGTTTTCAGGAATCTGCATGTCTGCGGGAATAGTCACAGCAACCTGATGATGTACGGCTGGCAGTTTATATTCTTGTGCCATGACCGGGCTGATACTGAAGCTGAGGAGAATTATAAAAACCAACACCGCTATAACCCCGCCTGCACCGCTTCGCCGTGAGTATGGCAAGGTCGGCAGTCACCATTTACCAGATGTACCCCGGATAAGCCATTACCCGCGTCCATGTCACCCTGTACGATGCTGGTTTCCATCTGGTGACAGAGCACACATAATTGAGCGTAGTTACCCTCATGAATGCTGACTGGGTAGGTACTGAAATCAGGGCTTAAACGGCTCGCGCCCTTGCTCGCCTGGTCAATAATCAGATGTTGATTGGTGGTGCCGTGCATGGCGTGGCAATCAGTGCAGGCGACCAGGGTTTGATAGGTATAACCCGGCCTTAATCCGCTGTAAGTGCGTTGACCAATCCCATCAACCCAGCCGTGTTTATCAATAAAATGATAATTATCTGCCATTGCGATCAAGGGTGAATCATAATCCTGCTGATTAAACTCAAATCCGGCCTGATGATTATCCCGGTTATGACAGCGCAGGCAGAACTCACTGCTGTTGTTATAGGCATTTCCACCAGCATAGTGGGTAAGATCAACCTGGGGTTCAAATACCCCATCCATATCTGAGGCTTGATGGCAAGTAACGCAATCTGCATCACTCAGGTTGCCATGATCTTGAAATAAATGGGCATATTGACCAGATAATTGAGGCGATTGCGGTAAATCAGTGGCATTGTGACAAATCAAACAGGCGCGGGGTTCGTCCGTGCCATTGTCGCCGTGACAGCCCGTGCAACTGTTAAACCCCTTGGCAGCAACCATGCCGCGTATCTGTGGCGCTTGTTTGTGGATAACGGTGAGCGCATGACAAGCCCCGCAATCACTCAGGCCATAAGCCGCGCCATCAACGCCGTGCTCAGCTTGCAAAATAAGATTACCTGTCGTTGTGGAAATGGGCACTTGTCCGGTTTCACCGCCGCCGCAGCCGTAAAGCATAAAAGCCATGAGGCTATAAATAAAAATTCTCATCGTCCGCCTCCCAGGTGACAACGCTGGCAATAAGAACCGCTGTGACATTTGCCGCAAGCAAACGCCGAGCCGCGCACATCCAGTCCGTGCCAACTGAGATAACCCAGAGGGTGAATCTGATGGCTCAGATTGCTGGACTTAAAATGGCAGTCGGTGCAAAAACTGAGTTCAATATGACACTCACGACAGCCGCTTTCATCGGCCCTGGCATCTGCGGCATGGTTATAAACATAATCAATATTGTGATCTTCAGGCCAGATTGTGGTTTTGTCCGGGTGACAGGTTTTGCAATCCCAGGGTGCGGCAATATTTTCCTTATGGCATTCATGGCAAATCGCCGCCAGGGGTTCATTGGCAATCAGGGTTAATGGTTTTAATGCTTTGGGATCGGTGAGCTGGGTTTTAGCAAAACTGTGACACAACAAACAGGAATCCCCCAGGTCTTGCATCACCTGATCGTGCTTGTCATGGGGATAATAAATATCCTCGCGTTGCTGGCGTTGTTCCCACCATTTTTCCTTTTTTTGTGCTTCAGCCAAAGCATTGCTCATAAAAAGCAGCAGAAACATTAATATGTAAAACCCTCTCATGGTCGATACCGCTTGGCATAAAAGTCATACTGGATTTGAATACCCAGTTGATATTGGTTATCCATTTGGGTTTGAGCAATATACTCGGCAAAAAAATTAATAAACATATCGCGTTGATATTTATATTTAAGATTCACAGATGCCCCGGTCGCCCAGTTGGGTTTGAGTAATTGGCTGTGTTTCCATTGGATAACGCTGCTGAAAGTTGCCAAATGGCGAGAACTTAACGGTTTTTCCAAGGCGACAAACCAATTGATGGCTTTTTCATCAGCCAGGGTCAAGCAATCAAGGCGGCTTTGCCAACGTTGGGGTTTGTGGGATTGCCAGTCGATGCTAACGGCATAACCGCTGTCACCAAAATCACGCCACAACTTACGCCCTTCAACCCGCCACAAGTCATCCTTTTGGGTTTTGTATTGAGCGCGCGCGCTCAACCCGGATTGTCGTCCACGGGCATAGAGGCGATAAAAACGCTGGCGAAAACTGAGTAAAGGATTCAAGGGTTGATAAGTTTCATAACTGAATGTGAAATGAACCGGACGTTCCGCCCAATCCATCGCACTTTGGGTGCGGATCAAAAAATGCTCAATCTGGTGATGATGCACATCCAGACTCGCTGCGGTAGATAAATGCAGCTTGTCAAATTGACGATTGATATCAAGATTAAATAAATCACCGGAAGGATTAGTGGCATGATGCTCAAAGCCCAATCTAGCACTTAAGCGTTTATGTTTATATTCAGTTTCCAGCCCCAATAAAGCATGGCTTGGTTCATCGGGCTTTTCTGTCTGTGCCACAAAATATTCAATTTGACGGCGCACACCCGCATAAGCGCGCCATGACCACTGCTCACGCTGATGCTCAAGCCGTGCGCCATCCAAAGCATAAAAACCGCTCAAGTCCGCTTGTTCAAAGCGTCCTGCCAGCAGGCTGTATTTTCGATGAGGCCAGGTTTTGCGCAACCAGGCTTGTTGTAACTGGCCTTCAATGCCTGCAATACCCACTCTGGCGGCAGCAGCAATACCCAGTTGGAGATTATCGTTATGTTCATAACTGAACTCCCCCCAATGCTGGATAAACTGATCATGCTCACCATAGTGATTATCGGCTTGAACCCGGCTTTCCAGATGCCCCAGCCAGCCTGCGGCCTGTACCGATTCCAGCAGACAAACCAGACATAAAGCAGCCAGCCAGCCACTATTTTTCCACAAAAAAATGTTCCTTATCCTGCTGCTGATTTTTGTACCAGGCCCAACCTGAAAGCGTTGCCAAGGCAATGACGCAACTGCCGCAAGCGGTGCAAGCCCCCTGCTTAGGCAGAGAGCAATTGCTGGATAAGGCGATATGACTGCCGGCAATGCCAGCACCTATGGCCCAGGGGAGTATTTTGGTTATTTTTGGAGACATGGTTATATCAGTTATCAGTTGTCAGTTGTCAGTTGTCAGTTGTCAGTTGTCAGTTGTCAGTTGTCAGTTTTTTTCTCACTCCTACGCTTCTGCGTGGGAGTGTATATCGCCTGGTTCAGCAGCCGCAAAAATGGCGGTTGTTTTGCCGGCTTTTTGGCAAAACAAGTGACAGTTTCCGCGGTCGGTTGCAGCCACTTGTTTACACGGCTATATTCAGAATATATGTATTTGTTGTGTCATCAAATACTAAACCATCAAGATATTTTATAATATTTAGCAAACCTTGATACTCTTGATTGAAGTTATCCATTGTCTTTCGATTCGTATTGTACCAATCTCTTGGATCTTCGTTTGCATGAACATTTCGATGCCTGTTTTTACAAATTTCATTTAAGAATGTAATGTCTCTTGGTAAATAACCAGTATTAAGATTACTTGATATATCATACCCAAGCTCGTCCTCTACCAACTGCTTAATATTCGTAAATTCAGGGTTATTAAATCTCTTTAGCCGACTTGATAAGTCATCTAAATCTTGCTGACTTGCTCCTCTCATAACCATACAGTTGTATACAATATGTTTTACCGAAGCCTCTAGAAACCTGCAAGCCATTACATATACGGTTATATCTAGCAGAGCTTGAACCTTTATAGCTGCGTATGAATTAGGCTGATGCTGAACCGCTGAACTAATACTACCATCCAAATTACTTTTTAAAGTTTGGATTTCAGGTGAGTTAAAATTCATTTTTACTCCCTGAAGATATCAAGAGCTAATTGAATTCTTTCTCGTATTACAGCAGTTGAAGTAGTTGCTGTTCGTAAATTTCTATTCTCCTCAATAACCTGAGAGAATTGTTCTATTCCAGATTTAACGTCACCAACTCTATAATTATTCCTTACGCATACCCCCAAAGCTACGAATACTGTCTCAAGTAAATTTCGCTTTACAACTCCTTTATTTTTAAAGGGAGTACCATCTATGTCTATTGTGAGAAGATCAGAAACTTTTTCAAATAATGAAGCGTACTCGCTCATTGTATTGTCCCGATGTTCAGATTGAAATCTACTGAGGAATCTATGCATTGGGGGACGATACTGTTCATGAGCATCGATTAAAGACATGATTCGTAAAACAAGTTCAATGTCAGCTAATCGAGCATGGGGCTGAGATGTCCCCAACAACCGTCTCCAAGCTGGATAAGTATTTACATAGTGGAGAGTCCGATTAAACTCACCAATATACACACAATTTCTGACCTCTTGATTAGTCAGTGGAATGCCACCGGTATTAATTCTATAGAAAAGCTCATGAACAATATCTGGGTTGAAATCAATATCGTCAATAACAGTTGCATTTTGAACAGAATTTTTTAGCCTTCGCTGTAAATTTAGAGGAAGTTCACTAAAGCTACATCCATCCCATGACCGTCCATCAAGCTCAACAAGTCGAAATCCTTCGCCTGTTGAGAATTGTTCGGTAATAAAAAAATATATAGTTTTAAGACGTTGTAAGCCATCAATTACAATAAAATCTTCTCTCGATGAATTTCTACCAAAAAATAGATTTGGTGTAGGAAAACCAATAAGTAATGAATCAATAAATAGACTAGCCATTCGTTTGTCCCAAACAAAATTCCTTTGGAACTCTGGCTCCAATTCTAACTCTTGGTGCTGAATTAGATCTATTAGAGTCCAGATGCTATATGAAATTGAATATGATGTTATTTTTGAAAATGCATCTTCCGAAGAAAGTACAAACTCTTCGTCATAGTC
This sequence comes from Candidatus Venteria ishoeyi, assembly GCF_030378065.1. Lineage (GTDB taxonomy): Bacteria > Pseudomonadota > Gammaproteobacteria > Beggiatoales > Beggiatoaceae > Venteria > Venteria ishoeyi. The sequence goes on along the minus strand of NZ_JAUCGJ010000004.1, from coordinate 103,343 downwards.
ATTGTCAAACTTAAAGCTATCTTTCATTCTAAATTAATCCCTTTTTTAGAATCCATGAGATTGTGCATACTAGTTTTGCCGTGTAACGCCCGAATTCAGCGGCGTGCACTTTTTGCGTGTCCGCTGGATTTGATTGTTAGACCTTTTTGGATAGTTGCAACTGCTTGAATTTTTTCAGCTCATCAAATGCTTTAAGATTTGCTGAATTTCTTTTTATGTTCGACTGATACCCCGGGAATGGGTTAAGACCATTTGACATTATCACGGAGGTTAGCTGGTGATACCATTTATCAAGTGTCATTTCTTCACCATTAATGACTTTCATCTCAACGAATGACAGCAATTGGTCATAAAGTATATCGAACCTTCTGAATGCTTTCTCATCCAGGTAATTTTTACCGACCTTTACATCTGCCTGTGTAATGTGATTCGAGTCTCCAGCGTATGATTTCATTCCTGCATTTGACTCATTGCAATCAACATTGTGAAACACAAGCTCTGCCGCTGTGTAGCCAGAAACTGCGAAGTGGAAGCTATCTTGTAGTTTTGAAAAGAACTTTCCAAGCTCTTTCCTGTCCTTGGATTTATAGTCTACGCATGTTGCTGATATTGCATCTGTCAATTTTCGATATAAATCTACATCGGAAACACGTAGTTTACGAAGATCGGCAGATAATTTGTCACGTTTCTCTTGATCCGTTTCTAGTAGTTTGTTATTTAGACTGTATCCATAATTAAAGTAGTCGTGTAGTGCAGTAAAGCATTCTTCTTGGTACAAGATTACTTTTGTTTTTATTTCTGACTTGACTTTGTCGGGGTTTATTGAGAATAGATATCCATTTAGCTTTTTCAGAGGAAGACATAAAGATGGTTGAAGCCCACCTTTTGAAGGGGTTGCGATATCGCAACACCTAAATTTCTCCTGATTATTCCGTAACTTGACAGACTGAGAAGCCCAGTTAAGCCCTATTCCCTCAACAATCTGGCGCATAGCAACATATTCAGCACCATCTTTCTTGACTGTCGATATTGGTTGCCCATAAAAATCTATGGTTGCTATATTTGTGTTTTCTGTCATAAATCTGACCTATGAAGATATGAATAAGGTTGTTGTTTGGAGCCTGACTTATGTATAAGGATGAGTGCTAGGAGCCTGTCGGACTCAGGATAATCTACTGCGAAAAACCGGATATTGGTCGGATTTTCCGCTCATTGTACTGGAGGTTCATCCCAATTATCAGTTTCTCGTTCCCACGCTGGAGTGGTGGGAACGAGAATCAACTGTCTATTTACTTACTGATAACCGCCCACGAAAGCGCCATCCCAGCAATAACAGAATTGGCAATAAGAACACGGAGCCACCGCCCCCACCGCCACTGCTGGTGGTTTCTGTGCTGGAATCCGTATCCACTGCCACAGGCTGGGCACTGGCATTCTGACTGGCAACGCTGAAATAGCCGAAGTGTTCGGTCAGGAACAGGGCAAAGCCTGTTTCACCATCAGTTTGAGCTTGAACAAAAACCAGTTTGGCATTCAAATCATTCCAGTCATTACCATTATCACTGTGAATCAATTTAATCTTGCTTTCATCGGTAATATCGCTGTAATAAGGCAGTTTAAGCAACATTTGACCACCCGTGGTCAACTGACTCATGTTTTGACCGTTATCATAAGCCGCTTGCAAGTTGATGACGCTGCTGATCAAACCACCAAAACCCGCATTCTGGGCGCGATTGAACTGCTCATTGCTTGCCAGACTTGCCTGAATTTGAGCGGTGGAGAAAATGGCATCGGTGGCGGAATTGGCTTCCAGCAACAGCGCCAGATGGCGTAGTGCATCGTCCCCATAATCGCCCTTAAAGACATAAGCTTGCGGGGTGAAGATTTGCTCGCCCAGGCGACTGCTGTAAGCACCCAATTGCGCCTGGTTAGCAGCATTATCCAAAGCATATTTGTGCATGGAACCCGTCATCACCCTGGCTTGTTCCGCGTTGAGAATAGACATGGAAGGATTGATTTTGCTGTCATACAAAATATCTGCAATATTTTCCGTTACCACGCCGCTGTCATCAACCTGCATATAAGGTTTATCAAAAATAACCAGCCCCTCATCCACCAAACGTTTATCTGGCAGGGTTGTGACCTGTTTGATATTTTCTTTGCCTAATACGCCTTGTTCTGAAACCAGAGCGCTGAAAGAACCGTTTTGTTTGCGTTCATGACATTGTTCACACTGTAACGAATCAACCGCCAGCCGGGTATTGTGCGACATGATGTAATAATTGGATTCTGTCCACACCATAACGGCATCGGGGTTAGCCAACCCCTTTTCAGCCAATACGCTGTCATAAGCCTGTTTCAATGCCTTAAAGCTATTGTAATCAGCGGGATCGCTGAAACGCCAGCTACCATGAGACATGCGCGCCCCTACTGTGCCGAGTTGCTCGCCACTCACCGGATTGATCAAAGCACCGTATTTGTTGCCATCGGCATCGGTTTCCAGGCGGAAAGCGCGGTTGCGTTCGGTTTGGTTCATTACATAACCGCTGGTTTTGTCTTTCCAGTAATAACGCAGGCGCGGGTTATAAGGAATAATTTTAAGTTTGTTATCTTCGCCGCGACGATAGCGATACAGAATCTGCAAGGGTCGGCCCCGAGATTTTTTATTTGTAATATGACAGGCCTGACAGGAAATTACATCCAGATGAGTCTGGGTAATACGATCCAGACTGCCTGCGGTATAACCCTGTAAATCACTGCTGGCTTTCCAGCGTTCTCTATGCGCATCTAACATAGTGTCATGCCCGGAAGGAATGGCGCGATTCGGTGAGGTTTCGTGACAATATTCACAGCTCTTGGGCGCAGGATTGAAATCCAGATCATTACGCACGTCCATATCTGAATTCCCCTTCAAAAACTGATGGGGACTGTCCAAATCCACATTGCTGTAACTTGGTTTGAAATAGGTTCCAGAGTGGCAACTGTTACAATTTTCAATGGCGCGGGATTCACCGTTGGTTTCCGTCCAGACTTTGCCATAATGCACATCATCCTGATAATCTTCCTCAATGATCCCTTCAGCATCGGCTTCCATCGCCGTATCTTCGCCAAAACCATAAAAACCCCGGCGGGAATTACTGGTACGGTGACACATCATGCAGTTGTCATTATTTGGATAACGCAACATGGGAATCACCACCTTGCCATTTTCATCAAAGGCATCGGGATTCCAGTTTAACAGTGGGTTGCCATTGTCATCCAGATTCAAATGACCATCAGTGCGGCTGAAATTAAGCAGCGATTTATCGCTGGTGACACCATCGGGATGGTTTAAGTTCATGACTTCGAGAATAGCGCTATCCACATAACGGAAAAAACCTTTTTTGGCTAAATCAGTGCCGCGTACGCTGCGGAAATGATCATAACCCGATGTATCCGCAGATACTTGATCATCAAAGACTTTTAAGTCATCAAATTTGAAATGACATAAAAAACAGTCGTTTTCGACCACGCCACTTTTTTGCCAGTTCCATTGACTGACCACGGAACTGTCTGCTGATTGGTTATTTTCATCCGTGCCGCGATTAAAATAATCTCCATCCAAAGGATTCACCGTATCAGGATTCACTTCATCATAACGGCGGTTATTGCGGTCTTTCTCCATCCAGCCGCCACCGGAATGGCAACTGATACAGCGTTTAATCAAGCCCGCAGAGCCGTGATCAGCAAAGTCGCTGACTTGTGCATTGTTCTTTTTGGCGAGGTTATCCGGATTACTGCCACCCATGCAGTTATAACCCCCAAAATAACCGGGGGAAACCAATTGCGGCAATTGACGCAAGGCACCAAAATCATCCCGCGCTTCATCACGCCCGGTTTCAAAATGGAAGGAATGGGTGATCTGCTCATAATCATGACAGCCGCCCGTGCCACAGGTTGTTTTGGGGCTGTAAGGCTGACCGGAGTTTAAAACATGAGCGCCGCTTTCATCGAGAACAGGAATGGCAGGGTGGGCAACGGGTTCATCCAAGGCTCCAGCCCAACTTAATGAACTGAAAACAATGAAACAACAACAAACAAGATGGTGAAGTAAGTGTCGATGGGCATGGCTTATTATCATGGTTTCTCCTGCGATTCCCTTTGCCAATTAAAAAAATATTAAAGAGCTAAGCAACAGCAAAATTCACACCATAATTATTTCTTATTAAAAACAAATAATTAGTTATTTTTCAGCAAAAAATAAGTGTGTGATATAACGCAGATATAGGTGATATACCTCGATCAATATCTGATAAACCCCTGTGATGGGGCTATCGTTTGGATTTGATGACAGGAAAAAGCAGCACAAGCAGCCAACCCGTAATGGCACCATACAAATGGGCATCAGTCACCACTGTGCCGCTGATAAGCTGAGCCGTCATCCCTAATCCACCCCATAACCATTCCCCAAGCAACTTAAATGCTAAGAATGCCAGCAAGCCCAAGCCCAGCATGGTATTTTTTTGCAGCCAGGCAATTGCCATCCACAAAGCGTGCAAAATACCGGACAAACCGACATACCAACTGATGTGAGGTGAAAACAGGCTTAATCCGGTGCTGATGCCAAAGGCGGACAATATCAACAAAGCGATTAAGGCATAACAGTTAAAGCCAACGGGCCTGAATGCCCAAAGCAAAAATAAGCCAAGCAGGTTAAATAAGAGATGAAGCCAGTTTAAATGCAGCAGATGCCCACTTAAAAAACGCCAATATTCCCCCTCAGCAATAGGGTTACGTTCATAACGCAGGATTGGAAATAACTCAGTATTATTGAATTGTATGAGCAGACAAAGACTGGCAATGAGAGTGAGTACAATAACGGAACAGGATAAATTTCGGTAAGGCATGGTTTACGCAATTATTCAATTTATTTCAAGCCATGTGAATACCCATGTTAATACACGGCTGAATTTTTACAAAATCTGGAAACAGTTTTTGGAGATTGACTAAGTGTTACAATAAGGCAACTCGCAAGAAATAAGGTAACTCGCAAGAAATAACGCCCCCGTAGCGCGCAGGATTTTTATCCGTTTTCAAGGCGTGAAAACCGGCGCATAGTGAGCTATGTAACGGTTTTTACAACGCAGAAAACGGGGGAAAAGACCAGCGAAATGGGGGGTATTATTCGCTGCGAGTTACCTAATATACATGGAAAATAAAAACCGTATGAGTCAAACACAAACAACTGCAACAACGCCAGAATTTAAAAAATATCTGTCATCGCCCTTATTCCATCTGTTATTGATTGCCATTGCAATTGTCGCGGTTTATTTCCATACCCTGGATGTACCGTTTTATATGGATGATTTTTCTTCCATTAGGGAGAACCCGGTGATTTACCTGGGTCAGGGATTGGAGACAATCTGGCATTACGCACCGCCGCGCGTGGTGGGTTATCTCAGTTTTGCCTTGAATTATCAGGTGCATCAGTTTGGTTTAACTGGCTATCATCTGGTAAATATTTTTATTCATCTGTTGGTCAGTCTGGCTATTTATGGTTTTTTACACCGTCTGCTGCGCACGCCGCGCCTGCAAGATAAGCTGCCACCACTGGCGCTGATTGGCATCCCTGTGTTTGCCGCCCTGCTGTTTGCCTTGCACCCTTTGCATACGCAGGCTGTCACCTATATCGTGCAGCGTCTGGCGGCGATGGCGGCTTTATTTTATATCCTGACCATGCTGGCTTTTGTGCAGGCGCGACTGGCAAATAGCATCACCCAGCGCAGTTTATGGATAGGGTTTTGTCTGCTATTTGCCGCACTGGCATTTTTTACCAAACAAAATACCGCCACCTTGCCCTTTGCCTTGTTATTGATTGAAGGTATTTTTTTCCGGGAAACCCTGAAACGCTTTCTAATTGAAATCGCTCTGGTGTTACTGGCTTTACTGAGTCTCTGGCTGATTCTGGCTTATGGCTTTGAATATCGTCCATTTTCCCTGGAAGCCATGCAGGCAATGAGCCGGGAGACCACCAGTATTTCACGTATGGAATATCTGGCAACCCAAACTACGGTAATCTGGCATTATGTCAAATTATTTTTTATCCCGGTGGGGCTGCACATTGATTATGATCTGATTGCGCTGACAGGGTTTGCCAATGCTAAGGTGGTCGCCGCTTTGCTTGGGCATGTTGCCATGATAGGCATGGCATTATGGTTAATGCGCAAAATGCCGTTGCTGGCTTTTGCGATTTTATTTTATTATCTGGCGCACAGTGTTGAGTCCAGTCTAATTCCCATCCGTGATGTGGTGTTTGAACATCGCACTTATTTACCGGATTTAGGTCTAAGTTTATTAGTGGCAATCGTCTTATTATTATGGCTGCCGCGTTTACTGGATAGACAGGCTATCACGATTCTGGGGCTGGTATTATTAGTGTTGTTTGCCATGCAAACCTGGCAACGTAATGAAACCTGGCGTAACCCGGTGGCCTTGTGGCATGATAATGTGAAACACGCGCCTAATAAGGCGCGTGGCTGGTCTATCCTGGGCAAGCATTATTTACAAACTCAACAGCCCAAACTCGCCATGCAGTCTTTGCAGCGTTCCATGCAGATACAACAAGCCAGTGGCAAAGGCATTATTAATACGGTGGATGTCATTAATCTGATTGTTGCCTTAAAACACCTGGAACGTTATGACGAAGCGCTGAAATTGACCAAAGATGTCATGGCCTATCCCATGCCGCCTTTACTGCGCTCCAAATTTTTAATTAACCGTGCCAATATTTATTTTGCACGTAAAGATTACCCAAGAGCTGAAAACAATCTGAGGCATGCCATTAAAACCTATCCTAACAGCATCACTGCGCGCGCCAACCTTGCCAGCTTGATGGGATCAACCGGGCGTTTTGATGAAGCTGAAAAACTCTATAATGAGGTGCTGGTATTAGATCCCGATAATGCGGTGACTCAGGATAATTTAAAAAAGGTACGGGCATTGCGTCAGCAATCACAATAGTACATCATCAGCTTTATAATAGTGAGTGCATTTTTTAGAGGAGTAACAAGACAGTATTGAAGCAAAAGCTGGGAAGTTTATTGTGATTGGTATTACAATCCACCACTACTCTCATGTGCTAAAATTCAAAGTTTACTCAAAACCTCAGAAGTCTTGAATATGTGTGATTATCTTTCGCTTGCCACGCCTGGCGTACAAAAACTGACACCTTATCAACCCGGTAAACCGCTGGAAGAACTGGAGCGTGAATACGGTATTCAGGAAGCCATTAAACTGGCTTCCAATGAAAACCCGAGCGGGCCTGCGCCCAAAGTTTTACAAGTGCTAAGCCAACAGCTATCAGCAGACACGATTGCGCGTTATCCTGATGGCAGTGGTTTTGCGCTGAAAGCCGCGCTGGCAAAACACTATGCTGTCATGGATACACAAGTGACCTTAGGTAATGGTTCTAATGATGTGTTAGAGCTGATTGCACGTTGTTTTGTCCAGGCAGGTCAGGGTATTTTATTTTCACAACATGCATTTGCAGTTTATTCACTGGCAGCGCAAGCCCTGAGCGCAGAAATCCAGAAAGTACCCGCAACCGCCTATGGTCATGACTTAGAGGCGATGGCTGCCGCCATTACCGACAATACCCGGGTGATTTTTATTGCCAATCCCAACAACCCCACTGGTACCTGGCTGAAAGCTGGCGCGCTGGAAAATTTTCTCAAACAAGTACCCAAGAAAGTTGTTGTGGTGCTGGATGAAGCCTATTTTGAATATCTGCAAGCCGATACCGGGCATGACAGTATTCAATGGCTGCCACATTATTCCAATTTAATTATCACCCGTACTTTTTCCAAAGCCTACGGTCTAGCGGGTTTGCGCGTGGGTTACAGCCTGTCTTCCCCGGAAATTGCAGACTTACTCAACCGTATTCGCCAGCCATTTAATGTCAATAGTTTGGCCTTGCTCGCCGCAGAACATGCCTTGCAAGAGCAGACTTATCTGCAACAGGTTGCACAAGACAACCAGGCCGGTATGCAGCAATATGAAACAGCCTTCAAACAAATGGGGCTGAACTTTATCCCTTCTAAAGGTAATTTTATTGCAGTGGACACCGGCAAGGCCGCAGCGCATGTTTATGAAGCATTGTTGCGGCTTGGTGTGATTGTGCGCCCGATAGAAAACTATGAATTACCCGGTTTTTTACGCATCAGTATTGGCTCACCTGCTGAAAATGTGCGCTGTATTCAGGCATTGCAACAAATCCTGGCATAGACTGCATGGTCTTAACTTCCAGCTTGTTATTTTATATGTCGCCATTATTGTTAGTATAATTTAGTTAATCTGAATTTGACGTAAGCTTCTTTCATCCGCTATGCGGCTGAAAACCGCTTCCGCCTCACGTTGTTTATTGATAGTGTGTGCTGAATTTAAGTGGTTTTCATTAAAAAACCTTACGTCGAGTCCAGATTAACGACTTACCTCTCGTTCCCACGCAAAGCGTGGGAATGCATATTCATATAAATCCTCACCTTTTTTATTTAGAGAGACACAGCCATGAGTGCGATCCCCAAGGACGTGATTAACCAGACTGACCTGCTGAGCCATGAGGCGTTGGAGCCTTTTCCAAATTCCAGAAAAATTTATGTCGAAGGCAGTCGCCCGGATATTCGCGTGCCCATGCGGGAAATTCGTCTAAGCGATACGCACACGGATGCGGGTATTGAGCACAATCCGGCAGTCACCGTTTATGATCCTTCCGGGCCTTACAGCGACCCTGATGCCAAGCTGGATTTACACAAGGGCCTGGATGCGATACGCGAAAGTTGGATTACAGAACGTGATGATACCGAACAACTCGGTGGCCTGACTTCCGATTATGGCGCGCAGCGTTTAGCAGATGAGCAATTGGATGAATTGCGCTTTCAGCATTTACGCCAGCCACGCCGCGCTAAAGCAGGAAAAAATGTCTCCCAGATGCATTATGCGCGTGCTGGCATTATCACCCCGGAAATGGAATATGTTGCCATTCGTGAAAATCAGCGGCGTGCGGCATTAAAAGACACCGGTCAAGATGAGATTTTATTACAGCAACATCCCGGTGAGTCTTTTGGTGCCAACATTCCCGATGTGATCACCCCGGAATTTGTTCGTGAAGAAATTGCCATAGGTCGCGCAATTATCCCCGCTAATATCAATCACCCTGAAGTGGAGCCGATGATTATCGGGCGCAACTTTCTGGTGAAAATCAATGCCAATATCGGTAACTCCGCACTGGGTTCTTCTATTGCCGAAGAAGTGGAAAAAATGATCTGGTCACTGCGTTGGGGTGGCGATACTGTGATGGATTTATCCACCGGTAAAAACATTCACGAAACCCGCGAATGGATTATTCGTAACTCTCCCGCGCCCATTGGCACAGTGCCGATTTATCAGGCGCTGGAAAAAGTCAACGGTAAGTCCGAAGACCTGACCTGGGAATTGTTCCGCGATACCCTGATTGAACAAGCTGAACAAGGCGTGGATTATTTCACCATCCATGCTGGTGTACGCCTGGCTTACGTGCCCATGACCGCAAAACGGACTACCGGCATTGTCTCGCGCGGCGGTTCTATCATGGCAAAATGGTGTCTGGCGCATCACCAGGAAAGCTTCCTCTACACCCATTTTGAAGAAATCTGCGAAATCATGAAAGCCTATGATGTTGCTTTCAGCCTAGGTGATGGTTTGCGCCCTGGCTCCATTGCTGATGCCAATGACGAAGCACAGTTTTCAGAGCTGGAGACACTGGGTGAGTTGACTCAGATAGCCTGGAAACACGATGTACAGGTGATGATCGAAGGCCCCGGTCATGTGCCCATGCAAATGATTAAAGAAAACATGGATAAGCAACTGCGGGAATGTGGTGAAGCACCATTTTATACCCTCGGCCCGCTGACCACCGACATCGCACCGGGTTATGATCACATCACTTCCGGCATTGGCGCGGCGATGATAGGCTGGTATGGCTGCGCCATGTTGTGTTATGTCACGCCCAAAGAACATCTGGGCCTGCCCAATAAACATGATGTACGTGAAGGCATTGTCACTTACAAGCTGGCAGCACACGCAGCAGATTTAGCCAAAGGGCATCCAGGGTCGCAAATCCGCGATAACGCACTGTCCAAGGCACGCTTTGAGTTCCGCTGGGAAGATCAATTCAACCTTAGCCTTGACCCCTTAAAGGCGCGGGAATTCCACGACGAAACCCTGCCCAAAGATTCTGCCAAAGTCGCCCATTTCTGCTCCATGTGCGGCCCACATTTCTGCTCCATGAAAATCAGCCGGGATGTGCAGGAATATGCTAAAAATAAAGGCATTAAGGACATTGAAGTGGCAGTAGAAAGCGGAATGCAGGAAAAATCTGAGGAATTTAAGCAAAAGGGCAGTGAAATTTACCAATAAATAATCATGCCTGTTCCGGGAGTCTTAAGGTTTTCCCGGAACGCTGAGCTGAGAAACTTGTTGTGATTTTTATTTTCCATGCACAAGGTTAAAACCTTCGCCTTTCAGGCGAACAGATTTATCTCTAATGTTTAACGGTAAAACTTAAAATATGGGTTTTAGCGCTAACACCCCCAAAGGGGTATTTTAATATAGCTTGGGGCAGCGCCCCACTGCCATTAACTTAAGAAAGTATTCAAGCCCCAAAGGGGCAAAACATACTAGCCCAGGGCAACGCCCTGGGTGTGTAATGTGATGATACCAGAGCCCTGAAAGGGCGATACATAAATGATGCGCCCTCTGATGTATCACCCTTTCAGGACTCTAATTCAACAAAATAACCTGCCTGGGGCGCTGCCCCAGGCTAGTATGTTTATCCCTTTCAGGGATATACTTGCTCACCCAATGAGAATAAAGCAATAATTTTTAACCAAAAGTCTAAACTTAATACTGGCACAAAAGTTTAAAGGAGGTCAAGCCTTGGCTTGGGTGTGCTTTTTAGGCTCCCAATCCGAGGATTGGGCTCTTTAAGTTAATGGTAGTGGGGCGTTGCCCTTGGCTATATTAATGCGCCCCGTTGGGGCTAAACAACAGGGCTTGTCTGCCCTGTATCTCGGCTTTCAGCCGCCAAACGCTCTAACCCACCCGTCTTTTAGCGAGTGGTTGTTTATTCAGCTTTTAAGGAAATTCATGCAATGGCAGCGGGCCAATATCGCCGGGCCAATATCACCGGAAAAACTTAAATTAGACAATATACGCAATTCCCATTAACAAGCCATACAACAATTGCAGCTTGCCTGTTGATGCAAGTAATGAGTTCAGATTTGGCCCTACTGGTTCAATAAAAAGGCGGCGAATCAGATACAGTGCCATAGGCAGCAATAGCATAATAATCACGGTTTCAACAGGTAACAGCGCAGGCACTGAAAAAGGCAATAATAATAGCGCACTATACAGCCAGCGACTGTATTTTCTGCCCAGATAATAAACCAGTGTTAAACGACCAGAATCTTGATCTGTTTCCAGATCACGATAATTATTAACCAGTAACACGGCGGCGGCAAAAAATCCCAGCGCAGCACCTGACCAGACTATATCCACTGATAATTGTGAGGTTTGCAGATAATAAAAACTGCCTGTGGCAATCAGCCCAAAAAAACTAAAAACAGTTACTTCGCCAAACGGTGTGTTGGAGATAGGTCGCGGCCCGCCGGTATAGCTGTAAGCAACAAATACCGTAAACAATGCCATGGGAATAAATAACCAACCACCGATCCAAACCAGATAAGTCATCGGCAACCAAAATGCTGCAAAACAAAACCGGGCTGCATTTTTGATCTGATGCGCACTGAACCAGCCTTGAGCCGCAGCCCTGGCAGGCCCGATACGCGCTGCGGAATCAGTGCCACGTTCAAAATCAGCGGCATCATTATGGATATTGGTCGCTATCTGGATTAATAAAGCGGCTAATGCCAGCGCCAGTATCACGCCCCCCTTAAGTTGCCCGGTATCAGACCAGGCTATGCTCGTTGCAACCAACAACGGCGTGATTGCCAGAGTTAATGTTTTCGGGCGAATCATTAGCCAGGCATAATTTAACCAGGCAGGGATCATGACTCATCCCGAAATTTAGTAAAATCAACCGGGCGTTTTTCCAGAAAGGCATCCCGCCCTTCCTGCGCTTCTGCGGTTGTGTAAAACAAGCCTGTGGCATGGCCTGCCAGTTCCTGAATACCTGCCATGCCATCAGTATCAGCATTAAAAGAGGCTTTCAGCAAGGCCAATGAGGTAGGGGAATGGGATAATATCTCATGGCACCAGCGTACTGTTTCCTGCTCCAGTTCTGCCAGTGGTACTACGGTGTTCACCAATCCCATATCCAGTGCTTGCTGCGCATCGTATTGGCGGCATAGAAACCAGATTTCCTTGGCTTTTTTCAAACCCACAGTGCGTGCCAGTATGCCCGCACCAAAACCACCGTCAAAACTGCCAACCCGTGGCCCGGTTTGACCAAAGCGGGCATTATCTGCGGCAATACTCAGATCACAAATCAAATGCAGTACCTGACCGCCACCAATTGCGTAACCCGCCACCATTGCAATTACTGGCTTGGGCAGGCTGCGGATTTGTTTTTGCAATTCCAGAACATTCAGGTATTGATGCCCCTGCTCATCCCGGTAGCCTGCATCGCCACGCACTTTTTGATCACCACCTGCACAAAATGCCAAATCACCGGCCCCTGTTAAAATAATGACACCAATGTGATGGTCATGTTGTGCGCGTCTGAAAGCATCACACAATTCCATAATGGTTTCAGGGCGAAACGCATTACGCACCTGAGGTCGGTTGATGGTGATTTTTGCAATACCATCCGCCTGCTGATAGAGGATGTCTTGATAGTCAACGCTTGATGGCGTTTGCCAGTTTATGCCGGGCATTTTAAAGTCCTGAATGTTGCGTAGTGAACAAATAATTGCTTATTTGAGATAAGATATTTTATCCAAAAATACTGAAATCCTGCGCATACTATCAAGAATTTAATGTGAGACGTAAGCAGTTTTTTGTGCCATTAGCACAAAAAGAAGCTTACGCTGAACTCAGGATATTACGGTGAGAATCGATATGAAAATGGTGGCAAAGGCTTAAAATAACAATAAAGAGAATGAAAATGACTGGATCAGGTATTTGAATCCTGAGCGCTAATCAAACGCAGTTGCTGCTGAACTTCTGCCAGTAAATCATCACGTTTATAAGTGCCTTTCTGAAAAATGGTATGCACTTGACGTTGCAGGCGGGAGCGGTCTTCCAGCGTGATATCTTTTGCCGTCAGGACAATGATCGGGATGTTGGCCCAGGTATGATTCTTATTGGCTTCTTCAACGAATTCAAAACCATCCATTTCCGGCATCATCAAATCCAGTAAAATTAAATCAGGATGCGGAATATGCTGCGCGTCGCGCGCGGCTAATACCTGAAGTGCTTTTTTACCATTTTCCGCACTGCACACCTGCCAGCCTGCACGATTGAGCATGACTTCCATCATGCCACGGGTGATGGCATCATCTTCAACGATCATCACCAGGTGTTCGTTGCTGTTTGGTTTGCGGTAACGTGCCAGGACGGTGCGCAGTTGTTCCTGATTGACCGGTTTAATCAGATAATCCGCAGCACCCAGAGAATAGCCTAAGGCCTTGTCTTCTATCATGGAAATCATGATCACTGGCGTGTTGGCAAGCTGAGGATCGGTTTTCAGCGCAGATAGCACCATCCAGCCATCCATCCCCGGCATCATCACATCCAGTGTAATTAAAGCGGGTTTGCTTTCCCGCGCCAGTTGCAGACCTTCATCACCGCCTGAGGCGGTCACCACATGATAGCCCAGACGTTCAATATAGGACTTGAGCAACTCACGAATACTGGCGTTATCATCAATAACCAGTACCGTGCTGTCAGTATCGAGCGAAGCAAAAGTGGCTTCGTTGAGCATCATGCGTTTTTGCAGACGTACTTGATCGGCTTCTGTCAGATGCTGGCTGGGCAGTTTAATGGTAAAACAAGTACCCTGACCATATTCGCTGCTAACATCGATATGACCATGCATCATTTCTGTAAAACGCTTGGTAATCACCAGCCCCAAGCCTGTGCCACCGTATTTGCGGGTGGTGGAGGCATCTGCCTGGGTAAATGCCTGAAACAAGTTATTCAATTGTGCGTCAGTCATGCCGATACCGGTATCACGCACAATAAACTGAATCCACTCTCTGTCTTCCTTATTTGTGGTTTGGATTTCACGGGTGATTTCCAGCGTAATCGTACCATTTTCAGTAAACTTGGCGGCATTACTAAGCAAGTTCAGCAGCATTTGACGAACTTTGGTCAAGTCCGCATACATATTACCGAGGTCTTCATCAGTGATGAGCTCCATGACATTGCCATTGTCTTCCAGCATCGGACTGATAGTGGCAACAATTTCGCCCTGCATTTCTTCCAGGCTGAAAACCTCATTATAGATTTCCATCTTGCCCGCTTCGATCTTGGAAAGATCCAGCACATCGTTAATAAGGCCCAATAAATGTCTGGCGGCACTGTGTATTTTAACCAGATCCTCCTCAAACCCCTTCTCTTCCATATCTTCTGCATCTTCCCGCAGCATTTCGCTGTAACCGATAATCGCATTTAAGGGGGTGCGCAGTTCATGGCTCATATTGGCAATAAACTGACTTTTGGCAAGGTTAGCAGATTCCGCCAGTTGCTTGGCACGGATGAGCGTTTCTTCTGAGCGTTTTTGCTCGGTAATATCTTCCACGCTGGACCAGATAAAAGTCGTGCCTTGTTTTTCAATCAATAAACCAGAAACGCGCACCGGTACCAGATGTCCGTCACGATGCAGGTATTCTTTTTCAAAAGGGCCATAATGTCGGGAACTTTCCAGTAAACGCATTTGCGAGCGTTCGATTTCCTGATAAGAAATCGGGGTTAAGTCCCAGGTACTGAGCTTACGAATCTCGGCAATGGGCAGCCCGACAATTTGCGCATAGGCGCTGTTGACTTCAAGAATATTGCCATCCATATCGCTGAGCATTAAACCAATAGGCGAGCCGTCAATTAAGGTGCGGTTAAAGTGCTCGCTCTCGCGTAATTTTTCTTCAGCGGCTTTCTGCGCGGTGATGTCCTGGCTGGTGCCCACCATGCGATAGGGATCACCGTTTTCATCCCAACTGGCAATGCCACGGGCGCGTACCCAGATATAATGACCTTCTTTGTGTTTTAGACGATGAATATTGTTATAAAACGGGGTATTTTTATCAAGATGAGATTTAACATCTGACATCACCTGATGCAAGTCATCGGGATGAATACGTTCAAACCACTCATTAGCATGATTATCAATTTCTGTATCGGCATAGCCACACAAGGCTTTCCAATGGGGGGAAAAAATAACAATATTGGTTTCTATATTCCAGTCATAGACACCTTCTTCCGTTGCCTGCAAGGCCAGTTCAAAGCGTTCTTCACTTTTACGGATTTTATTATAAGCGCCTTTTAAATGTTGGTGGGTTTCGGCAATGGCTTCCACCAGCGTAGACCATTCTTGGGATGTGCTGTGTAACAGCGTTTGCAGGCTTAAGCTATTTTGCTGATCTTCAGGCTGGTAATTGCGAATATAATGAATAATATACGATAAAGGGCGTTGAAAATGCCGATGTAATAACCAGGAAAATAAAACAAATAACAGCAGCAATAAAATACTGCCACCAATGAAAACCTGCAAAATACGCTGGCGGCTTTGTATTTTAAGTAAGCTGAGATCAGCACCAATTAATAAGTTCAGTGATGGTTTGCTGCCAAGCTGCTGCTTACTTAGCAGGGGATATTGCCAGATGCGCATATCGCTGCGCTTGCCAGTCGCCTGCCAGTGAGCCAACAGGGTTTGCGCTTGATGAATTTCCAAACGCTGTAAACCGCTGATTTCTCCAAGCTGTTGTAAACGTTTCTGGCTGCTTGCATTTGCTGATGAGAAGGTTTGCAGATCTTGCTGTATCTGTTGCTGCACCGTAAAAATACGTTGCTCAAGTTCGCTTTGTTGCTGGCGATAAAACAGCCAACCGTCTGCAAGACTTAATAAAGCCAGCAGTAACAGTCCTGATAACAATAAAAAAAGAAAACGTCGATTGAACATCATATTAATTTAATCTGAGTTCGGTATCAGCTGTTTTCAATGCTAAAGACACTGAAAACTGCTGACACCTCCCGCTAAGCCATTGATTCAGGCTCTAAATGCATCCTTAATCCAATGCAATGTCGGTTGTTTTTTCAAACCTTCAATGGTGATAATATCAAAGCGGCAAGCTAAGTTGATTGCCGCCTGCTTATGACAACGCAGATAATGGGCGCTGCATTTTAAGATTTTTTGTTGTTTGGCGCGATTGATACTGGCTAAAGCACCACCTGATTGACGATAACGTACTTCGACAAAAACCAGGGTCTGTTGTTGGCGCATAATCCGATCAATTTCACCACCTGTGCATGAAAAATTACGTGCCAGTAAAATCAAACCTTGAGAGAGCAAATACCGTTCCGCTTGTTGCTCAGCCCACTGTCCATCAGATAAATGTTTTGCTATTTGTCTTTTTGTCGTCTTGGTTTTGCTTAAGCAGTTAAAAAATAGTTGCCCATAAGATACCAGCTTACGCCACCAAATCCGATATTTTTGAGCCGATTGCCAAGGACCATGATACATGGTTTTTGCAACTTATTGTATTGTCTTCAAAGGTAAGGCGCGACCGGATTTAAATATCGCACGTAATAACTGACGTTGCACAATACCCAGATTATTCAGTGATAATAAACCACTGGCTCCAGCCTGCTGCACGGGCGTATAACGATTATTACCAACACGTTTCAGATAATTAATCACCTGATAGGCATCAATGCCAAAAGCAAATAAACGTTTACTACTGCCATACATACGCTCAGACCATTGTTGTTGCAAACTGTCATACATGGGGTCGGGTGTGGGTAAAAAGGCTTGTGCCTGATTATTCTCTCCCGCTGTCACCAGCCAGTTAGGTTCTTTCCAGAAACCTTTAAGTAAAACCCAGGGCATATCGACAAAAACAATCCCGTTTAAATCTTTATCCATTCTGGGGTTGTCTTCGGCTTCATAAAGGTGAGAGGTGGCATATAAGGGTAAGCCACCTGCGCCATAATAACGAAACTGGGGTTTAATGCGCCGCCCCTGACTGGCAAATGCACCAACAAACACCATATCCGCGCCACTGCGAGCGATTGCGCGCACTGGTGAAGCTAAGTTCTTTTTATTATAAAATTGTGAATCGACAATGCTGCCACCCAAACTTTGCCATTGGATGCTGAATGCCTGTGCCAGACGCTCGCCCCAAGTGCCTTCCGGTACTAATATTGAAGCTATGCGATGCCCATCAGACCAGGCATGTTGCGCTACAATCTGCGCTTCCTGTACAGGAGATAAGCTGAACTGGAATAAGTTATTGGGAATGCGGGTACCGGGCTGCTGCAAGGCTTCGGGTTGATACAATAATAAAGTGGGTACTGGAAAATCATTATAATGGCTAATCAGGGCCGCTGTGGCCTTTTTTCCCATTGGGCCAACCACCATTTGCGCACCATTACTGACTGCCTGCTGATAAAAATCAAGTACATTATTGTCATTCACATCATACAGTTTAACTTTGGGTTTGCTGGTTTTTTTATCGGCGTACCAGGCAGATATAAAACCATCGCGAACTATACCCGCAGGGCGGGCGAATTTACCGCTTAAAGGTAAAAATAAAGCAATATGTGAAACCTGGCTGAGGTCGGCAAAACGTGGTCTTTGTTGCGGCTGATTGTGCAATTGTCCGACAATATCATAATTTGCCGGATGCTGTGGATGCTGTGCGCGCCATTGCTGCAAGGCTTGTTGGTATTTTGCAGCGGGTTCACGGCTTGTCAGGCTTAACGCAATCCAGCCCTGAAAATCAGGGGGCAGGGGTACGGGCCATTGTTGTTGGCGGGTGATAGACAGATTTTGCAGGCTTTTCCAGATAGCGGTATGATTGGCTTGAATTGCACTGGCCTGATGCAGCAAAGGATCCAGTGTTAAACGCGCATATAAGGCAGGCACATTTTGTTTCAGTGCTTCCAGGCTCAATGCTTGCAGGTAATAATAACTGATTTTGCCATTGGCACTTAATAAATGTATCTGAATTTGCGCCAACAGGCTTTTGGCTTCTTCCGGCTTGTGCGCTAATAAAGCCATTTGTGTCTGTATCAATTGTACTCTGGGGCGCGATTGCGGTGTAGGCGCGGTTATCTGGCTAAGCCAGTTTTGCACCTGTTCTAGTTGCCTGGATTGCAAAGCGTACTCAATGGCGGTGAGCTGGTAGCTTTCCCGCATTGCGGCCTGTGTGCTTTGTGCTAACTGCCAATAGGCTTGTGCCGCACCCTGATAATTACCGGCTGCCACCTGCTGACGTGCGTAAGCATCGGCTGGCTGCCTATCTGGTTTTAAGTAGCTGTTACAGGCGGACAGTAAAGATAATACAATAACGACGGAAAAAAACCGCCATAAACGAAAAGGCATGGAATCAGCGTCCTTGATTAAAAAATTAACCGCTATAATGATTTTTATTATGTCATGTTTCTGAATACCCGTTATTAAAAAATATCAGAAACTATCTGGGAAAGTGAGAAACCAAATATGATAAAACTGAGCTTCCTCATCATGCTCGGCCTGTTAAGCACGGGTTGTGCCAGCAGTTTATGGTCACCTTATCCACAACAAATACAGCCGCAGTTACAGCAACTGGATCAAGGTCAGACACCGCAGTTGTTATATACCCAAAGCAGTGCGGGTAATGCAGATTTATTGCTGAATTTATTGGAAAAAGCACGCTTTGCGCAGATTCGTGGGGAAACCGCCTTAAGTATGCTGACTTTTGAGCGTGCGCTGGCGGAATTTGATGATAATGATACGGGTGCAATTTTTCGTTTAAGCGATATTGGCAGCCAGGGGGTCGCGCTCGTTACCAATGATAACGTGATGCCTTACCGGGGTGCGATTTTTGAACAGGTTTTTGCGCACCACTTTCAGGCACTGAATTATTTATTCTGGAAAGACCTGGAAGGCGCTGGCGTGGAAGTGCGGCGCGGCAATCTGGCGCAACAACAAGCCAATACCCTCTATGCCAAAGAATTGGAAAAACTGGAAGCCAAACGTCAGCAGGTGCCGGTGGATTTTGAACGTGCCAACCATTATTTTAAGGCAATGGACAGAGAGGCCGCGCAGGTACGCACATCTTTCCAAAATGCCTATAGTTATTATGTTTCCGCGCTCATTTATGAATTACGTGATGAACTCGATGATGCCTATATTGACTATCGCAATGCCTTGAAACTGGCACCGGATAATAGCGTGATTCAAGCCGATGTATTACGTCTGGCAAAACAATTAGGTGATCAGGAAACCGCAAAGACGCTGCAACAGGATGCCAGCCTGTCAGATAATGTATCCGATGCAGGAGGCAGTGAACTGATTATTTTTTATGAAAACGGTTTTGCACCACCAAAACAGGAAGTATCTTTTCCGATTCCTTACCGTTATGGCCTGGTCGCCATCAGCTTTCCTATTTACCAGGGTTACAGCATACCGGGCAGCTTAATCGTTTCCCGGGATCAGCATAGATTGGGGCGAACCCAAATGTTGACCAAAGTTGCCAGTATGGTTGCCAAAGCCTTGCAGGAACAACGAGTGGGATTGATTATACGTCAGCTTGGACGTGCCGTGGCAAAAGCAGAATTACAACGATTCAGTTATGATCAAGGTGGCAACGCAGTGGGTCTGCTGGTTAATCTCTACAATTTATTCAGTGAACATGCTGATTTGCGCAGTTGGTTGTCACTGCCTAATAATGTGCAACTCCTGCGCATTCATGTGCCTGCGGGTATTCATCAGTTACAATTTCAGGATAGCGCATCAGGCCTAAGACAAAATCTGTCGATTGATGCACCTGCCAGATCGCGTAATATATTAAGAGTGATTAACACTGGCAGCCGGTTTTATCTGCAAATGGCACAGTTTTATTAATCGGTGTTACGCAAAAGCTTCTTTTTCGCAGGCTTGGAAGGTTTGAAATGTGAAAAAACCGTTTTTGCTTCATGCTGGTTTTCATTTGCATTTTGCCAAACACCGGTGTTACGCAAAAAAAACAAGCAACCCCGTAACATCAGTTCATCAGGATGGAGCAACAGCATGGCAATCATTGATACCGACAATAATCGGGTAGTGATTCGTATTATTTATGAAGGTGCCAGCAAAGCTGGAAAAACCAGAAGTTTATATGCCTTACAAAAAAAATTAAAAACCCCTGGGGGCGTTTTTGATCCGCAACAGCGCAAAGATGACGGTGAAGATTATATTGCCACGCAAAGTTTTGAATGGCTCAGTTATATCGGCGGTTTGTTTGAAAACAGTAAAATTGAAGCCCAGATTATCAGCCTGCCGGGGGAGCTATGCTGTCGGGCACAACGTGAAGCCTTGCTGAAAACCGCAGATGCCATTATTTTTGTCTTAGACAGCCGCCTGGAAAATCTGCCGCTTAATCTTGAACATCTCAGGCGTTTGCAAAGCTGGCGTGATAGCCGTGATATTGCACCGGGTTTAATTATTCAGAATAATTTTGAAGACAGCGCCGAGTGTTTATCTAATCAGCAACTTCAGCAATTGCTGAACATATCTGACAGACTGGAAAAAGTCATGAGCAGTGCAGCCAGCACTGGGCAGGGTATACGTGAAATTTTTGTTGCCACAGTACGTCTGGCACTAAATCATTTAACCACCTGCCGTGAGCAGGGGCAGAATTTATTTGCCAAGGTTCCCATCAATAACGGTGAGAAATTACAACACTGGTGGCAAAATGCGGACTTAGCAGAAGCCACGCAAGATGGTTTTACTGCGCTGCTAAGCGCGCAAGTTGACAACAATGATAGCAGCTTGCCGACAATCGCAGATACTGCAAGCCCAACATTGTATCCGCTACGTTTAGAGCGTCACCTACCCACCACGCCTACGCCGGATGTCCCCGTTACTTGGCGTAACCCGCCACTGGCAACCCGGCAAGCGCTGCAACAGCTCAATGCCTGTAATCTGACCCTGGTGGAATATGCCGAAAATCTCTGGCGCGCCACAGACAGTGCGCAACAATGGTACTGCTGGTCACATAATGAATGGTTGCATGACACCCTGGATAATGCGCTGCTGAATTTACAAAACCATACCCGTCTGCGCTTATTGCATCAGGATTATTTACCCACTGCGCATTATTACACGATTTCTCATCAGGCCAGTTATCGCTGGCGGCTGTGGCAAATTGTCAAAACCTGCAAAACCCTGGGACAGGAACAGAAAAAAATGCACCAGGGTCTCAGTGCTGAAGCCTTTATTGAAAAGCTGCTGCAACAAGCCAACACGCTATATGCCACATTTCAAAACTTAAGTTCAGTCATGCATTTATCTGATTTACACTGGGATAATTTCCAGAAAAATCCACAAGGGCATTATGAATATCTGGGTCCCATACATGAGCAGTCAGAAACTGAAATAATGGATAAAACAATAATTTTAGATCATATTCAGCATATCTGCGGTCAAGCGGTCATAGCCGCGATGGATGATAATTTGGATTTGTGCGCGGCTTTAGAGCATCTGGAAAAATGGGAAATTGAGTGTGATGCGCAACAATGCACCGAAATGGCGGTGCGTTTAGCTGATTTATTAAGGTGAAACCAGGATTTTGTAAGGAGACAAAGCATTGTCTCCAAAATAACTTATTGCCTTTCCATAAACTGCTCAGGACTGGCGCGTAACGCGGCACCTGTCGGGCAGGCGCGGACACAAGCAGGCCCCGTATGCAGATCCTTGCACATATCACACTTAACGGCTTTTGGTTCACCCACAGCCTCAATTTTTGCATATTCAACACCAAACAATAAACGCAACCATAAGCTGGTGTGTTTTTGTTTTTTACCCGTCATTTGAATCACGCCATAGGGACAGTTTTTCTCACAATTACCACAACCTATGCAATTATCAGCAATATAAACTTCGCCGTTATCCGCGCGGTGAATCGCATCAGGTGGGCAGTCTTTCATACAACGCGGATGTTCACAGTGACGGCAGGATGTGGGTACGTGTAAAGATGCGAAAGTAGGGCCGGCCTCACGATCCAGGCGCGAAGTGCCTTCATGTGTCGCGGCACAAGCTACTTCACAATTATTGCAGTGTATACATAAAGATTCATCAATCAGTAACACATCACTTGCTTCTCCTAAGCCCTGTGCCACCAGAAAAGAAATCATATTACCCGTCTGCGGCTGGCTTTCCGCCATAGTCTGTTGTGCCAGATTGGTGCGAAAGCGGGTTTCCAGACGTTTACGCAAGGCGGGAGACTTATCCAGTAATGCCATAAATGCAGTACCATCCAGGCGCACTGTTTCGGTTGCCACTGCCGCACGTACTGTAACGGAGCGCGGACTGTTACTGAGCAACGCGGTTTCTCCTACATAATTCCCCGCAGCCACATAGGAAGAAACAACTTCATTGCCAGCATTTTCCCGGGAAACAGTGACCGAACCACTGCGGATCAGATGCAGGCAATCACCGGGATCCCCCTCACGAAAGATCACATCGCCAGGCGCGTAACTTTCGATGCGTGAAGAATATACAACGGCGGCAAGATCAGAAGCGGGGATTTCTGGTGCAATACTGGTTTGAATGGCGCGTAATACAAAAATCTGATCAATTTGTGCCTTGGCAACCGGGCTGGCATTAATCAGCTTGAGCATGGTAGGGCGCGGTGTTTCAATCAGTACACACTGTTGCCCTGAACCTGCATAAACGGTAGAGGTGCGGCGACGCCCGGAAATCAGGCCCAGTTCACCAAAAAACTGCCCCTGACGCAGCGTGACAATCTGACTGGCATCCTCGCGATTGACTGAAATCCGTACTTCACCATAGATAATACTGAAAAAGGTATTGCTGTAATCATTATATTTAAAAATGACTTCACCCGGTTCAGGATAGTGTACTTCACTGGTGCGTAAAAACTCCCGTAGCTGCGGGTTGGTTAAACCGGATAATAGCGGCATATTCAAACGAATCATATCCAGTGTGGTATCGACTGAATGAAATGCGGGTAAACGCCGGAATTTTTCAATTAATAAGGGTTCATCAGCAGGCGCAATATCATGACCCAGAATAAATTCAATGACTTCATAGCCCTGATTTAAGGCTTGCTTTATCAGTGGGTATGCTGCGACTGCGCCAATAAGGTATAACCCGGGTACTGTTGATTCATAATGCCCGTTTAATATCGGTGCAGAGGCTTTATTATCATCTGGAAAACCAATCCCGCAAGCTTCCAGAAAAGCGCGGGGCGGGGTCGCGCCCAAGCGGGCAATCACCCGGTCACAGGTGATTTTTGCCTGACCCTCCGGGGTTTTCAGCGTGGCTTGTATGGCATTGCCATCATGTGGATGCGGAATAATGGATACCGGCCTGGTGCTGTAATGGCACTCCAGTTTTTCCTGGCTGATGGCTTGTAGTATGGCATCATTATTAGCTTGTTTCGCGCGGGTAAACTCGCCACGGCGGTTGATAAGCAATACTTGGTTTTGTTCTGCCAGTGCCAGCGCATTTTCAATAGCAGAATCTCCAGCACCGATGACAAGAATTGTTTCACCTTCAAAAGCCAGCGGATCATCTAATTGGTATTCCACCAGAGGGCGTTGCTTATCACTGCTGCGGGTTGCAATGCTGATTTCAGGATCACAGATTTGCGCGCTTAATTGGCGCAGATTGCCTTGAATCCCGATACTGAGGATCACTTGTTCTGCGTAAATTATTGTTTCATCGTTATCGGCTTTCAGATGTAAGGCAAAATTGCCTTTCTGTCCACTGATGGCAGTCACTTCTGCATTATAGTGAATATTAAGCTGTTGCTCTGTAATATGCTCTTGCCAGGTGTCCAGCACAGCTTCGCGGGTGTTCGCATGAAACGGTAAGTCACTGCGCAACGGTAGAACCGCAGGCTCATCCATCACCCATTTACCTTTCTGGTAATGTTGCACCGTGTTGGCAAACTGGGGCTGAGCTTCTAATAAAATACAAGACAAGCCTTGTTTTATGGCATTCGCGCAAGCACTTAAGCCTGCGGGTCCAGAGCCGATAATCGCAATTGCATAATGATCAGACATAAAATTAATCCTTGATGTTACGCAATCCTTTTGTTTTTGCTTTTGGTTTGAAATCTGAGTTTTTCAGGCACAAAAAATAAGCTTTTGCGTCACGCTTGTCTAATCTATCCGACGCAGTTGGTATCCCTGTTGTTGTAATAAAGAGATAAGACCTTCTTTGCCAACCAGATGCAAAGCACCCACCGCAATAAAAGCGTTGCCTTCCTGTAACCGCGCCTGCATTCGATGCACCATAACATGGTTACGCTTACTTAACATATGCTGCATTAAACGCAGGTTTAATGCTTCAAGCTCAGGATCTTCCGTTTTCATCATCTCATTAGACAGTTTTTCCATGCCTGCCAAATCCTGTGCCAGATACAAGGTATGCATGTTTTCCAGATATTCAGGGATATTATCCAGATATTTTACGGTTGCACGTAATAGGCGTACTTGTTTATCAAGACTTAAGCTATCAAAAATGGCCAGTTGTTCTTCAACACTTTCCAGGCTGTAAATCGCCTTATTTTGCACCTTGGCTTGCTCTTGCAAATATTTGTCCAGAAATAAACCTGTTTTGGTTTTTGGCATTATCACGATCATCATCGCCACCCAAGGCTTCAGGCGCATGGCGATATTAACTAACATCCCGTGTTGACTCATAGTCTGGAATAATTTTTTAAAGTCTTCCTTGCCTAACAACAATATCAGGTTTTCCGAATCAGGCAAAAATAACGTCCCTGCCAGTTTTTCAATAACCTCATCACCCATCTGAATTTCCAGGCTTAAACTGCTTGCCTTGTCAAATTTCTGACGCACGCTATCAGAAAGTTGCAATACGCGTTGATCTTCAGAATGTATGGTGCCAAATAAATAACTGCTTGCCTGTCCAGGTTTACTGATTTCCCAGCACAAACCTTTTTCTGGCAAGCTACCTTTTGCAAGCGCTGCAAGTGGCAAAGATGTTGCTTTAATTACTTGAGTATCGGTATCTTTTGCCAATAACGGCGATAGGCTATAAAAAAACATACTGATAAATAATATCAATTGTGTCATATATTGTAATGGCATGGTGGCTCTCTTTAAATGTTAGATGTGTTCTATGGTAACAATATTTCAACAGTCTTATAACATATTTGTGTATACTGTATACCCTTTTCAGAGAAATTATTGGTATGAAATCAGGTCGCATTATTACTGAAGACTTGTTCAGTTCATGGCATACCTCAAGCTGTTTGGGATTGCTGTTCATTTTTTATATCAGCACCTCTTCTCCTCTGTTTGCAGAGGTTTCTGACAACACCCAACTCACACATATCCATTCACTAAAACACAGTGTTGCTGTATTTGATGTGCCTTATGAGTTATTTGCTGCTTTAAGCGAATATCATGATCTCACGCAGTCAGAAGAAAAAAATCACCAACTAATCGATACAGAAATGATCCCGGTTATTGAAGATATTATTTATTATTTTGAAGAAGAACGGAAAAAATATACTAAAATTGAAAAAAAACAACAAACTCTGGGGATGGAGAACGAGCACATTATATTAAATAAAGTAAAAGAAAATCTTAAAAAAATGGATGCGCACTTATTGGATTTTAGAAATGAGCTATTATTTAGAAAAAAAGCAATTGAGTTTAGATTATTAATGAAAAAACAAAAAGCGCTTAAAGATAAATATTAAATTATTAGCCATAATCTATTTCATTATATTACTGGAGAATAGGTAAATGCCTGTTTATTTTATAAAAATATATCCACTTATCTGGATGTTTTTTTTATCTTTATTATTATCTGCCTGTACTGTGTTAAGCACAAAACAGGAAAAAACAATTGTAGAACTTGAAGCAGATGTCCAGAGCACCTTATATCGGGTACGTGAAAAAGTTGAGATAAATCCAGACTCTGCATTACAAGGTTCTATTTCTGCCTTAGATAGTATTTTAGAATATACAGATAATGTTAAGTCTAATCCTGGGAAATTTAGTTCTGACAAAATCAATGATTATATCCATAAAATTAATATTATTAATGAAAATATGGATCGTCTTTCTGACTTAACATTACAAATGGATATTTCTTTCCCTTTGGGAACCTATAAATTAAAAAACCTGGCTAAAAAAGGCCAGCAAAAAAGTAATGAATTAGTTGAAAAAATGATTTTTTCCATCCATAAATTAGTGGAAAAATACCCTGAAAAAGCAATGAAAATAATGATTAAAACCACAGGTTATACAGATGAAACAGGGATACTTCCCGGAAGTCGTTTAGAGCGGGAGCTTGACAAGGCCATGACAGCACCGGTTTCACGAAATATTATTAAACGACGTCAGCAATACAATCAGATGCTATCCCAATTCCGCGCCAACACCCTAAGTCAATACGTTAAACAGCGCTTGCAACAACAATTGCCAACAGTTTATAACGTTGAAATACAAACAGAAATTGTGGGACGGGGCGAGCAATTGCCCAGCCAGAAAAAAATACACCGACCTTATAAAAATACAGACTCCCGGCGACGCATTTGTGTGATTTCCCCATTTATTGAAATTGTTCCCTGAGGAACGAGAATGAAATAACTGGTGTTATAACCCGGATAAAATCCTCGTTCCTAAGCTTAATTTCGATTAACCGGTATTCTTATTGATGGACAAAGGACAGTATTTCTTGCTCAGAAAAAGTTTGTTTTTCCTGATTTTTTGCCTCGTTTCAAACAGTAGTTTCGGCGATCCAAGTACTGAAAACAACCCTGCACTCTGGCATAAAAAAAAAGCGGGGGTCTTATATAATCTGAGTAAGTTTATCGACTGGCCCGACACAGCTTTTGGCAAAGAGCAAACCTTTAATATCTGTGTTTTTGGGGAAACACCATTTTTTGCGGCCTTAAAAACCTTTGAAAAACGCCAAATAAGAGGAAAAGCCGTACGCATTCATACCCAGCGTTTGCAAACATTAAACACATTGTCTTGCCAGACACTGTATATCAGTGCTTCCTCTGCTGCGTCATTTTCTACGATATTATCATCAGTGCATAATAAACCGATACTGACTATCAGTGATATGCCTGATTTTATATCGCAAGGTGGTATGATTGGCCTTATTCAGGCTAAACAGCGCGTACGTTTCATGATTAACCTGGATGCGGCAAAGTCCGTCAAGCTGCTAATCAGCGCGCCCCTGTTGCGCTTGGCAAAAAGTGTAAAGTATCGTAAAACACGTCTCGACAATCCTGAATGAATTTCTATTCTGAGGTTTTTTCTGGCGTATTACAGCGCACCTGTATATTTTGATGATGATAAAATAGACTCATGATGCATATAAAAAACAGGTTTAGCCGCCTGCCTATCAGCGATAAATTAAAATACATCATCACAACCGTGAGTACACTGGTGTTATTAATTTCATCACTGGCTTATGTTGCAGCTGAAGTATTTTCATTTAAGCGTGTGCAATTGGCACACATATCCAGTATTTCAGATTTAATCAGCGACATTGCCGCACCTACATTGGTGCTGGGAGAGTCCGATTCTGCCCAAACGTTATTGACCAGCTTAGCTAAAAAACCTGATATTCTCAGTGCTTTCTTATACCAAACAGATGAGCCAGAGCCTTTTGCTCACTATTTTACGCAAAAAAATATTGTCAATCAGGACAGTTTATCGCCTTCTCTGGGGAGTGATTGGTGGCGAAAAGCCTTGAATCAGTCTTCAGCGCAACATGATTTTCAGGCTGACAGGCTTGAATTTACCAAACCGATTTATTATGACAATGATTTAATTGGACGGATTTATATTCAGGCGAGTTTAAGCGGCTTGTATGATAATTTATGGTGGTTTTTTAAAATTGCCCTATTCGTTATTATTACAACAATAATCAGCGCATTTATACTTTCAGCCAAATTACAACACTATATTTCACAGCCTATTATTTATCTGGCTGCTGCCATGTCTAAAATTTCCTCCAGCAAAGATTACAGTCTGCGCGTTATTAAAACGGATGAAGACGAAATTGGCAGTTTATTTGAGCGTTTTAATGAGATGCTCCACCAGATTGAAGCCCGGGACAGTCAGCTGGAAACTTATAGTGAGCAATTAGAACACCAGGTTGCAGCGCGTACTGAAGAACTATCAACGGCTAATGCTGAGCTTAAACTTGCCATCCATGAAGCCAATAAAGCCAAAGAAACCGCAGAGTCCGCCAATCGTGCTAAAAGCGAGTTTCTTGCTAAAATGAGTCATGAAATCCGCACCCCGATGAATGGCATCATGGGCATGACTGAATTATTATTTGGCACACCGCTAAATGAACGCCAAAAAAAATATGCCGGTACAATTCAAAATTCTGCCGAAAGCCTGTTACAAATTATTAATGAAATCCTTGATTTCTCTAAAATTGAAGCTGGTCGCTTAAAGCTGGAAAACATCCCTTTTAATCTGCATAAAGCCATTGAAGAATCCAGCCAGCTATTCAGTGAACAGTTGGCTACAAAAAATCTGGCCCTTTCCTGTTTTCTATCACCAGAATTACCCAGCATGATTATTGGCGATCCCCTGCGTTTACGCCAGATATTGAGTAATCTTATTTCTAATGCCGTTAAATTTACGGAAAAAGGCCAGATTATTATCAGTACTGCTATTATTGAGGAATATGACAGCCAGATATTATTACGTTTTGAAGTGCGCGATACCGGTATCGGCCTGGATGTACAAACTCGCAGTAAAGTATTTGAGTCCTTTACTCAAGCAGATGGATCAACCACCAGAAAGTATGGGGGAACGGGTTTAGGCTTAACCATATCCAGGCAGTTGGCACAGATGATGGGCGGAGAAATCGGTGTGGAAAGTCAGCTTGCTAAAGGTTCTTTATTCTGGTTTACCGTCTTATTTCAAAAGATAGAATCTGCAAGTTACCCACTCCTTACAACCGGGCTTGCAACTGAAACTAAAAAAAATATGGAGACTGTAGAAAAACCAATTACTGAACAAATTGTTAAAACTAAAGAAAAACAGGCTGATTTTACTGAACAGCAACTGAATATTCATGTGTTATTGGCAGAAGATAACCCGGTTAATCAAGCCGTTGCTGTTTATATGCTGGAACTGATGGGCAGCAAGGTGACTGTTGTTGAAGATGGCTCCATGGTATTTGATGCCCTAAAAAAACAAAATTTTGATATTATTCTAATGGATTGCCAGATGCCTAATATGGATGGATTTGATGCAACACGCACGGTTCGCACCTATGAAAATCGTCACCCGGAAAAAAAAATCACCCCGGTGATTGCAGTGACGGCAAATACAATGCCCGGCGACAAGGAAAACTGCCTGGCCGCAGGTATGAATGATTTCTTGAGTAAACCGTTTAAACAGCAAACTTTATATGAAATTTTAAAAAAATGGTTGCCACAAAATCATTCCAGTAAAAAACAAATGGCTTTGCTGCCTCAGGGGAAAACTCATCAGCCTGTAACGATAAAGGATAATCAAAAAAATACAGATAACGATCTTGCTGTATTGGATCTGAACATATTGGAGCGCCTGGGTACGATCAATTCATCAAAAAAATCCAATATACTTAAAAAAGTAAGTACTTTATATTTGGAAAAAACCCCGGTTTTACTTCAAAAGCTGAATCATGCTTATCAGGAACAAGATGCTGAGGTACTTTACAAAATTGCACATAACATTAAATCAAACAGCGCAACCATTGGTGCGATGCAGTTAGCAAAAATGGCTAAAGAAATAGAGCTTTCAGGTAGAGAAAATAACTTTCAGGGTATTGAAAAAATAATTAAAGAAATGGAAAAAAATTATCAGCAGATTGAACCCCAACTACAAAAACACTGCAAATAATAAAACTAATGATAAATTTATCTGAAAAAAAACCAGCGAAAGTTTTGGTGGTTGATGACGATGAAATGATTCGCTTCCTGATTCGAGAGACCTTGCAGGAATCCCATTTTCACGTTGATGAAGTAGAAAGCGGTGAAGCCGCTATCGAATATTTTTTACAAACGCCCCCCGATATTGTATTACTTGATGTGATTATGCAGGGTATGGACGGGTTTGAAGTTTGTGCGCAATTGCGCAAACAAGCTGGTGGTAAACATGTCCCCATCGTGATGATGACCGGTTTGGATGATATTGATTCAATTCATCACGCTTATAATTCCGGGGCAACAGACTTTACAACAAAACCAATTAATTACACGATCTTAGCGCATAGGTTGCGTTATATGTTGCGAGCCGGTCAGCTTTTTGAACGCTTGCGTCGCAATGAAACCCGTTTAAGCAAAGCCCAGCAAATTGCGCGTTTAGGTTATTGGGAATGGAACACAAGCCAAAACCGGTTGCATATTCCCAGTCAAACCCTTGCCATCTTGGGTTTAGAGCCAACAACCCACTTTACCAGCCTCCGCCAGCTTTTGCATTTTATCCCTTTGGAAGAGCGACCACTGCTGCGCAAAACTTTTTTTAAAGCACTACGCACCAATCAGGATTTTGCGATTGAACATGAAATTATTACACCCAACAAACAGGTTAAAAGCATTCGTCAAGAAGGTGAATTACAACAAAAAGACAATGGTCAGAAACAATGGATAGTGACCATACAAGACATCAGTGAGCGCAAAAAATCTGAAGAGAAAATTATCCGCTTAGCTTATTATGACAATCTGACAACCTTGCCTAATCGGGTATTTCTCCAGGAATACCTCAATAAACTAATTGAACAGGCCAAGCGTCATCACCGTTTATTTGCCATTTTATCACTGGATTTGGATCACTTTAAACGTATCAATAATACCTGGGGACAAGGTGTTGGCAACCTGTTGCTCCAGGAAGCAGCCAGACGTTTAAATCAATGTGTGCGTACCAGTGATTACCTGGTGCGTGGTAACTGGGCCTTGCCCACAGATGCTTATGCTCAGTCTATCACCAAAAATGACACATTGGTCAGGCTCGGTGGCGATGAGTTTATTCTCTTATTAAGTGATATTAAAGACCTAACGGGTGTACAACATGCCATTCGCCGCATTCATAAAATCTTAAATGCACCGTTTATACTTAAAAAAGAACGTTTTTACCTGACTGCCAGCATTGGTATATCCATGTTTCCAAATGATGGACAAACGACTGATGTCTTATTGGCACATGCAGAAATGGCTATGCAACATGCCAAAAATGCCGGACGTAATACCTTTGAGTTTTTTCATCCATCAATGAATGTACAAGCGCACCAGCGTCTGATGTTGGAAAATGAATTACGCAAAGCACTGGAAAATGAAGAACTGGAAGTTTATTATCAGCCCAAAGTCGAACTCAAGCAGAATAAAACGATTGGCATGGAAGCTTTAGTGCGTTGGCAACATCCTGAAAAAGGCATGATTTCCCCCGCAACATTTATTCCTCTGGCGGAAGAAACTGATCTGATTTATTCTTTAGGGGAATGGGTATTAAGACGCGCCTGCAAGGATACAAAACAGTGGAATAATGCAGGGTATCCGCTTAAAGTCGCCGTTAATCTTTCAGTGCTACAATTTAAAAATACAGAATTATTAAACACTGTTCGCAATGCACTGGAAGATAGTGGTTTAGGTGCACAATATCTGGAGTTGGAAATTACCGAAGGCGTGTTACTGGAAGATTCAGACAATAGTAAAACGATACTCTCTAAACTCAAAAATATGGGGCTAAAAATTGCGCTGGATGACTTTGGCACGGGCTATTCCTCATTAAGTTACCTGAAAAAATTTCCTTTTGACACCTTAAAAATTGATCAAAGCTTTGTACGTGATGTCGGCACTGATCAAGACAGTTCTGCCTTGGCATCTGCAATTATTGCATTGTCCAAGTGCCTGAATCTTAAAGTGGTCGCAGAAGGCGTGGAAACCAGTGTTCAACTTGAATTTATGAAAAAACATCAATGTAATGAAATTCAGGGCTATTTTTTCAGCGCCCCCTTATCCCGGCAAAAATTTGATGCCTGGCTGAAAAGTCATTAATTACTGGCATTATACAAAAGCTTCATTTTTGATAGGCCTCAAGAAAGCATAGACTTCAAACCAATAACAACTGGAGTGCGTCACTTCAGTTCATCATTAAAAACATAAGGCATAAAACATGTCCGATACTGAGAATACAGAGCAAAAGGGATTGTTTTCCCGCTTAAAAAATACCCTGACCGGCAATAACAAGGATACACAAGCAGATTCAGAAACGGTGATTGAACCCCGTGACAAACCCAGTCAAAATGGTGGTTTCTTTGCGCGTTTAAAGCAAGGACTTAACCGCACACGCACAGGTTTAACCAAAGGTCTGGCAAGGCTAGGCATTGGTAAAACCGGCATTGACGATGAACTGCTGGAAGACATTGAAACCCTGTTATTAATGGCTGATGTGGGCGTGGAGGCCACCAGAGAAATTATTTCAGATTTGGAAAAACGGGTTTCACACGCCCAGTTAGAAGATTTGGACATGTTGTTTCAAGCCTTGCAGGAAGACATGCAAAAACTGCTGGGGCCAGTAGAACAACCTTTAGTGATTCCAGAAAATACTGGTAAACCTTTTGTATTATTGATGATAGGCATGAACGGCGCGGGCAAAACTACCACTATAGGCAAACTGGCAAAACGTTTTCAGGGTGAAGGTAAAAGCGTCATGCTGGCAGCAGGTGATACCTTCCGTGCAGCGGCGGTTGAACAGCTCAAAGTCTGGGGTCAGCGTAACGATGTGCCGGTGGTTGCACAAAAAACCGGATCAGACTCCGCCTCTGTTATTTATGATGCCTTGCAATCTGCCACTGCCAAAGGGGTTGATGTCTTGATTGCTGATACCGCCGGACGTTTGCATACACAAGATAATCTCATGTCAGAACTTGAAAAAGTGCAACGGGTGATGGGGAAAATTGATGCCGAAGCCCCTCATGAAACCATGATTATTGTGGATGCCAGCATTGGCCAAAATGCCTTAAATCAGGTAGAGCAATTTCATCAGGCAGTGGGCTTAAGTGGTATCAGCGTCACCAAACTCGATGGCACGGCAAAAGGGGGAATTTTGTTTGCCATTGCCAAAAAAACCGGCCTGCCCATACGTTATATCGGCATTGGTGAAGGCATTGATGACTTGCGGGTGTTTCATGCGGGAGAATTTGTTGAAGCCTTGTTAAGCCGGGAGGAAGATTGAGTTGATGTTGTTACGCAAAGGCTTCATTTTTGTGCTTTGAGGCACAAAAAAACTGCCATTGCTTCACGCTGAATTTCATTTGCACTTATGTCCAATACAACTGAAACCTTTTTTAACTGGAACCTGTTTCTCCCGCAAAAATCTCCCTTGAACTTACTCTCCGACGGTGTTAGCACCACAGGTGAGCTTAGCGCCCTGTTTATCTGGGTGATTGTTTTTTCATTTTTACTGGCAAGTTTCTGGTTATTTTTTCGCAGTTTTCAGGCACGCCAGCATTTGCGCTGGCTGACGCGACTGCTGACAGCGATTAAACCTGAAAGCCTGCCCATGCAGCGGCGGGAGCTACGCAAACAAGCGACCAGCCAAGGCGTGGCAGGTGCTTGCTGGCTGCAATTTGACGCCAGTTGGGTGGAATCCAGCGATGGTAAGCATTTTTACCAGACCAGCGATGCCAGTGTATTTTTTAACAAACAAATTTTATCACGCGGTGTTTCCGGCAACCGCCTGTTAATGGCAATGCCCGGTATACTCACCGCTTTTGGCATACTCGGCACCTTTGTCGGTTTACAAATTGGTTTAGGCTCCCTGGATTTAGGCTCGCCGCAAGTCTTGTCAAAAAGTATTGTACCTTTGATTCAAGGCGCTGCGGTTGCCTTTGCCACATCCGTGTGGGGCACTATTGCCAGTGTTTTATTTAATTTTCTGGAAAAATCACTGGAACAACATTTAGAGCGTGAAATCAATCAGATACAAAGCCGCGCCAATACCCTGTTTCAGATACACCTGCCAGAACAAACCTTGGTCAATATTGAGCAATCCAGCCGCGAAAGTGAAAACATGCTCAAGGGACTGGCTGAGCAGATCGGCGATAAGATGCAGGAAGCTTTGCTGGAAGTGCCGCAGCAAATTCAGGCAGGTCTTGAAACTGCCATCACCCCGGCGGTGGAGAAACTGGTTACCGCCACTGAAGCCCTCGCAGAAAAACAAAGCGACAGCGGACAGGAAGCCCTGTCACGTTTGATTGAACAATTTGTTGACAGCGTTTCAGAATCCGGGGAATCCAGCCGCGAGCATATGGAATCGGCATCCTCGCAACTGAGTGATGCCATTACCCAATGGAGCACCAGCATGGAAGGTTTTCTTGGGCGTCTGGAACACCGCGCAGGTGATTTTGACCAACAGGTCGGTAATCTGTTAACCCAGGGACAAACCCTGCAACGTGATGCCAACAGCAGCCAGCAAGCTCTGGCGGATGTTACCGGAGAAATCCAGAAAGGCAGTATTTTACTCAATCAGGCCGCGCAAAACCTGGGCAAACTGGGGGAACAACTGGTACAAGGTAGCCGTTTATTGAGTGAATCGCAACTGCAAACGGCAAAACTGGCAGAAACCAGCAGCCGTCGCCAGCAGGAAAGTAATCAGGTCTTAGAGCGCATTACCCAAACTCTGGATCAAGCCAATGACGGTTTGCTGGTTTCCAGCCAAGCCCTGAAAGAATCAGCAGAAATCAGTCAAAACAGCTTTGAAAGTCTGAGCGAGTCACAAAAAACTTTCCTGGAGCAACAGAAAAAAACCTTGACCGCGCTGCGTAAGCAGGTTGGGCAGATGATGAATGATTATGCCACAGATGTTGAAGAACAAACCCGCCATCGCATGGATCAATGGAATGCACAAACCCAGGAGTTTTCCAAAGGCATGGTGCTGGCGGTGAATGCCATGAATGAAATTCTGGGGGAAATGGATGCCAGTTTGTCCAAGTTGCGTGATAAGTGAGAATGACGGATGACGCTTATCCCTCTTGCAAGTCAAAATCCCAATCATGCGGCATCCACAAAAGCCCATATTCCGGTCTGCGGCTATGCACGGCATACAACTCACTGCGCTGCTCATGGATAATACGCAAAACAAACTCATCCACAATCATCGCAGAAAAACGGTAAACCCCAGTCGCCAGAGGAAATGAAGGCAAGGTCAGCGTCATGCTTTGCTCGCCCGGTTGTAATTCTGGCGATAAGCCGGATTCTTTGGTACTGGCAACAAACACTATTTGCTCATCTGGACGTAATAATGCAATACCGATATGCGCTTTCATCGGCTTGTCTTGCAAGCCTTTCATTTTCAGGTGGATGACCACATCCTTAAACTGCTGTAACACTTCCAAAGCCTGATTATTTTTATCCGTAACCTGAAACTTCGTGATCATCGCAGGGGGTAAATGCGCTTCAACGCTGACTTGCGCATTGCTTGCCGTTTCAATCTGCTGATACTGTTTGCTTTCCAGATACTGGGTATAAGCACCGATTACCTCTTCCGTGGAGCCATAAGCACGCATGACACCTTGCTCCAGCCATAGCGCCTGTTGGCAGATCTCCTGTACCAGATGCATACTATGGCTGCAAAATAAAATTGTTTTATTGGCATCCTTAAATTGCATCATACGTTCGATACATTTTTTCTGGAAATTATGATCACCCACGCTCAACGCCTCGTCAATGATCAAGATGTCAGGATCGATACAAGTAGAAACCGCAAACCCCAGACGTACATACATACCTGAAGAATAGGTTTTAACCGGGCGATCAATGAAGGCTTCCAGTTCGGAAAAGGCGATAATTTCTGCTTCACGCTGGTTGATTTCTTCAGCGCTTAAACCCTGCACCGTGGCGCTTAAGCGAATATTTTCCCGACCGCTTAATTCCGGGTGAAAGCCCGTGCCCAATTCCAGCAGCGCAGCAACCTTACCATTGCGCTGAATATGCCCTTCCGTGGGTTGC
This sequence comes from Candidatus Venteria ishoeyi, assembly GCF_030378065.1. Classification (GTDB taxonomy): domain Bacteria; phylum Pseudomonadota; class Gammaproteobacteria; order Beggiatoales; family Beggiatoaceae; genus Venteria; species Venteria ishoeyi. The sequence continues at coordinate 67,161 of NZ_JAUCGJ010000004.1, read as the reverse complement.
AAGGTGCCGGTGAGTAGTTTTAACAACGTACTTTTACCCGCGCCGTTATCACCGATAATACCCAGTCCTCCGCCTTGTGGCAGGGTAAAAGAAATATTCTGCAAAGAATGGAAGGCCTGATGACAAGGCCGCCTTAACAGGATTTCTTTCAGTCTATGAACAGGTTTGGCATAAAGTCGATAAACTTTAGATAAATTAGTGGCTTCAATGGCATTCATAACTATCAATAGGTTAGCGTGAGGTGGCAGCGGCTAAAAGAAGCTGACATCAAACTTATTATTCTTAAAATTGTGCAGCGATGGCAAACATGGTACCGGGCAGCCAGAAATTCAGACCTGCCAACCGGTTTGGTATTTTCATCCCCAGTTTTGCGGCAATTAAACCCAACGGATAAGCAGCAGGATAGGGTAAAACTTTTAATTGCTTAGCCCCTGCCTGATGAAATAAATAACTCAGGGTATCAACATCGTAATACGTGATATGCTCAGGAATTTTAAATGAAGACCAGCGTTTACCCATGAGCTTGAACCAAAAACCGTTAATTTTAGGTGTGGCAAACACCATCCAGCCTTCTGGACTGAGATGCCCACTTAAGGTCTTCACAAAGGCAACGGGATCATAGACATGCTCAATCACGCTCATGGAGCTAATACAGTTATATTGTTCACCTTCAGGAATGGCTTCCAGACCGCCGCGCAAGCCCTGAAAGCCAAGTGCTTGCACTTGCTTCACCGCTTCTGCATCAAAATCTGTACCACTCAATGTATCAAAAAAACTGGCGGCTTCCTGTAGAAAAAAACCATAACTGGTACCAATTTCCAATAAGGAACCCCCCTCTATGCCTGCTTTTTGCATCTGTCCTAAAAAAGCATGAAAAGTGGGTCTTAACGCCGTTTCCTGATCCCGGTAATGCCCATCTTTATCAGCATAGCCGGAATCACCGCCCCCTGCAAAATAACTGGGATCCGCATAAACATCCAGCATGACGGATTCCTTCAGGCGCGGCGATAAATACCAAAGCTGACAGTTGGCGCAACGTACCACCTGAAACGGCGGAAATTCAAAAACATGACCGCTGATATGCTGTTCACTTTGACACACGGGGCAGGCACAGGATTCCAGGTCATTTTTCTGCCAGGAAGGCAGCGCAGATTTTTGTTTCATATATCAACCTTATTTGGGTATTCCCCTTATTCAAATTTCAGTTTGCACAATCAAACGCTGTTGCTTGCTATACACTGGTTCAATGACTTTATGCCGTCCATATGCTGAACTGGTACTAAATTGAATTAATCCCAATTTTGCCAACAAATTGATATTTCTGGATACCGTAGTGCGCGCCAGACCCGTGGCCTCACTCAAAGATTCCAGTGTTGCTGTGCCAGTATCACGCACATAGCGTAGCAGAGCCAATCGTTTACCTGACATCAGTAAATCAAACGCATCAGGCTCGAAAGTAACCACTTTTTCAGTGGGCAATATTGGCAGAGCCTTGTCAGCAGCCTCTGCAATTTCAGTTGCTCGTTTGAAAAAATCCTCAGTACTTGCTGGTTTAATGACAATACTCATGAGCAATAGCCCTCCATTCCTGCTCGAATTTCTCTAATGTATCTTGAAAGGATACAAATTCCACTGCGGTTACTTGACCAAAATAATGCCGATGATGGTAATTATGGGCATCATCGTAGCCTAATACCCTGCCATTATCACCAGAAAATAGCAGTGGGTTGATATAAGTCAGGCTATAACGTTGTACACGTTGATGCTTATCCACCCATGCCTGCAATCTTAAGATTCCACCGCCTTGTTTTTTAGAAATGTGGTGTTCTTCATCTATTGCAATGGATAAGCTAATGGATGACTTAGGAGCGAGAATTTTATAACTTCAGAAACTGGGCGGGTCTTTTTCTCCATTTTCTACGTTGTGAAAACAGTTACATAGCTTGCTATGCGCCTATTTTCACGCCTTGAAAATGAATAAAAATCCTGCACCCAGTTCCTGCACTTATTTCATCTTCACTCCTTAGAAATTTTTTTCTTCATTATTTTCCAGCGTCATTGTTTAATACCTGGTACAGCGACCAGCAAATACCGGTAATAATATTTGGATAAAAGGCTAAGCTCTGCAACAGTTTTTTATTTTCCATGCACAAGGTTAAAACCTTCGCCTTTCAGGCGAACAGATTTATCTTTGATGTTTAACGGTAAAACTTAAAATATGGGTTTTAGCACTAACACCCCAAAGGGGTATTTTAATATAGCTTGGGGCAACGCCCCAAGGTAGATAATGACACGGATACAATTCCAGGGATGTTACCCCTGGCTATATTAATGCGCCCCGTTGGGGCTAAACAACAGGGCTTGTCCGCCCTGTATCTCGGCTTTCAGCCGCCAAACGCTCTAACTCACCCGTCTTTTAGCGGGTGGTTGTTTAGTATTTGTTGTTACCGGCTAGGAGGCTGTCCGAGAATAGCAAAATCAACAATTTTGCTAAAATTAACTCATTACTTATCAATGAGTTAAGAATCTGATTTTTTGAAAAACCGAGTTCTCGGACAGCCTCCTAGAGGGATAACACCCCTTGAAGGGGTGTTATCCCCTGGTTAAACTACACGCCATGTTTAAGACTGGCTTTAAGGAAAGCATCCAGATCGCCATCCAGTACCGCCTGGGTATTGCCGGTTTCATGTCCGGTGCGCAAGTCTTTAATGCGCGATTGATCCAGCACATAGGAGCGAATCTGACTACCCCAGCCGATATCGGACTTACTATCTTCCACCGCCTGCTGCTCAGCATTGCGTTTTTGCATTTCCAGCTCATATATCTTGGCTTTTAACTGCTTCATTGCTGTGGCTTTGTTTTTATGCTGCGAGCGATCATTCTGGCATTGCGTCACCAACCCTGTCGGATTATGGGTGATACGCACGGCGGATTCAGTCCGGTTCACATGCTGCCCACCCGCGCCGCTGGCGCGATACACATCAATACGCAAATCTGCGGGATTGATGTCAAGATCCAGGTCATCATTGATTTCCGGCGCGACAAACACAGCAGAAAAAGAGGTATGGCGGCGATTACCGGAATCAAACGGCGATTTGCGTACCAGACGATGCACCCCGGTTTCTGTGCGTAGCCAGCCAAAGGCATGCTCACCTTCCACCTTGATGGTCGCACTTTTAATACCCGCGACATCGCCTGCGGAAACCTCAATCAGTTCGGCCTTAAAGCCGCGCCGCTCCGCCCAGCGTAAATACATGCGCAGCAGCATTTCCGACCAATCCTGCGCCTCCGTGCCGCCAGAACCGGATTGTATATCCAGAAACGCATTTTCAGCGTCCATTTCCCCGGAAAACATACGATTGAATTCCAGTTCCGCCAATTGGCTTTCCAGTTCATCCAGATCCAGCGTCACCGCTTCCACGGTGTCGGCATCGTCTTCTTCTGCCGCCATTTCCAGCAAATCCTGGCTGTCAGTCAGCGTATTGCCCAGCTTGTCAAACAAGCTGATGACTTTTTCCAGGTTAGAACGCTCCTGCCCTAAAGACTGCGCTCGCTCCGGTTCACTCCACACTTCCGGCTCTTCCAGCTCGCGGGAAACCTCATCTAAACGCTCGCGTTTGCTTTCATAGTCAAAGATACCCCCTCAGCACATCGCTACGTGCCTGCATATCTTTGATTTTTTCAAATAATGGATTTAATTCCATTGCGCTGTCCTTATCACAGAATACTTGGGAAAACCCGATATTCTACCATAACCAATCTGATGGCGGATAAAAGCAAAAAAATCCGCAATTCTCAATTTAGGATTTTATAGGTTAAACTCTACTAAATATTATCAATATTAAATGAGTTAAACGATGTCATACCCCTTTGAGTCAACAGATAAAACTACCTATAAATTTACCCACACAACAATGATAAAGCATCTGAGACAAAGTTTTGAAAGCTTACCAGATTATCGAAGTGGTACAGGTACTTATAAGAAATATAGTGTGTTAGATGCAGCAATGAGTGCATTTTCAGTTTTTTTTATGCAATCATCTTCATTTTTGGCGCATCAAAAAACCATGAAAAAACAGCAAGGTGGTAATAATGCGGAAAGTTTATTCGGAGTACACCAAATACCGAGTGATAATCAAATTCGTAATTTACTTGATGGCGCTACACCAAATGCACTACATCCCTTGTATAGAGATATTTTTAAGGGACTGGAGCAAAGCGGTAAACTAAAAGAATTTCATGTACTTAATGGTAGCACATTGATTGCAATGGATGGTGTGGAATATTTTAGCTCTCAGAAAATTTATTGCAACTGCTGCTCAACAAAAACTTTGAAAAATGGTAAAGCACAGTATTTTCATACGGCGGTTACTCCTGTCATTGTTTCACCAAATCAATCAAGTGTTATTCCATTATCTCCCGAATTTGTTACTCCTCAAGATGGTAGTGAGAAGCAGGATTATGAACTTGCTGCATCGAAACGTTGGATAGAACGAGAAAGCAGCTACCAGCCGGTTAATACTACTATTCTTGGAGATGATTTGTATTGCCATCAGCCATTTTGTGAACACATCCGTGATAAGGGATGGAATTTTATACTGGTATGTAAACCTGACTCACATAAAACCCTGTATGAATGGGTAGCCGATTTTGAACGTGAAGAAAAAATTGAAGTTATGGAGAAACGCCGTTGGACAGGTAAACAATATGTTGTAGATCGATATAGATTTATGAATAAAATGCCCTTACGTAACAGTAATGATGCATTATTAGTGAACTGGTGTGAGTTAGAAACCACAGATGAATCAGGCAAGGTACTTTATCATAATGCTTTTGCTACAAATTATACTTTAGATAAAAATAATGTAGCGAAGATTGTCAAAGCCGGACGCACTCGCTGGAAGATTGAAAATGAGAATAATAATACATTAAAAACAAAAGGATATAATTTTAAGCACAACTTTGGACATGGCAGTCAATATCTGGCATCGATACTTGCCAGTCTCATTATCCTTGCCTATTTGTTTCATACTGTATTGGAGTGGTTTGATGTCTGCTATCAATTACTCAGAGAGTATCTACCCAGTCGAAAAATTTTCTTTGATGATCTCAGGGCTTTGACACGTTATATGCTCTTTGATGATTGGCAATGTTTGATGGAATTTATGCTAGATGGATTAAAAATACCTATACCGATATCTAATAAATTGATGAACGTAAGTCTAAATTGAGAATTGCTGTAGTAGTAGCGTCCCCTTTTCCCTTTTGATGTCCGCTGGAGCTAATTGTTAGCACCATTTTTCTTGCTGGTTAACATCTCTATTCTCTTAAGACTTATTGGCTTCTTGGATTTTATCCGCAGATAATAATTTGAGCGCTCGTCTGCCTGAAATTGCAGACTCAGTTTTTCACTCTCTCTATTCACTGTCTTCTCAACAAAATATTCAAACTCACCATTGATAATTTCAATGCAATAATTGGCATTATCACCAAGCCCTTCAAGCAGTAACTGGTACAAACCAAGTTCAAGGTAACCAAGAGGCACGAAATAGGCATTATTTGAAGGAGACCGCAATTTACTCAGCTTGTCACTGCCCCATATTTGATCTTGTGAAAGAGCAACCGATAATGGATAGAAACTACACTCTTCCTTCATATAGCGCAAAAGTTCAAACAATTCCTGAATCATTTTCTTTGATAGCTCGCTACCATGACGGCGAATATGCTGATCAGTGGCACTCTTTGGCAAGTGGAAAGCCATCCTTCCACTACACTCACCTTCATGGCATTGTGCACATGAAGTATTGAAAATAATCACTGACTCAATTTGAATGCTATCAGTTGCCAAAGCAAATGGAGGCAATGTGATAATAATTACTACTAGAATTGTGCGGTAAAATATATTTCTAAGATAGTTCATTCGAATAAATTAATTAATATTTTATGCTAATGGTGAGTTGAGGTATTTCATCTTACGGCGTCTTATTCATTGTAACCAATTGAAATTATTACCTAACCAGGTAAAGTCAGGTATCTAATTACTCTTTCTGGTTCTGAATAGCATTTTGATATTGCAAGCGTTTATGTTTTACATCGCCAGCCGCAGAAATGCCGCCAAGCTTAAGACCGTGATGACTTTACTGCGATATTGCCAGATATGTTACCAAGGAATGGGTAAAAGCACACAAAAAAAGTAAATATTATCCCAGCCGGGGTTTCATGAAGTTCGCAGCTTGGGGGTTTCAATTTATGAAGAATCAAAATCCAAAGCGATTGTTCAAGCTTTACTTGGGCATACCCGTGAGAAAATGACAGGGCATTATTTGCAGGGGCATAAAATAAACCGGGTTGAGTTAGAGCTTTAGAAGATTTTTGCAAATGAAGGGGGGGGGAACTTGTAAGCCATTGTTTAATTGGCTCCCCGGGACGGATTCGAACCGCCGACCCAGTGGTTAACAGCCACTTGCTCTACCTGCTGAGCTACCGGGGAATATAAAAACTGCTCATTGCAAGCAGAAATCAGGCTGCGCATAATATAAAACCCCGCCATACTTGTCAAGAATGTTTTTGATATTCTGTATAAATAAGCTGTAATAACTGTTGCGCCAACTGGGTTTTATGCATACGTGGCAGTTGTTTTTTGCCTGCTTTCCAATAGACGCTTAAACAATTATCTTCCTGATCAAACCCCAGATTTTTACCCACGGGGTTGGCAGCGATCATATTGAGTTTTTTACGTTGCAATTTATCCAGGGCATAATGTTCCAGATCCTGGGTTTCCGCAGCAAAACCTACCGTAAACGGTGCTTCTGGCAAAGCAGCCACTGCGGCTAAAATATCCTGGGTACGTTCCAGTTCCAGATGCATTGTATCGTTATGTTTTTTAATTTTATGCACTTGTGCCTGTACAGGGCGATAATCAGCAACGGCGGCGGCAGCGATAAAAATGTCAGCCTGAGTGATTTGTTCTATCACGGTTTGATACATTTGCGCAGCACTTTCTACCGGATAATAATCAATGCCAGTGGGGCAGCTTAAAGCGCTGGGGCCACTGATCAGAATAACTTTTGCTCCCATCATTTGCGCGCTGCGGGCAATGGCGTACCCCATTTTCCCGGAACTGCGGTTGCTGAGAAAACGTACCGGATCAATAGCTTCATGCGTTGTCCCCGCTGTAATCACAAGACACATCTTGCTGAAGATTTTCTCTTGCCAGAATGCGTTGATTTTCTCAATGATTTCACTGACTTCCAACATACGCCCCGCACCTGTTTCGCCACAAGCCTGAACACCGGAGTCCGGCCCCCAAATCAATGTGCCGCGTTTGTCCAGGCATTGGATATTGTCCTGCGTTGCAGGGGCTTTCCACATTTGTTGATTCATTGCTGGTACTACAGCCAAAGGCGCATCACTGGCAAGACACAGGGTGGATAATAAATCGCTGGCAAAGCCATGAGCCAGCCTTGCCATGCAATTTGCGCTGGCGGGTACAATCACAATTAAGTCTGCCCAACGTGCCAGTTCAATATGTCCAAAGCTGGATTCCTGACTTACGGGCTGCACCGTATCAGTAATCCACTGCTGCTCAACCTGGGAACCGGATACAGCTTGTAAGGTCAGGGGCGTGATAAATTGCGCCCCGCCTGAGGTCAGCACAATGCGGATTTCTGCGCCTTGCTCGCGCAGCCTGCGTACCAGTTCCGGTACCTTATACGCTGCGATACTACCCGAAACACCCAATAAAATACGTTTATTTTTTAAAATCATCGCTATAAACTTGTATGAAACAACATTGTGTATATAATAACAATATGTAAGGAAATATTGGAATCCAAAATGACTTCTCTCACAGAAAAACAAATACAGGTTTTGGTTTGCATTGCCAGCGCAATTCGGCAAGGTGGGCCGCCAACGCGCAAAGAAATTGCTCAGCAACTGGGATTCAGTTCCGCTAATGCCGCACAACAACATTTACGTGCATTAGAGCGCAAAGCCATGCTGAAATTGCGCAGTGGCAAGTCACGCGGTATCAGTATTACCCAGGAAGGCTGGAATGAAATCAAAAAATACCTGCCGCCTGCTGAAGAGTTTGAAAATCAACCCGTGATAATGGATGAAGGCTTGCCCGTTGTGGGGCGGGTTGCAGCCGGTAAACCCATTCTCGCGCAAGCACATATTGAAGATCATTATCGTATTCCCGCAGAAATGTTTACCCCGCCAGCAGATTATTTACTGCGGGTTCAGGGCGACAGTATGCATGATTGTGGTATTTATGACGGTGATTTACTTGCCGTAAAAGCTTATGACGGCGTACCGCGTAAAGGTCAGCTTGTGGTTGCCAGAATCGAGGATGAGGTCACGGTTAAGCGTTTTTTCCGTGAAAGTGAAAATGTGCCTATTGTACAATTATTACCTGAAAATAGTGACCCATGTTATCAACCAATTACTGTGGATCTGCGTTACCAGCAACTGAATATCGAAGGCTTGGGCGTGGGTATTATTCGCAGTGGTCGCAACAAACCGCTTTAAAAACCTTTCAGGTTTTTAAAGCGGGTTAAATTGAAATAGATTTCCTGCAAAGAGGATGAGACACCAAAGATTTTGCTTTTGCTTCAAAAATGAAGCTTGGCAGATTTTCCGAGTCACCTGGCTTAGGAGGCTGTCCGAGAACATAACACGCCTTGTTATTCCCACGAACTTCTGCACTTTCTGCGGCTAAAAAATTTCCTTTTAATAAAGCCGCTGAAAATGCAAAAAAATACTAAATAGGCAATACCTACCGAACTTGAGTTTACTCATCATCCGGGAATTCGTCTTCCCCGGCAATTAATTCATCCAGGCCCAGTAACAATAAGTCACCTAATAAGGCATCACGACCTTTCAAGTCTGAATTCAGGCTCTCATAATCTGTCCCTTGCTCTGCAACCAGCGTTTCCAGACGTTGCGCTAATTCATCAGGAACTTGTATTTCCAGTGTTTGCATCTTGCTTCCTCATTCAGGATTCGTTCAAAAAATCATTTATGCCTATTATATACACTCTAAGCCTACAGTCTATCCACTTCTGCTACTTTTCCAAACATAAGCAGCCCAAATCATGAGCCATATTGTGCTAAATATCAATGCTGGAAGCCAGGGTGCATACAATTGGACAAAAGCGTATAACAGTAACAGCAAGCCTGTAATCAATAAGATAACCCCAATCTTTTCTGAAATATCAGGTACTTTGCCAAGCATGGCAAGTAAACCCAGCAGCACCAGGAAACTGCCCAGCAAACTTATCCACAGGCCACGATCCTGTGCTTCTGCCGCCACATAAGGAATTTCTATCCAGGTATCCTCTTTGGCCTGGTTGGCATAGAGCTTTTCAAAGGCAAAATGAATACCGCGTTTGGGTACCTGTAAATGTAAACCTTGCTGCTGATTGCTGTTTTGTTTGCGCAACTGCATCGCGGTTTGTATGCTTTTGGCAGCAACCAATCTGCCCACAGCCAGCCTGTCCATATTGCTGTCAGGCTCCTGATAATCCAGTTTATCAGGTAAATATAAATCCCAGCGTGAATGGGTGACTATCATGTCCGGGCGTGGCAGTACGCTGTAAATCGCACCAGACTGCCCCAGGGCTTCCAGTTTGCTGGCATAAATCACTTCCAGGGGAAAGCCTGCCGTGGAATTAATCATTTTAATTAATACGCTGCGGCGATTGGCATTACTGACAGCGGGTTCTTCGGCTTCTGCGGGTTTTTCACTTTTACCGCCGACAAACACTGACCAGACTTCCGCATCTGGCGGCAGTTGCAGGCGCAAAAACTGTTTGCGGCTGTTGCGTATGGTATAACGCGCAGTGGTTACGCTGAGGCCGTCACGGGTGAGCAGGGTGTGATAAGCCGCTTTCTCAATGGCGGCAACCTGTACGTCCAGTTCTTTATGGCGGGTGATTTTCAAACCCAGTCGATACGGGGTGTCTGCGCGTACATAACGATAAGCCAGCAAAATCGGGTTAGTAGTTTTTAATACCAGTTGCTGCGGCAGTTCATTTAAGTCCAAAGACGACAACTGCACCAGTGAAGAGGCCTGTACTTCCACGGCGGCTAAGGCTTCAACCGCAATGCGTCCATATTCCACTTCGGCATCGGTCACTGATACCAGCGGCACGCTGTTTTCTTCACTACCTTCCGCCAGAATCACTTCATAATTGAGTTCCAGTCGAAACTGGCCTTCAATTTCCTGGGTAAACTCTACATGCAGCTTTTGTTTATCTGCTTCGTTATTAATTTGATAGGTGCGCAACGCCGGACTGTTCAACGCCAGCACGTTAACATCCTGCGGCAGCCATAGGTTTAAGTCCATCACACTGCCGGATTTAATATTTAATTCCAATGTTGCCGCACCTTTTAAGGTGACATCACCAATGGAAATCAAGGTATCCGTGCGCACGTCAAATTTGCCACGTTTGCGCTCGGGGGTAATGGCCTGCGCCATCAGCAGCGGTTTGTTTCCACTGTATTTATAAGTATGCGCCACGGCCATTTTTAAGGCTTTACGCACATGGGTGGGTAGCTGGTTTTCTCCCACCCGCGATAAACGTTCGGTTTGCAGGGGTTTTAAGGCCAGTTCCGGGCCGGATAATAAGGCCAGCATACCGCGTTGGCGGTGGACATCAACGGCGCGTAATAAAGGCACCTGGAAATTTTCAGGTTTACCGCTGAGCAAGTATTCGTAATTCACCTTAAAGTGGAACTTGCCCTTAACCTTGCGATCCAGGAAAATACGCACGTTTTGGCGTTGCTGCGACTGGCTGCCTGTCTTGTCTACAGCGTCTTCTAACATGCGCCAGTCCGTCACCTTGCCGATTTTGGTACTGATTTGGTTAATCTGGGTGTTTGCCGGTACTTCAAGCTCCAGAATATTGGTTTCTCCGCGTGTCACCTGATACAACACAAATGCCTGTCCGTGTAATACGCCTTCTTCTGCGTGAACCGCATGATACAGGCTGGCATTGGCGCGTAACTCATCTTTGATTTCTGTAGGCACGGCTTCTGTCCAACTGAATGTCACCTGGGTGCGCATGGGAATATAAACACTGGCAACAGTTTCGCCCTCATCTTCCGTTGCTTCGCTTGAAGCACTTTCTGCCTCACTGTGTTCCAGTGTAACGGTTGCTGAAGGAGTGACCTGCACTTGTTTTTTCCCCGGCAGGCTTAATTCAAAAAAGGATACCGGCACTTCCGGCACCAACAGCGTGGCATTGGGCGAACCCTGATTTTTCTGAATCGGCACTTCAAAATACACCTTGATTTCATAACTGCCTGCACCTTGCAGCAGCGTGGCAAAATGCGCTTGGCGGGTAATTGCCAGTACCTGCTGGCCTTTCCCTGGATTTTTGCTTTCTGCTGCTTTTAATAACAGCATGGCTTTTTCATCATTGACCAACACTTCGGTCAAAGTGACTTCGCGTGGAAACAAAGGCAAATGGATAGGGTCGTCAGTAAACACCTCGACATTAAATCGCGCTGCCCAGCGCAAAGCATCGCCTTCTTGTTCACCCTGATAATGCGCACGGCTGAGTACATAATCCTGCTGTAGCGGTGCTTTCCAGGCAATTTGCAGGGCATTAGCAGCGGGAATCTCCGCGCTGACATGGGTTTCCCTGGCTTTATTTTCTGTATGAATATTCACTGCGGGTATGACCGAAGCCACCACGTCGGTTTCTTCAAAAATCATAGACAAGTGGCTGGCAGGGGCTTTAGGCAGAGGTGCAGCCAGTACCAAGCCCTGTTTTGAAGCCAGCGCATCCAGCTTATATTCCAATTGCACGGCATAGGTGTCCGCCTTTTGCACTGCCCAACTGAAACCCGCAGAGGTACGCACCAACTGTACTGGCTGACCATTCACGCTGGCTTGCGCTAAAGCAGTGCTGGCAGGTAAAAAAGGAATCAGCGTCCATTCATCAACAAAGCTTTGCACTTGAAAATGGATATTGATATGAGCATGACTGCGCTGATTTTCACTGCGAATGCGCATGTCAATTTGTGCCTTGCCAATGGCGTAACTGGCGGGGGCTGCTTGTGGCGGATTTTCAGCCAATTTGAGTAGTTTACGGTATACATCCAGCGGTACGCGCACTTCACCGCTGGCATTTTCCCAGTCTTGAGGCTCGAATTCAGTCTCCGCTTGGACAAAATGTCCAAAACAGCTCACAATACAAAACAGTATCCAGAATCTTATTGGCATGATTCGATCTCCTCAACTGGTTCTAACAAGTATTTCTAAAAATAGTAACAGGAGTTGTTTTAATATGAAACGCTTATCTATTTTTACACACAGTTCATGGTTTGTGCGTATTGCTGTTTATGTGGCGCTGTTCGTCATCATCGGCAGTATTCTGATTGGTTTATTGATGCTTTCTCCGGTTTCTGAACGACTCAGTCTTGAATCAAAACTAGGAGACGTTGAAAAAGAAAATCATGAGGATTATGTCCTTTTCGACTTGCCTGTGCCGATGCCCCAAGAAATTGACGCGGATAGTTTTGAGGTATCCGATGAGGAGATGGATGATGAAGCGGGTGCGGTGTATGAAGCACAAAAACAAGACAGTTTTTATGGGCAGGATAATAAACCTGCGTCCAAACGACATGTACCCATGACAGGAAAACGCAGCGAACAAGTGCTGGCGGAAGAAGAAAGCACCCGTGCAACCAGTAGCGATTATGCACAAAAAAACGCTATGTTTCGACAACTCGCTATAGAAAAACAAATGGCTCCGGTACAATCCACTGTAGGCCAATCAACGCCAGAACAGCCAACTTCAGGTATCGCACAACTTCGGGCCTTGAATCTGACTGGAGCAGTTGATGGCCTGCGCAAGCTTAAACCCACCTCACCACAAAAGCTGCAACGGGCCTTAATGAAACCCAAGGCTCCACCCGCTCTGATAACAGGCAGTGTTGCAGGCGGCGAAGCCTTGCGCAGAGACAGTAGCATTGCCAATGGTCGTTTGCGCAATGAAAACCGGGAACTTAAGCAAAGAAAAAAAGCTAAAAAACTTCAAAATAAACTAAAAGATAAACAAGCGCCCCGCAAAGCCCTTGCCCTGGCTGAAACCGTAGTAGCAGATTTTTATCAACAACGTGAGCAAATTCAGGGTTTATCTTATCAGGAGGCCAGCGGTTACTGGGAAAATAGCTATGTACCCGGCGATCCCTTGTTACGCCATTTGCAGGTGCGTCTTAATCGTCAAAAGCTGACTGCCGGTATCCGGCAAACCGCCTTAAAACAAATCTGGCAGCCGTTTGATCCCCCCCTGGATGCTGCGCTGGCAGTATATTTACACAGTGATAAGACTGCAATACAAGGGCCTACGCGACTACTGGCGCAAGTTGGCCTGAAAGGCAGCCTGCGCCACAGTGGGCGGCGACCGGCAATGAATGTGGGTATTATTCTGGATTTACGTACTGCGCTCAGCAATGAAGAAAATGCTGCGGTGCGTGCTTTGCTCAAAGCCTTTGTGCAGGCGCGGCGCAGCACAGATCGCTTTGCCTTAACCGTGGCTGGCGTACCCGGTGGTACGCTATTACCGCCGGAAGATTTTCGCCACGGCCCCTTGCAAGTCAAAATGGCTCAGTTATTTGGACAGGGCGCAGAAAGCCAGAGCGCACCCACCCTGAATCTGGTGGAGGCTATGCAAAACACCATGTCCTGGGTGCAGGGCCACAGCAAAGCCGATGCCTTACTGGGCAGCAGCGCAGTCATTCTAATTTCCAAGGGCAGTTTTGGCAGTGACCTGAGTATTTTGGAAAACCTCGCACACCACAGCGCGATTCGCGGCATCCCTCTGAGCCTGATTCAGTTGGCGGCTGCGTCCAATAAAACATCCCTGAACTATCAACAGGATGAGGAGATTCAGCGTTTAACCCTGATAGGTCAGGGCAACCGCCGTTTTTTACGCCGCCCGGATGCGGCAACCGGTCTGGTGGATAAAGAACTGCATTCAGCAGGCCGCACCGTGGCACGCGCCGTGCGTTTGAATATTCGTCTGGCTCCGGGAGTTAAACTGGTGGATGTTATCGGCTCCAAACCCCTGGCACAGCAACGCAGCCAGCAGGTCAGGCAGGCAGAACAAAGTTTGGATCAACGACTGGCGCGCACCCTGGGCATACAGCGTGATCGCAGTCGGGATGATGCCGGTATTCAGATTATGATTCCTGCTTATCATGCAGGTGATAGCCACAGTATTTTGCTGGATGTGGTCGTAGAGCGCCCAGGGCCGATCATGGAAGTGACAATGCGTTATAAGGATTTGGTGTATTTGCGTAATGGCAGCAACCAGGCGCAGCTCAGCCTGGGCAGTCAGGAAAGCCCACGCGGGCCGTTGGAATATAATGTGGTAAAAAACCTGCTGGCGATTCAATTAGCCAACAATGTGCGCCGTGCCGGTGAATATTTGGAACAAAATCAACAGCAAGCAGCTTTGAAATTATTGCAGCGCTACCAGAGCCTGTTGCAGTCGGTACAGCAGCAAACTGCCTTTTGGCATAATGACGCGGAACTGCTTCAAGATCAGGCCATGCTCACAGCCAGTGTACAGCAATTGAACTACAGTTCTGCTACGGAACGCCGTTTGCTGGCAGATCGTTTGCTGTATGCGGGGTTTATGAAAGTATTGCCAGAGTCTGCTGAGCCTTAGCACAGGCAGATTATAGGAAAACCTGAAATTTTACAGGATTTTGTAATTGCTGATTTAAATCCCTATTAAACGAAGGTGCTGCCATGTATCCCGATTTTATTCAATATTTACTCACTCATCCCCATGCTTACCCCCATCAGACTAAGCAGATTGAATTGGTCGAAACGCATATTTCCTGGGTGCTGCTGGCGGGGGCATTTGCTTACAAAATCAAAAAACCAGTTAATTTTGGTTTTCTTGATTACACACATCTGGCACAACGCAAGTTTTATTGTGAAGAAGAATTACGCTTAAATCGACGCTTGGCCCCGGATTTGTATTTAGCACTTATTGCGCTTACCGGCAGCACTAAAGCCCCTCGCTTAAATGGCACAGGCGTTGCGTTTGAATATGCCGTTAAAATGTTACGTTTCCCCCAGGAAAATCAACTGGATCGTTTACTGAGCCGACAACAACTCAGCAGTCAACGCATTGATGAACTGGCGCAAATTATGGCAAGATTTCATCAACAGCTTCCTCCAGCGGCGCAGGATACTGCCTGGGGCGAACCTAGCGCCATTTATCAACCGGCAATGGATAATTTCACTCAGTTAGGCAATATGCTGCCACTGAATAACACCTTATCTGAACAAATTCAGCACTTGCAACAGTGGACTGTAAACACTTATCAACAGCTTAAATCAATACTGATACAGCGTAAACAACAAGGTTTTATCCGGGAATGTCATGGTGATATGCATCTGGGCAATATCACAGTGATGCAGGGTAAGCTACTGATTTTTGATGGTATTGAATTTAATGCACAGCTACATTGGATAGATGTTTGCAGCGAACTGGCTTTTACCCTGATGGATTTACAGGCGCATGGGGAAATGGGTATGGCGCGGCGTTTACTGAATGCTTATTTAAGCCATAGTGGTGATTATGCGGGTTTGAAAGTGTTACGTTTTTATCTGGTCTATCGTGCGATGGTACGTGCTAAAGTTTATGCTTTGCAGGCACAGCAAGCCAAACCGGGCAGTCAAAATCATTGGCAGGCATTGCAGGCGCTGCAAAAATACCTGAACCTTGCCGAAATTGAAAGTAAACGCCAGGATAAACCCGCTTTACTGATTACTTATGGGGTATCGGGTAGCGGAAAAAGTTATTTCAGTCAGCAACTGCTGGTGCAGGTGGATGTGATTGTCTTACGCTCTGATGTGGTGCGTAAACGTTTGTTTCAAAACCAATCAGCAGACAAGGCAACACTGGCAAGCGGTATGTACAGTCAACAGGCCACGCAAACCACTTATGAATACCTTGAGCAACTCTGCCATTTGTTATTAAATGCCGGTTTCAGTGTTTTGGTTGATGCCACATTTTTACAACAGAGCCAGCGCCAGCGTTTTGCCGCAATTGCCAAAGTTGCAGCCTTGCCGTTTTATATTCTGGATTGCCAGACGGGTGAACAAACCTGCCGCCAACGTATTGAGCAGCGTTTGTCACAACATCAGGATGCTTCTGATGCCACGCCTGAAGTATTAAAATACCAGTTACAAACCATGCAGACCCTAACCCCAGAGGAACAAGGCTATCGTATTCCAAAATTGCCAGCATCACGCATAATAAATCTTCTAAATCCGCAGGCAGCCGAAACGGGTATCATGGAATAGTCGTGAAATTTACCAATAATGCAGTTGCTGGCATTCGAGAATTATAAAATCCTCGTTCCTTAGGAGTGAGGATAAAATAAATACAGAAACTGGGCGCAGGATTTTTATTCATTTTCAAGGCGTGAAAACAGGCGCATAGCAAGCTATGTAACTGTTTTCGGAACACAGAAAATGGAGAAAAAGACCAGCCAAGTTGCTGAAGTTATAAAATTCTCGCTCCTTAGGGTTGCTTTTGATATTGTAATAAAGCACCATCTTTTTCATACAAGGAAAGTACGCCATTTTCCAAAGCCACTTTTTCATAGCGATGCATCAATTTGCCATTGCTGGCGATAATGTTGAGCTGCCCCCGATTAAATTGCCATTGCCCTGCTTCAAATGGCAGGTTTTCCAAATGGGAAAGATAATAATGTATGCCCTTACTGATGCCAAATTGCAGCCGCATAACCGCTTCCCCCCCTAAACCTCGCCATTCACCAATCAGGGACTGAGCCGTTAGGCCATGGAAATTACCCTGGTAGTAGTGCTGTAACGCCTGAGTTCTATGAACAGTCATACGAGCTAAACACTGTTGTTGGCTGACACCATAACTCTGTTGTGCCAGACAGTTTTCATCACGAAACGGCAGCCATAAACGTTGGCTGGTGCGCAATTGTTTTTTATCATGTTTATGCAGACTGCCCATAATGTGTCGATATGTTTGATTAAGCTGGCGGTCTGCGCTGGCATAATCAGGTGCAGTCTTTGCCTGTGGCAGTGGTTTTTGCAGATAAGTGTTTTGCCATTCTTTTACTCTGTTTGCGGTCAAGGTTCTCAGGCATTGCATATCTGCTAATTTTGTTGTTGTACGCTGACATTGCGCGTCACGAAAGCGTATCCAATTGCGTTGTGACAGACGCAAAGCGCGTTGCGTGGCTTTTGGCAATTTTTTCATGAGTTGCTGATAATGCTGATTTAAGGCAGCATCCGCCTGTTGCCATTGCTGTTTTACGCAGGTCAGTGAATTTTTATTGTCACTACAATTGCTGCTTGCAACGGCCTGACTGCTCAATGCGCCAATATTGAACAATAAAATGATGGCTAAGAATAAACGGAAAAAAGGATAGTACATGGCAGTTATCTCTATAGGCTGTTTATGTGTACGCTATTATTTAGGAGCGAGAATTTTATAACTTCAGAAACTGGGCGGGTCTTTTTCTCCATTTTCTGTGTTATAAAAACTGTTACATAGCTTGCTATGCGCCTGTTTTCAAGCCTTTGCTGAAGTTATTTTGCTCCTGTTCCCTGGCGATTATCTTCATCCCGTAGAGGACGTGTCATTAACCGCACTTTTACCCCGTTGCCTTCCAGCATCGCAATTAAACGCAGCACCTGCTCATAGGTCACCTGCCTATCGGCGCTGATGACAACCGGGCGTTGTCGATTAATCCGCAAATGCGCCAAAACATGCGCCCCCAATTGTTGCCAGTTGTGTGGCGCATAAGCTTGATCCTGCGCATTTTCATCACTGAGCAAAGCAACGCCGGATTTTATGACCTTAATCAGCACAGGTAAAGCCGGATCGGGCGTATTGGGTGCGGTTTCAATCACCGGTAAATCTACTTCAACGCCCTGTGTGAGATCCAGCATGGGGGATGTCACCATAAAAATGATTAACAAAACCAGCATGACATCAATATAAGGTACCACATTCATTTCCGCCATTAAACGACGGCGGCGACGATAAACCGGCATGATATTCCCCTGAAAATAGCACTATTCATTGGTGCTGCTGGTTGCTCCAGTTGCAGCAGGCGAGGTATAGGCATGGCGTTGTAACACGCTGGTAAATTCCTCGCTAAAGCTATGATAACGTGACAACAAACGATCAACCTGAGTGATTTGTTGATTATACGCAATCACTGCGGGAATCGCGGCAAACAAACCCAGAGCGGTGGCAATCAGCGCTTCTGAAATACCCGGTGCCACCATTGCCAGCGTAACTTGTTTGGCATCTGCCAGCGCATGAAAAGAATGCATAATGCCCCAGACCGTGCCAAATAAACCAATATAGGGGCTGACTGAGCCAATTGTTGCCAGGGTGGGCAGGTTTTTTTCCAGCTCATCGGCCTCATTATTTAATACGATTTGCATCGCGCGCTGGGTCGCGCTTAAGCGATCAGCAGCAATCGCTTCAGCCTGTTTGCGCATTCTTGCAAACTCGGTATAACCTGCCATAAATAATTTTTCCATGCCTTGTTCATGGTAATCATGGGCATTAATACGGTTATATAGGCTGGCAAAATCCCGTGACTTCCAGAACCAGTCTTCAAAACTACGGGCATGTTGCCCGGCTTTTTTCAGACGACGACTGTTGTAAAAAATTAAATACCAGGATACAAAGGATAAGGTCAGTAATAACAACATTACCATCTGTACCAGCAAACTGGCATCCAGGACTAATTCTAAAATTGTCGTATCAAATTTCATAGGCTCAAAAACTAAGGTGCAGTGTTTTGGGATAAAGACTTAGGAGTGAGAATTTTATAACTTCAGCAACTTGGCTGGTCTTTTCCTCCATTTTCTGCGTTGTGAAAACAGTTACATAGCTTGCTATGCGCCTGTTTTCACGCCTTGAAAATGAATAAAAATCCTGCGCTCAGTTTCTGCATTTATTTCATCTTCACTCCTTAGCTATTAAAAACTCTGCCGCCCTTCCTCGCGTCCATATTGTATCCAATGCTCCCAAGCGTCCATACCTACTGCTGCAACATCGGGGTTGGCTGCAAAATATTTTTCTGCATCAAATGCCTGTTGTGAAATATCTGCTGGCAATGAGTGTGGTTGCTGCGACTCTGGCTCTCTTAGCAACTTCTGGGTGCTGTCACATGACGATAGCCTGCCAGCCGCAAAGTCATATCCATATCTTACTCTTTACTTGCTAATAAACTAAAACAAGGGCCATTAGGATGTTCTGCCGTTGCTTCACCATAAATCTGGATATTTTTAAATCCAAAAAATACCAGTGCATCCAAAATTGTTTGCCGTGGCAGCCAGCAACTGCTGGTTTCCGGCCCGCCACAAAAACCATTCCAGTTTAATGCGGCCTGATAATCCTGTGGATAAAGCGTGTGTTGAAAACCTGCCCAGCTTGTTTCTTGCCCCTGGGCAAATTTGTCAGCCGGAATATTGGGATTGTTAGCCAGTATTTCTTTATCGTAATAATGCGTCCAGATAAATAATCGGTCACTGGTTTTAGCCAGTAGTTCCAGCAATTCCACTGGGTTTTTCATGTGATATAACACGCCACTGGCAATACTTAAATCAAAGTGTGGCACTTGTTCACGGCGCAACCAGGTGACAAAATCGCCTAATAAAAAACATACCCGCTGTAACTCCAGCACTTCTTTCATGACTAAACATTTAAGATAAGCCCGGGTATTGGCTTCAATCGAAGTAACAGAGGCTGCGCCTGCCTGTTCCAGCATATAACTGTGTCCGGCTTCCAAAGGCCCCAGTTCCAATATATCCTGACCGCTGATGTCACCTATTTGTTGTAACATCCAGGCAATGCGATCATCTTCAAATAAACCCGCCTGACCGGTCGTTTTTAGTGGCGCGTAAGCCTCTGGAAGCTTGGAACGCCATTCACCCTGAAATAAATTTAGCGCATTTTGTGGTGTAGGTAAGTTTGTAATATAGGCATCGAGAATATTATTGCTTGGCATTCATATTCCTTAGATTTGGTGTAAGGTAACTCACAGCGAATACCCCCCCATTTTGCTGGTCTTTTTACCCGTTTTCCGCGTTATAAAAACCGTTACATAGCTCACTATGCGCCGGTTTTCACGCCTTGAAAACGGATAAAAATCCTGCGCGCTACGGGGGTGTTACTTCTTGCGAGTTACCTAAAATAATTATTTCATGTAACACAATGGTAGTTTTTTATGTCTAAGAGAATAAGTAGGCTACCTTTGCATAATATTCATTATTAATAACAATTTCGCTTTATCTATGCAAGTATTAAACAACTAAGATTAAGGAAAAAATTTATTTCAACTATAGTTTGAAAATAGAAATACCTTCATGCAAATCGTGTGCGGTTTGATCCAGTTGTTGCAGTGCTTGATTCGAGTGCGACAGGGAGTCTGCGGTCTGGCGTACAGAGTCGTTTAATTCACTGATAGCGTCACTGATTTCATCGGCACTGAGGGTTTGTCCCTGCATCCCTTCGCGTACGGTTTGAAAGTGAGGCAGCAGGCTTTTCATACGCTCAATAATATCGGCTAATTGCTGGCTGACCTGATCGATGCCTTTGACTTCATGACGAATCTGGCTGCTAAATTGCGCCATGCCTTGTACGCCGCCAGATACCGCGCTTTGCATTTCTTTGACAATCTGTTCAATATCCCAGGTGGCTTCGGCTGTTTGATCGGCAAGACGACGGATTTCAGCCGCCACGACACTGAACCCCAAGCCATAATCTCCGGCTTTTTCCGCTTCAATCGCTGCATTTAAGGATAGCAGGTTGGTTTGATCGGCAATTTTGGTAATTGTTGTCACAACCGTGCCGATGTTATCGGCTTTTTCCTGTACCAGTTCCAGCTTGGCATTAATAATATCGGTGGCATCCAGCATCTTGTGCATGGATTGCTCCATACGCAATAAGTCGGCATGTCCGGCTTCAGCAGATTCTGAAGTATTTTGCGCCAGTTCCGTCACTTCATTCATGGTATAAGCCAGATCGCGGGTTGATTTTGAAATCATGGTGGCTGTGGACATGATTTCATTGGCTGTTGCCGCTTGCTCGGTAACGGTAGCTTCCTGCTCACGGGCTGTCACTGCAATCTGTCCGGTTGCCGCGCTCAACTGGGCACCGGAGGCTTGTAAATGCGCAACTAATTCAGAGAGGTGTTGTACCATAATCTGCATGGCTTGCAACATACGCCCGGTTTCATCTTTCTGAACTTCATTGGCTTTTAGGTGTATGCGTAAATCCCCTTCGGAAACTTGCTCGGCCACCCGCACCGCACGAAATAAAGGCGTGGTAATACTTTTGACCAAACGTCTTGAGCCTAAGGCGGAAAGCAGTAGCATTGCCAGAATTGCCAGTATACTTAAGGAAGTTAAGGTATTAAGCCAGGTGAGCAAATCCTGATTGTTATTTTTCATTTTTTGTTGTTCATATTTGCCCAATTGGTTAATAGTGTAACGAATATTTTCCAATAAGGGGGCAACCTGCGTGTGCAGTAAGTAGGCATCCTGCCGCCACTGCGGGCTACTGTGCAGCTCACGAACTTGTTGCAGATTTTCCATATACTGTATTCTGGTTTTTTGAATCTGTTTAAGTTCCTCTCCCTGTACAAAATTTATATCATCACCTAAAGCCGCAATCAGCTTTGCTTCGTAAGTCAGAAACACCCTATAATATGCATCAATATTGCTAAACGTTGCAACGCCGCGATGGGCTAAAAAACCACGTAATTCATTAACAATCTGTGACCAGGTATGACGCATCTGATAAAGTATTTTCACTGTCCCCATATTATCCATATCTTCTTGCAGTAAATTACTGATAGATTGCAGTAATTCCAAACTGCCAGGGTTTAAATGCACTTGTGAATAATCGAGTGCCGGATAGTTTTTCTGGTCATCTTCAGTCAGGGCAATAATATCTTGACCTTTGTTATAAAAAAGCTCCGATTGTTTGCTGATGGCTTTGCTCAAACGACGAATTTCAGGATTGATATGGGTCTGTGGATGTTGCTCTAATTCCAGCAATAAGGTATCCAGTTCTTTTTTACTATCAAAATATTTTTGTTTAAAAGTCACATCCCGGCTGAGCAGGAACATTTCCAGCAAACTCAGGCTTTGTTCCATCTTATTTGCCAGCAACATGGTGTTTTGCACCATAGGCAAATCGTTATCAACCACTTCCGAAAACTGTTGCTTGAAATTGGATATCATGATGATAGCAATAAGTACCGCTATTAACAGGATAAACAGGAAACTGGAAAAACCCAGCCAGAGTTTTTGACGAATCGTGAAATTAGGTAGAGAAAAAACTGCCATGTCGTAAATACCTTGGGGAACTTGAGTCAAGCATTAGACTTTTAAATTTAATGTTTTCAAAAATGCTTGGGCTTCTGGTGGTAATGAGGTAAAGACAATTCTGAATAAATACTGTTGTGTGTCGTCTTGTTGTTTTGTTGCCGATTCTGCCACTGGTGCAGTTGCTGGCAATATAGCCGTTACTTTAGCATAGAGTTCCTGATACAACACAGCCTCTTGCGCATTAAGCAGGCTGATTTTTAGATTACTCAGTTTATCAATAGGGGTTTGGGTTTCCACATCGGCGCTATTTTCCAGTAAGCGCAGAATTTTACCAGGCCATAAAACCTGCCCTACATCTTTTTCCGCCAACACCGTAAATTGAATCGCCAAAGGTGTAGCCAGTATTGATAATGGCTGGCTTATCTTTTCAGGTAAATAAATATTAAAGTCTCCACCAATACCACCAATTTCACTGATGGTCATGGGTTTTTTAACGCCCTTGGGCATCACTTCCATCTGCTCATCAATGCGTAATATATCGCCACAAGCTTTCAGGGTATGCTCAGAAACCAGAATCTGTCCACCAATACTATAAGATTCTATGCGTGAAGTCAGGTTGACATGCTGCCCCACCACGCCATATTTAGCGCGTTTGCTAGAGCCAATATTGCCTACCACCAACGCGCCGGTATTAATGCCTATGCCCATATCGACTTCTGGGTAATTCGCATCACGATTCATCTGATTGACTTCCGTCATTGCCTGCTGCATTTCCAGTGCGCAAGCCACAGCGCGCTGGGCATCATTATCACGTTGTACCGGCGCGCCAAAAATCGCCAGAATTGCATCGCCGATAAACTCATCAATGGTGCCTTGATACTTGAAAATAATATCTGTCATGCGCTCCAGATAAATATTGATCATGGCAACCACCGTTTCCGGTGGCAGGCGTTCACTGATGGCGGTAAACCCCCGTAAATCCGTCATCATGATCGTGGCAACACGCTTTTCTCCGCCCAGTTCCAGACCATCAGGGGATTCCAGTAATGTATCCACCACATCTTCAGACAAATAACGTCCGAAAGTCTGGCGAATAAAGCCATTGGCTTTTTCCAGTTCCTTCATGGCTTCATTTCTTTCCAGCAGGTTAATATAACCCCGGGAATGATGGCGAATACGCGCAATCACCTCCAGCGGATCAGGCAGCTTGACCATGTAATCGTTAGCGCCGACACTGAAAGCCTTAGCCTTGACATCACCTTCTTCCTTGCTGGATAAAACAATCAGTGGCACATCACGGGTTGCCGGATTGGCGCGAAAATAACGCACTAATGTCAAACCCTGTACTTCAGGCATCACCAAATCCTGCAAAATAACAGTCGGTTGGATTTTATTGGCAAGCCCAATGGCGCGGGTGGGATCCTGACAATAATGAAAATCAATATCCGGTTCTTCATGCACCATGCGCTGCACGGCTTCGCCGATGATCTGTTGATCATCGATCAATAAAACCGTAATCCGGTGGGAAGTCAGCGCAATGCCGTGTTCTGTGTCCATAAATTAACGTGTGCAGGCAGATATTATTACCGAGGCGGTCATGATAGCATCCTCTGCGCCTTAGCGCCTTAGCGGGAGATAAAAATATATTTTTGAGCACTCCAGGAAATTTACTACATGCCATTCCCGAAGCGAATGCTTTCATTTTGCCAGTCCACCTTAATAGTTTGTCCCGGTACAAATTGCCCACTTAACAGAGCTTGTGCCAACGGGTTTTCCAGCATTTGCTGAATTGCCCGTTTTAAGGGTCTGGCACCATAGACCGGGTCAAAACCGGTGCGGCTGACATGACTTAAAACCTCATCACTGATTTCCAGCCCCATCTGTTGCTCAGCCAGACGCTGCTGTAAACGCTGCACCTGTAACTTGGCAATTTCCCGAATCTGATTTTCCTGTAAGGGATGAAATACCACCACATCATCCACACGGTTAATAAATTCGGGACGGAAGTGCTGGGTGATAATATCCATCAGCGCAGCTTTCATTTCGCCATATTGTTCCTCACCCGCCATGTTCTGAATGATTTGTGATCCCAGATTAGAGGTCATGACAATCACCGTGTTACGAAAATCCACTGTGCGTCCCTGACCATCTGTCAGCCGACCATCATCCAATACTTGCAGCAGTACGTTAAATACTTCCGGGTGGGCTTTTTCAATTTCATCCAGCAGTATGACGGAATAGGGTTTGCGGCGCACGGCTTCAGTGAGATAACCACCTTCTTCATAGCCCACATACCCCGGCGGTGCGCCAATTAAACGGGCCACGGAATGTTTTTCCATAAATTCTGACATATCTACCCGCACGATGGCATCAACCGTGTCAAACAAAAAATTTGCCAGGGCTTTGGTCAGTTCAGTTTTCCCCACGCCTGTAGGGCCAAGAAACATAAACGAGCCATTGGGTCTTGCAGGATCGGATAAACCCGCGCGTGAGCGGCGAATGGCATCGGCAACCACCTTGACGGCTTCGTCCTGCCCCACCACCTGCTGATGTATTGCCTGTTCCATGCGTAATAATTTATCGCGTTCACCTTCCAGCATTTTAGTGATGGGAATGCCCGTCCAGCGTGAAACCACTTCTGCCACTTCTTCTTCTGTCACCGCATTGCGTAACAATTCCATGGTATAGGTTTCGGCCTGGTCTGCTGCGGCAAGTTGTTTTTCCAGCGCCGGGATGCGCTCATACTGGATTTTTGCCATTTGCTGCAAATCACCAGTACGCTGCGCGGCTTCCATTTCAATACGGGCGCGTTCCAGGTCTTCTTTGATGTGCTGTGCACCTTGCACTGCTGCTTTTTCTGCCTTCCAGATTTCCTCTAAATCCGCATATTCCTTTTCCAATCCGGTTATGTCGGTATTTAATTTTTCCAGACGTTTCAAAGAAGCCTCATCGGTTTCTTTTTTCATTGCCTCGCGTTCAATTTTTAATTGCACCAAGCGCCGATCCAAGCGATCCATGCGCTCAGGCTTGGAATCAATTTCCATGCGAATACGGCTGGCAGCTTCATCAATTAAATCAATGGCTTTATCCGGCAGTTGGCGGTCGGTGATATAACGATGTGACAAGCTGGCTGCGGCGACAATTGCCGGGTCGGTAATATCCACCCCATGATGGACTTCATAACGCTCTTTGAGGCCACGCAAAATAGCGACGGTATCTTCTACATTCGGCTCGTCCACCAGCACCTTTTGGAAACGGCGTTCTAAAGCGGCATCTTTTTCAATAAATTTACGGTACTCATCCAGCGTGGTGGCACCAACGCAGTGCAACTCCCCCCGTGCCAGGGCGGGTTTGAGCATATTACCGGCATCCATTGCGCCATCGGCTTTACCTGCGCCGACCATGGTGTGCAATTCATCAATAAATAAAATAACCTGGCCTTCCTGTTTAGCAAGATCTTTTAACACCGCTTTCAAACGCTCTTCAAATTCACCTCGAAACTTGGCACCTGCAATTAATGCGCCCATATCCAATGATAAAACCTGGCGATTTTTTAAGCCTTCCGGTACTTCACCATTGATGATACGCTGTGCCAATCCTTCAGCAATTGCAGTTTTACCAACGCCTGGTTCTCCAATCAATACCGGATTGTTTTTGGTGCGGCGCTGCAAAACCTGAATGGTACGACGAATCTCTTCATCCCGACCAATAACGGGATCTAATTTACCCTGTTCTGCACGTTCAGTTAAATTAATGGTATATTTACTCAGTGCCTGACGGTGTTCTTCGGCATTGGGGTCATCAACAGACTGTCCACCACGAACTTGTTCAATAGCCTGTTCCAGTAGGGCTTTATTAGCACCCGCCTGGAGCAGTAATTTGCCGATTTCCCCCTTGTCTTCCAGCACCACCAGTACAAACCATTCACTGGAGATAAATTGATCCTGATGTTTTTGTGCTTGTTTTTCGGTCAGGTTTAATAAGCGGCCAAGCTCGCGGGAAACATGTACTTCACCCTGATGACTTCCGGTGACGCTGGGCAATTTATGCAAAAGTGTCATTAATGTATTGCGCAAGGCATTGACATTGACCCCAGCACGGCCTAATAATTGACGGGTAATACCGCCTTCCTGATCTAACAGGGCAATCATCAGGTGAATAGGCTCGATAAATGAATGATCCAGGCTGATAGCCAGACTCTGCGCTTCTGCCAGTGCCTGTTGAAATTTTGCAGTAATTTTTTCCATATTCATGCGATAGTTCTCTCATGTTATGTTTAAGTTATTGCTTCCCGATGTTGGATTGATTTATCTGGAATCAATATTTCTGGAAATATTTTTATTGGCGCAGACCGTAATTTAGATTAAGCTTTCTGGCATAACTTGTGCCTGAAGCCAAGTGCTAATGGCTATAATGGCACCCCAGCTTTTCTTAAATTAGATAGATTTTTTGATTTTTTATTTTTTCATGAAGGAGGAGCACAGTGGACAATACAGCATCCACCCAAGCATCCATGCAATCTCAAGAACCCTTTACACAACGTTATCTGCCGATTATTTTGAGTTTAACAGTCGGTGTTCTGGTCTCTATTGGCTTATATTATTTTGTGAACGCCTGGGAAGAAGACCGCATTAAGCAAAACTTTAATAAGGCGGCAGAAGACCGGGCAGTTTCCATACAACGCACGCTGGCGCATAAAATGGAAATGATTGCCAGCCTGAAAGCCTTTTTTAATTCCGTGGGCACTGACATGGGTCCGGAATTATTTCAAAGTTATGTGATGCCATTTATTACGCAAGACCCCTCAATTCAGGCAATTGAGTGGATTCCTTATATTCGTAACAATGAACGTACGCAGTTTATTGAAAAAACTCAGATATTACACCCCAACTTCCGGATTAGCGAACTCAACGCCGACAATAAAATTGTAAATGCCACAGAACGTGACAGTTACCTGCCACTGTATTACGTGCAACCGATTGAAGGTAATGAAGCCTCCGTGGGCTTTGATATTTCTGCGGATAAAAAGCGCCGTCAGTTATTGCATGAATCGCGGGATGAAAATAACTCGCTGGCTATTTCCCACGCCACCCTGGTGCCGGATACGGCTAATCAACATGGCTCGGTGGTCTTTATACCCATTTATAAAAACGACATGCCAATTCAAACCATTGCCCAACGTCGCACGGCTTTTGCCGGTTTTGCAATGACCGTGTATCTGATTGGTAAAGTACTGGATAATGCCATGGATACTCTGGAACCACGCCCGATTGATATTCGCGTGTTTGATATGTCAGAAGATATGGATGATGACTCCCGTTTCCTGCATTTCCTGCCGGGACAGGTAGATGAAGAAATTCTGGATATGCTGGATGACAGTGAGTTGACACAGAATATAGACAGCGCAAAATATAAAATCACCCGTGAATTTGAGATTGCAGGACGTAAGTTATCCGTTACCTGTACGCCAGCACCCGGTTATCTACAAGGTATCACCAGCTCCTGGCAAGCACCTGTAGTATTAATACTGGGGCTGTTATTAACCTTCCTGCTGGCAGCTTATTTTTACAACGCCATACGCCATGCTTACCTGATGGCAGAAGCTGCACAGGAAGCTAATATCGCACAATCCCGCTTCCTGGCGAATATGAGCCACCAGTTGCGCACCCCGCTGAACGCAATTATCGGCTACAGCGAATTATTGCAGGAAGAAGCCGAAGATATGGACGACCCCACCATTATTGGTGATGTTGAAAAAGTGAATATCTCCGCCAAATACCTGTTATCACTCAGCGATGGTATTTTGGACTTATCCAAAATTAAAAGTCAGCGCGTGGAAATTCATTCTGAAACCTGTAAGATTTCACATCTGGTGGAAGAAGTAGAAAAAATCTCCACGGTATTAGCCAAACAAAATGGCAACGCCCTGAATGTTACCTGTCCGGAAGATATTGGTGCCATGCAAACTGATATTACCCGTTTGCACCAGATTCTGTTTAACCTGTTAAACAATGCTTCTGATGCCACGGAAAATGGTGAAATTAACTTACATGTCGCCAGAGAGGTTGAAGGTGGCAAAGAATGGATTCGCTTTGCCGTCAAAGACATGAGTGGCGGTATGCCTTCTGAGCGCCGTGAATGGCTGCTGAAAGCGCTGGCGCACCCTGATCCCCATGCCAGTGGTAGTGAACAGTCAGTACGTCTGGGATTGGCTATCAGTTCTCACTTCTGGCAAATGATGGGCGGTAAATTTGATATTGAAGTTGAATCTGGCAAGGGTACAACTTATATTTTGAAATTACCTGCGCATAATGCTTAAGGAGTGAGGATGAAATAAATACAGAAACTGGGCGCAGGATTTTTATTCATTTTCAAGGCGTGAAAACAGGCGCATAGCAAGCTATGTAACTGTTTTCATAACGTAGAAAATGGAGAAAAAGACCAGCCAAGTTGCTGAAGTTATAAAATTCTCACTCTTAAGCTAAATATAGAGACGTAGCGCTGCTACGTCTCAAGCCGGTCGGGTTGTGTAAACCCGACCGGAACGTTTTGACTTAAGCAAATTCTGATTTACCTCTTTCCCAATGTCCAGATTGGAAATGCATATCTCGCAAATACGGCTTAGGAGTGAGGATGAAATAAGTGCAGGAACTGGGCACAGGATTTTTATTCATTTTCAAGGCGTGAAAACAGGCGCATAGCAAGCTATGTAACTGTTTTCACAACGCAGAAAATGGAGAAAAAGACCAGCCAGGTTTCTGAAGTTATAAAATTCTCACTCCTTAGGCTGAGCCTCCAGGGTAAACATTCCCAGGTAGAATCTGGAAATGAAGAATGAACATAAATAGTGCAATAGGATAAATAAGTGAATAAAAAATGTTTCGCAATGCTTCTGCTACTCTTTTTAATTATTATGGGTGGTGCATATAAATTTATCATTCAAGGCAGCGTTACTGAAAGTACCGATGGCAGGATGGCAATACATCTCACGCCTGCGGAGAGGGATTTAGTCCTTACAGAAATGCGGGCATTTTTAGAGAGTATCCAGAAAATAACCCAAGGTATTGCTGATAATGACATGAAACTGGTTGTGGAATATGCAAAAAAAGTGGGGGCAGCAGCACAAGGCGAGGTTCCCGGCTCACTCATAGGAAAACTGCCCATCGCATTTAAACGGCTTGGCTTTGATACGCATACTAAATTCGACCAGCTTGCAATGGATGCCGAGTCATTGGGTGACGGCGCTTATGCTTTAAAACAACTGACGGAATTAATGCAAAATTGTGTCGCTTGTCATGCAGGTCATCGTTTGGAACTGGAACAAAAATAAGCCTTTATGTCTTACGGCAAGTTCAAATCAGTTGAAGAAGTGGCGATTAAATTTGATATTACGGTATCAGACAGAACCCCATTTGTCGCACAAAAGCCATTTGAAATTCTGAATATTGTGTTTGAGATGATTGCCAAAAAACTCAAAGATGATACCAACTATATCAACGAATTTGCAATTTGTGACGCGCTGATTCGCCCTATTTTAGATATAGTGGCGGACAATTACCCCTTAAAGGTCTGGTCACATGTGCCATATAACGTGGATGAAGAAAAAGGTCTGGTTGGCGAGCCTGATTATTTGATTGCCGCAAAAACGAAATATGGCGCAATGGCAGAACCTTCACTTTGCATCATTGAAGCTAAAAAAGACAATTTTGATGATGGCTGGACACAGGCTTTATCGGAAATGGTCGCATCCTCCCTGTCGCAGGCACGTATTTGTTATGGCATTGTCACAACCGGCGCACTTTGGCAGTTTGGTAAGCTGGAAAATAATATTTTTGTGATTGATCCGAGATATTTATCGGCTACCACGGAATTACAGCAGGTATTTAATACGCTGAACTGGATGTTTAATCAAATAAATCAAGTGGAAAATTTGCAATAGCGAGTATTATCATTATTGATTGGGAAATTATTCACCTGAAAATCTATAGAAAATAAAACCATGAATTTATTAGCCGGAATAAAAAACTTTCTCATGGGCGGCAAACCTCAGCAGCGCAGCCCCGAAGCACAAGCGCAAGTGAATGAAAACTGCGTGCATTTAAGCCTGTATCATTTCCCTGCCTGCCCTTATTGTATTAAAGTCCGACGTCAGCTGTGGCGCTTGAACCTGCCCATTGAATTACGCAATGCCCAAAAATATAAATTTTCCCAAGCATTACTTGAACAAGGTGGACTTG
Organism: Candidatus Venteria ishoeyi; assembly: GCF_030378065.1. GTDB lineage: Bacteria > Pseudomonadota > Gammaproteobacteria > Beggiatoales > Beggiatoaceae > Venteria > Venteria ishoeyi. Next base: position 36,555 of record NZ_JAUCGJ010000004.1, on the reverse strand, counting down.
AGCAAGTGCCTTGTCTGCGTATTGAAGAACTCGATGGCATTCAGTGGTTATATGAATCCGATGCCATTATCCATTATTTACAACAACACTTTTCCTGATTTAACCTGAGTTCAAGTTTATTTATGGCCGCCCAATCCTATCGTTACTCAGCCTGCGATGCGCAGGGAAAAAAACACCAAGGCACTCTTAATGCAGAAACTGAGCAGGAAGCCGTTGCCATACTGCAAAACCAGAAACTGATCCCGGTACAGATTCAACTGGATGAATCCGCTCCCAGTGGCGGGCGCTCGCGCAGTGGTATAAAAAACCGCGATGTCATTGATTTCACTAATGGTTTATGTACCCTGGTGGAAGCGCATGTGCCCTTGGATAAGGCACTGAGTTTACTGGAAGGTATTACCAGCGCCGCAGAAATGCAAAACTTGATTAATGAAATGCGCCGGGAAGTTAAAGATGGGCATAGCCTTGCCGATGCTTTGCAAGCGCACCCGCAAATTTTCTCGCGTATGTATATCAATATGGTACATGCCGGTGAAGAAGGCGGCATCTTAGAAAAACTGTTGCCGCGCCTGGCAAAATTTCTGGAAGATGCCGAAGAAGCAAGACGCACGGTGATGGCGGCGCTGACCTATCCCTTGATACTGCTGGTGGTGGGCGTGTTCAGTGTTGCCGCGCTGCTGATGCTGGTGGTACCGCAGTTTACCCCGCTGTTTGAAGACATGGGTGATGCCCTGCCTGCTTCCGCCGCCTTATTAATGGGGATTAGCGACTGGCTGAAACACTGGTGGTGGACGCTGCTGGGCTTACCGTTCTTACTGGCTTATGCCTGGAAACAATGGGGAACCAGCAAAAGTGGACGCTTGCAACGGGATGGTTTTTTATTGCGTATACCCTTACTGGGTAATTTGTTGCTGGAGGCAGAATCCTCGCGTTTTTGTCGTACGCTGGGCGCATTGTTGCAATCAGGTATCCCGCTGTTAAAATCACTGCATATCGCGCGCGGCGTGATGGAAAATCAAATGCTTTCCACTAACCTGGAATCCGTGGAAGAAAATGTACGCTCCGGTGCTGGCTTGGGTAAATCCCTGGCACAAGCTGGTAATTTTCCGGTTTTATTATCACAACTGGTGGTGGTTGGGGAAGAATCTGGGCGCACGGCTGAAATTCTCAACAAACTGGCGGAATCTTTTGACACCAATGTCCGTCAGCAAACCAGCCGCCTGATGTCCTTGATTGAACCGGTATTGATTTTAGTGCTGGGTGGTATGGTGGGTTCTGTGGTGATTATCATATTCTCCGCCATATTCAGCCTCAATAATGTGAATTTCTAATGCGTGCCATGATTCTGGCAGCAGGACGCGGAGAACGTATGCGTCCACTCACCGATACCACGCCTAAGCCACTGCTCAAAGTGGCTGGAAAAGCACTCATCAGCTACCATCTGGAGCATTTATATCAGGCGGGCTTTCGAGATATTGTCATCAATCATGCCTGGCTGGGCCAGCAAATAGAAAATACCTTAGGCAATGGCACGGATTATGGCCTGAATATTCATTACTCCCCGGAAACCACAGCGTTGGAAACCGGTGGTGGCATTTTTCAGGCGCTGCCTCGGTTAAGTCCGACCAGTACTGAAGCTTTTATTGTTATTAATGGCGACATCTGGTGTGATTGCGCGCTTGACAGTCTACAACTGCCTCCGGGCAAACTGGCCCATCTGCTGCTGGTGGATAATCCTGAACACAATCCTGCAGGGGATTTTGTGCTACATGACCACCACGCCTATGAAAAAACCACCCTGCCTGAACACATCCAGGAACAAGTATTCACCTTCTCCGGCATCGGTGTGTATCATCCTTTGTTGTTTAACCACTGCCAGGCCGGTGCTTTTCCTCTCGCGCCTTTGCTCAAACAAGCCATGCGCCAGCATTTAGTCAGTGCACAACATCATGATGGTCTATGGATGGATATTGGCACACCTGAGCGTTTAGCGCGATTAGACAAGCTGACTTCAGAGGCCAAAAAGTAAGCCCTTATATTGCTTATAAACTGAGAAATAATTGTGGAATTTTTTGCCATCGCCAACATAGAGGTAACCCCGGCAACACTGCAAGCACTCACTGTCGATAAACTGAATAAATATTGTGCGGATATTAACAAGGTGCTCCATATCGAAAATGATAATCAGGCAGATGTGTATTGTGTATGGGGAGAATTTACGGTTCACCGGCAGGTGATTAATGGCGGGGTTCGTTTCTCATTGCCTGACTGCCCTAATGCCTTGGCCTGGACCATAACAACAGGCTTTGCACCAGAACCGGAGAAGGTTGTGATTCATTGTACGATTAATCGCACAGAACATGATGCAGATTTTATCGACTCCATACAATTATTTATCCAATCCTGGCAATTTGGTTTGGAGAAAAATCTGGGTAAGCGGATTTCTGAGTCATAAAAGTGGCAGTCAATTTCTAAAAATCCGCCCCCATCATGCGCATGGCATCACGCATCATCTCACTCATGTTGCGCATAATTTCCCATTTTAGCTGAGCGGGGTTGCCACCACCGGGCATTACATTCATGACGCTGGGCGGTATTTCAGGCACTGGCATTGCAGACAGGGACTGCATGGGGCTGCCACCCTTAAGTTTAGGGGGGATATGGCTGCTGATACGGGCAAGTACGACAAAGTTTTTTGCCAGTATAATAAGATTTTGAGTAGCAACCGGTAACACCTTTTTAAGTTTTTTATACAGGTTTTGATTATCTTTACGCCAATCCACCTGTGCCAGATATTCCAATAATTGCTGCCACTTTCCTAAAAGCACTGTGCCACGCTCCCCAAGCAGGGTAAAACGATGAAACACGGCAGTTGCATTTTTGCCAAAAGCGCCGCTTTGTTCCAGTTGCTGACTGAGGCGGGTCAGTTCCTGAAATTCAAGGTGTAATGCCTGCACCTGTGGAATCAGTTGCTGACGTAACAGCGCCATGCCTTGTAATTGTGGTGCATTTCCCCGCTTACCGGCTGACTTTTGTGCATCACCCCCCATCCAGTACCAGAGCTGCTGTAAAAACTGTTGAAAATCTTTACGAATACGTTGATTCAAACGATGGTGTTGAATTAGTTGTTGTTGAGGCGGTAAATTCGCGTATTTGTTCTTTGCTGCTTGTCGGGATGACTGGTAAGTATTTGTACGTCTTAATAAAAATTGATTACCTTCACTATCCAATAGAAAAGCGCCGCTCTGGGGCATCAAAGTGAACTGAAAATAATGCGCCTGACTGTTAAATGTCCCCAGCAGATAATGGCCCTCTGGTTGTGCGGTTGCCGGGTAATATTGTTTATTAATCGTTAAACTGCCGGTATAGTGCTGCCCATCACCTTGCAAAGACAAGCTAACCTGCCCATCTGAAAAAGTGCCCTGCCAGTTTGTATGCTCATTTAGATTTGTGCCTGAATGCTGTTGTAATGGATTATATGCACTGAGTTCTGCTAAAGGTGAAAAAGATTCAGATAGTGGTAATATTTCTTGCTCTTGCGCCCAGGCTGTTTGAGCCAGAATGAGCAGGTACTGAATAAGAAATGATAGAATAGGTTTTAGATAGGACATTAAGGCTGTACAGTTTTAAGGAGTCGGTTTTATTTCATTACCATTCCTAAGCGTTCAAAAAGAAGTAACTCTGGTATGATGCGATACCATTATAAAAATAATTTACCCTTTATTCACCTTTTTTTATGTGAAACCCTATGCGCTACGCTGACGATTATATTGATACCCGCCTGTTTGATGCTGCTGAATTTCAACAACGTTTACAAACTACCAAATCTGCTATTCCTGTTTTTCGTGATGCTTTGAAAACTGGAGATAAAGAACTTAATTTACGTTTTCAGGATAATGCTTCCATCACTGAAATCGTTGGTCAACGTGGCTGGTTAATCGATCAAATATTAATTCACATGTGGCAGCAATATGACTGGCCTGACCAAAATGCCGTGGCATTACTGGCAGTGGGCGGTTATGGTCGGCAGGAATTACATCCGGCTTCTGATGTTGATTTATTGTTTTTATATCATGATGTACTGGATGATGTCACGCAAGAATATATTGAGCAGTTTTTGACCTTTTTATGGGATATTAAGCTGGAAGTGGGTCATAGCGTGCGCACCCCAATTGATACGCAGGCAATGGCGGCTGATGACATCACGGTGATGACCAATCTGCTGGAAGCCCGTTTACTGATTGGCAGTCAGGCATTGTTTGAGCAATTACAGGCATTGATAGGGCCTGAACACATGTGGCCTGCCAAAACTTTTTTTGAAGCCAAAGTGGCTGAGCAGGCTAGCCGTTATAGCCGCTACCATGACACGGCTTATAATCTGGAGCCAAATATTAAAGATGGCCCTGGTGGCCTGCGTGATATTCAAACCGTCTTGTGGGTGGCAAAACGTCATTTTGGATCGCCACAACTGCAAAACCTGTTTGGTCGTGGTTTTTTAACCAACGAAGAATACCAGTTACTGAATGAATGTCAAAATTTTTTATGGAAAGTGCGTTATTTGTTACATCAATTAACCGGGCGACATGATGATCGTCTGGGGTTTGAGTATCAACGCACCATCGCTGAGAAGCTCGGTTATCAGGATACGGAGCAACATCTCGGCGTGGAAACCCTGATGAAACAATATTACCGCACTGCTGAAGAAGTGCGTCAATTGAATGAAATGTTGTTGCAATTATTTCAGGAAGCCATTTTACGCCCGGAAAAAAATCAGGTAAAACCGCTGAATAAACGCTTCCGGGTATGTAATGATTTAATTGAAGTCGCGCATGATCGGGTGTTTGCAGATCGCCCTTTTGCCTTGCTGGAAATTTTCTTATTACTGGAAAACCATCCTGAAATCAAAGGAATTCGTGCCAGTACCGTGCGCTTACTGCGTTATTATAAATCCTCTATTGATGACGCTTTTCGCAGTGACTTACGTGCCACCAGCCTGTTTTATGAAATATTATGCCAACCTCAGGGCGTGACCCGCGTGCTCAGAATGATGCGGCGCTACGGCATCCTGGATGCTTATATTCCCGCTTTTGGCAATATTGTCGGGCAAATGCAATATGATTTATTCCACGTCTACACGGTGGATCAACACACCTTATCCGTATTACATAACCTGCGATGTTTTTCCATCGACAAACACCAACATGAATTCCCCTTGTGCTCTAAAATCATGGCACACTTACCCAAGCCTGAATTGCTGTATCTTGCGGGTTTATTTCATGACATTGCCAAAGGGCGTGGTGGTGATCATTCAGAACTGGGCCAGCATGATGCCATGGCATTTTGCCAATTACATAGTATGAGTCCGCATGGCAGCCGTTTAGTGGCCTGGCTGGTTAAAAATCATTTGCTGATGTCCGTCACCGCGCAGCGTCAAGATATTTCCGATCCCGATGTGATTCACCGTTTTGCCTTGCAGGTGATGGATTTGGCGCATCTGGATTATCTGTATTTATTAACAGTTGCCGATATTCGCGCCACCAGTCCAAAATTATGGAACAGTTGGAAAGCCTCGCTGCTGGAAGATCTCTATAACCGTACCCGCCACGCGCTGCGAGATGGTCTGAGCAACCCGATTGACCGTCAGGTGCGGATTGAAAGCATTAAGCGTCAGGCGAATAGTTTATTGGACAGCACGGATCAGGTGGGGGTGGGTATGTTGTGGGACACCCTGGATGATGAGTATTTTCTGCGTTGCAGTCCCGGTGATATTGCCAGAGAAACTGACGCGATTTTATTAAAAGCGCCTAACGAACCACTGGTGCTGATTCCTGATGCCCTTAAAGGCAGCACGGATTTTACCATTTACACTGAAGATCGTGATGATCTGTTTGCCACCACCGCTTTATACCTGGAAAAACAGCGCCTGAATGTGGTTGCTGCATATATCATCACCACTAAAAAACACTGTACCTTATTACATTACACTGTACTGGAAGATGACAGTACCCATCTGGATGAAAAACGCGCGGAAGTCATACGCCAGGGTTTGATCGCAGCCTGCCAGCAACCACAGGATTTCTCCGCCATTAAACGTCACCAACCCAGCCAGATTAAATATTTTACCATTCCCACCCAAGTCGAATTCACCATTGATCACAGCAGCCATCACACGGTGATGGAACTGGTGACCACCGACCGCCCCGGTGTTTTATCGCGGGTTGCCCAAGTCTTGCAAAAATGTGGCGGTCGCCTGAAAAATGCCAAAATTGCCACTTTTGGCAGCAAGGTTGAAGATGTTTTTTATATTATTGATAAAGAAGGCAAACCGCTGCAATTGCCAGAGCAGCTTGATTGCCTGCGCACTCAGATCAAAGAATGGCTGGACGATACGGAGCAACAAAAGCTGCAAAAGCATGTTATTTGAGTATTTGTGTTTATTTCAAAATACCCCGAATATGTGCCAGATTCGCGCTGCCCTTGGCTTTACGCGCTTCCGGGTCCGCTGCTTGTTGTTTACCGCCCTGCCAGTGTAAATCCTCTTCCGGCAACTCGCCTAAAAACCGGCTGGGGTCGCAGTTTTTCATTTCCCCGTAACGTTTGCGCTGCTGGGCAAAGCTGAAAGTCAGGCTGCGCTGGGCGCGGGTGATGCCCACATAGGCCAGACGCCGCTCCTCCTGTAGCATCTGCTCATCTTCCAGGGTATTGGCATGGGGTAGCATTTCCTCCTCCATGCCGACCAGAAATACATGCGGGAACTCCAGACCCTTAGCCGCATGTAAGGTCATCATCGTCACCCGGTCATTATTTTCTTCGGCTTTATTCTCTTCCTGACGTTCCAGAATATCCATCAGGGTTAAATACGCCACCAAGTCAGCCAGTTTTTTGTTTTCCGTACTTTCTGCGGTGAGTTTGCCCAGCCATTCCACCAGTTCCCAGATATTTTCCATGCGCCGTTCAGCCGCTTTCACGCTATCGCAGGTATCTTGCAACCAGACTTCGTAATCAATAGTACGAATGATTTCCTTGGTCAGATCCACCGGGTCTTCGCTGCGCTCGGCGCGGTCGCTGATATCTGTCAGCCAGCGGGCAAAATGCTGTAAACGCTGCAAAGCGCGTTCTGATAAACGCTCTGCCAAACCCAGTTCAAAACAAGCGGCAAACAGACTGATATTCCGATCCGTGGCGTAGGTACCCAGTTTTTCCAGGGTGGATGCACCAATTTCCCGGCGAGGCGTGTTGATAATGCGCAAAAACGCATTATCATCGTCGGGATTCGCCACCAGACGCAGATAAGACATGATGTCTTTGATTTCGCTGCGGGAAAAAAACGAGGTGCCGCCACTGAGAAAATAGGGGATTTTATGACTGCGCAACATACGCTCAAACAGACGCGACTGGTGATTGCTACGGTATAAAATTGCATAATCCTGATATTTGTTCTGGTGCTGAAAACGGTGGCTGATGAGTTCTGACACCACCTGTTCCGCTTCATGCACTTCATCCTGGGTACTCAGCACCCGCAACTGATCGCCCAGACCCTTATCACTCCACAAGGCTTTTTCAAATACATGGGGGTTATTACGGATCAAGGTATTGGCGGCTTTCAATATGCGTTTGCTGGAACGGTAATTCTGCTCCAGTTTCACCACTTTAAGACCGGGGAAATCCTGTTTCAGCAGATGCAGGTTTTCCGGCTGCGCGCCACGCCAGGCATAGATCGACTGGTCATCATCCCCCACCACCGTCAGTGCATTACGCACCCCCACCAGTTGCCGCACCAGTTGATACTGGCACTGGTTGGTATCCTGGTATTCATCCACCAACAGATAATGAATTTTTTTCTGCCAGTGCTCCAGCACTTCCGGGTGCTGCTGAAATAAAAATACTGGCAGGCCAATTAGATCATCAAAATCCACGGCATTATAGGCTTTGAGCTGGCGTTGGTATTGTTCATACAAATGCGCATCACGGTGCTGGTCTTTATCTTCCGCTTCTGCCTGCGCACGTTCAGGGGTGACTAAGGCATTTTTCCAGCGGCTGATCTGGTTTTGCAGCCCCTGCAAACGCTCTTTATCCAATAATTGACTGCGCTCGGAAATGGTTTGCAACAGTTGCATACTATCTTGCGCATCCAGAATCGAAAAGCCGCTTTTATACCCTAAAATACTGATTTCGCGGCGCAAAATATTCAGTCCCAGGGTGTGAAAAGTGGAAACCATCAAACCCCGTGATTGTTTGGCAGAAAGCAATTTCCCGACACGCGCCTTCATTTCCCGTGCAGCCTTATTGGTGAAGGTGACAGCGGCAATATTACGCGCCTGCATATTGGCTTCAATAATCAAATAGGCAATTTTGCGGGTGATAACCCGGGTCTTACCGCTACCCGCGCCTGCCAGTACTAACAAAGCGCCATCAAGATAAGCGGCAGCTTCCCGTTGTGGCGGATTTAAATCTTTTAACATGGTGAACCTGGAGTGCTTCTGCGTGACTACTGTGAATTGATGCGCATGATAGCAAAAAATGGGTAATTATTTTGTAATATTACTTGGATTCCACAGCGTGAATAAGCTCAACAATCCCTTTATTATCATATACTTGAGACAGTCTTTCTACTTTTTCAGAAAATATCGTATATTGCTCATTTTCTGCCTGGGTATTGCTAATCCATTGTCTGATGCAAGCCATATTTCCAGTTTCAGCATAGTTTTTTAAGTATGCCAGACTTGCAGAAGGAGGTACTTGAGACTTAATATTGGTTGTTTTTTTTGCAGGCCGTGGTGATATTGCAGTTTCTATCCACTCCAGATTTAAGCAGGTTTTAATTTGTGAATATAAACATTTGGATTCGACGGGCTTGGGTAAAAAATAATTAAAACCCATTGCTTTAACCTGATCTTGAGCAGCTTGTGAAACATTGGCAGAAATTGCAATAACAGGGGTTTTTGCCAGTCCAGGCAAGGTACGCAGCTTTTGAAAAGCTGTAAAACCATCCATGACCGGCATGGTTAAATCCATTAATATCAAGTCCACTGTTTGCTGCTGTAAATAAGCTAAAGCCTTTTCTCCGTTATCAGCTTGTACCACTTTAAATCCTAACGGGCTTAATAAACTTGATAATAACATACGATTATAATCGACATCATCTACCACCAGAATACACTGCGGTTTACCACGATAAGCTGTAATTTTGCTACCATTTAAGGTCTTTTTCGGCGCAATGGCAGTGGCAGAAATAGGGAATTCCAACTCAAACCAGAAACGACTTCCCTGTTCTGGTAAGCTTTCTACCTGAATCTGCCCTCCCATTTTCTCAACTAATTGCTGAGAGATCGTTAAGCCCAAACCGGTTCCCATTGCATTCATATTTGCCTGCTGGAAAGGTTTGAAGATATTTGCTTGCAGCTCACTGGAGATACCAATACCCGTATCCTTTATTTCAAAAAAAATATCCATTTGCTGCGTTTGTTCTATCGGTTTTGCTGCTGTCTCTGGTATTTTTGACTGTATATGTACTGATAATGCAACTTCACCCTGTGCGGTAAATTTAATGGCATTACTCAATAAGTTTAATAACACTTGCCGCAAACGTTTTTCATCGGCCCAGATAATGTCTGGCAGGCTATTATCTTGCTGATAAATCAAGGACAGGTCTTTTTGTTGAGCCTGCATCTGTATCATGGCAACCACTTCTGCCAGAAAATTTTTCAGATAAATCGAAGTGGGTTTTAAACTGAGTTTACCTGCTTCTATCTTGGCAATGTCCAAGACATCATTGATCAATGTCAGTAGGTGGCTACCACTTTGTTGAATGATTTCCAGGCCATTTTGCTGTTTTTCAGCCAGGTTGCCATGGCGCAGTAAAATCTGGGTATAACCCAAAATACCATTTAATGGGGTACGTAATTCATGACTGATGTTGGCTAAAAATGTTGATTTGGCGTGGTTGGCAGTTTCAGCCGCTTTAATGGCTTTTTTCAGTGCTGTGGTATTTTCCCAACGTTGCAAGGTATTACTGAACATTTCAGCAACGGTTTGCAACAGCATGATTTCCATTTCATCGAGCATACGTGGTTCAATACAATTGCCAAAGCCAATAGTTCCCCACCAATGGTCATTAAAATGAATGGGAAAACAATATTGAGACAGCGTATCAAAATGTTTTAGCGCCAGTGGGTATTCTTTGAACAGTTCATGTGTCATTCCCCCTATGCTTTGGCCTTTGTTTAGTGCTGCTTGTAATTCTGGCGGAAAAATTGACCAGGGTAAATATTTTTTCTGTTGATAAGATCTCTGCTCTACAGTTACCTCAGCCACATACTCAAAACAGGCTCCCAGATCGGGGTTCTGGATATTTTTAACCAGCATGACATGACTGATATGTAAACCATCCAGCAATGATTTTAATGCCTGGATTAATATATCCTGTTTTTTTTGTGGATCATCTAATGGTGGTATTAATAAGCTGCGGGAACACTCTGCAATTGCGTGTTCATAGACATTTTGTTTTTTCAGGGAATTTTCTGTGCGTTTATGCGTGGTAATATCCTGAAGCGTACCAAAAACTTCAACAGCCTTTCCCTGTTCATTAAAAATTGCTTCAAAACGATTACGGTAATAGTAAAATTCCTGCTTGTCTGAGTGATGAATGGTGATATCGAGATCAGCAATACAACCTTGGGTAATCACTTCATGTAAAGCCTGCTTCCAGCACTTAATATCTTCTGGCTGCAATAAATGATTCACTTCATCCAGGGTTAGGGAACGCGCCTGCTCACCCAGTCCTACCATTTGACATAGTTCTTTAGACCAGATAATTTCTCCTGTATTCAGATTATGGTGAAAATCCCCCAATTTTGCCATATGATATGCACGCACCAGATTGGCTTCAGTATGACATAATGTGGTTGTTTGCTTTTCCAACTCCGTTTGCAAGTTATGATATTGCCTATCACGCTTATCAGAATATATTTGCAGACGATTTAAGCGATACCAGAGATACAAACTGTAGGCAATTGCCGCCAGTAAAAAAATAAAGTATAACGCTTCCTGTTGCAAGTGGATTTACTCCTGGCAAAAATCAATATCGCTGTTGCTAAACGCACCTTGATCCAGGCAAACCTGATTGAGTATGTGACAAAATGGTGTGTCCTCTTTATCCCAAAACCATTGTTGCTGTTCATTATCATAATTGAAATGAAAACCACCACTACGCGCCGCCAACCAAAGTTGAGCCACAGGCGTCTGACGATTAATAATCACTTTACTGCCATTTTCAAATTCCAGGGTCAAAATACCTGCACTGGTTTCATAATCAATATCAACATCACATTCATCCAGATAATTTTCGATCCATTCCAGGGTTGCATCAACTAAATTATTAAAGTCAGATTCATTTATTTTCATAATCAGCACCAAATTTTATTTTTCAGTAGGTTACAAGTTACATAATGACTTTTTTTATCATATCACTCAGCGTTTGCTCAAATTGATCAGGCGTTCGTCAAATTTGGCTAAACTACTGAAATAGAGTTCCAACAATTTACCCCGAGAACACAAGACCTACTGTGGAGCAGATGAACAAGATACGCCTAGCAGCGTTAATTGACAAACACTTTCAGGCACATGGCAACTGGCAAGGACTGAGCATGGGGTAAATCACTACCACTTGATTGAGCTGCATCCTTAAAAAAGGTGAAATGAGTTTTATCACTCTTGGACTTTCCTGCTACGATATATCTGGCTTTGAGCGGGTAATTTGTTAAACTGAGTTGTGAAATAAGCGAACGGTGAGAACAATCAGAATTTCTCAAATTTAACAGAAACTATATGACAACAGGTTTATAGGGATGTCATTTTTTGGGAATGCAGCCGTACGGTATGCAATAAAAAATCCCTTTATGAAATAAATTACTGTGCAAACATCATGACAATTCATAAAATATTCGGGATACCCCCTTCACAAACAAACAAGCAGGCATTTCACTTTATATGATACCGGAAATTATTCTCGCACAACCGCGTGGATTTTGCGCAGGCGTAGTGCGTGCGATTAAAATTGTCGAGCAAGCCCTGGAAAAACACGGCGCACCAGTTTATGTCTTTCATGAAATTGTGCATAACCGCCACGTGGTTGAAGATTTACGTCAGCGTGGTGCGATTTTTGTTGAAGATATTAATATTGTTCCACAAGGTGCTTTATGTATTTTCAGTGCCCACGGTGTGCCACGTAAAGTGGTCATGGATGCTGCACAACGACAACTGCATGCGATTGATGCCACCTGCCCACTGGTTACCAAAGTCCACCATCAGGCGCAGCGTTACCAAAAGCAGGGGCTGAGCGTGGTCATTGTCGGACACGCCGGACACCCTGAAGTAGAAGGCACCTGTGGACAACTTGATGATCCGGTACATGTTTTATGCAGTGTCGCCGAAGTTGAGCAGCTACAGCCTGCTGACCCTGAAAAATTAGCCTATGTTACACAAACGACTTTAAGCGTGGATGACACGCAAGATGTCATCAGCGCATTACAACAATATTTCCCCAAAATTCAAGGCCCTTCCCTGAAAGATATTTGTTATGCCACGCAAAATCGCCAGAATGCTGTGCGTGAATTGGCTACGGATATTGATTTATTATTAGTGGTGGGTGGGCATAACAGTTCAAACTCAAATCGTTTGATGGAACTGGGCCGACAAGTCGGCATTGCATCTGAACTAATTGAAGATGCGGATGATATTCAGCCACAGTGGTTTAAACATGAAACAAAGGTGGGTATTACTGCGGGTGCTTCAGCCCCTGAAGACTTGGTTCAAGGCGTTATTCAACGTCTATCACAATTGGGCATTAAGCAGGTACATGAAATGCATGGGATTCAAGAAAATACGACCTTTAAATTACCCGAAATTTTGTAATCAATAGAATGAAACAGGTTATACTCAAATAATTTATGCTCACTCAAAGTCAACTCCCCCAACCTGATAGCAACGCACAACAGCTCAGCCAGCAATTGATAGCCAATATCAAAAGCCAAATTCAGCAACAAGGTGGACAACTGCCGTTTTCAGCCTTTATGCAGGCTGCGCTGTATGAACCAGGCTTAGGCTATTACAGTAACAGCCTGCGCAAGTTTGGTGCTGCGGGTGATTTTATAACGGCACCGGAAGTCTCCCCCCTGTTTTCACAATGTCTGGCGCAGCAATGTCAGCAAATATTTGCAGCAATAGCAGATAAATCGGCAATTATTTTAGAATTTGGCGCAGGTTCCGGTATTATGGCAGCGGAACTGCTCAAAGAACTGGCAAATTTAAATGCTCTGCCTGAGCAATACTGGATTTTAGAACTCAGCGCAGAACTACGCCAACGCCAGCGTGAAACCCTGCAAACACATATTCCGACGTATTTAGACCGGGTGCAATGGTTGGATCATTTACCAGAACAGCCTTTCCAGGGGGTGATTCTCGCCAACGAAGTGTTGGATGCCATGCCCGTGGAAAAGTTTCGTATTAAGGCAGCGGGAGAATTTGAACGGGCTTGTGTCAGTTGGCAGGAAAACCAGGGGTTTCATTGGCAATGGCAAACTATGCCGGAAAATCTGGCGACGCAATTACAGCATGGATTAAGCGATGTGCTGTCAAGCCTGCCCGAAGGCTATGAATCCGAGTGGAACCCAGCGCTGGCGCACTGGCTGCAAAGTGTTGCGGAGATTTTGCAACACGGTTTGATACTGCTGATTGATTATGGCTTTCCGCGTCATGAATATTATCACCCGCAGCGCGATCAAGGCACCTTATATTGTCATTATCGCCATCATAGCCACGGCGATCCGTTTTTGTATCCGGGCTTGCAGGATATTACCGCACATGTTGATTTTACCGCCGTTGCGGAAGCGGCATTGGATGCTGGTCTGGATGTCTGCGCTTACAGCAATCAGGCTGATTTTCTGCTAGCCTGTGGCCTGCCTGAGCGTTTTGCCCTGTCTGATCCCGATGATGTGGAAAATCATGCGCGTCTGTCCAAACACATACAAACCCTGACCCTGCCCTCAGAAATGGGAGAATTATTCAAGGTGATTGCTTTGGGTAAGGAAATTGATATAGCTTTACAAGGTTTCCCAAGAGAGCAACGTTATCGTCTGGGTTAGCGATGTAAGGCATAAGGTTTTTTATCCAAACATGCTTAAATCCAGTGCACACTATCAAGAGCTTAGGAGTGAGGATGAAATAAATACAGAAACTGGGCGTAGGATTTTTATTCATTTTCAAGGCGTGAAAACAGGCGCATAGCAAGCTATGTAACTGTTTTCACAACGTAGAAAATGGAGAAAAAGACCAGTCAAGTTGCTGAAGTTATAAAATTCTCACTCCTTAGGAGTGAGGATAAAATAAATACAGAAACTGGGCGTAGGATTTTTATTCATTTTCAAGGCGTGAAAACAGGCGCATAGCAAGCTATGTAACTGTTTTCACAACGTAGAAAATGGAGAAAAAGACCAGTCAAGTTGCTGAAGTTATAAAATTCTCACTCCTTAGCATGAGACAAGAGTGTTTTTTTGCGCGATTAGCACAAAAATAAGCTTGCATCGAACTCCGGTGATTCAATATGTTCCACTATATACTCAAACGCCTGTTATTGATGATTCCGACTTTATTCGGGGTGATGTTAGTCACTTTTATGATCATCCAGTTTGTACCTGGCGGCCCGATAGAGCAACTGACAGAACAATTACAAGGCAAGCATGGTGGTTTAGGTGGCGCTGAAGCCAGTACCGGCATGGGGGTGCAAGGCATTTATCAGGGTGCGCAAGGTTTGGATGCCGAACAACTGGATGCGCTGAAAAAGCTCTATGGCTTTGATAAACCGGTATGGGAGCGTTTCTGGCTCATGCTGGATCATTACTTACAGTTTGATTTTGGCGAAAGCTATTTTCATCAACAATCTGTAGTTGAGCTGGTCATCTCGAAACTGCCGGTTTCTATCAGTTTAGGATTGTGGACTTTTTTCCTGACTTACGCGGTCTGCATTCCGCTGGGCATCAAAAAAGCGGTGAAAGATGGTTCCTCTTTTGATGTTACAACCAGTAGTATCATCTTGGTCGGTTATGCGATTCCCGGTTTTATGCTGGGCGTTTTTTTGCTGGTATTATTCGGTGGCGGCAGTTTCTGGGATGTGTTTCCCCTGCGTGGACTGGTTTCCGATAATTGGGATGAACTGCCCTGGTATGCACAAATCCTGGATTATCTCTGGCATATATTTTTACCCATCACCACCATGGTGGTCGGTAATTTTGCAGTGATGACCATGCTGACCAAAAATAGTTTTCTGGAAGAGATCCGCAAACAATACGTCTTAACAGCGCGTGCCAAGGGCTTAACGGAGCAAGCCATACTCTATAAACAAGTCTTTCGTAATGCTATTATTCCATTAATTACTGGCTTTCCGGCAGCCTTTATCGGCGCATTTTTTACCGGTAGCTTATTGATAGAAACCGTTTTTTCGCTTGATGGCCTGGGTTTATTGTCTTATGAGTCCGTATTAAAACGGGACTATCCGGTAGTGCTGGCAACCCTGTATATTTTTACTTTATTGGGTTTAGTCGGTAAACTGCTGACCGATTTGAGTTATGTACTTATTGATCCCAGAATTCAGTTTGATGCAGCAAAGTAAATGAATATACCGTCACATCTAAAAAAATTTGTCGGCAGCGGTATGACCTCCCAGCGCGCGCGTGATCGTCTGGTCGAACGCTTGCGCCAGCAAGGTATCCGCTCTGAACCCGTATTAGAGGCAATACGCTTTACCCCCCGACATGTCTTTGTTGATGAAGCGATTGCCAGTCATGCTTACGATAATACCGCCTTGCCCATTGGTTTTAATCAGACCATTTCGCAACCCTATATTGTTGCGCGCATGACTGAATTGCTGCTACGTCACGGCATTCCTGAAACAGTCCTGGAAATCGGCACCGGCTGCGGTTATCAAACGGCTATCCTGGCGCAACTGGTGCCGCAGGTTTATAGTGTTGAGCGTATTCAACCTTTATTACAAAGTACCGAGCAACGTCTGGAAGAACTTGGCCTGCGCAATATTCAACTGCAATACAGCGATGGACAGTGGGGCTGGGAGACACATGCGCCTTATCAAGGCATACTGGTGACAGCGGCACCGAATGAAATCCCCTATGCCTTACTGGATCAGCTTGCTGTGGGTGGTAGTTTAATACTACCGCTGGGCGATCAATACCAAACCCAAACCTTAACCCTGATTCAACGCGATGAACAGGGGATTCACCAGCAAGCTCTGGATGCGGTCAGTTTTGTTCCCCTCTGCAATGGAACTCAATAAATATGGTTGTGGGGATTTTGAGTATCACACACTGGAAAATTCTGGCATTAACCAGGATAATAAACAAGAAACGGGTATTATGGACTTTCAAGCCTACTTAGATCAGGAAAAATTACAACAAATTCCCAATGAATGGGTATCAGGCCAATTATATGCACAGACAGAGCCCGATGAACACAGTTTCGCCCTGCGCATGAATCTGGCTTTTTTATTAAATGAACATCTCAGCACAACCGATTACCAATTACATGTGGGCGATGTCCGGTTGTATATTGAAGCGGCAGATTCCTGTGTTTATCCTGATTTATTTGTTTCGGCAAAAAACAGCCACAGCGCTGCATATAAAAAAGAAGCTCAGGTTATATTGGAAATTCTTGCCCCAGATAATGAAGCATTTAAACGTGGCCTTAAGTTTTCTTTATATCGACAACTGCCCCAGTTGTCAGAATATATCCTGATTGACTCAAAACGGCAGGTAGTGGATATTTTTCGTTTCAATCAAGGTCAGTGGTTTTATTACCCGGCAGAAAATCACCAGCGATTAGCCTTGCCCAGTCTTAATTTTGAATGTGGTATTGATGAACTTTATCAGGATGTTTTTGATTAAGGCAATTGCCGGAGAAGCAAAATACAAGCTTAATGGTATATTCTTTAACGAGCAATTGCATATGAAACACAAAACAATACCAACAACTGATAATAATAGCGCCACTTATATTGGTGATCATCGCCCCTCAGTGATTCGCCGTCTGATGAAACTGGGTATCACTCCAACCCAGCAACGTATCCAGATTGCCATGTTTTTATTAAAAGCTCCGCAACATTTGAGTGCGGATGAAATTTTGCTGGCGGTGAATAATGCAGAGCGTCAGGTATCTAAAGCAACGATCTATAACACCTTAAATTTGTTTGTCGCCAAGGGTCTGATTCGGGAATTAACGGTTTATCCGGGCAAGGTGGTTTACGATTCAAATACCACCGCACATTACCATTTTTATAATATTGATACGGGTGAGTTGTTTGATATGGATGTGGATGATCCAGGTATTACAACACCGATTTTACCGGATGGTACCCGCCTGGATAGCATGGATGTGGTGGTACGAATCCGTAATGCCTGAAAAAAATAACTTGCAATATAAGGGTATATTGATATACTAAATATCATATATTCAAGGATGAATAGACAAGGATTAAATACTTCCAGGAAGGAAGTCCAGGGATGGACCTACTAACCTCCTTTATTGTAACTATTCAGACCCCGATTATTTTTTACCACAGAATACGCGGAAAACACAGAAAAAACTTATAACTACATGAACTCATGCTTGAATTAGATTCATGTCAATAATTTCTGGGAAACTTTAATTCCTCAAATTCTGTGAAGAATACCGTCCTCTACCCATGTGCTAAGGAGTGAGAATTTTATAACTTCAGCAACTTGGCTGGTCTTTTTCTCCATTTTCTACGTTGTGCCTATTTGGACTTAGGCAGTTACATAGCTTGCTATGCGCCTGTTTTCACGCCTTGAAAATAAATAAAAATCCTGCGCCCAGTTTCTATATTTATTTCATCTTCACTCCTAATATTGTTTTTAAGACCATCAAACTGACAATACAGTCGTTTTTCTGACCGTCCAAATAGGTTAATATTTTTTGCCTCATTAAAAAGGTGAGAATTATGCACATACAAATCACAAAGCTTCACCTGCTACTACTTTACAGCCTGTCTATAAGTTGCGCTGTTACTTTTGCCGCGCCCCCAGATAGCCGCCTGCAACAAGCCGATGCCTTGTTTAACCAACAACAATACGCAAAAGCTCAGGATTTATATCTGAAACTCTATAGTGAATGGAAAAGCCAAACACCGCGCCCGCCGCATTTTTCAGAACTGGTAAATAATATTGCTGCCTGTTCGATGGTGCAGGGTAAAACCAAGTTGTTCCGCAAAAGTTTTAGCCTCGCCAAACAACTCAAACAAGCCCTGCCACACACCAAACCCACAAAAATCAGCAATAATTTGCTGCAAAACGGCGGCTTTGAAGACGGTTTGTTGTTTCCCTGGGGTACGGGACATTATGAGCGTGAGGATGGCAAGTTTGATTTTGGTCTGTGGTGGAACAGTAAAAACGCCCAGGCATTTATGAAAATAGATACGGCTGAATTTCGCAGTGGACAACGCGCCTTGCAGATTGGCAACGCTTCGCCCAACGCGCCGCACGTATTCAGCACGCTTTCCCAGCGCATCAGCGGCTTGCAGCCAAATCAGGTTTATCATATTGAATACGATGCCAAGGCGCGTGACTTAAAACCTGGCGCAATCAGTTTTGCCGTTGATCCGGGCTGGAATAAACGCCTGCCCGCACCACCGCCCGGTACTTATGGCTGGCAACATTTCCAGGCTGACATTAACATCGGGCACAATGATTTGATTGATTTTCGCATTTTGTCACTGAATAGCGGTTTTTTCTGGATTGATAATATTCATATCAGCAAGGCTGAAAATAAAAAAAACAGCATACAACAGGCAGAGCGTTTATATGACAGTGGACAGTATCAGAAAGCCCTGGACATTTATCAGCGCCTGCAACAACAAACTGATAGCAAACGTCAGCAAGCTTATCTGGGCTGGCAGGCAGGGCGTGCGCAGATGGCACTGGGAGATTATCCAGCCGCGCTGGCGGCGTTTGAAGCCGCCTTGCAGCACAAATATTTACATGCCCATATTGATTTGGGGCAATGGGCCATGCAACTGGGGGATTACAGTCGCGCAGAAACTCACCTGCAAGCTGCCGCGAAACATGTTGCAGGCGATCAAAACACCCTGAGTCTGGTGCTGAATCAACTCAGCCGCTGTTATCTGGCACAAGATAAGGCCGACTTAGCCCTAAACAGCCAGCGGCGCGCCTACCACATCTTAAAACATATCGATAACCCGCATGGTCAGGCGCTGGCACTGAATCAATTGGGGCGTATCTATCTGGCAAAAGCAGACTTTGCCGCCGCCCAGGAGCCTTTTGAGCATGCTAAAAAACTGGCTCAGCAACTGGATGATCCCTTATTAAGCCAGCGCAGTTTGCTGAACCTGGCTTGGCTGGCTTATCTCCAGCAGCAGCCGACACAAGCCCAGCAATGGTTAAACCAGGCATTGCCACTGGCGAAAAGCCTGCAAGATCGGGTGGGAGAAATCCGTGCTTTACGCCTGCAATCACTGTTATTACGTGACAGCCACCCTGCTGCTGCGATTTTGTTTGGCAAGCAGGCGGTGAATAATCTGCAAAAACTGCGCAGTGATTTATCCGTATTAGAACAAAGCCTGCAACAGCAATTTATCAAAGATAAGGCCAAAACCTATGAAGAACTGGCTGATTTATTGATTCAGCAAGGGCGTTTGAACGAGGCCCAACAAGTGCTGGCAATGCTCAAGGAAGAAGAATATTTTGATTTTGTGCGGCGTGATACAAAAATACAAAACCTGTGGCAGCACTTAAATTACAATTCACAGGAACAAGCTTGGAACCAGTCTTATGCCAGTATTAATGTACAACTGGTCGCCATTGGTAAAAAGTTGCGGATGCTGCGTAAAAAGGCCCATGCCCAAACCCTGACAGCGACAGAACAACAGCAGCGTCAACAATTATCTTTAGAATTGGAAGCTGTATTACAGGCATTTCAGCAATGGCTGGATGCTATCCAGGATGCAGAATCATTATCCGTGGATGCCGGGGAAAAAATTACTTTAGGCGAAGACAACCAGCGGCATTTACAGCAATTACAACAAAATTTACACACGCTGGATAAGGCCGGACAAGGCGTGGCCTTATTACATTATCTGATTACCGAACAGCAATTGCATATCCTGCTAACCACCGCCAGGCAGCAGCAAGTGCGCAGTGTGCCGATTAGTGCGCAAAAGCTGCATCAATTGATTGCCAATCTGCGTGCCGCCTTGCGCGATCCCCGCAACCGCAGTTACCGCTCACGCGGTAACAGTCTGTACCAACAGCTCATCACCCCGATTGCACCTGCATTGGAACAGGCTAAAGTCCATACCTTGATGTTATCTTTGGATGGTGCTTTGCGTTATGTGCCGCTGGCGGCTTTATATGATGGCAAGCAATTTTTGCTGGAGCGTTATGCGCTGGTCAATTACACCGAAGCGGCAAAACAGCACATCACCACACCACCGCTGCAACAATGGCTACTGGCAGGGCTGGGGCTGACCCAGGCGATTGAAGGTTTTGCACCGCTGCCTGCGGTGGCTAAGGAATTGGAAAGTATCATCGTACAAAACCCGCAAGATAAAGACGGTGTGTTGAATGGCGTGATTTATCTCAATGATGACTTTAACGCCGGACAATTTCAGGGCGTGTTGGGCAAGGATTATCCGGTGCTGCATATCGCCAGTCATTTTGTATTCAGCCCCGGCACGGAAAAAGATTCTTATTTGTTGTTGGGAGATGGTCGCCATCTGGACTTGGGTGAAATCCGTCAGCATTATGCCTTTGCCGGTGTGGATTTACTTACCTTGTCAGCATGTCAGACAGCAGTGGGTTCCATCGGACAGGGCAGCGGTCGGGAAATTGAGGGCTTTGGCGCACTGGCACAGAAAAATGGTGCAAAAAGTGTAATCGCCAGCCTGTGGTCGGTGGATGACCGCAGTACTGGATTATTAATGCAGAAGCTTTATGAAAACCATCATCAGGGGGATAATAAAGCCGAAGCCCTGCGCCGTGCACAACTGGGATTTATTCAGCCACAAACAAACAGCACTTATCCAGTTTATTATCGTCATCCTTATTATTGGGCAGCATTTATTTTAATGGGGAATTGGCTATAAAAATATATTTATAAGATTTTTTATGAAAACACACCACTATATCACCCTGATTCCAGAAATCAGCTACCAGCACGGCGTGCAACAGGCCATCATCTCTCCCGGTTCCCGCTCAGCGCCGCTGACCCTGGCTTTTTCCCGCCATCCACACATCCATTGCCATACCGTGGTTGATGAACGCAGCGCCGCTTATCTGGCGCTGGGCATGGCGCAACAGTCACAAAGCCCGGTGGTTTTAATCTGCACTTCAGGCACTGCGGCCTTAAATTACGCCCCTGCCATCGCCGAAGCCTTTTATCAACAAGTACCGTTGTTGGTGCTGACGGCAGATCGGCCCGGTGACTGGCTTGACCAGCGTGATGGACAAACCATCCGGCAAACCAAGCTTTATGGGCCACATGTCAAAACATCTGCGACATGGCCGGTAGACTTAAACCACCCTGATGCCTGCTGGTTTGCTGTCCGCATTCTGTCGGATTTGCTAATCAAGGCTAAACAGCAAGCATCTGGCCCGGTTCACCTGAATGTACCGCTACGGGAACCCTTGTACCCCGAACCCGGAGAATTACCGGGTTTGCCAGAAAAATTCAATATTATTCAGGCACCACTGTGTCAAAGCATTGTCTCAGAATCGGCATGGCCTGCATTAATTGATAACTTTCAAAATGTGCAGTCCATTTTATTGCTAAGCGGACAATTAACCCCGCAACCCGCATTGGCAGAGGCTGTCATCGCACTGGCAAAAAAATCTGGCAGCGTGATTCTGGCTGAGCTATTAAGCAACCTGCCACCGACAGAAAGCGTCTGTCAGTTATCGGATCGCAGCGCAGCAAGCTGGTCAGCCGAGCCGCCGGAACTGCTGATTAGCTTTGGTCAATCGGTTTTATCCAAAAAGCTAAAAAAACTGATTCGACAATACCCCCCCCGGCAGCACTGGCATATTGAAGCAGGCGCGGATATTGCTGATACTTTTCAGTCCATGACTCAGAGAATTTCAGCCGATCCAGTTTGTTTTTTTCACACACTGCAAAAAAAAATCAAACCCCAGGCTTTGAACCCGGTTGCCAAACGCTGGCAAATGGTACATCAGGCCAATCAATATTTTATTCAGGATGCTTTCAAGCAACAGCCCTATTCAGAAGCCGAAGCAGTTGCGCAGCTCATCCAGGCCATGCCATCTGGCACCCAATTACATCTGGCTAACAGTCTGAGCGTGCGTTATGCCTGCTTATTGGGTATTGCACCGCCACAGGGTGCGGTGTGGGCTAACCGTGGCACCTCAGGTATTGATGGCTGTCTGGCAACGGCGATTGGTCATAGTTTGTTATCGGATAAGTTACACTTGCTTATTATTGGTGATATGGCATTTCAGTATGGCCGCAATGCGCTTTGGCTGGAAAAAATCCCCTCCAATCTGCGTATTGTGGTTTTGAATAATGGCGGTGGCAGAATTTTTGAAATGCTTGATGATTGCGCGAAGCAACCAGAGTGCGAGGAATATTTTGTCACCCGGCAACAGTTAAACTGCCAACAAATTGCCCTGGAATATGCTCTGGCCTATCAACGTGTGACAACACGGCAGGCAGGTTTGCAGGCAGCAAAGTGGCTGGCTGAAAATGCAACACAAGCCAGGCTTGTTGAAATCTGTTTAGCACCAGAGGACAATAAAAGGGTTTATCTCGCTTTGAAGCACGCACATGATACTTGAAAAACAATACGCTACGCTGCCAGCACTGCAAGCCAACTGGCGCAGCATGAAACTACAATTTCAATTTCCCGGCACAACCTCACGCGGCACCATGACCGAGCGCCAGATTTGGTTGCTGCGTATCCACAATCGTGCTAACCCGGCGCAGTTTGGTCTTGGCGAAGCCGCGCCATTGTTTGGCTTAAGCCCTGAAACCTTGCCGGAAATGCCTTCCCAACTGGCGCAATTCTGCCATGATTTACACTGTCATGGCACCAGGGCTGCGCTGGCAGCAATAAGCCAGCCATCCATTCGTTTTGCGGTTGAAATGGCCTTATTAGACTTGCTCGGTGGCGGACAACGAATTTTATTTGATTCACCTTTTGTGCAGGGTAAACAAAACATTCTGATTAACGGCCTAATCTGGATGAACAATACCCAAACCATGCTGGCAGCGATTGAAGACAAACTACAAGCAGGTTTTTCCTGCATCAAATTAAAAATCGGTGCATTAAACTGGCAGGAGGAATATCACATGATAAAAAACCTGCGCAGCCGTTTCAGTGCCTCCGAAATAGAAATTCGCCTGGATGCCAATGGCGCATTTTCAGCCGATACCGCGCTGGACAGGCTCAAGCAACTGGCACAATATGACATCCATTCCATTGAACAGCCGATTGCGCCGGGGCAGCATGAGTACATGGCTAAACTGTGTCTTGATTCACCGATTGCTATTGCCCTGGATGAAGAACTCATCGGCATTGACAGCACGGAACAACGCACCCGCTTGTTAGAAACGATCAAACCGGCATTTATCATCTTAAAACCCACGCTACTGGGTGGTTTTGCTGCAACGCTGGATTGGATAAACTGCGCCAAACAGCAAGATATAGGCTGGTGGCTGACTTCCGCGTTAGAATCCAATATTGGATTAAATGCCCTGGCACAATGGGCTGCGACCTTAAACACGCAAATGCCACAAGGTTTGGGAACGGGGCGTGTTTTTCAAAATAATATAGTCTCGCCACTGGTGCAGGAAGGCGAGTGGCTGCATTATGCTCCAGAACGGCCCTGGGTACTGGGAAATCCTTAATGCAGATGGGTTTAAGCTTAAATGGTATTTATTATGATCCCGCCGCCTTAATCGCATTAATAAGCCGTGAACGGGAACAGACTAAGCTACCTGCCTGGAAAAACGATATTTATCAATTTTTACAGGCATGGTACGGGCCGGATGAACACATTAGCCTGCAAACCTCCGGCTCCACCGGCCCGGCGCAAACCATTACTGCGCAAAAATCACGCATGGCGAGCAGCGCCCGCGCAACCTTGGATGCTTTAGGCATTTCCGGTAAAGGCAAGGCATTACTAATTTTACCGGCAAGCCATGTGGCGGGAAAAATGATGCTGGTTCGTGCCATTATTGGCGGTTTGGATTTGATTACGCTGCAACCCAGACTAACCTGGCAGGCCATGAATATTCCACTTCAGTCATACTGTCTGGCTGCTGCCACGCCCTCACAATTAATGGGACTGATGCAGACCAATAAAAAAAACCGTGGCGCAGTAGATCAGATTAAACATTTATTGGTCGGCGGCGCTGCGCCGTCACCGGCATTAGAAAGCTGGCTTTGCCAATGCAAAAACCCGGTTTATCTCACCTATGGCATGACGGAGACCTTAAGCCACGTTGCTTTGCGCCGTCTTGCGCCAGCACCTGCAAGACCATACTATCAGGCATTGCCCGGTATTCATTTTGAACAAAACCAGGAAGCCTGTCTGATTATTCATGCACCCGCATTATGTGACGGGCCATTGCATACCCGGGATCAGGTAAAGCTGTATACTGCAACAAGTTTTCACTGGCTGGGGCGGCTGGATTTTGTGATTAACAGCGGTGGCTTGAAGTTTCACCCGGAGCAGATTGAAGCGGCATTATTTCCCGTTATGCAAAAATTGAAGCGGCGTTATATGATAGTGGGTATCAATGATAAGCAATTGGGTGAATGCCTGACATTGCTGCTTGAGGGGCAAGACCTGGAAGAGACAGCGCAAACACAGTTATTGAATGATTGCAGCAAAGTGAGTCAATCGAAATATGCTTGCCCCCGGCAGATTAAAACCGTGTCCCAATTTAGCATGACGGATAGCGGCAAGCTGGATCGGATGCGTACCTTGTTGGCTTATCATAAAGGCATCTAAAACATGAGCATTTGGTTCCAGCCCGTTACAGTGGCGCAATTAAATAAAGACTTTGACAGCGCCATGATTCACCATTTAGGCATCCAGATTAGTCAGATACAGGATAACGCCTTAATCGGCACCATGCCGGTGGATGAGCGAACCCGACAACCTTTTGGTTTGTTACATGGCGGGGCTTCTATGGTGTTAGCGGAAACCCTGGGCAGTCTTGGCTCTTATTTGTGCGTAGACTCCAACCGGTTTTACCCGGCAGGTCAATCCATTTATGGCAACCACATCAAAAGCGTTGCTGAAGGTATTGTTACAGGTATGGCAAAACCTGTTCATCTGGGTGGAAAAAGCCACCTTTGGCAGATTGAAATACGGGATAATCAAGAGGCGCTCATCTGTACAGCCCAATTGACCACCCGTATTCTGACTCAAAATAATTTAAAACCACAACTTTGAAGCTTCACAATTGGGTTGCTTACTGGCAAGCCGGTAATAAAATACCCAAGGCTTATCGGCCTGATGCGTTGATTAAGTTAATAATTGTCGTCTTATCCAATGCTTCCGGCGACAGGTCGATATATCCATCATCCTCTGGTTTCTCATCAAGCACAGATGCTCCTGCCATACGCAGAATGGTTCTAAAATCCAGCGTATAAACCATGCTGTGGAATAAATACTCACGGGCATAGGTGGTGTGTGGATTATGGCTGGCGGTAATGGAATTGCCAATGCTGATATTGGCAAAATACATACGATTTTCATTATCTATATTTACAATCAAGCCGATTACATTTTGTTTTTTACTGATATTAAGCTCAGTGCAGGTAACGATATTATTGGGGTTTACCATATAGTTTTCACCAAATTTCTTCGCCATCTCACGGGCAGCCAGTATTTTCATTCTAACCTCATCGCCTTTGTTGAAATTAAAATAATTCACCATCAATAGTTTGGCTTCCCCGATATTTTTTTTGATATAAAACAGTTCAGAAGCCCCGTGTGGTGGCGGGGCATCGGTCATGTCGCCGGAGAACAGCAGATTAGCCTTATCCGAGCGATAGGCCGCGTCCCAGCCAGTCTTACCACTCAGACCAATCGCAGATAAATCCAGATCAACCCGATTTTTGCTATTCACCCAGTGGATACCGACAATCAAATCCTGTGGCACTGCAACATAAGTACCTGTGGGCAGGTTGCCGGTAAATTGTTTTTCTGTTGCTGGCAGGGCGTAATGAACGTGTTCCGGGATATAAATCAGCTTGTTTTCAAGATTTTTGCGCAGTTCATCGGTGATGGCGGCAAGCACCGTATCAAGCGCTTGTTGTGTTGTTTGTTCCAGCGTGTCCGACCAGTCAAATTCAGTGGCCCAGCCTCGACCATTACGCACACGGTAAACAATGGAATTTCCCGCATGAAGACGGTGGTTTAGCGCATAGGCCAGACGGATTTTACGGAAAATGGGGGCTTTGTTCAAAACAGCCGCAAGCCTGTTCAAATCTAAAGTATTTTGCTTGATTTGGGCAGTTATACTATTCAGGTAGTCCACCGGGAGCGGACGATGTAAATGCTTTGCCTGCTTGCGCAAGTGGTTGAAAAATGACTTATTACGCGAGATGGACTTCATCGCCAGGAACAGGGGTTTGAAGCGGAAGAAAATAGCTGCCAGATTGTCCGGTGCATTTTTCAATAATTCATCTAAAAATTTGCCATTTGCGCTTTTGATTTTCTCAATCAAGGCATTGTTCTTGATGAGCAGGGATTCATCCGTCAGTTTACTGAGCAGATGCCGCAGAAATTCTTCTGGATCGGACGGCACAATGCCATAGTGGTCGTAAAGCAAGGCTTTTAATTCACGGTTTTGTATTTTTTCGATAAAAGTTTGTTGGTAAGCATTGGCTGCGACAATTGCCATCATGTCATCCAGCGTTGCCTGGGACAGTGCAATACCTGAAGCCAAATCAATAATTGCATTAAGAATTTCATTGGCATCCATCGCCTTAATCATAATTAAGGGTATATCGTCTTTGAGCGCGGGAATCGCTAATTTTTCGTGGGGAATATAAACCCTATCCTGCTGATACAGGCCGAGCGATTCAAAGCCATAGGTGGTGACATAGTGGATAAGTTGCTGAACAACCAGTGATTCTATTGAGGATTCCTGAATGACTTTCCAGGATTTATGGAAAGCGGCATTGGCTTTTTCGCCGGAAAATCCGATGATGCGCTCAATAGTCTCCAGTAAGCAGGCATCTGGATGGATAGCGGGATCGAGGACATAACCGTTTTTGAGTGTTCGCGCCAAAACGGACTCTGGCATATCCTGCGGTTGCTTGTTTTCAACCTGAATCGCGTTAAATAATCGTAATACGGCATCCATAGCTATCCCCTTAATAATTGCGGGGAAGGCAGGATTTGAACCTGCGACCACCGGCTTAAGAGGCCTGTTAAGGAACTCTCGGTGCCATCGGCGGAGAGTAATACGGTGCTCTACCAGACTGAGCTACTTCCCCAGGCGCGGGCGGGGCGTAAATACTTTATTCAGAAGTGTTAAGGAACGCCGTTTGCCCACGTTTAATAATATAGCATAAAGTTTATTAGCTTGTTCTCGGACAGCCTTCTAGTTTAAAACCTGGAAGGCCTGGTGGAAACAGGCGCATAGTGAGCTATGTAACTGTTTACACAACGCAGAAGCCGGATAAAAAGATAAGTGCGTTAGTTATTTACTGACTATTCCTTAGCTGCTTTAATCAGTGAAACCAGGCTATGGCCTGTCATGACTGCGGGAATATCCATGCCCATCAGCGTCAGTATGGTTGGCGCAACATCGCTTAATGCCCCGGATTTCACCTCAGTCTGGCGCGGCCCGACATACACGAAAGGTACCAGGTTGCTGGTATGCGCGGTGTGCATTTGTTCGGAGTCGGGATCAAACATTTTTTCTGCATTGCCATGATCGGCGGTAATCAGCATTTCACCACCGACTTTGGCGCTGGCTTTCAGAATTCGGCTCAGACAGTGATCAATGGTTTCCACAGCTTTAATACCTGCGTCTATATTGCCGGTATGCCCCACCATATCAGTATTGGCAAAATTACAAATAATGGCATCGTAAGCCTGATCGGGCTGGCTGTGGATACGTTCTATCGCAGCAACCAGATGATCGGTGACTTCGATGGCACTCATTTCCGGCTGCAAATCATAAGTTGCCACTTTTGGCGAAGGAATCAAAACCCGATCTTCACCGGGGTAAACGGTTTCTTCTCCACCATTAAAAAAGAAGGTAACATGCGCGTATTTTTCAGTTTCAGCAATGCGTAACTGACGCATACCCGCGTTGGATAACACTTCACCTAAAACTTGCGGTAATTGCTCAGGCGGATAAGCCACTGCGCAGTCAAGGCTTTTCTGATATTGTGTCAGAGAGACAAACTGGCTGAGTTTAGGCTGGCACTGGCGCTCAAAGCCTTTAAAATCCTGTTCCAGAAAGCAACGGCTGATTTCCCGGGCGCGATCAGCACGGAAATTCATAAAAACCACCGCATCACCATCGGCAATCCGTACCGTTTCTCCCACCAGGCTGGGTTTTACGAACTCATCATTTTCATGACGCGCATAGGCCTGCGCCAAGGCTTCTTGTGCTGTATCTGCGTGGTAATGCGCAATGCCGCAGGTTAGTAAATTATAGGCTTGCTGCACCCGATCCCAGCGCTTATCCCGGTCCATGACGTAATAACGCCCGACTAAAGAGGCGATGCGCCCTGTACCCAGACGCTTAAATAATTCTTCCGCACGTTTTACGCTGTTGCTTGCGCTACGCGGTGGCGTATCACGCCCATCCAAAAATGCGTGCAGGTAGAGTTTTTCCGCGCCTTGTTGCACGGCAAGCTCAAGCATGGCAAATAGATGATCTTCATGGCTATGTACGCCGCCAGGGGATAATAAACCCATGATATGCACGGCTTTACCTTGTTCAGTGGCGGCTTTGACTGCTTGCTGGAGTACCGGATTTTGCTTAAAACGCTGGTTTTTGATTTCCTGACCAATACGTGAAAAGTCCTGGTAGACCACGCGTCCCGAACCCAGATTGAGATGCCCGACTTCAGAGTTACCCATTTGTCCTTCCGGCAGGCCAACGGCAAACCCGGAAGCATCCAGAAAAGCATGGGGATTGCTTTCCCATAACTGATCCCAAACCGGTGTATTTGCCTGGGCAATGGCATTATACTCAGCTTGCTCAGAATAACCCCAACCATCCATAATTATTAGTGTTAATGGGCGGCAGGTTGGTTTCATGTTTTAATTCCTTAAATTAGTGATGTCCGGTGGAAGCTGCGCTTAAAGCGCGTTTAAGCTGTTCTATTGATAACAGATTCTGTTGTGGCTTTGTGTTGCCTTGAAAGGGTGCCTGGGAGCTTGTTTGCACTTGCTTAAGGCATCTAAACCCTACTATTATAACATAATGCAAATGACACAATTATTGCGTTAGCTTACCTAAGGAGTGAGGATGAAATAAATACAGAAACTGGGCGCAGGATTTTTATTCATTTTCAAGGCGTGAAAACAGGCGCATAGCAAGCTATGTAACTGTTTTCATAACGTAGAAAATGGAGAAAAAGACCAGCCAAGTTGCTGAAGTTATAAAATTCTCACTCCTAAGCATTTGCCGACAAATACACACATAAAAAAACCGGCACGAGGCCGGTTTTTTTATGTGTGGGAGAACTTACCCAATTACAACAAAGGTACCATCATCAATGCCACAATATTGATGATTTTGATCAATGGGTTGATAGCAGGGCCTGCGGTATCCTTGTAAGGATCGCCAACAGTGTCACCAGTTACCGCAGCTTTATGGGCTTCGGAACCTTTACCACCAAAATTACCATCTTCGATGTATTTTTTGGAGTTATCCCAGGCACCACCACCAGCGGTCATGGAAATTGCCACAAACAAACCGGTTACGATAGAACCCACCAGCATACCACCTAAAGCTTCCGCGCCCAGGGTCAAACCAACAACCACAGGAGCCAGAACAGGTAATAAAGAAGGTACAATCATTTCACCAATAGCGGATTTAGTCAGCATATCAACTGCTTTAGAATAATCCGGTTTCTGGGTTTTATCCATAATACCCGGCATTTCCTTGAACTGACGGCGTACTTCAATCACCACAGAACCCGCTGCGCGACCTACGGCTTTCATTGCCATTGCGCCAAACAGGTAAGGCATCAAGCCACCGATAAACAGGCCGATAATCACCATGTGATTAGACAAGTCAAAGGATAAGGCTTTTTCACCATGATGGCTGAGTTCGCGGGTATAGTCGGCAAACAGTACCAGGGTTGCCAGACCGGCAGAACCAATTGCATAGCCTTTGGTAACGGCTTTGGTGGTGTTACCCACTGCATCCAGTGCATCAGTAGTTTCACGAACAGACTCATCCTGATCGCTCATTTCAGCAATACCACCGGCATTATCAGTAATCGGGCCATAAGCGTCCAGCGCAACAATGATACCAGTCATGGATAACATGGCGGTTGCAGCAATCGCAATACCGTAAAGTCCTGCCATTGCATAAGAAGCATAAATACCAGCGCAAACTGTCAGTACGGGTGCAGCAGTTGCCTCCATAGACAAAGCCAGACCGGCAATAACGTTGGTGCCGTGACCGGTAGTAGAAGATTCAGCCAGTTTTTTAACCGGGCTGAATTCTGTTGCAGTGTAATATTCAGTAATAATTACCATCAGCGCAGTAATGATCAGACCCACAACAGCGGAGCCAAACAGTTGCATTACGGTATAAGGTTGACCTTCACCGCCCATCATCCAGGCAGTAACCGGATAATAAACCACCAAGGAAAAAGCAGCAGAAATAATCAAGGCGCGATACAACGCAGACATGATTTTTGCGCCTTCTTTAACGTGTACAAAGAAGGTACCGATAATAGAACCGATAATGGAAACTGCACCCAGCATCAGAGGGTACAATATGGCATTAGGGTTATCATTAAAAATGGATAAACCCAGAATCATGGTCGCAACCACGGTAACGGCATAGGTTTCAAACAAATCAGCCGCCATGCCCGCGCAATCACCCACATTATCACCGACGTTATCGGCAATAACTGCTGGGTTACGTGGATCATCTTCAGGAATACCTGCTTCCACTTTACCTACCAAGTCTGCGCCAACATCAGCGCCCTTAGTGAAAATACCACCGCCAAGACGGGCAAAAATGGAGATTAAGGAACCACCAAAAGCCAGACCAACCAGTGGTGACAGGCTGACAGCCTCACCTTCAGGGGTCATACCCAGCAATACCGCATAGAAACCAGCAACGCCTAACAGCGCAAGACCAACCACCAGCATACCGGTGATGGCACCGCCACGAAAGGCAACATCCAGCGCAGGGTTAATGCCCTGTTTAGCTGCTTCTGTAGTACGTGAGTTAGAACGCACGGAAACGTGCATACCCACAAAACCGGTTAAGCCGGAAAGTATTGCACCAATGGCAAAACCGACAGCGGTTAAGGTACCCAGCGCAAAGAAAATAACGACCAGCAATACAAGACCAACGATACCGATGGCCATGTATTGGCGTTTCAGATAAGCGGAAGCACCTTCCTGAATAGCTTGAGAGATACGTTGCATCTCACCATCGCCAGGGGAGCAGGCAAGTACTTTAAAAATAGATACGACACCATAGCCAATCGCTATGAGTGCGCATACCAGAATGATAAGCAAGGATAATGGCATGTTTTCTCCTTATGAGAAGTTGGAAAATAATAAACCTGCCTGATACTTGAACATTCCGGGTGATCAGACAGCTTTTTCTGGCAAAACTTCAGATCGAGCATTAGGATCATCTCATAAACCTCTGTTATCAGCTATTCGTGAAAACTAATGCGTCTATAAAATAAAACGATAAATCATTTTTTTCACCTTATTTAAGGCCGTTTCAGTTTTGCGATGTTTTTGGCGTATAGATAGCGGGTTGACCGCCACCACGTAGTTTGGCAACTTTTTGAGCCAGTTCCGCGAGTAACTGTTGTAGTTCGGCCTGTTGTGCCTGCTGTTTTTTAATAATGTTTGTTTTTTATTGGGGGTGATGTCGATACCTCCAGAGATTCGATAATTACCCCTCTTTGCTTGGCGCTCATGTCAATTTCTTTTAAGGAGTGAGGATGAAATAAATGCAGAAACTGGGCGCAGGATTTTTATTCATTTTCAAGGCGTGAAAACAGGCGCATAGCAAGCTATGTAACTGTTTTCACAACGCAGAAAATGGAGGGAAAGACCAGCCAAGTTGCTGAAGTTATAAAATTCTCACTCCTAAGTGAATGACAGTGATTTTTTAATCAGGATAAAGATAAAAAAATAAGAAATCGATGCTTTTTCTGGAAATTGCTGTTAAAAATAGCTATGTTTTATTTTCTCATACCAAAAAATAGAGAATTATCATCATGCGCACTCTCCCCCTTTTCAGTTTATTTTTTTATTGCTTTTTCCTTGCTAGCAGCGCTGCTGCCATCGAAGTCGAAACCTATGCTTATCTGAAAAATGAAACCGCAATTTTTACCCGTAGTGGCGCTGTGATTGGGCAGCGTAACAGACATTCAGGTGCAGCAGAACCGCAACATCGCAGTGGTGATTTCAGTAAACTGGAATTTTCCGCCAACTTATTTCTTAATAGCGAACTGACTGAAAACCTGTCCGGGCATATGCAACTAAATTTTGCTTATTATGATGAAGGTGAGCATGACAACCTTAAAAAACATCATAC
This sequence comes from Candidatus Venteria ishoeyi, assembly GCF_030378065.1. GTDB lineage: Bacteria > Pseudomonadota > Gammaproteobacteria > Beggiatoales > Beggiatoaceae > Venteria > Venteria ishoeyi. Next base: position 3,714 of record NZ_JAUCGJ010000004.1, on the reverse strand, counting down.
GCTTTACAGCCAACAGGATTATGTACGTGAAGCCTATATTGATTACACGTTGGGGGAAAATACCGATATTCGCCTGGGTAAGCAGCAAGTGGTGTGGGGCACGGCTGACGGGGTTAAGTTGCTGGATAAGCTCAATCCCACCGATTATCGTGAGTTTTTTCAAAATACACCGGAAGAGGCGCGTATTCCAGTGTGGATGGCAAAGCTGGAACAATCCATAGGTGACACCGGTAACTTACAATTATTAGCAGTGCAGGCCGTGCCTAATCGCATTCCCGGCTTGCAAGCAGGTGGCGAAGCTGGACAAGCGTTTATGACCCGGGGCGTGGACGCCATTACCGGGCCGGTGAATGGCTTTACCCATATCACCCCGGCACTGGGTAACACCGCGTTTGCTTTTGGACAATTTGCCGCAGCGTTCACAGGCGGTTTATCGGGGAAATTAGAAAGCGTAGGCGGCAATACGTTTACAGTGCAGGATTTTATTAATGGCAGCAGTCCATTTTGTCCAGGGGGCAAACCAGTTGCGGATGCAGGCATACCGGCAACAATCAATAGCTGTGCAAAATTTTTAGATTTTGTCGCGCAAACGCCGGGTCTGGGCGGCAATGAAAACGTAACCAACCTGGTGGAAGCTGAGTTTGATGCCAGCCAGCCGGATAATACCTTTGAATATCTGGCGCAGGCTTCATTTTCCACGTTTGATAGCTTTTCTCAGGCACAGACCCGCTACCGGCGAAAATATCCAAATGATGAGCAGGTGAATTTTGGTTTGCGTTATCAAGGTAATTGGCAGGATCAGGTCAATTATTCTTTGAATTATCTTTATCATTATGATGCCAATCCAGTAGTGAATGTACACTGGGAAGACCCGCAGGGCCAGCGTTTACAATCCTTTATCACTGACCAACAGGGGGTGACGGGGGATACGGTACGCACCGTGCGCCTGCGCAAAGATGATGGCAGTGTATTTAATGCCCGTGATCCCCTGGCGGAAAACGACGGCGTTGCGACATTGGTATTTGAAGAATCACTACAACGTATACACAGCATAGGCGGGTCATTTGATACCCAAGTTGATAGCAAACGCTTTGGCTCCATTATTCTACGCGGTGAAATGGTCTATGAACACGGCGTAAAAACCCCGGTGATTAATCGTGATGCACTGGCGATTGGTGATATGGCGCAAGGTTTAAGCACCGTATCTGCGGATTTCTTTAAATATGCAGTGGGCGCGGATATTACACTACTCACCAACCTGACGGTGGGTTTACAATGGATACAGTTTATTAATCTGGATTATATTGATGAAGCGGGTAATGGTTATGCTCAGGGCGCAAATCAGGGACGTTACACGGCAGCACAAAGCACCATGCACCTGAGCAACAACCTGAAAAAAGCTGATAAAATGGAAAACTTTATCTCGGTATTTTTATCCAAGCCCTTTGGCGAATCCCAGCGCGGACGCGTGAATAATCTGTTTTTATATAAAAATGACGGGGGTAACTGGAACCGTTTAAATCTGGAATATGTCTTCAGCGACCAACTGCTTGGCACGGTGGAATGGAACCATTATTTTGGCAGTCGCAACAGCTTGTTTGGGCAATTGCACCAGGCCTCTAATTTTCAACTGGGCATACAGTATTTGATGGAATAACCCGCTTTATGCCAGTTTAGCCCGGATATTTATGCAATATCCGGGTATGTGTCCCCCCCCCTTGCCCTTAACCCGAAAAAATAAAAACTCATGACCATAGACCAAAAAAAACAACTCGAACAACAACTCTGGAACATCGCAGACAGCCTGCGTGGCAAAATGAACGCGGATGAATTCCGTGATTATTGCCAGGGAGGCTGCCTGAGAACACAAGACCTACTACAGAAAAGCTGGATTTGGTCAGATTTCCCCCTTATTTTCGTTAAATATACCCAATATTCGCCTCAAATAATGAAAAAATCTGCCTCAAACCAGCTTTCCCTCGCTACCCAAGTTTGCCACCTACTTCAAACTTCCCCTTAAAAACCAATGAGTTGAAATTTTTTTAGCCTTGTTATGGCACTACAAAGTTTTTCCTTGTCAGTTAGAAGATGGTGCGTTGAGAAATTCCAGCCTGGGAAGAAATGCCTAAAGCATCATAAATTTTTTGTTGTGAAGGTTCTGCCTGTGTCGATTTGCGCACATGGATGGTTTTGCCTTCACGATTGTTCATGGTTACGGTAATTCTGCTACGGGTGTGCAATAAGTTGCGTAGTTGTTCCCAACTATTGTGAATGCCTTTCGCCTTGAGCTGAGTACGTAGCGTATGAATCAGGTGATAGCTGAGTAGGCTGATGAACAAATGGCCACTGATACGCTTATCTTTTTGGTGATAGATGGGACGTAAACCCAATTCAGATTTTAAACTGCGAAAGACGGCTTCAAGATCGGTTAGCATGGTATAGGTATGCCATAGGGTGCTTTCATCCGAATCCTTCAAGTCTGTACGCAAGCAATAAACACCAGGATGTGTGGCCTGGCTGCCAGACTTCTCCTGGCGTATCCATTTAATGGATATGGCTTTATCACTATCCTTATCTTGTTCGACCGTAATTTGATAATGCTGGGCTGCACGAGAAAATCGTTGCTTGATGCGACCGATACGTTCCATAATGACCCCGTATTTTTTAGCGCGGCCTTTTATGCTTAGTCCATCATGTAGATATTGGAGCTGTTCTTCAAAACGCTCACAGACACGATTTTGCATCGCTTGTTCTTTTTTTTCACGGATTTTGGAATAGCAGTAGAGTTCAATTTCATCCGTTTCTTCGTTGACAACTCGCTGGACGCTGACTTCTTGCCCGGCTACTTCTTTGACGGTAACAGCCTGGTCTTGGTCAAATTGGCGATTGCGTTTGCGGCTGACGACCAGATAATGGTATTTTTTAGCTTTAAGCCAACTGATATTGTCTTCGGTGGCGATTCCTGCATCAACGATGATGATGGCTTTTGGGTTGGCATTAAGCCCTTTCAGCATGGTTTCCAGGGTTCCAGGTTCGGATGCATTACCAGGAAAAATGCGACTGCTACGGGGAAATCCACTTTTATCCAAGACCAATCCAAGTGTTACCAGAGGTGCGTCGGTACGTTTTTCTTTGGAACGACCATAGTTGCTTAGTTTACCGCCCTGAGATGCACCTTCAAAAAAGGTATTGGTCAAATCATACAAGGTGACGGTTTCCTCAAAGGAAAATAAGTTCTTTTCAGTACGGTAGAGCTGTTCTTCCAACTGGTCATGGTATTTCCATAACATATCTGAGGCTTCATAAAGTCGTTTTGCCGCCATGCCTTCGAAATCATAATCCAGCAGTTCACCTAAAGCACTGTGTTGTTGTAGCCACTCGTGGGTAGCCGCTTCGCTTGCAGGCTTGGTAATGCGCCCAATGATATTACCCAAAGCTGCAGCTATCTGGTGACGATTAAATCCCAATTCCTTCAAAATATCCCTCAAACCTAGTTGTTCTGCGGCATGAAGAGCTAAATCCTGAATCCGTGACGTAAATTCAAAAAAATTAAATAATTAACTTTATCAATACCTTCGCCACTAAGCAGCCATTTTTCTCTCATGAATCCTTCCCAGCACAGGAATCTCTGTAAATAGCTGCTCAATATTAATCGGTTTTACATTTTCAGGAAGTATTTTTAATACCTCCTGAGCGTAACGAATAGCGTGATGA
>NZ_JAUCGJ010000049.1 GCF_030378065.1 Candidatus Venteria ishoeyi | reverse complement strand
ATTGTGGCACTGACAAACTCAGGTGGAGATGACGGTGTTGATATTACCCTTATTCATAAGGAATACAAAAAACTGGTATCAATTGCACAATGTAAATCATTTTACAACAAAAAAGTTGGCGTGAAATATATAAGCGAATTTACGGGAGTGATGCTACAGAAAAATATAAAAAAAGGCTATTTCATGACCAGTAATGAATTTACTGATGAGGCAATAAGCTTTGCAAAGAGTATAGATAAACTGACCATTCAGTTAGTAACTGGAGTGGTAATTATTAATATAATAAATAACTTACCCGAAGATCAGCAAGTAAAATTATTAAGAAAAATAACCAGAGGTGATTATAAAACACCGACTTGTTCTTCTTGCGATATAAAAATGGTGTCAAGAAAAGGAAAGAATAATGAATTTTGGGGATGTTCTCATTTTCCAAAATGCCGCATAACAATAAATAAACATTATCAGAAAAAATTACATGTAAAGAATAATATAGTTATGAAACAAATATCCACAACCGCACTTGCAAAAAAATTAGGCATCGCTTCAAAAGCACTTTTTGCTTATTTATTGGAGTCAGGACTTATCGAAAAAGCTGACAAAGTATGGCAGCTGACCACCAAAGGTAAGCATAAAGGTGGCGACTATAAAGAGTCCAAACAGTACGGAAAGTACATTGTATGGCCTGAAGACATCAATATAGAAATTGTGCCGCAATCACCTGATAATACACAAATCCCACTTGTTAGCACCACAACGATTGGGCGTCAATTTGAGCTTTCCCCAACTAAAGTCAATTTTATTTTGTCAGAATTAGGTTGGGTCAAAAAAGGCTTAAAGGGCTGGCTCATAACCGACCAGGGCAAAAAGCAAGGCGGTATTCAGGATGAGGATAATCGCTCTGGTGTTCCGTATGTGCGTTGGCCTGAGTCAATTACTGATGCAAAGTCACTGAAAGAAACGGTAGGCCATGTTAAAGGCACTGAAACCGTGTTCTCTCCCGTAACACAAGATATTAAAGAAGAGGTGAGCTTTAGAGATAAATTTGAGGCCAAGCACCGCAGTGCTGACGGACATTTTGTCCGATCTAAAGCAGAAATGCTGATTGATAATTGGTTGTATATGGCTGAAATCGTCCATGCCTATGAGCGAAAACTACCTATTGAAGAAGATGTCTATTCTGATTTTTATATTCCAACCGGTAAGGTTTATATTGAGTATTGGGGATATGAAAACGATCCTAAATATCTTGTCAGGAAGCAGAAAAAAATAGCTTTATATATGAAATATGGGTTTAACCTAATTGAATTGCAGGACAAGGATGTACAGAACCTTGATGACATCTTGCCAAGATTGTTGCTAAAGTATGGGGTTCAGGCATATTAAGGAGTGAGGATGAAATAAGTGCAGGAACTGGGCGCAGGATTTTTATTCATTTTCAAGGCGTGAAAACAGGCGCATAGCAAGCTATGTAACTGCCTAAGTCCAAACAGGCACAACGCAGAAAATGGAGAAAAAGACCAGCCAGGTTTCGGGAATTATAAAATCCTCGTTTCTAAAGACGCTGAAAGCCGTTTACGCCAAACTTAGGTTAAACTATCAACTGCCAACTTTTATCTGCTTATTTACGCTTAAACACCAACAAGGTCAAATCATCCAGCAATTCTTCACTGCCAATATAAGCATGTACATCTTCAATCACGGCATTGCGAATTTGTTCGGCAGGATATTGCCAGTTATTACTGAGCACGGTACACAAGCGTTCAACACTGTATTGCCGTTTGTCAGTATTTCTGGCCTCAGTAATGCCGTCGGTATATAACACCATGCCTTCACCGGGTTCGATGTGAATATCACGTAATGCCAGGAAATCACTGATATTGGATTCAACGCCTATCCAGAAACCTAAATCAGTGGTATCAATGCGTTCCACCAAACCGCCGTGGCGCATAATTAAAACATCTTCATGCTGCCCGGACAGGTTGAATTTACCATTATCATAGTCCAGCAATGCCAGCGTCAGGTTTTTATCTGTCCCCATGCGTTTGATATTATCAAAGATGGCACGGTTAAGAATTTCCATAAATGCTTTAGGGTCAGTAATATTACTGGTTAATAAGGTACGTACTGCCATTTGCACCATCAACATTAACATGCCACTTTCCAGGCCATGTCCGGTAACATCGCCAATGCCGATTTTAACTTTGCCTTCATATTGCAGCACGTCATAATAATCACCGCCGACTTCACTGGCTGGCTCCATAAATCCGGCAATATCCAGATCGGGAATCAGTTTTAATTCCTGTTCATTTGGCAGCAGCATTTGTTGAATTTTGCGGGTAACATCCAGTTCCGCGCTCATGCGCACATTTTCTGAGCGTAGTTGTTTATTTAAAGTATGAATTTTCTGGTTGGCTTCATTGAGTTCCTGGGTACGCTGCTCAACCCGATCTTCTAACTCATTATTTAAGGTTTTCAGTGCTTCCTGATGCGCGTTGAGTTCTTTGGTCATGTGGTTGAAATTATCGCTCAGGGTTGCAAATTCTCCAGAGAATCCAGAAATCCGCTGATCATAATGTCCCCTGGCAACCTGTCGCATGGCCTCTCCCATTGACAGCAAAGGGCTGGTTACATATTTTCGAAATATCCAGATGACAATAGCAAAAATCACCATAAAAACGGCAAGTTGAAGTATTAAATTGTTAATGAAAGATTCTTGCGTGCGTGCGTGTAAAGTACTCGCAGGTAGCTTGATACTCATCAAACCACGTAAATCACCCACTTTGTAGCCCCAAGCCTTGTCATACAGCTTGCGAATGGTTTCCGGGGCATCTTCGCGTTTACCATGACACTTAATACAGCGTTCTTTAATCCAGATAGGACGCGCATAAAGATAATACGGTTCGCCCACTTCATTTTCAAAAGGTTTAAATAGTATTTTTTTTTCAGGATTTTTCCGAAAATAAGCTATGGCTTCCAGTTCGAGTTTATCCGCTTGGTGTTCTGGGTTGCGAGGTTGATCAGAGACATTATTAAAGCTAAAACCGGAACTATCCCATTTGGGATATTCATGTGAAATTTGGCCTATTGCGTAAGCTGGTAAAAACTTAAGGGTGACAGGATCAAGTTTAACCTTGTCTTCCAGAAAAACCTTCTGTTGCGTCGTGCGGTAAGCCATCAACAAACTGCGCACCTTTTCTGCCTGATCCTGAAGATCTTGCGCGGCATTTTGTTTGCTATCCTGAAAATGAAAAGCCTCCAGGATGATAAAGGCAAAAAGCAATACACTGCCAATTGCCAACAGTAATCTTGCTTGTAAGCTCATTTGCAATCTCCATGAAGGTTGCTTGATATGCAGGGAAGTTTTCTATCTTCCAAAATGATAAAAAATATATTATAAGGAGTGAGGATGAAATAAGTACAGGAACTGGGCGCAGGATTTTTATTCATTTTCAAGGCGTGAAAACAGGCGCATAGCAAGCTATGTAACTGTTTTCAGAACGCAGGAAATGGAGAAAAAGACCAGCCAGGTTGCTGAAGTTATAAAATTCTCGCTCCTAAGCAGATATAAAATATATTATAGGCATAATTTTTTAGATAAAAACCGCCTGCTGAAATTAGATTTAAAATATAAAAAAGGTATCAGCAATTTTGGAGCCTGTTAACCGGTCTATCCTGCTTTAAGTGACTAAAAGCTATATCTCTTTATATCAAGATGATCTAATATAAGCTAAATTTGGTGGAAGCAGTTTTTGGTCACTAAAAAACCAAGGGCGATTTCCACCTCATGCCAAATTTTTACAGGCTAAATTCTTAATAGAGGAAATAAAGTGAGCAAGCAAAAAGTGGTCGTAACGGGAGGCGCGGGGTTTCTTGGCTCTCATGTGGTCGGACAATTACTCGATGATGGTCATGCAGTAGTGGTGCTGGATGATTTTTCTAATGGTAAAGAAGCCCATTTAGCAACAGTTGAAGGACACCCGAATTTACAGATTATTCACGGTGATATTACCCGCCGTGCTGACGTGAAAACTGCCTTTGCCGGGTGTGACTGGGTAATTCATCTGGCAGTGCTGGATTTGCGTCAGTCGATTAAAGAGCCAGAGCGCGTCAATCAGGTCATTGTTGATGGCACCATGAACTGTCTGGCGGTTGCACGGGAAAATCAGATGCAACTCTTTCTCAACTGCTCCTCTTCTGAAGCTTACGGCAGCGCAGCCTATGTGCCTATGGATGAAAAACATCCTCTGCACCCGGAAACCCCTTATGCCGCTGCAAAAGTGGCGCAGGATATGTATGTCTACAGTTATGGGCGTACTTACGGCTTACCCTGGACCACTATTCGCCCGTTTAATATGTATGGCCCGAATTCACATTGGCAGGGGTTTCGCGGAGAACTGATTCCGAAAATGATAGTGCGGGCAATGAATAAGCAGCCCTTGGTGTTATTTGGCGATGGTGAGCAGACTCGTGACTTTCTGTATGTTGAAGAAGCCGCCAGCGCCGTGATTGATGTGGCAAAAAATCCTGACTCGCTGGGGCGTACCATGAATTTCTGTACCGGCAAGGAAACATCAGTGCGCCAGATTGCTGAAATTATTTGCCAACAGTTTGGTCTGGATCCGGCGACTGCCATTGAAAAACAAGCAGCAAGACCGGGGGATGTCATGCGTCATCTGGGTGATAACCGGGTTTTCCAGGAAATTGTGGGTTATGCTCCGCAAATTGAAATTGAAGAAGGCATTGTGAAAACCATACAATGGTTGCAATCTTTACCTTTCAGCCCGGAAGAATTACTGTCTCAGGAAGTCTTGAGAAGCTGGGAGTAAACAACCTGAATCTAACATAAAGTTTTTCAGGGTGAAATAACCAAATTTAATATACACTATCAATAACTTAGCGTGAGGCGGGGTGGTTTTCAGCCGTATAACGGATGAAATAAGCCTGCGTCGAACTCAATCATCTTATGCTTAATGGACAAACATTCTTAATTACCGGCGCGACCGGGCGTTTAGGGCGAGATTTAAGCGCGCGTCTGGAAATGCTGGGGGCGCAAGTGCTGCCGCTGGTTTTGCCGGGTTATCCCGAACAACCCAGGCGCGTGGACTGGATAGCTGATAGCCAACCCATCGTTGTGCAATCTGCTGAAGACTTAACCGGCTTAGCTAAGCCTGATCGTGTTATTCATTTGCATTGGCAAGTGCAGCGCGATAAGACATTTACTGAACAGATGCGCTATGAGCTGGATAGCAATATTCACCAGTTAAGCTTTTTATGGGATTGGTTAAAAACCCATCCACCAGTCAGTTTCAGTAATATTTCTTCTATCCGGGTATTCAGCCGTTTAAATCAAAACCCGATACAGGCAATGGATCCCCCCCACCCTGACACCCCTTATGGCTTGCTTAAACAGACTGCTGAAAACTTTTTTGAGCAGCATTTTGCCGATTGCAAAACTGTGGTCAGCCATTTGCGTCTGGGTTCTGTTGCCTCGCCGGGAGAGCACCCTTCACAATTACTCAGCCGTTTATATCGCAGCGCATTTGAAAATGAAGCCATTATTGTGAATAGTGGACATGTCACGGGTTTATTATGGATTGATGAAGCCGTTGATTTACTCATCAGCGCTGCCATGCATGCACAGGCCCAAGCTTATTTACTCACACCAGCAGCCATTGATAATGCAGAAATTGCCCGTTGTTTTATGGCTGTGAGTGGGCGTACACTAAACGCACGTTACCAAAATCTTGCCCCGGACTGTCCCGACCCGGTATTTGTGTCGGATATTCCACAATTTCAGCATGACTGGGTACGCCAGTTTTCATTACAGACAATGATCCAACAACGCATCAAAAAGGAATCAAACACATGACACAGGAAAAAATCACGGTTGCAGTCGTCGGTTGTGGCTACTGGGGACCTAACCTGATTCGCAACTTTAACAGCCTGCCAGGAACGACACTGAAGTGGATCGTGGATCTGGACAAAAAACGTCTGGAAAAGATGGAAGCTTTATACCAACATGCGCAGACCAGCAGTGATTATGAACAGGTTTTGAATGATGAAGATGTGGATGCCGTAATTATTGCCGTACCGGTGCAATACCATTTTGATTTGGCAAAAGCCGCGCTGCAAGCCGGTAAACATGTTTTTATCGAAAAACCGATGGCTTCTTCTGTGGCAGAATGTAAAGAACTCAATGCCTTGGCGGCAGCGGGTAATCGCACGCTGATGGTGGGCCATACCTTTGTTTATTCTTCACCCGTGCGCAAAATCAAAGAAATCATCCAAAGTGGCGATCTGGGAGAAGTTTTGTACATGAGTTCAAGACGTTTAAACCTGGGTTTATTTCAAAAAGATATTAATGTCACCTGGGACTTAGCGCCGCATGATTTAGCCATTATGTTTGATATTCTGGGTAATCAGGCCACTTCCGTGAACTGTGTTGGCAGCAGAAATGTCTCCAAAAATGTTGAAGATATTACCAGCCTGACAATCACCATGGAAAATGGCCCCCTCGCCACCATTCAAAGCAGTTGGCTGGACCCTAATAAAATCCGGGAAATGACCTTTGTCGGCAGCAAACGTATGTTGGTGTATAACGACATTGAATTATTTGAAAAAATTAAAATTTATGACAAAGGCGTGGAAGCCTCGCCCGGTTATAACTCGTTTGATGAATTTGCTTATGCCTATCACAATGGGGATATGTATTCTCCCGCCTTAAGCATGGTGGAACCCTTGAAGGTTGAAGCCCAGCACTTTATCGACTGCATCCACAGCGGTGAAAAACCACAGTCCAGTGGTGAAGAAGGTTTACAGGTGGTACAAGTGCTGGAAGCCTCTCTGCGCTCTCTGGAACAACAAGGCGCGAATGTAAAAATCTGATGACTATTCAACTTGGCATCGTCATGGACCCCATTGCCAGCATCAAATACTACAAAGACAGTAGTTTTGCGATGTTGCTGGCGGCGCAGGCGCGGGGGCATCAGCTCTGGTATATGGAACCGGGTGACTTATCACTGCGTGATGGGGAAGCCTGGACCTGCATGTCACCGCTGAAGGTGCGTGATGAGGCCAGTGGCTGGTTTGAGCTGGGTGACAGCGTATCTCGACCACTGGCGGATTTAGATGCAATTTTAATGCGTAAAGACCCGCCATTTGATTTTGAGTATCTGGTGGCAACTTATGTATTAGAACAAGCAGAAGCGCGTGGTACGCTGGTGGTAAATAAACCCCAGAGTCTGCGCGATGCCAATGAAAAACTTTACACTGCCTGGTTCCCGCAATGTACCACGCCCAGTCTGGTGACTGCACAGGCAACAGCATTGCGCGAATTCCTGGCGCAATGGCAGGATATTATTCTCAAACCACTCGATAGCATGGGGGGAGATTCAATATTTCGTCTGCGTGAAGCTGATCCTAATATCAGCGTAATTATTGAAACCCTGACCCAGCACGGACAGCGCAGCATCATGGCGCAGCGTTTTATCCCGGAAATTAAAGCCGGAGACAAACGCATTTTACTGGTGGATGACAAACCCACACCTTATGCCTTAGCGCGTATTCCCGCCCCCGGCGAAACCCGGGGTAATCTGGCGGCAGGTGGTTCCGGTCAGGTGGTGCCGCTCACGGAGCGGGATTATTGGATTTGTGAGCAGGTGGCTCCCACCTTGTCTCAAAAAGGACTGATTTTTGTGGGGCTGGATGTAATTGGTGATTATTTGACGGAAATTAACGTGACTAGCCCCACCTGTATCCGGGAACTGGATGCGCAGTGTCAGTTGGATATTGCCGGGGATTTGATGGATGTGATTGAGCAACGCTTAAGCTGAGTGTTGTTGCAGCAGATGCTGTGATTATCACCTCATAACCAAGCTTTGCTTGATATACCGCTTACGCGCTTGAAAATTATGTCACAAAAATACGCAACTTCACTTAAACAAGCTTTAATTGATAAGGATTTACAATCTACCTGGAAACGATGTCAATGAATCATATTCCGCTGCCTGTGGGGGGCTTATACGCCATTACTGCAAGCTGTGACAATGAAAGTGTCTGGCTGCAACGTTGTGAGCAGATCCTGGCGGGTGGAGCCAGTATTTTACAATATCGGGATAAAACCGCCACCGCCGCACAACGCAAACAGCGTGCTTTACGCTTGCAGCGTTTATGCCGTTCCCGGCAAGTCCCCTTATTGATTAATGATGATTTGGCATTAGCCGTTGAAATTGGTGCAGATGGGGTGCATTTAGGAAAAAATGACCCGCCGTTTGCGGTTGCGCGTCAGCAGTTGGGGAAGCAGGCAATCATTGGCGTATCTTGTTATAACCAGTTGCCATTAGCACAAAAAGCGCAGGCGCAAGGTGCGGATTATGTTGCTTTTGGACGCTTTTTCAGCTCAACAACGAAACCGGAAGCGATACTGGCACCGCTTGAGTTGCTGACCCAGGCGCGCGCGCAGTTAAACTTACCGATTGTTGCCATCGGTGGTATTAGCGTAGACAATGCAATGGATTTACTGACTGCCGGGGCTGATTTTCTGGCGGTCATCGGGACATTGTTTAATGCCGAAAAACCGCAACAAGTGGCAGCGCAATTGTGTGAATGTCACTTGCGCACCCGCTCAGGCCAAATTAACGTCCTCGATAAGTAATTCTGCCTTTACTGAGATCATAAGGTGTTAATTGCACTGTCACCTTGTCTCCCGTTAAAATGCGAATATAATGTTTGCGCATACGTCCTGAAATGTGTGCAGTTACCACATGACCATTTTCCAGTTCAACCCGGAATGTGGTATTGGGTAAGGTCTCGACCACCGTGCCTTCCATTTCAATATGATCTTCTTTTGCCATAACTCTATCACTAAATAAACTTGAAAACCGCCTATTATGCCTGAAAAACTAAGCCCTGACAATCAAACTGGAAATACTTCAAGCCACACGACGTTATTGAACTTAAACGCACCTATGCGTCAGGAGGATTATCTTAACGGGCATAAGCTCAATGCCAGAAAACGCCGTTTCTGGTTATCCGTACTTGCCGTAGGGCTGGGCGCTTTGTGTTTTATACTGGCGGCTTACAGTTCGGCAAAACAACCCTTGCAGGAAATTTATTTTTTATCCCTGGGTGGTTTTCTTGTGTTATACGGTTTGCTGCTGGGGCAATTTATTTTCACCCTGAGAGTGTTGCGGCACTGGAAACAACAAAACCGGAAACGCGCTTTACAGTTAAACTGGAAAGTCACTGAAGCCGGGATTTATGGGCGTGATGATGCAGATAAGCCGGTATTGATTCACTGGGAAAATATGGATAACTGGCTGGAAGACTCGCATTTATTCCTGATTCGTCTGCCATCGCTGCTGTGGATTGCCCTGCCCAAGCATCTGTTTTCAGAAACTGTGCAAAAAGAATTACGTCATTTATTAAAAGAAAAATTAAAAGCCGGTTAAGCAGAATGTTTCATGTCTTCAAATCCCGGTGAAAAAGAAGCTTTTGCGTAACACCCGTTATGTTATCGTTTTCAGAAAATTAATTTCCAGGCTCTAAAGGAATTACCAATGACCATTTTAACCCGTGCCGCTTATGCAGAACCTGGCACTGCGCTGAACTTTAAAACCGGCACCTGGCGGGTGCAAAAACCGGTGCATCAACATACGCCTGCACCTTGTCATATTGCCTGTCCGGCTGGAGAGGATGCCCAGGCTTATATAGCACAGGTGCAGGCAGGTAATCTGCAAGCTGCCTGGGAAACCCTGGTCAGCGTCAATCCATTGCCAGCCATTACCGGTCGCGTTTGTCCGCATTTTTGTGAATCCGCCTGCAATCGCAAGGATTTGGATGAAGCCATTGCGATTCATGCCATTGAGCGTTTTCTGGGCGATGAAGCGATGAATCAAAACTGGGCTTATCCCGTTAGCGAACCGGCTGCCGATGCCCCGGAAATCGCTATTGTCGGCGCAGGACCCGCGGGTTTAAGCGCGGCTTATCACCTGCTGCGTGCGGGTTATCGCAGCGTGATTTTTGATGAAAACCCGGAAGCAGGCGGTACCTTACGCAGTGCTTTGCCACCTTATCGCCTGCCACGCTCGGTATTAGAACTGGAAATCCAGCGTCTGTTGGATTTGCCGGGTATTCGTTTTGAGCCGCTTACCAAACTGGGACGCGATATCAGTCTGGATGAATTAAAAAATAACTATCCTGCGGTCTTTATCGGTGTTGGCGCGCAAAAAGCACAGGAATGGAGTATTGATGGCGCAACCCCCAGTGACTTGCATTCCGGTCTGGATTTAATCCGTGAATGGGTGAGCATTGGTACGCTGCCAACACCTAAAAGCGTTGCCGTGGTTGGTGCAGGCAATACCGCAGTGGACTTGTCGCGCATTATGAAACGCGCAGGCGTTGAAGAAGTCCATCTAATTTCTCACAAACCCATTCCCGGCCCCGGCATCCCGGCATCAGAGGCGATGCCGGCAATTCCCAGAGAAGTGCATGAGGCGCTGGAAGAAGGCGTGCATATTCACGAGTATCGGGGCATACGGCGCTTGATTCTACGTGGTGAGAAGGTCACCGGGGTGGAGCTTGTGCACATGAAAAAACTCAAACAGCCCAATGGTCGCCTGCGCCGCGTGGCATTTTCTGGCACGGAAACTATCTTAAATGTGGAGCAAGTGATTCCGGCGATTGGTCAGGTAATGGAGCATAACGGTCTGGAAAGTATACTGGAAGCGGGGCTTAGCCATTTTGATACTGACGAATGGGGACATATTCTTAATCAAAGCAATGCTTATAAAACCTGTTTCAGTGGTGGTGATGCGCGCTACGGTAGCGGTACGGTCACGGAAGCCGTTGGTGATGCGCGCCGCGCCGCAATTGCCATTGCCGCCATGCTGGAAGATAAAAACCTGTCAGGTACGCCAAAAGCAGAGCCGCTGGCTTTTTCGCAACTGAATCTGAATTATTATGCCCAGGCCAGTCGCATTGCAGAACCCGCATTGCCAGTCGCTGAGCGTGAGGAAGAATCAGAAATCACCCGCAGCCTGGATCTTGTCAGCATCAATAAAGAAGCCAAACGTTGTTTCTCCTGCGGTAATTGTCTGGCTTGCGATAATTGCTGGACCCTGTGTCCAGATTCTGCGGTGTTAAAAACCCGTGATGTCGCCTTTGATGGCTCGCAATATGTCTTTGATTATGATTATTGCAAAGGTTGTGGCTTATGCGCGGAAGAATGTCCCTGTGGTTATATCAGTATGCAGGAGGATTTATAACCCGGATATTTCATAAATAGGCTCCAGGATTTTCTGCAAAACGCTGATTTGCTGCCTGGATGGGCCTTGCGCTGGTATCATTCTGGCGAAAGGCCTGGTACATCAGCGGCCTTGTTTTGACGGGCTTTAGACCTTCCAGGTTTTGAAAACCTGGAAGGTCTTGGTCAGGCGCACCCGTCATTATAAAATTGGCGATATACTAGTGTAAATAAATACCGTCAGCACTGCTTACAAATTTATTAATACTTTAATCATCCCAGCGCCCCACGCCAGGAATATTAATTTCCCGTTCTGCAAAGCTGCCTTTGTCTGCCTGTGTATGACAGTGATTGCATTGGCTGATAGATTTAACTTTTGGGTTGTTGCTAATCATCCGCACCGGAATTTCTTTATGCTCATGGCGCAAATAAGGTAATTCACTGATACGCAATGGTGTTTGCCCGGATGGCAATCTGCGCAGTAGTTTTTGAGGAAGGTAGGATTTATCATGTTCAGCGCTGTGCGTGGATAGATATTCTGTCAGTTGCGCCTGGGTTGCCGCTTCCAGTTCGGCATTTTCACCAAAATGATCCGATAATCCACTCATGATTTTTTGCCATGAACGTGCTGGCAGTAAAGCAGATGGATAAGCGATATGGCAAGCACCACATTCTTCCTGATAGGATGGGTTATTTGTGATATGAATTTGGTATTTATTGTTTTTACCATAGTCATGATCATCGTCATCATCATCCGCAAAAGAGAAAGCGGCATATAAACCTGCGCTTAATATTAAAGCGGTGGCGCTTAAAGTGTATAAAGTCTTTTCGTTCATAAGAGAATGTTCCTTATTGTTTAAGAATTTCACTGATTAGCACTGAGAAAAACCAGTAGATCACCTTTTTCCTGGGTATTACAGACTCTTCCCAGCGTCCATTTACAATTTCTTTTCAGCCATTTGCGTACTTTTTTCAGTTTTGTCAGGCGCTTGCTATTGGCGTTGGGTGCCATTGCGGCAATGGTTTTACCCGTGCGGACATGCTCTCCCGCCTTACTGAGATCCAAATGATGACAAGCGGTGCAACTGCGCTGTTTACCATCTGCCGTGGGAAATGATTTTTCCCACAGTGCTTTACCAGCCTCAACGCTGAATTCAGCCGCGCCTGCCTGTTGATATTCAGCAAGCAGTTGCGTGACTGTGGCAGATTCAGCCGCCCAGCTTGTTGTCTGCAAACTACAGCCCAGACCCAGGCATAAAACAGACGCGAACAGTGGATGTTTCATTATGATAACTCCTTAAAAAATAAATAAAAATTACATATAAAATTCAATTAAGCACTCAATTGGGAATAAACATTGCGCTGTCTTCGTAGGTACCCACGGCAGCATCCAGGTGACAAGCCTCACACTGAGCACGGCTGCGCACTTGTGGGCTTTGCCAGATCAATTGCGAAATATCCGCATGTTTTTTCTGCCAATACGCTGTTTCAGTAATGCGCAGTGGCGTTGTTTCGGGCGGAATGGAGCGCAGAATTTTATAAGCGGCTTCCGTGAGCAGGGTTTCGGCAGCATAGGTCGTCAAAAAATTGTGGATTTCATTGCGGCTGTCTGTATCCAGATCCAAGTCCTCACCAAAATGCTGATGTTGCGTATCCAGAATTTTTACCCAGGAACGTTGTGGTAATAAGGTGGGGTGATAAATGGCATGGCAACTGCCACATTCTTCGCGCCACAAAACATTGTCGGGTAATTTTGGCCCTAAAAAAGGTTGGCAGGCGCGTCCTGATTCATATGGCAGACAAGCACCAAAATAAAATCCGGCTCCCAGTAATATGGAAATGCACAGCAACAACGCCATTTTTCCATGCCGGGGTACGCCCAGCGTTGATGCAGGGCGTTGTTTATTGCCATTGATCATCGCCAGCGCCAGGTTTTCCCGATGCAGAATACTTTCTATAATGACACCGGATACATGCGCCGCAACCACAGCCAACATCAACCAGGACAGAAATTCGTGGATCTCATGCCACAGCAGCCCTGTTGCCGGGTGAAATAAAGTGGCTAAAGGGCCTTGACGCTCTTCTGCGCCCAGCGTAATCAAGCCGGAAAGTGACACGACTAAACCCAGGCCCAACAGTATAAAAATAGCCCAGGCACCGACGGGGTTATGCCCGGTAATCTGTTGGGGTATGCTCAGTAAGCATTTCAAATAAGTGACTACCGCGCCAGGTGTATAAAAAAAATGACGAAAACGCGCGTAATGGCTGCCGAACAGTCCCCAGAATAAGCGGAATAAAAGCAACGCTAAAAAGGCATAACCGGCAAAAACATGAATATTCAGATAACGGTTGTCTTCGTGGAAAACCCACGCCAATACAAAAAAAGTGATCCACAAGCCATGAAATATCCGGGTGGGTAAATCCCAGATGCGCACGGGTTCCGTGCTGGAATGTGCTGATGTATTGTTATCCATGCCTCTTTATCCATAAAAAATAGCTGATTTTATTGAGTCAATAACTTAACAACTCAAACTTAAACGAAACTTACAGCTTTCTGAAGATAATCTGCCAAACTGTAAGCTGGGCTTAAGATGGAATCAACATACTGTGTTTTACTATTTCAAGGCACAATTTAGAGAATGACCTATGCGTTTACTACTGATTGAAGATGATCTAATCCTGGGCAACGGTGTGCAGGCGGGTCTGCACGGGGCTGGTTATGCTGTCGATTGGGTGGAAAATGCCGAATCCGGTGAACATGCACTGAATATAGAAAGCTATGAACTCCTGATCCTGGATTTGTCTTTGCCGGGTAAGGATGGTTTGCAACTGTTGCATGAATTGCGCGCAGCAGGTAATGAAATGCCGGTATTGATTCTGACAGCCCGGGATGCAATCGCAGATCGGGTCAGTGGCCTGGACAATGGTGCCGATGATTATTTGGTAAAACCCTTTGCCCTGGACGAACTCAACGCCCGTTTGCGTGCGCTGCTACGGCGACGCGGCGGACGCGCAACGCCCTGTCTGCGCCACGCTGAATTGGAACTGGATCCCGCCACCCATACCTTGAGTCTGGCAGGTAAAGCCATTACACTGTCAGCGCGGGAATTTTCTGTGCTGCAAAGCCTGTTGGAAAATGTGGGCCGGGTTTTATCCCGCTCTCAATTGGAGGAAAGCCTGTATAGCTGGGATGAAACGGTGGAAAGTAACGCAGTGGAAGTCCACATTCATCGCTTGCGTAAAAAACTGGGAAAAGATTTGATTAAAACGCTGCGCGGCGTAGGTTATTTAATCGAAAAAATAAATTCATGAGACATTCCTTACGCAGTCGCCTGTTAGTGTTGTTATTAGGTACTATTATCCTGTTGTGGGGCTTATTGACCTTGTGGACTTTCATTGAAACCGAGCATGAGGCAGAAGAAATTTATGATGCCATGCTGGCGCAGAGTGCGCGGACTTTACTGGCACTGGTAGCGCATCGCCATGAGCAAGGGCAATTAGAGGGGCTGGAAGCCGTATTCCAGGAACCGGTGATGAGCAATCTGCACAAATATGAAAGCAAACTGACATTTATGGTGCGCCTGAAAAAAGATAATCTGGTCTTGCATGCACCCTTCGCGCCTGATTTTGCGCCTGATGATGAACGCCTGGGCTTTTATGATATGAATATAGACAGTGAGCGCTGGCGGATATTCAGCATTGAAGAACCCCGCCTGGGTATTCTGGTCAAAACCGGGGAACGCTACGATGTGCGCAATGAAATGATTGAAGAAGTCATGGAGACTGTACTCAAACCTTTGTTTATCGGCATTCCTATACTGGCTTTACTCATCTGGCTGAGTGTTGGTCACAGCCTGCGACCACTGGCGCTGATTACGCGGGAAATTGCAGCCCGTGACCCCTCCCGCCTGGAGCCTGTCACCAATGCCCAGGCCCCGGAAGAAATTCGTCCACTGCTGAGCGCCTTAAATTATCTTTTTCAACGCCTGGAACAAGCCTTTGCCAATGAACGTCGTTTTACCTCGGATGCCTCACATGAACTGCGCACACCGCTGGCAGGTATTAAATTACAAGCTGAAGTTGCCTTGCGCACCGCTGATCCGGAACAAAAATGCCAATCACTGGAGCAGATTATCACTGCTACGGATCGCGCCACCCATCTGGTCGAACAATTACTAACACTGGCGCGTATGGATGCCTATCAGGATTTGGAAACCACAATGCTGGATTTGAGAGAACTCTGCGCCGAAGTGTTTAATGTATTGCTGGATCAAGCCCAAAATAAACGCATCCAACTGGCATTTGAACCCCATGTTTCAGCAGCGCATTTAACGGCAAATCGCGCCAGTGTATTTTTGTTATTGCGCAATTTAGTCGATAATGCCATTCGTTACAGTCCACCGGGCAGTTTGGTTACTATTGCCAGCACGATAAGCAAAGCCGGAGACATGCAATTGTGCGTCATTGATAATGGGCCGGGTATTCCGGTCACGGAACATCAGAACATGTTTGAGCGCTTCCGTCGTGGCCGCCATCAGCATATCAGCGGCAGCGGCCTGGGTCTTTCCATCGTTCACCGCATTGCCGAATTGCACCAAGCCAACATCAGCCTGGATGCCGGTATCGATAATAAAGGACTTAAAATCTGCCTGACTTTTCCAATTTCAGCCCCATGAAATCCTCCACCGCATCCCGCCCCCTGGATCTTGACGAGCGCCTGCACGGTACCTTAAAAAATCGGATTATGCAGGAATTTTTCGCTAATACCGCGCATTTTCCAATCGCTAATATTTTTCTGGAACTGTTGATTGAAGGCCCGGGATATTATTTTTCTGCGCCTGATTTTTATATCCTGTTATTTGCCTGCCTGCTACAGGCAACAATCGTCGGGCGCTGGCAATATGCGGGTACACCGCATCCCTTTATTGGCAATTTGATTGCGCCCGCCATATACACCGTGATTGAGCTATCACTGGGAGACCGCTTTTTTGACGCTCCCAATCATCTGGCATACTGGGGCTTTGCCCTGGCGATAGGCTGTATTCAACAGATCCGGCTATATCTTTATGGCTGGTCAGCGGATTTACTGATCATCCTGGAAAATGTCATACGCGCCAGTATCGTGCTGGTAATGTATTGGGTTTTTGGCATGCTCGCGGAAAGTGATTACCATAATCTGACTGTTTTTTTTGCTGATGCCAGCCATATTTTTCTGGCAATTACGATTTTATTAATAGGCCTGATGATGGGCTTTGCCCGCCGTGATTCTGAAAATTTCCTGTTGATGCTACGCGATACCGGAGAACAATTACGCCGTTACTCTGAATGGCTGCTGGGCAAAGACCGCCTTGCACCCGCTATGGCTGATCCCGCCAGTTTGAGTCTGAACCGACGCAGACGTTGCGTGCTGTTTATGGATATTCGTGGTTTTACCCGCTGGTCCGAAGCGCAATCACCGGAAGCCGTGGTATCCATGCTCAACCGCTATTGTGAAACAGCTGAATACTGTTGGGCGCATAGTGATGTGATTAAAGCCAAACTCACCGGCGATGAAATCATGATTGTATTTGCCGCAGAAGAGAATGCCTTAAAAACGGCCTTGTGTCTGCATCAACGTATCAGTTTGTTTCTTGATAGCTATGGCTTGGGCGCGGGTATTGGTTTACATGCAGGGCCTTTGGTGGAAGGTTTAATTGGCGGTGAATACATTAAAGCTTATGACATTATTGGCGATACGGTCAATACCGCAAAACGCCTGTGCGACCATGCCAAATCCGGTGAAATATTATTATCCAGCGCCTTGTATCAAAGTCTTGAATCCCCGCCTGCTGCGTCTAAACATGAAATTCAGGTAAAAGGCAAAAGTGCGGCGCTGACGGTTTTTTCTTTAGCCAAATAACGGATGTTACAAGTGGTTGTCAGCCAATACCTGTTCACACAGGGCCAGTAAAGTCTCATACTGGTAATGTTCAGCCATGGCTTGAATGCGGTTAGCCAGTTTCATATCCAGGTCTTGAAGGTTTTGAGCAATCGTAATAATCTTATCGTTATCCAAATCCAAGCAAGCATCTTGCAGCGATACCAATGTTGCTTGCGACACTTGCACAAAGTCCTCAACACTTAGCGGAGCCGCTATGGCAGCAGACGTTGGTGTTGTGTATTCGGTGACTTTTTCATAACGATAGACTACGCCTAAATAGTGCGCCATCGTTGCAAAAATTTCCTGCTCCCGAAATGGTTTATGTACCACATCGTCACAACCTGCATCCAGGATAACGACACGCTGCTCTTTAAAAGCACTCGCAGTCAGGGCCGCAATCTTAACCCTGTCACCACCGGGTAGTGTGCGAATACGGCGTGTTGCTTCATAACCATCCATCACCGGCATACGCATATCCATCCAGATAAAATGCGGTTGCCAAGCCTGGAATTGTGTCACCGCTTCCTGACCATTTTGGGTTTCCCGCACATTAAAGCCGACTTGTCGCAACAGTGTAGTTAGCAGCAAACGGTTTTCAACAATATCCTCAACTACCAGAATACGCCACGCTGTTTGCCCTGGCTCCAGACCTTCAACCATCGATTTATGATGTTCGGTAATAGTATCAACTTCCGTGGTATCTGCTAAAGTCACAGGTAATTCAACACAAAATAGTGCACCGTGACCCGGTTGACTTTCCAGCCGAATTTTACCGCCCATCAATGCAATAAATGATTTTGAGATCGCAAGGCCCAGCCCCGTGCCTTTGGTATCACTATCACCACGATGCGCTTGTATAAAGGGTTCAAATATTTGCTGCTGCTGCTCTGGTAAAATCCCCGATCCACTGTCCTGAACTTCCAGTTGCAACAGACATATATCGGGATCATCGGTCTCAGGCAAGGTGCGCGCACGTAATGCAATACCGCCTTCGCGGGTAAATTTGACAGCATTACCCAGCAGATTAATCAATATTTGTCGCAATTTACCATTATCTGCTTTGACATAATGTGCCAAAGTCGGCTCCAGGGTTAAAGCAAAACGCAAACCTGCACTTTCAGTCCGCATGGTAAACATCTGCCCGATATCTTCCAACAGACGCGGTAAATCAAACACTTCCGGTTCCAGTTCCACGCATCCGGCTTCAATTTTAGACAGATCCAGTACATCGTTAATCATTTCCAGCAGATGTTCGCCACTGTGGTTAATGACCTCCAGTTGCGTCCTCTGGGTGTTTGTTGCGTCGTGGGAACGAGCCATCAACTGTGAAAAACCCAGGATTGCATTAAGCGGGGTGCGCAGTTCATGACTCATATTCGCTAAAAACCGACTTTTAGCCTGGTTTGCCTGTTCCGCTGTCTGGCGCGCCTGTTCTAACTCGGCTTCATGATGTTTTTGTCTGGTTACATCCTGGTGCAGACCGGTGATAAGTCTTGCACTGCCATCTGCATTACGATCAATTAAAGCAGATACGTTGATATGACGTATAATCTTATCCGGGCGACAAATCCGATAAGATAAATTCAAACCTTCAGTGTCTGGATCCTGTAATACGGCTTTGAGGTGCTGTTCACAGGCTTTCAGATCGGCGACCAAAACAAAACTTGCCCAAGTAGCATAAGTACCATCAAAATCTTGAATACCAAATATTTTTTTGCTGCGTTTATCCCAAACGACCTTATTTGTGCTGATGTCCCAGTAAAACGTACCCGCTTCTGCGGCATCTAATGCAATTTCCATGCGTTTACGGCTTTTTTCCAATTCTTCAGTACGCTGTTCCACCCGCTGTTCCAGGGTTTGGTTAAGCTGATGTAATTCTCTCTCACGGGTATTCAGCGCCTCCAACATCCGATTAAAACCCTGGGCTAACAAGCCCAGTTCATCATGGCGGCTGGTATTTGCACGCAGATCGCGTTTGCCTGCGCGGGTGCTTTCCGCGACATCTAATAAGTGATATAAACCCCGGGTCAAACCCCGGGCCATAAAATAAGCGAACAGGGTGCCGGTTAAAATTGCGATCAGGGCATATAATACCCCTTCCCGGCTCACTGCCTGTAGACCCTGACTACTTTGCTCCTGCCCCAGGCTGATACGCGCCCAGCCCACTAACTGGGTATCCCGTAAAATGGGCGCTGCCACATCAATAATGCGGGCTGTATTCACCAGTATCTGAACACTGGGTTTTTTTTCCAAAAAACTCAGGCTGATGTCATCAACGACAAATTTCCCCGCCAGTGTACGTTGACTATGGCCTAGCACCTTGCCTTGTGGATCTAAAATCATGGCATAACGTAAATCAGGATAACCGGATAAGGCGCGCACCACTTCTTCCAAACCAATAAAGTCACTGGCTAATACCCAGGACAGGCTGTTAGCGGCGAGTGTTGAAGATAAGCTGAGCGCCTGTTGCTGACTTTGCTGATGCAAAAATTCGCGTTGCCGCTCCACCAAATCAACAATGAATAACATCATCAACAAGGCATGAACCAGCGCCACCCCCAGCACTAATTGCCGTCGGATTGATGCAGTCCAGAAATCCCATAATTTATTCATTTTTTACTCACGTATCGGACGCACCTGTTGCTCAAATTTTTTGAGAAATTCCCGCACGGGTTGATAAGTGGCATAATTTGCTGCCTCAAAACGGCTGAGTTCCATCGTGGCAAGAATTTGACGCCCAGTTTCATGCGTATGTAATTGAAATAACAAGCTGCCAACCGCATCAACCAACGCCTGTGCTACATCTTTACGCACCACCAGCCCATTATTTGGCAAAGGTTGTGTTTGCCATTTTATTTCCAGCGCCTGCGCCACTTCCGGGCGCTCTTTTGCAAATGCCCGCCACGGTGGTGGCCACGTTGCCCCGGCCAGGGTTTGTTTCAGATAAACATTCATAATTGAAGACTCCTGCGAACCCACATAGCGGTTTTCAATATCCTCTAAAATGTTTAAACCATGACTGTGTAAATACCATTGTGGCAGCATGGTTGCCGCCAGCGCAGTGGGTGCGGGGTAACTGACTGCCTGGTTTTTTAAGTCGCTCACCTGCTGTATACCACTGTCTTTACGCACCAGAATAATGCCATGAAAATCATCATCATCGCCCATCTTGCCAAACACCTGGTAGCCACGTTCAGCCGCCATCACAGTTTGATAAGGGTTCGGCAATGAAAAATGAAATTTACCACTGAATAACTTCTCATCATAAGCGGCATAATTACGCGAAGCCTCCAGTTTAAAGTGGATATCAGGTAAATGCATTTCAAGATAATCCATCAGCGGCTGGAACACTTCAAATAAGCGCGTGGGATTATGCCCGGGATAAATACTGAAAATATAAATAGTTTTATCTTGCCGGGATTGATCGCTAAAATTGGGGACATAATCAGTTTGCTGTGGTTGTTCACAAGCACATAATACTAGCACCAGTAAGCTTACTAAAAAAAATCGATTCATAGTAAAGTACCTTTGGTTAGTATTTTCTAATTTTTATTATATGATTTTTTAAATTAATCCTAGCGTATCGGGCGCACCTGTTGCTCAAATTTTTTGAGAAATTCCCGCACGGGTTGATAAGTGGCATAATTTGCCGCCTCAAAACGGCTGAGTTCCATCGCGGCAAGAATTTGACGCCCAGTTTCATGCGTATGTAATTGAAATAACAAGCTGCCAACCGCATCAACCAACGCCTGTGGTACATCTTTACGCACCACCAGCCCATTATTTGGCAAAGGTTGTGTTTGCCATTTTATTTCCAGCGCCTGCGCCACTTCCGGGCGCTCTTTTGCAAATGCCCGCCACGGTGGTGGCCACGTTGCCCCGGCCAGGGTTTGTTTCAGATAAACATTCATGATTGAAGACTCCTGCGAACCCACATAGCGGTTTTCAATATCCTCTAAAATGTTTAAACCATGACTGTATAAATACCATTGTGGCAGCATGGTTGCCGCCAGCGCAGTGGGTGCGGGGTAACTGACTGCCTGGTTTTTTAAGTCGCTCACCTGCTTAATGCCACTGTCTTTACGCACCAGAATAATGCCACGAAAATTATCATCATCGCCCATCTTGCCAAACACCTGATAGCCACGTTCAGCCGCCATCACGGTTTGATAAGGATTTGGCAGTGAAAAATGAAATTTACCACTGAATAATTTTTCATCATAAGCCGCATAATTACGTGAAGCTTCCAGCTTAAATCGGGTACTTAGCAAATGGGTTTCCAGGTAATCTATCAGTGGTTGGTAGACTTCAAACAAGCGCGTGGGGTTGTGTAGCGGATGAATACTGAAAATATAAACCGTTTTATCTTGCCTTGCTTGATCACTAAAACGCGGTTCATAATCTGTTTGTTGTTGTTGCTCACAAGCGGATAAGCTAAGAGCCAACAAAGTTACTGAAAACAAGTGGATTATAGTCAGGTAGCTTTGCTGGATCTGTTTAGTTTTTATCATTTCCTAAATCTTGTATGGTTTTACATTCTCGCATGACCTTAGTATAACCAATTAACAGCTTCTGAGTTTGATTTTAGGTTATTGATGCCAGAGAGATAATCTTGTAATACACTTAATAAGCAACGGTTGCTTATAAATAATTTTTGATAAAAACATCTACATTCAGGTCATTGCTGATGTTAAAAAACCTATTTAAATCTTTACTGAGAATTACGCTGGGTGTTGTGATTGGCGTCCCCTTAGTGCTGTACCCTTTGTTATATTTTTTCCAGGAAAAAATATTATTTTTCCCTCAGCCAATACATCCTGAAATCGCACAATGGGCTACGCTACATTATCCTCATGCAGCGCAACGTCTGGATATCGAAAATGGACAATCTTTACAAGGTTGGTATGTCAAAGCAAAACCCTCGCGGCAAGCGCCTTTATTGCTTTATTTTGGGGGTAATGCTGAAGAAGTGACCGGGTTTTTAAGTTATAAAGATGAACTTCCCGGCATCGGTATGGTGACGTTTAATTATCGTGGTTATGGCGGCAGTGATGGGCAACCTGGTGAGCAAGCCTTATTTGATGACGCGCTACGTATTTATGATCATTTTGGCAATTTGCCAGAGGTTGATACCCGGCGGATTATTGTCATGGGGCGCAGTCTGGGTACAGGGGTTGCTGTTTATCTCGCTGCCCAGCGCCCGGTACATCGCCTGATATTAACCTCACCTTATGACAGCATCCAATCCTTGGCACAAGCACAATATCCTTATGTTCCCATTAACTGGCTGCTCAAACATCCATTTGATTCTCTGGCGCGCGCGCCTCATATCAAAACCCCGGTATTGGCTTTTGTTGGCGGCAATGATCGTATCATCCCCGCCAGCCATGCTGAAACCTTACTCCAGGCCTGGGGTGGAGAAACGCATAAAGTCCTTATTCCACAGGCGGATCATAATACGCTGGGTAACAGCCAAAATTATTGGCAGCAGATACGTGATTTTTTAAAGGTAGATAATAATGGCTCACTATAAGACCTTCCAGGTTGGCAAAACCTGGAAGGTCTTAGAAGCTGTCTGGTCATTTTCTGCGGCCCTGTGTCTCTACGGAATTTATAACTGATGATTGATTTCAGCAAACAAAGGCCGTAATTTATCCAAATGCTCATCCAGGTTTAAGCTGATTAATGATGCAATGGAAAATAGTGTCGATAAAACATCCAGATTGGAATCGGCATCACCTGCGGCGGTAATGCGTTGCAGAAAATCATAATTCACTTTCTGAATTTCCTGAAATTCAGCTTTCAGGCCCGTTAAGCTGAGATCAGCTTCACCACCATCTTTATGAATAAAATATTGTTTCACTAAATAAGCAGAAGTCACCCGAAACAGAATTTCTTCCAGCGAAGCAAACGGTAAATGATAACGTGCCAGACCACGCAATGGGGATAACACGGGGCAGGCGCTGGTCGCCATTACAAAACCAATTAAGGAGCGCAGGCCAGTCTGCGCATCACAGGTTTTGGAATAAGTGCGCTCTGTGGTTTTTACCATGACATCCATTTCTTTGAAAGACAGGATTTCAGCAAAACCTAAAATAATTTCATAAGCATCCAGCGCAACCGGACAATGTGGATGCTGTTCACGGTTGAGCGGACAGTTACTGCATTTTTGAAATTCCAGTTCGGTCCAGGCCGGATAATTTGTGGCTTCTTTTTCTTTCTGACTGGCGCTGCGATCAAAAGCAATACGATATTGCAATTGCCTGCTATCTGAAATATGGAAAGTGTATTCAAGGAATATTTCATTGTTGAACATAATGAACCGCCTTTTCAAAACGTGTGTCCAAATCGTCATTCATTGATGCGATCAGGTAAAATTGACGAATCAGCGCATCTTTTTCCGCAGGTTCAACCGACCCTGTGGCATTCGCTTCCTCGTTAAACTCACTACCGCCTGCCCCCATAGTTTTTGACAGGCGCTCAACTTGATATTGCATTCTACGCTCGGCATCTTCCTCTGGTGAGGCCATACCACTGAGTAATTCCATTTGTATGCACAATTGCCGTTGCTGGTCTTGCGCAGTTTCCTGGATGCTGGCATCGTGTTGTTGCGCCGCTTGAAAACGCGCGCTAATTGCTTGTTCAGTGTTACGGTTTTCCAAAGCGGGTAAAGCCTGCCAGCTTTGTTCAATCGCTGTGCGCCCATTTTCACCCTGGGCTGCATCCTGCGCTTCGCCACTGAGCGCCAAGGCTTCCAGTTGCCTGCATAAGCCTGCTTTTTGTTTTAACAAATCCCATTGCGCGTGTTGCTGCTGATTCTGCCATTGATAATAGGCTTGCTGGGCTTGTTTGTTGAGTGTTGAAAACTGCTGCTCAATACTGCGTTGCACTTTTTTCGGTACGGTACCAATCTCATTCCACTCGGCTTGCAGCTTATGTTGCTGGTTTGACCAATGTGGCCAATCCGGGTTTTCCGCTTCCAGCCATTGTTGCAGTTGCAAACAAATTGCTTCGCGGGCTTTTAAGTTGGCATTCAGGCTTTGGGTGAATTCATCCTGTTCCTGTTTGCGCCGGTCAAACACGGCATCACAAGCTGCCCGGAAAGCATCCCATAACGCATTTTCTTCTTTACGACCACTCGGTACACTAATTAACCATTGGCTTTGCAAGTCTTTGACTTCATTAATGGCTTCGCGAATATCGGTTTTTTCCTGTAACTGCCAGGTTTTTTCAACCAGTTGCTTGCGTTGCTGAAAATTACGTTTACGCTCCCGATCCAGATGTTTATCCAACGCTGCCAGCGCTGCTTCAAAACGATCATTTAAGGGTTTGCGTTGTTTACGATCAGTTGCGCCGATTTGATACCAGGTTTTACGGCGCACCTTGACAAAATTCCAGGCTGCTTTCCAATCCAGACCACGATCACCCCAGTCATTATTCTGTTCAAATTTTTCCAGTTCTGCGCAAAGCTCAGCGCGCAGTTCATAATGCTGATGGCGGGATTGCGCTTGTTGCTCAAAATGTACCTGACACGGCGCATAAGCCTTCTGACAGGCATCATTAAAGCGTTTCCACAAGGTTTTATGCGGACGTCCATCTTTGAGTTTTTTCCAGGTTGCCTGGGCGTTGCGGATGCGGGTTGCCAGCTCCTCCGGGTCGGCTTCCATGCCGATTAAGGCTTCAACCTGCTGGCACAGAGTTTCCCGCTCCAGTTTATTGCCCCAGCGTTGCCAGCCACGCAATTCATGCACTTGCGCACTGCACGCATGAAAACGTTTTTCCCAGTCCTTACGCTCTTTGGGCGGCAAATCTGCCAGTAAAGCCAGCAAATGCCGGACTTTATGCTCCAGCGCCAAGGCAGTTTGTAATTGGCCTTCCTGCAAAGCCGCTTCCAGCGCTTTCAGTTTTTCCTGAATTTCCTTTTGATGATGTTTGCGCTGTGATTGTTGTTCCTGTAATTTTTTTTCCAGGGCTTGCACGGCGTTGTTAAAACGCTGTTCCAGGGTTTGCAGCCAATGGTTAGGCGCTTCCAGGTGTTCAATGGCGCGGCGGCTGCGGCGCAGCTTATCCAGGCCACGGACAGTAACCACCTGCTTATCCGCATTTTGTTGTTCTGCCTCTTCGCATAGTTTTTCCAGCGCCTTACCGATACTGCGCGCATGTAACAGATTTTTCAGCAAATGATGCAGTTTGTTCTGTGCCTGATGGCATTGTGCATCCATTTTCTGCTGTTCAACATCCACCAATTGCCCAGCCTGTTTCCAGCGTTGCAGCAGCGTCTCAAGATGCGCTTCCTGTTCCTGCACCCGTTCCGCTTCCAGAAATTCTTGCTGTTGAAAGCGTTGCTGTAGCTGTTTCAGTTCATCCAGTATGGCCTGCTGAGCTTCACGGGTTTGGGTTTGTGCTTGTTTTTGTTGCTGCCAGGCTTCCCAGGCTGCGCTGCTTTCCTGCTGCATCTGGGTAAAGTGTTTGGCGCGTTGCGCATCGGCTTCAGTTTTTTCCAGCTTTAAATGCGTCGCTTCCGCTTCTGATGCCTGCCACTTTTCAGCCAGATGTTGCAACTGTTTCTGCGCCTTATTCCAGTGCGCGGTGCGCAATAATAATTCCAGTTGTTTACAGGTTTCTTCCTGCTCACTACGCCAGCGCTTTGGTCCTTCTTCGGCTGCTAACAGCGCGTCAAGCTTTTCCCGCACCTGACGAAATACCTGCTTATCTTTACTGCGACTGGATTTCAGCACCCGTTCCAAGGTTGATTTACGCTGAATTTTACTTGCTGCCTGCAAACGAATATCCGCCACGGGATCCGATTGTGCAATATCCCCGCACAGACTTTCCCGCTCGACTTTCGCCAACGCCGCAGTGCGTAATTCTGGCTCTTTAGCGGAAACCGCCAGAGTTTCCAGCCATTGCGCATTATCAAGTGCCTGCAAACATTGCAGCCGTTCTGTCAAATCCACTGCATCTGTTTTCTGGCCCATAAGCAATTGTAAATAACGCTTATCCGCAGCCTCTTTCACTGTTTTATCTTCAGTTTGCAAACGAATATCATCCAGCAAGCGCATATCCGTCATTTTGCGCACGGCAATACAGCGCACCTGTGGAGCCTCATCCGTTGTTGCCACTTGTTGCAGGATTTGTCCCTGATTAGACTTCAGTGCCGTGACCGCCTGTTGCCGAACTTCAACTTTGCTGTGTTGCCATTTTGGCTTGAATTTAAACAATTTCTTTAACATAGTCTCTTTAATTTCGATAGTCAGTTCGTGGTAAAATTGGTGGGAATCTGACTGGGCAAAGTGGCTGTTGCATGACAAGATATATCGTCAACACGCGCCATATCCGGGCCTATGCGTAACCAGTCCCGTAACAGGGATAAAGCCTGACCTTGTCCATAAGCGATCACCTGCACCGAGCCGTCTGGCAAATTGCGGGCAGAACCGGTTAAACCCAGTTGTAACGCCTTATGGCGTGTTGTTGCCCGGAAAAATACACCTTGAACCCGACCTGTGACAATACAGTGAATTGCTTGGATATGCATCCTATTATTACCCTGCAAATTCCATAATTATTTATATTTTACCGTAAGCGGCCCATAATTCCGCATAAAATTTTCAACATGGCACACACTATCAATCACAAGCATGAGATGGAAGCGGTTTTCAGCGTCTTTAGCACTGAAAGAAGCTTGCATCGAATTCAACATTAGGCACTGCTTTTATGGCTCCCCCCCCTTATTCCAACGATAATGCACCGCGTGTTGGCAAAGGCATGATGATCGCTGCCTGGGCGTTATTACTGGGTTTGCTGACCTGGTTTTTTGCTGATCTCGAAAAACAGCAAAGCAACCCCAACAGCCGCCCGCAATCCCGCACCGATGAGCGTGGACGCCCTGAAGTGGTGCTGCAACGCAATCGTTATGGACATTATGTTGCCAGCGGTAAAATTAACCGTAAACCCGTGATATTTCTGCTTGATACCGGTGCCACTAGCGTTGCCGTACCACAATCAGTGGCAAAACGCCTAAATCTGCATCGTGGCGCACCGCGTCAGGTCAACACCGCAAATGGCGTGGTCACGGCTTATGATACACAGCTTGATAGCGTACAACTGGGTAATATCGTGCTGGAGCAGGTACGTGGCGTGATTACCCCGAATATGCAAAGCAATGAAATTTTGCTGGGCATGAGTTTCTTGAAACGTCTGGAATTTACCCAGCGTGGCGATATATTGATTTTGAGGCATTGAAATGTTGAATTCGATGCAAGCTTCTTTCAATGCTAAAGGCGTTGAAAACTGCTTCCATCTCATGCTGCTTATGATAGTGTGTACTAAATTTGGCTGATTCTACTTAAAAAACCTTATAGCGAACCTGGGTTGAAAAATGAAGCTACAAAATGAACACCCCATCTTATTAACTGGTGCCAGCAGCCAGATTGGACGCTTTTTACTGCCGCAATTACTGGATGCGGGGTATCAGGTGATGGCGTTGAGTCGCCGCCCCAAACCTGACTGGGTACTGGCTCATCCCCGGCATGAAGCCTGCCACTGGATTAACGCTGACTTAAATACCATACCCAAAAATCTACCGTGCAAACAGGCTGAGATTTTGCTGCATCTGGCACCGATAACCCTGTTGCCGGAACTGCTGGAACACTTACCCGATTTGCAGCGTTTGATTGCATTTAGTTCCACCAGCCGCTTTTGTAAACTGGATTCTTCCGATCCTGGTGAGCGAGATATTGCCAATGCTTTGATTGACGCGGAATCTGTGGTGGTGCGTCTTTGTGATGCCTGCCAGGTGCGTTGGACGCTGTTTCGCCCGACCTTGATTTATGGCTGCAATCGGGATAAAAATGTGTATTTCATCACCCAGTTCATACAGCGTTTTCACTTTTTTCCGGTGCTGGCACCTGCCAACGGCAAGCGCCAGCCGGTACATGCCGAGGATTTAGCCATTGCCTGTATTCAGGCGTTGAATCATCCCCATACCGCCTTGCACAGTTACAATCTCAGCGGCGGCGAAACCCTGACCTATAAAGAAATGGTTGCGCGCATATTCCAGGCCACCGGGCAACCCACGCGCATATTAGCCATCCCCGCCTGGCTGTTTCGCAGTGCAATCACCGTATTACGTCTGTTTCCCAAATATCGCCATATTTCCAGCGCGATGATGGAACGCATGAACGAGCCTTTATATTATCCACATATTGAAGCGACACGGGATTTTGATTACAAGCCACGCGGATTTACGCCACCTAAAGACACAGATTAGCGTTGACCGGGAAAAGCGCCCTCCATCATCTGCATGGGATTAAGTTGTTTCAACTGACTGGGGCCTTGAGAAAAGGTTTGATCCATATTACCCACCGACTTATGGATACCTTGCACCTCCTCCCGCATCAGATGAAATTCCTGATTCATGGCGCTAATCTCCTTTGACATGGTGGAAATATCCTGGGCCATCTCTCCCATCAGACCAGTCATCACCGCCATATGCTCAACCATGCGGTAAAAAAGCGCGCCCCCACCAGCAAGCGCAGCGATGAGGATAAGTACAGCAATTTTCTGAATATTGGACATGATGTGCTCTCTTTTCAGGTGGAAATGTAGTGGGGCAAGTTTGTATAGCCTGGGTTTGCAAACTTTGTTTTTTGTTATCCGCAGGAAAATTAATCCCACATATACGGCTCATCAAATGTAACATGATGACGATGCAGTAACCCACGAAATAGAAGGAAATTTTATGAAATTACTTATACGCAACCTCCCTCGTACCACTACTGATGCAGAATTACGCACCTTGTTTGAAGCCTATGGCACAGTGCAATCCTGCACCCTGGTCATGGACAAGGAGACGAAGCAGTCCAAAGGTTTTGGTTTTGTTGAGATGCCCAAGGTGGGTGATGCCAAGGCAGCGATGAAGTCACTCAATGGTAAGGAACTGCTCGGTAGCAAGATGCGTGTTAAAAAAGCCGAATCAAAGGTGAATGCAGGGGATAAATAATTCGATAATGTTGAAATCCTGATTTCACTTTTAACGATAGATTTTCAGGTAAATAAGCGTCCGGTAATGATAAGGCTTGGCGCGTTAACAGCACTCGATCTGGAAATTTAACACCTGAAAATCTATATATAAGGATTTTTTTATATAGATACGAAAAATTCAATGGGCAAAAGGCCCAAGAATCAGGTATCCTGTGAGGCTGTTCGTAAATCCCTTAGCGTGGAGGAATCGATTATGACGGAAGTTGTCGCAACCAACCAGACCATCGTGGTTGTGGGTGGTGGCATCAGTGGGATGACCGCTGCACTGGAAGCAGCAGAATGTGGTAAACAGGTAATTTTGCTGGAAAAAAATCCAGCCCTGGGTGGCCGCGTTTCACAAATGTATAAGTATTTTCCAAAAATGTGTCACCCAACCTGTGGCATGGAAATTAATTTACGCCGCATTAAAGCCAACTCGAATATTCGGGTCATGACCATGGCGGAAGTCACCAATGTATCAGGCGATACCGGTGATTACACATTGAACGTAACCGTACAACCGCGTTATGTCAATGAAAACTGTACCGCTTGCGGTGCTTGCCGTGATGCCGTGGAAACCGAGTTCGATAATGAATTCAATTATGGTCTGAACAAGCGCAAAGGCGCTTATTTGACCTCCAATATGGCCTATCCCCAGCGTTATGTTATCGATCCTCGTATGATTGGTACTGCTGATGCCGATAAAGCCAAAGCAGCCTGCAAATATGATGCGGTTGATTTGGATATGCAGGCAGAAGATCTGGAAATCAAGGCCGGTTCCATTGTTTGGGCAACCGGTTGGCGACCTTTTGACGCGGCTAAAATCCAACCTTATGGTTATGACCGCATTGCCAATGTGATCACCAGCGTAGAGCTGGAGCGCATGATGGACCCTATGGGTCCAACTGGTGGCAAAATTCTGCGTCCTTCCGATGGTAAAGAAGCCAAAGACATTGCCTTTATTCAATGTGCTGGCTCGCGTGATCGCAATTATCTGAAACATTGCTCGCGTATCTGCTGCATGGCTTCGCTGAAGCAAACCACCTATTTACGTGAAAAATATGGTGATGACGGCAAAGCAACCGTTTATTACATTGATATTCGCGCCATTGACCGCTTTGAAGACTTTTATCAGAAAGTCCAGGCTGACGACAATGTCAGCTTTATCAAATCCAAAGTCGCCAGCGTTACCGAAGACAAAGCCACCGGCAATCCGGTGTTAAACGGTAATAACCTGGAACAGTCCGGCATGGGTAAAGACATGCGTTATGCCAACCCGCATGAACTGGTGGTATTGGCAGTGGGCATGGAGCCTAGCGTTGACTTTAATGCCCTCAACGTGGGCCTGAGCGTCAACGAAGAAGGCTTTATTGAACGCGATCCAGGCAATGGCGGCATGTTTGCCGCCGGTTGCGCGGCAGACGCGCTGGATGTGAATCGCGCCGTACAAAGCGCGACAGCAAGCAGCTTGCGCGCCATTCAGGTCGTTAATCAAGTTGCCGGAGCGGAGGGTTAAGACATGGCTGCTGTAAAAAAAATCGGTGCCTATATTTGTAAAGGTTGTGGTCTGGATGATCGCCTGGATTGTGGTCAACTGGAAACGGTTGCCACCCGCGAAGGTAAAGCCAGCCCTTGTAAATCTCATGACTTTCTGTGCAGCCAGGCTGGCGTGGATATGATTGCTGAAGACATCAAGTCTGAAGAATTAACCCACGTTGTGATTGCTGCCTGCTCGCGTCGCGCCAAAACTGAAGCTTTCAATTTTGAAACCGTGGCGATTTCCCGCGCTAACTTGCGCGAAGGTGTTATCTGGGTGCGCCCGGATACTGACGAAGCGCGTGAAACCACCCAGGAAATGGCGGACGATTACGTGCGCATGGCTTGCGCGGAAGCAAAATTCACCACCCAACCGCCGGGTAATACCGAAGATAAAACCGCGTGCAGACATCTGCTGGTTGTTGGCGGTGGCATCACCGGCATGACCGCAGCGCTGGAAGCAGCAAAAGCAGGTTATGCGGCGACTATCGTTGAAAAATCCGCGCAGTTAGGCGGTGTGGTGGGTCAATTAAGCAAGCGCATTGCAACGACCGCGCCTTTTACCGAACTGCCGGATAACGGCGTTGCGGCAATGGCGGCAGAAATTGCAGCCAATGACAAGATTACTGTCCATCTGAATTCAACCGTGACCCGCACCAGCGGCGCACCCGGTCGTTTTGCGGCAGACATCAGCACGGAAAGCGGTTCCACCGTCACGGAAAACTTTGGCGCTATCGTCCAGGCCAGTGGTTTCAAACCTTACGACATGGGCCAGTTGAGCGAATTCAACCCGGACAATGCCGATGTGGTTGACCAGATGGGTCTGGAAGCCTTGGTTAAAGAAGCCAACGGCGGCGCGATTAAACGCCCTTCCGATGGTAAAGAAATCCGCAGCGTTGCTTTCATTCAGTGCGCCGGTCAGCGCAGCCAGAAAGAAGGTCACTTGTCTTACTGCTCCGGGCATTGCTGCCAGACCAGTATCAAGCAGGCGATGTACTTCAAGCAGCTTGACAGCGACATTGATGCCGTAGTGATGTTCACCGATCTGCGCACCCCTGGTGCCGGTGGTGAGAACTTCTACCGTGCAGGCCAGGATTCCGGCGTGACCTTTACCAAAAGTGTCGCCTCTGAAATCAGTGCAGGCGACAGCGGCCCTAAAGTCAAATTTGATGATTTATTGCTGAACGAAAATGTTGAGCAGGAATTTGATTTAGTGGTATTGGCAACCGGTATGGTGCCAAACTCCGGCGTAGATATTGAAGCAGAAGCAGCCGCGCCCGCAGAAGGCGAAGCAGCAGACAGTGATGTAGTTGCCAGCGTTCCGGTTGAATCCATCCTTAACCTGGATTATCGCCAGGGTGCGGACGTACCACAACTGGTACACGGTTTCACCGATTCTCACTTCATCTGCTTCCCGTATGAAACCCGGCGTACCGGGATTTATACCGCAGGCCCCGTGCGCCGTCCTATGGATGCCGTACAAGCGATGGACGACGCTGCCGGCGCTGCCATGAAAGCGATTCAAGCGATTGAAAACGCCAATCTGGGCCGTGCCGCGCATCCGCGCAGTGGTGATTTATCTTACCCTTTATTCCGTAAAGAAGGCTGTACCCAGTGTAAACGTTGCACCGTGGAATGTCCTTTTGGCGCGATTAACGAAGATGAAGACCGTTATCCAGAGTTTAACGAAGAGCGTTGCCGCCGTTGCGGTACCTGCATGGGTGCCTGCCCGGTACGGGTGATTTCGTTTGATAACTATTCCATTGATACCGTGGGTCAAGCGCTGAAAGCGGTTGATATTCCTGACGAGTTTGATGAAAAACCGCGTACGCTGGTGCTGGCTTGTGAAAATGACGCTTATCCCGCATTGGATATGGCGGCAATGAATCGGGTGGAATACAGTGCCTTTACTCGCATCATTCCCGTGCGTTGCCTGGGCAGTGTCAACACCATCTGGTTGACCGATGCGCTGAACAGTGGTTATGACGGCATTATTCTGATGGGCTGTAAAAAAGGTGAAGAGTATCAATGTCACTTTGTGAAAGGCTCTGAAATTGCCCATATCCGTATGAGCAAAATTGACGACACATTGCAACAGCTTAATCTGGAAACCGAGCGTGTGGAAGTCTATGAAATCGCAATCACAGACGTTGAGCGCGCGCCGAAACTCATCAATGATATGGCTGAAACGATTGAAAAAATCGGCATGAGTCCATTCAAGTTCTAAGCATGACATTCCCACGCAATGCGTGGGAACGAGAAGGAGTATTTAACTGATGAGCAATACTGCAATGGTTGAAAAATACCGCAGCAACTTCCTCAAAGAAGTTGCAGAAAATGTTGAAGAAGGCGAATGGGTACGCATGTGTATGCAGTGCGGCGTGTGTTCCGGTTCCTGCCCTATGGGGCCACACTGGGAACATCCACCACAGGAACTGTTTATGATGATTCGCGCTAACAAGCGTGAAGAAGTCTTAAGCAGCAGCTCCATGTGGATGTGTACGTCCTGCTATAACTGTATCGCCCGCTGTCCGCGTGAACTGCCGATTACCCACATCATGCACGGTCTGGCGCATTATGCCAAACGCTTAGGTTTAGCGCCCAAAGAAAACCCGACCAACAAATTCTCCCAGCGTTTCTGGGACAATCTGACAAAAACCGGTCGCGTGAACGAGCTGAAACTGGGTTTAAGCCTGTATTTCATGAACGGTTTTGTCGAAGGCATTAAAACTGCGCTGAAAATGAAAGATGTTGGCATGGGCATGTTAAAAACCGGACGTATGAATCCGCTGGAAATTCTCGGTGGTCACGGCGTTAAAGATAAATCCGGCTTCCAGGCCATGCTGAAAAAAGCGCAAGAACTTGAAGCGGCCCGCGTAGACAAGTAACCTGAATTCGGTGCGAGCTTCATTCAGCGCTTATGGCGCTGAAAACCGCTCCCACCTCATGCTAACTTATTGATAGCATGTGCCGAATTTTAGCTTTTTTGGATAAAAAAACCTTATATCGAACTCAGGTTAAATAGCTTAAGAGAGATTGAACATGGCTAAAAAAGAATATTCTTTTTACCCCGGATGCTCTTCGCAAAAAGGCGCATCTTCCATTAACTACCTGCGCTCCGTTGAAACCATGTGTGAAGACCTGGATGTGCAGCTCAACACCATTCCTGACTGGAACTGCTGCTCAGCTTCCATCGGTTACAATGGTGGCGGCGAATTGCCGCGTCTGGTTTTGTCTGCGCGTAACATTGCCCTGTCCGAGAAAAACCATCCCGGTCAGGACATCGTTTCTCCTTGTGCAGCCTGCTGGTTAGGCACCCGCGAAAGCCAGGAACGCTTAAATCACAACGATTCACTGATGGCGGAAGCCAACACCGCGTTGAAAGAAGCCGGTCTGGAACTGGAAGGCAAAAAAGACGTGCGTCACATGGTTGAAGTGCTGATTGAAGACTTCGGTTATGACGCTTTAGGCGCGAAAGTCAAAAAACCACTGAACGACATTAAAATTGCCGGTTATGTGGGCTGTCAGACCAACCGTCCTTTCGGTATCGATGGCGAATCTTTTGAAAATCCAAAATACCTGGATAAATTAATTGAAACCCTCGGTGGCGAGCCGGTAGAAAACTACGATAAAAAAGTTTCCTGCTGCGGCGGCGCTTTAGCCTTCTCCGAACCTGACAAATCCCAGGCATTGATTAAAGACATTATCGAATCCGCGTATGATGGCGGTGCCGATATGATCGTAACCCCTTGCCCGGTTTGCCAGATGAACGTGGAAGTCTATCAGGATCAAATCAATGCAAAATACAACACCAAGTTCAAAATGCCGGTGGTGTATTACTCAACCCTGATCAGCGTGGCTTATGGTCATAATGCGAAAGATTCTGCATTAGATGGTCAGGTGATTCGCGCCAAGCAATTGGAAGAGATTGCGGCCAAATAAAATTTTGGGTTTACAAAATTTTATTAAGACCCTGGTTGATGATTATCAACCGGGGTTTTTTTATGCGAGCAGGCAGGTAACAAACAAGCTTGTTGCTCCATCAAAATATCTTGTATACCAAATGGTGTATAATAAATAAAAAGTTCATTGATGGGAGAAGAGCAATGTCTAAAGTACAAACCAGTCTGCGTATTGAAGAACAATCACTGCTTGAAGCAAAAGCGATTCTTGCCAAGCTTGGCCTGAATTTTACAGATGCCGTCAATATTTTCACCAGCATGATTGTGCAAAACAAAGGCCTGCCTTTTGAAGTCAAGCTGCCTAATGAAGAAACCGCGCAAGTTATCAAGGAAGCAAGAAAAGGCCAAAATGTTGATGATTTTTCATTTGATGAACTTCAATGCCTGATGAAGCAAAAGACCACACCCTATTAGGAGAGTACAAAGATTGCCGGGAGTTTCATCTGGGTGGCGATATACTGTTAATTTATCTTATGGGTAATAATGAGATTACC
>NZ_JAUCGJ010000048.1 GCF_030378065.1 Candidatus Venteria ishoeyi | reverse complement strand
GTCTTTTCCTCCATTTTCTGCGTTGTGAAAACAGTTACATAGCTTGCTATGCGCCTGTTTTCACGCCTTGAAAATGAATAAAAATCCTGCGCCCAGTTTCTGCATTTATTTCATCCTCACTCCTAAATTTTTGTGAAATTATTATTTTTTACAAAAAAATAATAGTGCCAATAAAAAAAGCGTGCCAGAGGAACCCAATACTCTGACACGCTCTAAAAAGCCACATAAAAATAATGTGGAACTTTGTCACGAATAACTCAGGGAACCCAATAACCCAAGCTATCCACACAAGCACTTGGTAGGAATCAGTACTTGATGGAAGATATAAATGCAAATCCTGTGCCAATTTTTTTAATCCATATTTATGATCAAGTTAGCGTTAGAAGGTATATCAACACATGAAGAAACTAAAAAACGAAAAAGAATTGCTAAAAAAGGCAATCGCTGAAGGAATGAAATACGGCGAAGGAAGAGGTGTCGTTGAGTTTGAGCCTACGGATTCTGCATCTGAAAAAATCGAATATATATACCGGCTGCTGGTGCACGATAAAATAATTCAGCCTGTACCTCAGGATCAGATTTCTCAGCTTACCATGAAGCATAAACTGGCCATTTGGGCATCAAAGAAAAAATAAAAAGCGTCCTTTGTTCTCAAGGTCTTCGCTACCTTAGCTAGTTTCCAGAATATCACTCGACTATCAAGGATTTTAAATTTGACAATTTTCAGTAAATGAGCATCTAATTTATAGATAGTCCTGCCTGATTCAGGAGAAAACCGATGCTCTTTACCAAACCACTACCCTTCATCAGCAAATTTATTGATGAACTTAATCAAGGTATCCAAGAACTTAGAGCAAATCGCAAGTAGGATTTCGGTTTTATGAGCCAGACCCGGTGATGAGGCAGTGGAAGAAGAATGATGAAAAGCTGAAAAAGCAGGGCAAAGAAGTGAAAGTTATGCTTGGTAGTGCGCGATTACATGTTAAAGCACATGCGCAAAAACGTTTTGTTGTTGCGCTCAAGTATGAGGGTGAAGAAGATTATCGTTATCTGGTGGCGAGTGACATGAGCTGGCGTGCTGTGGACATTGCCTCCGCATATACCTTGAGATGGCTGGTCGAGGTTTTTTTTGAGGACTGGAAGTTATATGAAGGATGGGGGCGATTCGCCCCGCAGTTTGATGAAGAGGGGTCAAGCAGAAGCCTGACTCTGAGTCTGCTGTTGGACTACGCCCTCCTCCTTCACCCTGAACAATCCGCCCGCGTTAAAAACAACCTGCCCGCTTGCACAGTTGGCAGTCTGAAGCAGAAATTTCGAATGGATGGGTTAGTGGATGTTATTCGTGGTATTGTCGATGCTGACGACCCACATCAGAAATTGGATGAAATCATCGCAGTTGCCAAAAGGCTTTTTCCGCTCAGGGATTCCTCAAAGCATATGAATGATAGAGACTTGGGTAGGCTTGAGCCAACGCCAGCGTTGGTATATAGGGCGAAAGCTTGTATGTCTTAAGCATAAATTTTGTTTTTGTCAAAAATAAAAACTTGAGAGTCGAGTGAAAAGCCCCTAAAGTCATGTTACAAAACTAAACGATTGGGATAGGAGACTGTCATTGTGCCAATAAAGCTTCTTTCCACTTTTCCTTGATTTCCAAAATTGCTGGCAAAGCATTTAGAAATAGTCTGACTAAATCCGGGTCAAAGTGTTGCCCTGCTTGTTTTTGCATGAATTCCACCGCTTTTTCTACTGGCCAGGCTGCCTTATAAGGACGTACCGTAGTCAATGCATCAAACACATCAGCCACTGCGACAATGCGCGCGGCAAGGGTGATTTGCGTGCCAGCCAAACCCTGTGGGTAACCACTGCCATCCCATTTTTCATGATGGTAGAGAGCGATGTCACGAGCCATGTGCTGTAGTGGTGTATCCCCTTTGAGGATATTGGCACCAATTTCCGGGTGCTGTTTCATGATTGTCCATTCTGTATCATCCAGTTTGCCGGGTTTGCGTAAAATTGCGTCAGGGATACCGATTTTACCAATATCATGCATAGGTGCTGCGTTGAGCAGCAGTTTACAGTCTTCTTCAGACCAGTT
Source organism: Candidatus Venteria ishoeyi (assembly GCF_030378065.1). Taxonomy (GTDB): domain Bacteria; phylum Pseudomonadota; class Gammaproteobacteria; order Beggiatoales; family Beggiatoaceae; genus Venteria; species Venteria ishoeyi. The sequence continues at coordinate 33,624 of NZ_JAUCGJ010000048.1, read as the reverse complement.
GAGAGCGCGGGCGATAAGCTCCGAATAGTAGCTCATGCGGATGACGTGCAGGCCAGTTTCATTATCTTTGTATTCTGCTGCGCGGCCTAGGTGTTGTATGACTTCCAGGCGGGTTTGTTCAAGTTCGGCAGTGCGCTGACGTACGGTTTCTTCACAGGCTCGTTGTTGATTGTACAAGCTCAGATGGGTGTGTACCCGCGCTCGCACGACAGCAGTTCGAACCGGTTTATTGATATAGTCCACTGCGCCCAAGTCAAAGCCCTGCTGTTCATCTTCCACTTCATCCAAAGCTGTCACGAAAATGACCGGGATTTGCGCCGTGCTGGGGTCGGCTTTAAGCCGTCGGCATACTTCATAGCCGTCCATTCCAGGCATCATGATGTCCAGTAAAACTAAGTCGGGCTGTTGTTCTTGAATGCACCGTAAGGCATCAGTGCCATTTTTAGCAAAGCCCAGTTGATAGTCCTCTTTAAGGATTTGCAGAAGAATTTGTAAATTATTAGCTTCATCATCAACAATAAGAATTTTAAACTTATTCAAAGCTTTAACTCCTCTAAGACTTGTAGCGCCAAATCAAATTCAAAATTATCAAGATGTTCACGGAGCAGATGGCTGTTTTGCAAACCACTTTCCTGTAATGCCGTGAGCAGTTCATCTGCTTGAATCGGATCAGTATGTTTCAGGGCTGCGCGTAGTTCTTCCCGTAAATTTTGCAGGTGCGCTGTATCAACTTCCTGGTGAAGGGATACAACTTCTTGCCTGGACTGTAAATCGGCAATGGAATGAATGACCGTATCCAGCGCCGCAATAACTTCATTCAATTCTATCTGATAACTTTGTGCCGGGTGTTTATGCAATCTGGCATTCAGACACTGGACATGTTCAGTCAATGGCGATAACACCAAGTTGCTGGCCACGCCTTTTAATGCGTGTAGTAATTGATGTGCTGCATCATAGTCATCAGCGGCAAGCAAGCTATTGAGTTGGAGGGCATCGTCTGCATGATTCTGGGCGAAACCAGTCAAAGCTTTACGGTAAACTTCAACATCCTGCCAGGTTTTTAGTGCCTTAACCGTATCTATGCCGGGTAATGCGGGCAAGGTGGCAGTGTGCTGCTTCGCAATGGTGGCGGTATCTTCCTGTGGATATTCCACGTCTGTGCCAGTCAGTTGTTCCATACGCGCAAAAAGTTCATCGAAGTCCACCGGTTTTCCAGTAAAGTCGTCCATCCAGGCAGCCATACATAATTTTTGATCACTTTCCTGAATACTTGCCGTCATTGCGATAATCGGCACATGTCCACCCTGCTTATATTCAATGGAACGAATTGCACGGGTGGCTTCGTAACCATCCATTTCCGGCATTTGGATGTCCATCAAAATTATATCGAAGCTTTCTTCCTGGAAAGCCTGTACCGCTTTATGACCATTTGTGGTGACTCGCAACCAGTGTCCGGCTTTCCTCAAACGAATGTCAGCCAGCATGACATTTTCTTCGATATCTTCTGCCAACAAGATATACAAACTTTGCTTGGCGCGATAAGTCTCTTGGGGCGTTGTGACCTGTTTATAGCAATCGCTGACCCCCTCAGCAACGGCTAAGGGAATTTCAAAGCAAAATGTACTACCCTGACCAAGCTTGCTCTCCACTCGAATGTGACCACCCATTTGTTCGACAATTTGTTTACAAATTGTTGTACCCAGACCACTACCGCCAAAGCGTCTGGCAGTGGAACTGTCAGCCTGGGTAAAACTGTCGAAGATAGTATCCAGGCGTTTTGGGGCAATCCCGATGCCGGTATCGGTGACGGCAAAGACGCAACGCCCCGGTGCTGCCAGGGAAACTCGAATACATACGCTACCGTGTTCGGTAAATTTGATGGCATTACCTGCAAGATTGATAAGTATCTGGCGCAAACGGTGTGGATCTCCCTTCACGCAGACGGGTACCTCGGTTGCAATTTCATACGCTAAATGTAAATTCTTGTGATGGGCGGTGGTGGCAAGTACTGCGATGGTTTCTTCCAGTAATTGAGGCAGGTGAAAAACAATATGTTCAAAGTGCATTTTACCACCTTCCAGCTTGGACAAATCCAGAATTTCATTGAGTAATAACAACAATGAATGCGCTGAGCGCAGCACAGTGCGTAGTAATTTATATTGTTCCGTATCGAGTTTAGTATCCAGCACCAGTTTAGTCATGCCGATAATGGCGTTCATGGGGGTGCGGATTTCGTGACTCATATTGGCAAGAAAACGGGATTTGGCTTGGTTGGCGCTTTCTGCAGCTTCCTTAGCCAGAGACAAATCCAGGGTCTGTTCTTTAACTAAAGTTTCAAGGTTTTCCTGATGATTTAAAAGTGCTATTTCAGCATTTTTTTGTTCACTAATGTCTTCGCTAATGGCTACAAAGTGGACGATTTCACCATGATCGTCACGTACTGGTGAAATGAAATTACGCGCCCAAAAGCCGCCACCATCTTTACGCCGATTGAAAAACTCACCCTCGTAGGTTTGCCCATCCTTTAATTTCTTATGTAATTCCTGATAACACTGTTGTGGTACGTTACCACTTTGAATCAAACGAATATTGCAGCCCAGGAGTTCTTCTTCCAGATACCCACTGATGCGTTGATAAGCAGGATTAACGTAGTCGATCAAACTATCCGGGGTGGTGATGACAATACCGACTGGACAGTCTTCCACCGCACGGAAATGCTTGCGTAGTTCCCGCTCTTTTTCTTTTTGTTCGGTGAGGTCTAAAATAACCCCTACAAACAAGGTTTCTTCTTTTAGCGGCACTTTGCCTAAGGTCATATGGGCGGGAAAGCTTTTTCCATTTTTACGCTGTCCACAAACTTCATGCACATTATCTTCTCCGCTCAAATACCATAAATATCCACCTTGGGGATTTTGTTGAAGTTTGGGAATCAGAATGTCCACGGCTTGTCCCAAAACTTCCGATGCCCACCAACCAAAAATATGCTCCGCTGCTTGGTTGAAGTCCTGAATGCAACCGTCTTCATCGAAAGTGATGATAGCTTCCACGGCATTATCAATAATTGCGCTTAAACGTTGTTCACTTTCCCTTAATGTCATTTGCCGTTCTTCCAGCGTGCGCTGCATGAAATCGAAAGCCCGTCCAAATTGACCGATTTCATCATGCCTGGTGGGAAACTGCGCTAATTGACTGAAATTTCCCTGAGCAAGTCGTGCTGCGGCCTCTGCCAAATGGTATAAAGGGCGGCGAATATGGTATTCGAGAAATAGTCCACTGAGCAGCGTAGCCACGGCTAAAATGCTAAGAAACCATAGCTCCATTTTATTAATGTAAGCTATTTTAACAACCATAAGTGCTTCTATATCCACTGCAATATGCAGCATAGCCAAAGTCTGAGCTTCGGACATCACGGCGTATTGAAAGTAATCTAAAACTGCCATTTCAGGTACTACTGGCGCATCCAGCGGATATAAACGAACGCCGTTGGCATTTTGTACCTCCAACATTGTCCAATGGGGACATTTGTCTTGCACCGCTTCCAATGTTGCGTACAACTGTGCGAGATCACCGCTAAGCAGGACAGGCGTCAGGGATGTCCCCAGTTGTTCCAGGTAGTTTTGTTCCATATTCTGGCGCTCCTGCCGCTCATGAGCAATAAAACCAGGCAGCCAGATAAAATAATGCGCAGTGGTGATACAAATGAGTAACAGCGCAAAAGGCAGCAATAATTTCCAACGCAGGTTCATGAGGCACTTATCTCGCTTACATTGATTTTAGCTTTAGCAGCAAAGTGACTGTCAGCGCACATAAAAGTCTTCCAGCCCCATGTTTTTTAAAGCCTCATAATCCATAAGCGTAGCTCGACCAATGGTTTTGATAGGCACTTTATTTAATATCACTCTACCTTCTTTGGACGCTCCCAGTTGCAATAAGGCATTGGTGATTTTTTTGCGGATTACTGCGGGTACTCGGGGATGGATTGCTATAGGGTGGGGAGCGATTGCGGTAGTTTGATATAAAATTCGCAGCTTGTTACGAATTTCTGGTTTTTGTTGTTCCAGGGTTTTTTGCACGCCACCGCCTGCGGCAGCCTGACCCATTGCAACATTGAGGTAAACTGAAGTATGGCTACGCACATAACGAGGGTTTACGTCAATATGAAATTTATGTGTAAATTCCGCGCGTGGAATCAAAGCCGCGCCCAGCGCGTTGGGTGCTGGAAAAGCGATGGTTTTACCCGCCAAGTCTTCAATTTTTTGGAGGGGGCTGTCTTTATGCACCACAATAATACCGTACAAGCTACGCCCCGTATCCCGTATCAGAGGTTTATAGCCTTGTTTCTGGTGCGCAATAAGCAGATGGTAGGGGTTCATGTAAGCCAAGTCAAAATTCCCCGTACTGAAGTTTTTTTCAAACTGGGGAATATCCGGTGAGCCTTCCAGTTTGAGTTGAACCCCGCTACTTTGGGCAATATGGTCGATAATCGGTTGCCAGATAGCTTGAATCCGGCGGTGATCGAATTGTGGTACCACGCCCATGCGATAAACCGTCTCTGCGGCATGGGCAGTGGATATGAAAATACAGGGCAGGAAGCAGTAGATAAAGCGTTGAAATATAATTATTTTCATCATCGAATTACTCCACTTTTTTTACTGGTAGCGGTCTTCAGTATGAGACTGTATTATTAATAAGGCAAGACTAATAATTTTTTTACAGAAGGAATGGGAAAAATGTTTTCATTTTTTAACTGGCATGGTTTTTTGACCCTGTTTTATAAGGAAACCTGGCGTTTTATCAAGGTCAGTATGCAAACCATCCTGGCACCGACTATCACGGTGTTACTGTATCTGGTGGTATTTGCCTCGGTCTTATCAGAGCGTGTGGAGGTTTATCCTGGCGTGTCTTATACCAGTTTCCTGATTCCTGGTTTAATTATGATGGCAATTTTACAAAATGCTTTTTCAAACACCTCATCCAGCCTGTTTCAGTCCAAACAAAACGGCAATATTTTATTTACCTTGTTATCACCGATTTCTTCTCTGGAATTTTATCTGGCTTATGTCGCCGCTTCGCTGGTACGCGGTATCATGGTCGGCAGTTGCGTCTGGCTGGTTAATCTTTTCTTTTTTGATATTCCAATGACCTATCCATTATTCGTGATATTGTTTGCTGTCTTTGGCAGTTTATTATTAGGCGCATTGGGCTTGATTGCATCAATTTATGCGGATAAATGGGATCATTTATCCACTTTCCAGAATTTTGTCATCCTGCCGCTGTCTTTTCTCAGTGGGGTATTTTATTCCATCAACGACCTACCCGGCATCTGGTCACAGTTGTCCTGGTATAACCCGTTTTTTTATATTATTGATGGCTTTCGTTATGGCTTTTTAGGTATTTCTGATGCGAATGCCAGTATTAGTTTAGTGGTTGTGGTTTGCTTTTTTCTGTTTATCAGTGCATTGAATATCTGGATGCTGAAAACCGGTTATAAATTGCGCGAGTAATCAATATTAAAAAATATACACAGTAGCACTGTCTCCAACCTGATTTGAAGTGATGTCAATATGTTTATTTTAATGGGTGAAAAAAATACTGGAAAAATACTCAATGATGGGGTTTTCTATTGCCCGGTTTGTGAATGCCAGCAGCATTATCAGCATATCCAGCAACGTAATATGTTTACCCTGTTTTTTATTCCATTGTTGCCATTGCCGATCAGTCGGGAGTACCTGGAATGCGCGCATTGTCATAACAGTTTTCACCCGCAAGTCGTGGATGAGCGCAATTTATACCCAACCTGGCATTATGCTGCATTGCGACTGATGCTGGAATTTTTGCCCACGGGCAAATTAGCAACTGACAAGCAGCAGGTTATCTGGGAAAAACTCGGTGGCACAATGCCTGATGCCAGTGAAATCCGCGCAGCGCAACAAACCAGACAGGATGATCGCCAGGATGTCTTACACTATCTGCAAAATATTTGCTCGGGGCTGAACCCCGCTGGTGAATTAAAAATTCTGGATGCAGTTTTATTATTTGCAAAAGCTTGTTATGGTGAACCCTTGCCGCATCCGGTACAGGTCTTATGCAACCAGATTGCCAGCACTCTGGAGCTGGAACCCGGTATTGCGCAACAACGTTTATTGACATTAAATTATGAGTAACCGTCATGTCTGATGCCCCGGAATCCTGGATCGAACAATACTGGCAAAATCTACTAACACCGATTTCGCCACAAGCGCCTGCGGGCGAATCCTTGATGTACGATCCGGTCTATGATGCGATTAAAGAAGCCCGTCGCGAAGAACCTGATTTACCGCAGGGTGACTGGCAATATGAACTCAAAAAAGCAGATTGGAGCGAAGTCGCCCGCTTATGTATTGATGTGCTGAGCAATCGCAGTAAGGATTTACAAATTGCCGTCTGGCTGAGTGAAGCATTGCTGCATAAACAAGGTTTTCATGGCGTACAAGATGGTCTGAAATTACTGGATGCACTATGTCAGACCTTCTGGGATAGCCTGTGGCCTGCGCTGGAAAGCGATGATCTGGAGTTGCGTTTATCACCGCTGATTTGGCTCAATGAAAAGCTTTCCTTAAAACTGAGCATGGTAGATATTACCCAGCCTCAAGATAATAGCCAGCAGGTATTTCATTCCATTGATTACCAAAAAGCCTTACGTAACAAAGAAAAATCAGATGACAGCTTATATCTGCGCATTATCCAAAGCAGCCAGTCCACCCCGCTGGCTTATTATCAGGCATTACAGGAAAGCCTGGAGCAAAGTCAGCAAACCTTAAATCAATTGGAGCAATGGTTAGACAGTCACTGTGGCAGGGATGCACCGAGTTTTTCAAAATTCAGGGAAAAATTACAGGAAACTGCCCGAATCATACATTTTATGATGAAAGATCGCCTGCCAGAAACACCGGTAACAACACAGGAAGCCTCAGCAAGTAGCACAGAAGCACAAGAGCACAGCAGCATGTCTACAGACGCCAGTGGCGCTATACAAAACCGTGCCCAGGCTTATCAGCTACTGAATGAGGCGGCGGACTATCTGCAACGTACTGAACCACACAGTCCCACGCCATATTTGGTTAAACGCGCAGTGTCCTGGGGGCATTTGCCTTTACAGGAATTGTTGCATGAACTGGTCAATGATGAGAGTGATCTGCGCGCAATTTATAGTCTGCTGGGGATGCAAAACCCGGATAATAACAGTCAAGACTATTGATGCTGTCTTATGCGCTCAATGATGAATCCGGCAACGCTTAAATCCTGGGCTTTAGTGATGGCCCAGTTCTCACTACTGGGTCTATTACTGTTTTACAGCCAACTGGAAAGCTTTAACTGCGCTTGCCTGTTTGCTATCGTCCTGGGAGGGCTTCTGGGACTTTGGGCCATTGTGGCGATAGGTCTGGGTAATTTTAATATCCACCCGCAAGTGAAAGATGATGCCAGATTGGTACACCAAAATCTACCTTATCGCTACATCCGTCATCCGATGTACAGCAGTTTTTTATTATTCTGCTTAGGTCTGGTATTTATGCCTTATCTGAGTCTCAAATTATTTATCTGGTGCCTGTTGCTGTTGGTTTTAATCATTAAAAGCCAGTATGAAGAACAGTTGTTATGCGAAAAGTTCCCGGATTATCGTCGTTATCAACAACAAAGCTGGCGTTTTATTCCTTTTATTTATTAATGCTGGACTGGAATTATCCGCTGTTATGCAATAATAAACCCTTGCCCGCTAATTGATTCAAGCTGTTATCCAGCAAATCCAGCAGCATGTCATCACTGACATTATCAGGGCTGGCACCATTAGGCGCTAGATACCCTTGCTCCACCCAACTGCGCAATAATCCCAATAATTCCTGTCGCGTATGTTGCCCATCAAGATGTAAAAATAAATTACCCAGCAGCATATCCAGCCTGATTTTTTGATTATAAAGATTCTGAACGCTGGCCTGACCTTTGTTTTCCTGAAATTGCCATTGTGCCAGTGGGCTGCCTTGAGGGCGCTCATACACCTGACCTGACAGTGGCAGTTGACCGATATGAATTTCCAGAAAATGGCCTGAACTCAGGCGTTGCAGGTGGCCGGAGATTTCCTGCATCACGGTTGCATCAGTCGGGCAAAGCTGTAATTGATTCGCGGTTTGTTCTTGTAAATAAGCACAAGTCTGTGCGCAAATCTCATTAAATCCCAGGCTTTGCGGCCATTGCTGGCTTAAACACCAAAGCAGCGTTTTTGCCAGTGGCACGGTTTCTTCGAGCATCTGCTCATTGTGCTCATCGGCAAAGCGCACGGTTAAACCCGGATGGTGCAGCCCTGGTTGCTCACTTAAGCATTGCAGTGGAAAACGAAAAAAACAGTCTTGCAATTGTTGATCTAAGGGGGTGGACTGCGTGGCGGCAGGCACATTTTTACATAACAGGCTTTCCCGTACATCGCGATGTGCCACTAAATCGTGATAACACATTTGCGCCAGTTGCGCATTTTCTGCGGCTTCATGGTCTGATAGTAGTAATGATTGTGTATCTGCCTGACAATCACCCAGATAAAACCAACCCTGTTTTTTAATGTCTTGATAAAACGCTTGAAAATGTGGGATATGCAGTGGCATCTCATGAAAATCGCGCAAACTTTGGGGGGTATCAGTGGCGGATGCCAGCAATTGCTCTAACCAGCGCTGCTCCTTATCCAGATGATCCCGGCTTTGATAAGTGTTACCGGGCGTGGCTTGTATCAGGTTTTGTAAAATAGTTTGGCTGTGTTCAGGTGTGTTGTTCAGCAGTTGTTGAAACTGGGTGCGTAATTGCCAACCCGGTTGAATGGCATGGCGTAGATATAACAAACCACTTGTCGTCAGGTGATGCTGGCAGAAATTTAATAACATTTCATTTTGTTGGATACTGAGCTGATGATAAGTATCAACCAATAAAATATAATCAAAATGCTGCTGTAAGGGTCGACTCAGTTGTTTTTCATCCGTTTGCCCAGCGGCTTGTTCCGTAGTTGGCAGCCATTTAGGCAGCAATTGCAGGTTATGTTGCGGACGATGTGCAAGATACGTCTGACAACGTGTCAGCTCGGCTTTAGCGAACTCCACGCCAACACATTGTGCTTGTGGCAAGGCCAGCGCAATATTAATCAGCGTTTCACTCATGTTAAAACCCACAACTAAAATACGACTGTGCTGGATATCTGGTGTATGTAAACCAAATAAACGGGCAAATCCCGCCAGTTGAGTTGGGTGTGGAATACTGGCGTTTGAAATCGGAGGAAATGACATTAAAGAGCCTCTTAAAAAAGTGTCTAAATGCTATTTTGACAGGAAAATTTTCATTATAAAATTTTTTATTTAGAAAAATTTTATGTCCATGAAAAAAATATTCTTGATAAATTTCGTTGGTTATTTTTTTACAAGTCATTGATATGCCTTGTTTATTAAAAAATTATTTTATACTTTATTGCCTATAAAGTGGGTTGATAAAGTAATTTTATACGTTGCAAGAAAAATCCACATTGCTTTTATTTCCCTTGCTCAGCATAATGCCCGTCGCGATACGGGTTTCATGGAACTATTTTCGTGGAATCCTTAAGTTAAAGCGACACGTTCTTTAGTGTACTCACTTACCCGTCATTGCAGAGACATAAAAAAATACTTTGGCGTGACGGCCACTTTTTACAGTAGCGATACTGATAGGAGACATATATATGCCTACATTCGTTCGTACCGACAAATGTGATGGTTGCAAAGGCCAGGACAAAACTGCCTGCATGTACATCTGCCCTCACGATTTGATGAAACTGGACAAAGACGGCTCCGATACCGGTCACGCCATGAAGTCCTACAACCAAGAGCCAGAGCAGTGCTGGGAATGTTATTCCTGCGTGAAAATCTGTCCTCAGAATGCTATCGAGTGTCGTCACTATGCTGACGTTGTACCTTTAGGCGGTTCTGTACAGCCTCTGCGCGGTACTGACTCCATCATGTGGACCATCAAATTCCGTAACGGCGTCATGAAACGTTTCAAATTCCCAATTCGTACCACCCCTGAAGGTTCTATTGATCCTTACGGTGGCAAGGCTGAAGCTGACATGGCTAAAATTGCAGACAATGGTTTCTTCAACCATAACGAGCAAAATGGCTATCGCGAAGGCGACCGCAGCGAGCTGATCAATCTCTAATCCAATCTGTGATTAAGTTTTTTGATCGAGCTTTATGCTCAAAATTTTGTTGGAATTTGTAAGAATTTAAACCTTTATAGAGGTAAAAAGAATGGCTGAATTTGGAAATCCTGATGTCGTCGAAGAATCAGTTGACGTTCTCCTGATCGGTGGTGGTATGGCTTGCTGTGGTGCTGGTTTTGAAATCATGCGCTGGATTGAAGCGGCTAAAAAAGAAAAAGGCGTTGACATTAGTGTCAAGCTGGTTGATAAAGCAGCAATGGATCGTTCTGGCGCAGTTGCCCAGGGTCTGTCTGCAATTAACACCTACATCGGTTCTGAACAGGATCCTGCGGATTATGCCCGTATGGTTTCTAACGACTTGATGGGTATCACCCGTGATGACTTGGCATATGACCTGGGTCGCCACGTTGATGAATCCGTACATCTGTTCGAAGAATGGGGTCTGCCAATCTGGAAAACTGACGAAAACGGCGAACGTTTCGACGGTTCTAAAGGCATGACCTCCTTAAAAGACGGTGGTAAACCTGTACGTTCTGGTAAATGGCAGATCATGATCAACGGCGAATCCTACAAATGGATCGTTGCTGAAGCAACCAAAAAAGCACTGGGTACTGATCGCATTCAAGAACGTGTTTTCATCGTTAAACTGGTTAACGACAAAAACGACCCAAGCCGTATTGCTGGCGCGGTTGGTTTCTCAACCCGTGATCACAAGTTGTTTGTGTATAAAGCAAAAGCAATTCTGTTGGCCGCTGGTGGTTGTGTAAACATCTTCCGTCCACGTTCTGTTGGTGAAGGTACTGGTCGTGCATGGTATCCAGTATGGAACGCAGGTTCTACTTACTCCATGGCTGCTGAAGCCGGTGCTGAGTTGACCCTGATGGAAAACCGTTTCGTACCTACCCGTTTCAAAGACGGTTATGGCCCTGTAGGCGCATGGTTCCTGTTGTTCAAATCACAGGCTACCAACGCTGTAGGCGAAACCTACATGACCCGCAACAAAGAAATGCTGGACGACTATCCTCCTTATGGTCAGGCTGCCGTTCCTGCTTCTTGCTTGCGTAACCACTTAATGCTGAAAGAGATGAAAGAAGGTCGCGGTCCTATCTGGATGGACACCGTAACCGCTCTGGCTAACTTACGTGAAACCTTAAGCCCACGTGAAGTTAAGCATCTGGAAGCAGAAGCCTGGGAAGATTTCCTGGATATGTGTGTTGGTCAGTGTGGTATCTGGGTTGGTGAAAACATTGAGCCAGAGAAGAAAAACTCTGAATTAATGCCTACCGAACCATACCTGTTGGGTTCTCACTCTGGTTGCTGTGGTATCTGGACTTCCGGTCCTACCGATGTTGGCGCGCCGACTGCTGAGACCGAAGCGGGTGTACCTGATCATCTGCCTGCTGGCTGGAACTGGGGCTACCGTGGCATGACCACCGTTAAAGGCCTGTTCACCGCAGGTGATGGCGTTGGTGCTTCCGGTCATAAGTTCTCTTCCGGTTCTCACGCTGAAGGTCGTATGGCCGCTAAGTCTATGGTTCAGTACGTACTGGACAATCAGGACTACAATCCTGAATTAGATACTGCGGTAGAAGATCTGGTTGCTGCAATCTATCAGCCAGTGAAAACCTATCTGGAGCACAAAGACTACACCACTGCTATCGATGTGAATCCTAACTACATTACTCCAAAAATGCTGCAATTCCGTTTGCAGAAAATCATGGATGAGTATGTAGCGGGTGTTGCAACTTACTACACCACTAACGCACACATGATGGAAGTGGCGGGTGAGAAGTTGGATATGCTGAAAGAAGATGCAGAAAAAATGCGTGCGAAAGACCTGCATGAATTGTTACGTGCATGGGAAAACTATCACCGCATCCTGACTGCTGAAGCACATCTGAAACATATCGAGTTCCGTCAAGAGTCTCGTTATCCTGGTTTCTACTATCGCGCAGATAAAAACTTCGTTGATGAAGAAAACTGGCATTGCTTCGTAAACTCTATTTACGACAAAGAGAGCAAAAAATGGACTTGTTTCAAACGTGCTCACGTAGATTTGGTTGATAAGTCTAAACTGTTCAAATAAGAACGATTGTAAAATCGAGCTTTTTTGAATAGCTGAAAACCGGGCATCCCGTATGGGATGCCCGGTTTTTTTTTGAGCATTATCACTACTGAAAATCAATAACTCATATAAAACTGATTGTCATACACATAATAACGGGTAAAAAGACCAGCGAAATGGGGGGTGTTATTCGCTGCGAGTTACCTAAGCCCGACTCCAGGCTTTCAGTTGTGTGCGTAAAGCTTCCCATTTGCTGTTTTATTGTGTTGTTTTGGGTCATAATTAAAGACAACCGATATTTTGCATCCACTGCTGCTGCGCCTCATTGTCCATCAAGTCATCCGGCAACTGATACAAAAATACCTCTTTAGACGTACCATCTGGTTGCGACAAAATGTAATTCACATCAGCTTTGACAGGCATTTTTCCCTTGGGCCAAGCCTGTTCTACTTGTTCAAGCTGCCAGGCAAGCTTGATTTGATGGGATGTAGCAGTATTTTGAATCAGCATCCATGTGGCAGTGTAATTTTCCTTGTTCACACTGTCATTATCCTGCCGTGACAGCAATAACTTATCGGGACGAGAATAACAAACCTTGCCGCCTGCGTTGATATTGATGCGATCCAGCCTTTTGGCTAAGGTTTCGCTACGCACGGGGATGCTGTGCCGATCACCACTGGAAGTTGACAACGTATTTTTATTTCCCGTGCTATTATCTGCAAATGCGCTTATATAACTAAGACTTAAAATGATGAGAACGACTAATCGCTGGCTGATAGACATTTGTATTGTTCCTCTGTTAATGACTTTTTTGTTCATTATAGAGACTGCATGTGCAAATGTTAAAGAAATTAAGCCACGATTCTCCCATCTTTCGGTCATGGAGGGTTTGGCACAAAATTCAGTTTATGCCATCTTGCAAGATGCAGATGGTTTTATGTGGTTCGGTACACAAAACGGCCTGGAACGCTATGATGGTTATCGTTTCCAGCATTATTTGCAGGATTATGAAGGCAGCAGTGCATTCGTGATGGCCTTGCATGAAGACCGGCAGCGGGTTTTATGGGTAGGCACTTACAACAGTGGCTTGTACCGCTATGATCAACGCCTGGCACGTTTTCGCGCCTACCGCCAGCAAGCGGATAATCCGCAGAGTTTAAGTCATAATACGGTGCTGGCAATTCATGAAGACCGCCAAAACCGTTTATGGCTGGGCACTGATAATGGCCTGGACTATTTTGATCCTGATACGGACAGCTTTATTCATTATGATGTGGATGCCAAGCATATTGCCGCGATTGCTGAAGATGCACAAGGGAATTTGTGGCTGGGGGCTGACGGCGGCGGATTGATTTACTTTCAGCCAGATAGTGGGGTATATCACAGTTATCAGCATGAAGCAGAAAATATCCGCAGCCTCAGTAGTAATGCCGTATTAAGCCTGGAAATCGATAATCAGGGTCGCTTGTGGATAGGCACTGCACAGGGCTTGAATTTATTTCACCCTGACAATAAGGATTTCAGCCGTTATCTTCACAATCCAGATGATCCGTTTAGCCTGGGAAATTCTGTCGTGCGCAGCATACGTGCCGATACAAATGATGGCTTATGGCTGGGTACGCCTAAGGGTCTGGATTATTTCAAGCCTGCCAATGCCAGGTTTTATCATTGCCGCCACCAGCCCAACAAAGCCAACAGCTTGAGTGAAAGTGATATTTGGGCTTTATATACCAGTCAGGATGGTAGTTTGTGGGTGGGTACGGATGGTGGTGGAATCAATATTTACAGTCCTTATCAGCATCATTTTTTTCATTATCAGCAAATGCCTTTTGATCCCCACAGCCTCAGTAATAATCAGGTCTGGTCATTACTGGAAGATGACTTTGGGGTTTTATGGGTTGGCACCAAAAATGGTCTTAATCGCTGGGATGAGAACCTGGGGGGGTTCAGACATTACCTGCCCAACCCGGAGCAAGCCGACAGCCTGCCCCATGAGATGATTTTTGCCCTGCATGAAGATAAATTTCAGCGCCTCTGGGTGGGTACTTTTGGCGGTGGGCTGGCACTGCAAACAGCGCAAAACAGCTTCATTCATTTCCAACACCAGCCTGATAATCCACACAGTTTGAGTAATAACCGCATCCGCGCCATCGCTGAAGATCAGCAGGGGTATTTATGGGTGGGCACACGGGAGGGTTTGAATCGCTTGTCTTTACAGCCAGATGGGCAGGAGCAGGTGGATTTTGAGCATTATCGCCATGCGCCTGATAATGCCCACAGTCTTAGCCATGACATGATTCTCAGTCTGTATGTAGACAGTAAAAATACCTTATGGGCAGGCACTCAAGGTGGTGGTCTGAATCGCCGGGTCAATGATCGTTTTGAGCATTTCCAGCACCATAAAGACGACCCCGGGAGTTTAAGAAACAATGATGTCAGCGCTATTTTTGAGGATAGCCAAGGGCGTTTATGGATAGGCACGCTGGGCGGCGGTTTCAGCCAATGGCAGGCTGCAACGCTTAGTTTCCGCCACTATGCTAATCCAGACGGGCTGCCGGGAGCCTTCATTTATGCTATCCAGGAAGATACCCAAGGTTATTTGTGGTTAAGTGGAAACCAGGGCTTATGCCGCTTTGCAGCAGATACGGAAACCTACCAATGCTATGATGTGGTGGACGGTTTACAGAGCCGCGAATTTCGTGCCGCAGCTTGGCAAGGGCAAGACGGCAAACTGCTGTTTGGTGGTATTAACGGTTTTAACCTGTTTTATCCTGAAACTTTTCAACATAATCCTGTTGTGCCGCGTCCTGCCTTGACTGCTGTTAAATTGTTCGGAAAACCCCTGAGTGTTGCTGTGGACAGTCCTTTAACCCAGGCGCTGAATTTCACCCATGAAATAGAACTGGATTGGCGACAGAATTTTTTCTCGTTTGAGTTCGCGGCACTGAATTTTATTCAGCCGCATAAAAACCGTTATGCCTATCGCCTGCAAGGTTTTGATCAAACCTGGAATGCATCAGGCGAACGACGTGAAGCTTTTTATACCAACGTGCCGCCGGGGCAGTATGCGTTTCAACTCAAAGTTGCCAATAACGATGGTCTGTGGAATGAAGAGCCGCGTGAACTGCGCCTGACTATCCATCCACCCTGGTGGCAGCGTACCTGGTTTCTGTGGTTTGCCACGCTCTCAGTGCTGCTATTACTGACGGCGCTCTACCGCTGGCGGGTTTATAACTTAAAGGCTTACCACCGCCAACTGAAAAGTGAAGTCGCACAGCGCACCCATGAACTCTCTAAAGCCAAACACCAGGCGGAATCCGCCAATCAGGCCAAAAGCGCGTTTCTTGCCAGCATGAGCCATGAACTGCGCACACCACTGAATGGTATTTTGGGTTATACGCAAATACTCAGGCGTCATACCTCTCTGAGCGAGGTTCAACAAAACCACGTACACACCATTGAGCATAGTGGCAAACACCTGCTGAATTTAATTAATGATGTACTGGATATTGCCAAGGTAGAAGCGGGTAAAGTGTCTTTACAGCGTGATAAGTTTAACTTTGCGTCATTTTTACAAGCTATCACGGCGCTTATTCGCATTCAGGCAGAGCAAAAAGAGATTGCCTTTATCACCGATTTTGCGCCGGATTTACCTGAAAATATTTATGCCGATGAAAAACGGCTGCAACAAATTCTTATTAATTTATTAGGTAATGCGGTGAAATTTACCGATATCGGGCAGGTGACATTTGCAGTAAAAAATCTCGGCAAGGACGCGGGAAACTCACAGAAAGTTGCTAACCTCCACCCTGCCATGCTGCATTTTTCTGTCGAAGATACTGGCCCTGGTATCCCGCCTGCTGACGTAGGCCGTATTTTTAAGATTTTTCATCAAGCTGCCGGAGAAACCCAGAATAAACCGGGGACAGGGCTGGGGCTGACCATTAGCCAGAAATTAGCGCATTTAATGGGCAGCGAAATCAAACTTAGCACGGTCATTGGACAAGGCACGACCTTTTATTTGGTATTAAATGTGCCTGCCCAGGGAACCGCTGATAATTTTACCACCCATGTGGAGCGTGTAAAAAAAATCCGTATTGGTTATAGAGGCGCGGTACAAAGCATTCTGGTGGTTGACGACATGATCGTGAACCGAGCATTTTTAATCACGGTCTTGACAGCGCTGGGTTTTAAAACTTATGAAGCAGAAACTGGAGAAGCTGCGCAGCGTTTGCTGGCACAGGTCAAGCCACATATGCTCATCACCGATATCCGTATGCCGGGTATGGATGGAGAAAGCTTGATACGTCATGTGCGGATGAGTCAAACAAGGCTACCGATTATTGCAATTTCCGCCAGTGTTTACGCCGAAAATCGTCAACACTGCCTGGATGCAGGCGCGAATGCTTTTTTAGCCAAGCCGCTGGATATTGATGACTTGCTTGATGTGATGGCAAAACATTTAGACTTGGTGTGGATTTATCAGAAGCGGCAGAAGCAAGGCCGAAACATACCACTTGCAATTGTTATCCCGCCGTCAGACGTTGTATCTCTGCTGCTGAAAAAAATTGAGCTGGGAGATATTGAGGGTATTGCCGTGCAGTTGACAGATATAAAAAATATGAGTACAGATTATCAAAATTTTGTTACCAAAAGCCGTCAATTGCTGGATGATTTCGACCTGCTGGGACTTGAAGATTTTATTCGTGCCAAGGAAAAAAGATGAAAATCTGCTTATTTATCTTCTTTATTTTCGCACCTTTTGCTCATGCCGCACCGCTGGATGATGCCCGCGATGCATTTAACCAGGGCCGTTACAGTGCAGCAATTAGCAGTTGGCGTTCAGCGCCCACCCGGAATCTCGGTGTACAACTGCAAACCTGGCGGGGTATGGCTTCAGCTTACTGGCAATTGGGACAGTTCCAGGCAGCACAAAGCATACTGGAACAAGCCCTGAGACTTGCCCGGAAAAATCAGGCAGATCATGCGCAGGTTTTATTATTAAATGAATTCAGCAAACTCTATCTGGCAAAGGGAGAGCAGGCACAAGCGGGTAAATATCTGCAACAGGCGCTGGAAATGGCGCAAACCTTGGAAGCAACTGAAAATAGCACCCTTACCTCAGACACCAAAAATACTCACAAACTACTTGCCGAACTTTTCAATCAACAAGGCAATTGGCTGAATATCACTTATGACTATAACGGTGCACTGGCAGCTTATGCTAAAGCACTGGCAAACGCGGACAAGGATGAACTACACGCCAAAATTCAGGTCAACCGCGTGCAAACCCTCTATGAGCAAGCACTGTTTAATCTCTATCCCGGCGCAGATATGGCGCATCTATTCCAGCCCATTATCCAGGCGCTGCAAAAAACCTTGCCACTGGTGCAGGGTTGGCAGGATCAATACAGCGAAGTATTGGCACTGGTTAAACTGGGTAAGCTGGCGGGTGATATTCGGACACAGTTGCTGACCAATGAAGCCAGTGCAACAACTGTTTCTGTACTGGATGCCATTGCCAAACAAACCTTGCAGCGCGCCATAAAATCTGCTGAACATTTGCAGCACCCCCATGCCAAAGCTTATGCCTATGGTTATTTGGGCAGGCATGGCTTACATACCGGCAATATTAAACAAGCCCTGAGTTTAACCCGGCGCGCCTTGTTTTTTACCCAACAAAGCGGGAGCAATAAACTTGAGTATTTATGGCACCGGCAACTGGGCCAATTATTCAAGCACCAAGGCAAACTGGATGCTGCAACCAATGCCTATCGTCAGGCTATAACAAGCTTCACCCCGGTACGCGCACGCGATGCCACAACCGGATATTGCGCCAAAACCGAGGGCTTTCGCGAGCGTATTGCGCCGGTTTATTTTGAACTGGCGGATTTGCTGCTGCAACAAGCGCGAATAACATCCGATGACAGGCAACGTGATAAACTGCAACGCGATGCGCGAAGCAGTATTGAATCTTTTAAAAGTGCAGATTTGCAAGCCTATTTTCAGGATGATTGCATTATTATGCAGCAGCAACCGCAGGCGGTGGAAACCTGGCTGGATGAACATACTGCGATACTCTATCCCATCGTCCTGGAGGACCGTCTGGAATTATTGCTGGGATTCCAGGATGGCTTATTTCAGGTTATGGTGCCGGTCAGCCATAAACAATTGCGCAAAGCAGCACGTTTATTATTAGCTGGCTTGCGTCATCACCCTGCGCCTGCCACTCGCGGCAGTATTGGCGGCGCTGTTGCCGCCAATTGTTCCCCCGGTGTACGGGGTATCATGCCGATGCAAACGGATACCCAAGTCTGGGGCTTTCTCAAACATGCGCAAGTGTTATATCAGTGGCTTATTGAGCCGCTGCGCGAAGCATTGGACAGCCGCGACATTAATACCCTGGTGATTGCACCTGACGGTGCATTGCGCACCATCCCTTTTGCCGCACTGCACGATGGCGAGCACTTTGCCATTGAACAATACGCGCTGGCTGTGGTGCCTTCCCTGACGCTAAGCACTAAGCAAAGTGCTTCCCCTCCTCGACAACGGGCTTTGCTGGCAGGGCTGTCTGAACCCAATCAAGGATTTTCTGCACTGCCTTGCGTGGAATACGAGGTGCAGCATCTGCATAAATTATATCAGAGCAGCCAGGATACTTTATTAAATCAGGCATTTAAAGTCAGCGAGATGGCAGCAGTACTTGACCAGGAAGATTATAGCCTGGTTCATATTGCCACGCATGGTCAATTCAGCGGCAATCTGGAACAAACTTTTTTGCTGACCTATGAAGGCAAGCTGCGTTTGAATCAACTGGAACAATTATTGGAATCAACAAACATTGCTGGCACACAAATAGATTTACTTACCCTCAGTGCCTGTGAAACCGCCACCGGTAATGACCGCGCCGCCCTGGGTCTGGCGGGCATCGCCTTAAAGGCCGGTGTTAACAGCGCCCTCGCCAGTTTATGGAAAGTTGATGATGTCGCCACGCCCGCCGTTATTCTGGAATTTTACCGACAATGGCACACAGGAATCACTAAAGCCCAGGCTTTACAGCAGGCGCAAATCAAAATGCTCAAAGGTGCAGAGTTTGTACGCTATCGCCATCCCTATTATTGGTCAGCATTTTTATTGATTGGCGGGTGGCTTTAATAGGCTGAGTTCGATATAAGCTTCTTTCAATGCTAAATGCGTTGAAAATCGCTCTAAGTTATTGATAGTACGCACTGGATTTTATGACTTTTTATTAAAAACCTTACCTCGAGTTCAGGTTGAATAGGCTTTTCAATGCAACAAACTCTCCGGTGATTGATGACTACCTTCTGCCTGGGTATCATAAGAAAAGCGACTTAACTCAGCCAGCCCTGTGGTACCTTCACAAAAATTTTGGCTGAAAGCATCTCCCCGCAGAAATTGGCCGCTGATGGTAAAAACACTGTCACTGCCATTATGCTCCGCTTCGTGGGTTTCCACTGTGCCGTCAATGCCCAGATGCGAGCTTGCATCCACTATCGTACCTGTTGACTGAAGTAAAGCACGGGTGCGGAGATCAATATCTCCGCCGTGCCCGGCATCAGCGCGGGCGATAAGCCTGCTGCGATTCAAAACCAATGGTGCAGCAATATTGCTTAAATTGATATTGCCACCATTTTCCTTGCCACCACGTACGCTGGTGGTGATTTTTGCAGCACGTAAATGGATGAGTCCATCTGCGGTGATATCAATTTGTCCACCACCACTACTGGCGGATTCCGTGGAAATAACGGCATTGCTAAGTTGCACTGCACCTTGAATAACCATCTGAATATTTCCCGCCAAACCGCCGCCATTACTTTGGCTGCTCACACCCGCACCCTTTTCTAGTATTAATTGCCCTGCACTGAGTTCAATAATGCCGCCTTTCCCCCCGCTTTCCAACTGGCTTTGTGAACTGGAGCGTAAACCACTGCTGGAGAAATTTGCCTCATCAGCCCCGGAATAACTGGGATTATGCTGGTAATGACTCTGGCTCTGACCTGCTTCCAATAAGGCAATATCCGCAGAGTCTCCACTGAAACGGGCAATGCCGCCTACCGTGATATGCAAGTCACCGGCATTGGATGCGTTGTTGGTGCCACTGTGAATAATGCCGCCGTCTTCCAGAGTAAGCGTTTGCGTGTTAATGGTAATGGTGCCTCCATCCCCCGCCGTTTCGCCGAAGCTTTGTGAGTAAATACCGGAGCCAAAGCCGTCATTGTTTCTGCCATAAGGATTGACGCCGCGAATTTCGATGTGTTCAGCCTGAACATGAACTTCACCCGCGCCAGCACTGCTGCCAATAGCACCTGGAGAAGTGGAATTGGCTGCGATGCGTCCACCGTCTTCCAACACTAAATGATGTACATGCAAATCAATATTCCCTGCTTTACCGGCAGATGAACCCTTAATGGGCGTACCCGATTCATCAACCTCGGCAGCTGATACGGAATCCGCCACAATAGCACTGCTGAAACCTTTGCTGGAGTCCGCGCCTTTAACTGTCACCGTACTACTGGCAAGAATTTTCAGTTTTCCCGGCTCACCTTGCCCCACCACGGCCTGACGAATCACCATACCTTGCGTTAAGATCAAATCCCCGGTTTCGATCACGATATCGCCGCCGTGCGCGTCCTGTGCCGTTTTCCCGAGTCCCCCATTAATCCCTTTAGCGTTATTTGTTGCAAAATCATTGTCTCCCAACAAAGCAATCCGTTCCGCCTGTATAATCAGATCACCGCTGTCGCCTTCTCCCTGACTCTGATTGGCAATCAGTGAATTACCCAAAATTTCTATATTTTTAGCTGTAACTGAGAGCGTTCCCCCCGTTCCCTGCCCAAAGGTCTGGACTGAGATAGTGGTCATGTCTGTAGGCCCGTTTTTGTCACTGAGTTGTAAAAGTTCCCCGGCATGCAAGTGGATATCACCGCCTTTACCTGTGCTGTGCGCAACGGCTTCCAAATGAGTATCTTCACTCAGGTAAATATTCTCAGCGTGAATATCCAGACCGCCATCACTGTCTTTATTGCCAAAATTGCTGGTATTCAATTTGCTGTCAAGTATTTCAATCTCCCCGGCACGTAGCAGAATTGTCCCACCACTCTCACCACTGGTGCTCAAGAAGCTTTTACCGCTAAGCTGAATATTACCCAATTCAGTCACTTTGGGATTTTGTGCTTCACCAATTACCACTTCGCCTGCGCCTGCCACGGCAACAAGATGGATACGTCCCGCTTCTGCCGAAAACAGCGGCACATAGGTAGTGCCTGTGATAATACTGCCATTGGGGGAAACCTCATACTCCGGCAGATAAGTGCCTTGGCTGATACTTAAATCACCGCCAATTAAAGACAGCGTGCTACCCGCTTTGAGATGCAATCCGGTTTGAGTGGGTTCATTTAATATTCTTAATTCATTAGTTGACGATGCCGATAAATTTGTCGTCAAATCATCAACAGTAATTTCTCCACGTCCTTTCACACTGATACCGGCCACCGGTATGTCTAAAAAACCGAAGGCTTGTGGGGGATCACTGTGGAACTGAGAAACCTGCTGCGTATCGGTATAAAAATAAGCCTTTTCACCCAGGCGCAGATAATCCGCAGTGGAAGCGTGAAAGCTGCCTGGCACATCCAGGGTAAATTCAGATCCGAACAAAATACCGTATGGATTGAGAAAATAGACTTCGGCATTTGGCATGGTAGCGCGTAGCACACCATTGAGTTGAGAGGCTTTTCCCCCGGTAACGCGGGTGATGACATTTGCAATCGCATCAGGCCCGGAAAAGGTCGCTGATTCACCAAGATGGAGATTAAATGTGGAAAAGCTGTGAAAGAGGTTATTACCGGCCTGCTGCCCTAGTTCCGCACCGATGTGAAAGTCCGGCCCGGATAAGGATTGGACTGCCCCCAGCGTACCATCACTAACAATCTCGCCATGTGCAATTAATGGTAAGCAATTTAATAATCCTATCCAGCACCAAAAACGCATTTTTATTTCTGCCCTAAAAGTGAGTGCAAACAGTCTCCCCACCTTGCAGGCGGGAGTTAGGAGACGGTAATCAAAACACGCTTTTCCTTTTTTTGCTATTTAAGCAAGATAAGGAAGTTATTTTCTCACCACTACAGTTTGCGTTGATGGTTGTAAAATACTTCGATACACTCAAAAACTGCCTGCAAGCGATACGGAAGCTCTGTTGCAACCGGAAAAAAACGGCGTTAGCATAATGCCAGATTAAAAATTAGCTTTTTCAGCAATAGGGCACCTCAGAATTAGGCCAAAATCACACTAATACCAATTGCCAATTAACAAAAATGCTGCCCAATAAGCAGGATGGCGAAATCGCCGATCTTTAATTAACGCCAATTGTGCCGTTTGTAAGGCTTCCGCTTTGTTATAAGCCACATTTTGTAAAGCCTGATAAAAATTCACCATTAAGCGCGAAGTCGCTTCGTCATTGACAAACCAGAGACTTGCCAAGGCACTTGCTGCACCTGCTTTAATCGCAACCCCCGCTAAGCCAAGTGCGGCGCGTTCATCCCCCACTGCTGTTTGACACGCACTCAAGGTCAGCAGTTGTAGGGCGTGTTCATCATATTTTTGCAGGCTGAGTAATTCGTTGAGTAAATCCAAAGTAATTTTATCTTGATAGCTGAGCAAGAAGGTTTCAGCAGGATTGCGTTTGAATTGCGCATGAGAGGCAAAATGCAAGATATTATAGTTCGTTTGACTAAAACGAGTACGCAGATTTTCAATGGAAAAACTTTGGTTAAATAATTTAGGCTCATCGGGATATAGCTTTTGCAAATATTGCAGTTCATGCTCAACCGCTGGCAGTGGCGCGAAACCTTGTACCGCATCCGATAACCCCGCCAACATGACTTGTTTTTGCGCTGGGGTTTGCGCGATAAGACGTAATTGCAAAGTAGGACTCACACTGAGTGCAAATTGTTCAATCAAAAACTGCTTACCATTATGCAGAGCAGCTGGTGGAATGCCGCGCAACACACCGTCAGGGATCAGCACCAAGGTTTTTACATCATGTGCTTCCAGAGTTGGAAAAATTGGTGTAATCAGCCATTGATAAAGTTGTTTGGCCTGCCTTATAAAACTAAAACGACTTGGATTTTGCAGGTTACTCCTGAATTTTTGCGTGATCTTGCTTATCTTGCTGGCTGCTACATTGACACTAAAATGCTGCAACTGGCCGTCCACACTTAGCAAGAGTTCCAAACGATCTGACAATAAAATCGGATACAACACGGCGATCCCTGCACCTAACTCTTCAGGCACAATTTGCGATTCTGTCACCAACAAACAGGCATCTTGAAAATAGTCTTCTAACTCTGCCTGTTTGAGTTGTTCCAAGGTTAGACGCGCTTGTTGTAATTGACCTTTGCGCAACTGCATATCCGTTAAGTCGTAATAAACAGGACGAATTCGCTCGACAAATACGCGACGCATATCACGAGGTTGGTTGTACAAAGCTAAGCGAATACTGCGTAAATGCTGAATAGCGTGTTGATAAGCTTGCTCTGCTGCCTGCCAATCACCTTGTGCCTGATGCCAACGACCTAGCCACCATTGCCAACGATACAAGCTATCAGGACGTGCTTGCGCATGAAAAATTGCCTGATGCAATGCCTGTGGAGCATTAGGATGATTTTGCAACAATAACAGGATGCCACGATAGCCATGTAAATAGGCTAATAAATTAGCATCATCTGTTTCTACCTGAACCAGCTGTTCATGCAGCCAAGCACTCAACTCGGCATCATAGCTTTGTTGCACAGCAAAAATGCCCAATTGGACTAAACGCAAACGTTCAAACAACGGCAACTGATTTGAAAATTCCTGCAACAAATGCTGAACAGTGACTTTGTCCTTTTGATACAAGGCTACACGTAATTGGTTAAAGCGAATATTACGCAATAAAGTTATTCGTTCTTCATCCATGTTTGATGTAGAAACAAGCTGAGAACGCGCCTGTTGTAGTGATTTTTGTGCTTTGACATATTTTTCAGAGATAGCCCAAATCAGCCCTTGCCAGTTAAATATGTGTGCTTTTAGCGCATCACGCATAGCCTTATCACTAACCTGCTTAACTAACTCCATTGCCTGTTTACTATGTTTCCAGGCAACATTAGGAATTTGCCGAGCTAACCACAAAGCACTGAGATGGATTTGCACCTGCGCTTGTTGCGCTGGATTGCCACTTTGTTTTGCTATTTCCCAGGCTTGTTCTAATTGGGTAACAGCTTGCGCATAACGACCTTGTGTTTGATTTTCCAATGCAACTTGAATAAGACGGGCAGATTTTGAGTCTTTAGTTGTCTTGAAAAGTAAAACAGGCAAAGGCCAGCTATCTGGCGATAATGGAATGCCCTGTTGCAAAGCCAGCAATAAACGACTGGGTAAAGTATCTTTACGACAAGCATCGAGCACCAACTCATCATTGCGTAGGGGTTGACTGCTGGCGATAAAAACACTGTCACTGGCATCATGTTCCAGTTCGCGGGTTTCCACCGTACCATCAATGCCCAGATGCGAGCTTGCATCCACTATCGTACCTGTTGACTGAAGTAAAGCACGGGTGCGGAGATCAATATCTCCGCCGCGTCCGGCATCGGTGCGGGCGATAATTTGACTGCGATCCAAGACCAGTGGTGCAGCAATATTGCTTAAATTGATATTGCCACCATTTTCCTTGCCACCACGTACGCTGGTGGTGATTTTTGCAGCACGTAAATGGATGAGTCCATCTGCGGTGATATCAATTTGTCCACCACCACTGCTGGCGGATTCCGTGGAAATAACGGCATTGCTAAGTTGCACTGCACCTTGAATAGCCATTTGAATATTTCCCGCCAAACCGCCGCCATTACTTTGGCTGCTCACACCCGCACCCTTTTCTAGTATTAATTGCCCTGCACTGAGTTCAATAATGCCGCCTTCCCCCCCGCTTTCCAACTGGCTTTGTGAACTGGAGCGTAAACCACTGCTGGAGAAATTTGCCTCATCGGCCCCGGAATAACTGGGATTATGCTGGTAATGACTCTGGCTCTGACCTGCTTCCAATAAGGCAATATCCGCAGAGTCTCCACTGAAACGGGCAATGCCGCCTACCGTGATATGCAAGTCACCGGCATTGGATGCGTTGTTGGTGCCACTGTGAATAACGCCACCGTCTTCCAGAGTAAGTGTTTGCGTGTTAATGGTAATGGTGCCTCCATCCCCCGCCGTTTCGCCAAAGCTTTGTGAGTAAATACCGGAGCCAAAGCCGTCATTGTTTCTGCCATAAGGATTGACGCCGCGAATTTCGATGTGTTCAGCCTGAACATGAACTTCACCCGCGCCAGCACTGCTGCCAATAGCACCTGGAGAAGTGGAATTGGCTGCGATGCGTCCACCGTCTTCCAACACTAAATGATGTACATGCAAATCAATATTCCCTGCTTTACCGGCAGATGAACCCTTAATGGGCGTACCCGATTCATCAACCTCGGCAGCTGATACGGAATCCGCCACAATAGCACTGCTGAAACCTTTGCTGGAGTCCGCGCCTTTAACTGTCACCGTACTACTGGCAAGAATTTTCAGTTTTCCCGGCTCACCTTGCCCCACCACGGCCTGACGAATCACCATACCTTGCGTTAAGATCAAATCCCCGGTTTCGATCACGATATCGCCGCCGTGCGCGTCCTGTGCCGTTTTCCCGAGTCCCCCATTAATCCCTTTAGCGTTATTTGTTGCAAAATCATTGTCTCCCAACAAAGCAATCCGTTCCGCCTGTATAATCAGATCACCGCTGTCGCCTTCTCCCTGACTCTGATTGGCAATCAGTGAATTACCCAAAATTTCTATATTTTTAGCTGTAACTGAGAGCGTTCCCCCCGTTCCCTGCCCAAAGGTCTGGACTGAGATAGTGGTCATGTCTGTAGGCCCGTTTTTGTCACTGAGTTGTAAAAGTTCCCCGGCATGCAAGTGGATATCACCGCCTTTACCTGTGCTGTGCGCAACGGCTTCCAAATGAGTATCTTCACTCAGGTAAATATTCTCAGCGTGAATATCCAGACCGCCATCACTGTCTTTATTGCCAAAATTGCTGGTATTCAATTTGCTGTCAAGTATTTCAATCTCCCCGGCACGTAGCAGAATTGTCCCACCACTCTCACCACTGGTGCTCAAGAAGCTTTTACCGCTAAGCTGAATATTACCCAATTCAGTCACTTTGGGATTTTGTGCTTCACCAATTACCACTTCGCCTGCGCCTGCCACGGCAACAAGATGGATACGTCCCGCTTCTGCCGACAACAGCGGCACATAGGTAGTGCCTGTGATAATACTGCCATTGGGGGAAACCTCATACTCCGGCAGATAAGTGCCTTGGCTGATACTTAAATCACCGCCAATTAAAGACAGCGTGCCACCCGCTTTGAGATGCAATCCGGTTTGAGTGGGTTCATTTAATATTCTTAATTCATTAGTTGACGATGCCGATAAATTTGTCGTCAAATCATCAACAGTAATTTCTCCACGTCCTTTCACACTGATACCGGCCACCGGTTTGTCTAAAAAACCGAAGGCTTGCGGGGGATCACTGTGGAACTGAGAAACCTGCTGCGTATCGGTATAAAAATAAGCCTTTTCACCCAGGCGCAGATAATCCGCAGTGGAAGCGTGAAAGCTGCCTGGCACATCCAGGGTAAATTCAGATCCGAACAAAATACCGTATGGATTGAGAAAATAGACTTCGGCATTTGGCATGGTAGCGCGTAGCACACCATTGAGTTGAGAGGCTTTTCCCCCGGTAACGCGGGTGATGACATTTGCAATCGCATCAGGCCCGGAAAAGGTCGCTGATTCACCAAGATGGAGATTAAATGTGGAAAAGCTGTGAAAGAGGTTATTACCGGCCTGCTGCCCTAGTTCCGCACCGACGTGAAAGTCCGGCCCGGATAAGGATTGGACTGCCCCCAGCGTACCATCACTAACAATCTCGCCATGTGCAATTAATGGTAAGCAATTTAATAATCCTATCCAGCACCAAAAACGCATTTTTATTTCTGCTCCCATTCGCTACGATTTCCACATTTCGTATAGGCTCTGAGTTCAACGTAAGAATTTTGCGCTTAAACTGCCAGTACAACTTGATCCCGTCCCTGTTCTTTTGCCCGATACAGCGCGGCATCCGCAGCACCGACAAGCTCCTGAATGTCGCTCCCGTGTTCAGGATAGGCCGCCATCCCCATAGAGGCCGTGACGGCAAGGTTTTTTTTCTGGTAGCTGACATGATGCTGGCGCACCGTCTGCAAAAGCCTCTCAGCACGTTTTAGCGTATTTTCCAGCGTTGCATTCGGCAGAATTAGAAGAAATTCTTCGCCACCATAACGACAGGCAATATCTTCCCCCCGGCAACTGGCGTTCAGAAGTTCCCCCACTTCCTTCAGCACCGCATCCCCCGCTTTATGTCCATAAGTATCATTAAAAATTTTAAAATGATCGATATCCAGCATGAGAATAGCAACAGGTTTCTGATGCCGCTGAGCACGGTGTATTTCCCGTTCCAGCGAGGCTTCCATGTGACGGCGGTTATACAGCCCGGTTAAGGGATCATGGATAGATTCTATCCGCAGCATTTCACGCAAACGCAAATTGACCAGTGCCAGCGCATAATGTTCAGTCATTTCTATAATCAACAGGTGTTTGGACTTGATGCTATGCTGCAAATCATCTGCCAAATTTTCCGCTTCCTCATGCTCTAAGGCAATGCTCAGGACAGCTAAAAGCTTATTTTGTGAAGTGACCGGTACGTAGAACCGCTGCGCCTGTTGAGAATAGCCAAACTGTGAAATAGTCTGACCGGCATCAGGGTATACAACAGCATGGGGCGTATCTGGATAGACAAAATCAGCCGCGTGGATTGGCTGCAAGGCTGCTGAAGCATCGCCCCAGTGTGCTACGGACTCTAATTCAGTATCACTTTGCCTGCTTATCAAAAGCTGACCTGAACTGCCAGGAAACAATTGCATGCAGGTATCTGTAATCACCTCATAAGTGTCCTGCTCTACCTGACAGGCTTGCAAGGCTTGCCCCATCCGGTTCACCAGCGCTAAATCCTGATTGTATTGCCGCAAGGTATGCTCAACTCTTTTGCGTTCGGCTATTTCGGTTTTAAGAGACTGTTGGGTGAAATGGAGGCTAAGATGCGTTTTGACGCGCGCCATCACCTCTTTTTCATTAAATGGTTTACTAATATAATCGCGCCCACCAACGGCAAATGCCTTTACCTTATCAAAAGTCTCATTCAAGGCGCTGATGAAAATAATTGGAATATCACGGGTGCTTTCATCGGCTTGTAACTGCTGACAAACTTCATAGCCGTCCATCCCGGGCATGATGATGTCTAGCAGAATCAGATCGGGGTATTGATCCTGAATGGCGGAAATTGCACGCGCTCCGCTAGAAACAGGCCGGACATGGTAGCCTTGTGCAACAAGCATTTTTGATAACAAACGCAGGTTTTCACGGATGTCGTCGACAACCAGGATATCTGCAATAAATGTGTGGGCTGCTTCATTTTTCATCATTATCCACAAGTTTTAATGTATTAACCTATGTTACGCCTCCATTGTTTGGATTTGAAGTCTAGTTTTATCCAGACTAAGCAAAAAATCAGTATGGAGTATAACCGGCAGTTTAATAGTGATGAATGAAATTGAGAATGATTGGGGCTAAAGCCTCATTTGTGGTTCTATTTAGTTTGCCTGCCTAACCCGACTTCAATCCACAATGGCTGATGATCCGAAGCTATCGATGGCATCAGTGCAATATTCTGCACTGTAAACGTGGGACTTAACAAACAATGATCCAGAGGAATACCCAGCGGTAAGAACGGTGCGGGCCAACTGGGTAAAATGCCAAAGCCCTGACGCGCATTGTACAGCCCCGTTTCCTGCTCTAAGGTCAGATACGCTGGCGACCATAATGCAGTATTGAGATCGCCCAGTACCATACCGGGTGTTTGCCAGTGCTGCACAATCCAGGCAATTTCCTGCAACTGTTGATCGCGTAATGCCGCCATTTCCAGATTAATTGGTGGCACGGGGTGTACAACTAAGAGTTGAAAGCTTTGTGACTGCGGCTTAACCGACATGGAAAGCGCAGGTGTGCTTAGGAGCGAGAATTTTATAACTTCAGCAACTTGGCTGGTCTTTTTCTCCATTTTCTGCGTTCCGAAAACAGTTACATAGCTTGCTATGCGCCTGTTTTCACGCCTTGAAAATGAATAAAAATCCTGCGCCCAGTTTCTGTATTTATTTTATCCTCACTCCTTAGCGCATAGTCTTGTTGTTGTAGTGCGCCCAGTTGCACTTCTGTCACGGACTCCAGGGGAAGTTTACTAAATACAGCAATACCAAAATTATCTTCACGCGCAATCACCTTGAACCAGGGATAGACAGGATGCAAAGCAGCCAAAGCTTGTTGCCAATGGTTGCTGACTTCCTGCAAAACGATAATATCCGGCTGTTTTTCCGTAATCAGATTGAGTAGTTTGTCATGCGCGGTATTCTGGCTTAGCAGGTTGGCCTGTAATAAACGTATGTTTTGCTGCTGGCTGGCGATAGTTGTCGGTTGGTTTGACATTGGACTGTACCAGGGCAGCACTGCCAACGCATTTAATAACACCAGCGCAAAAGCGGCAATAACCCAGAAACCTTGTCTTAAGGCCAGCAAGCCAGCAAGAAGCATCATGCCTAAAGCAAAATAAACACCCGTAAAATGGGTAAACAATTCCGCCCTGTAATGTTGCAGCAGCGGTTCAGAAGCAGGAAAACGGGCAGAATAACTGATTAAACTGGCAAGCCACAGCAACACCAGCAATAATTTAAGCCAGCGTAAAATCACGGCTTCCAGTTTGCCTGCGGCCTGTTTCATTGGTGTTGAGAAATCAAAACTCATAAATATTGTCCAAATCATGACAGCAAAACCACACGCTTTATGCTAGAGTGCGCGGTTTCGTGGTGAAAATTCAAAAGGCTGTCGCATGGAAATAATAGAAGAACGCGGACTCAGCACGCATGGATTGAGTTGCATTCGTGATGATCGGGTTTTGTTTGAAAATCTGGAACTGTCGCTGAATCCAGGAGAATTGTTGCAGATTGAAGGTCATAATGGTAGCGGTAAAACCAGTTTATTACGCATACTTTGTGGTTTGGCATTGCCCAGTGAGGGGCGGGTGTGTTGGCAGGGTGAATCCATAGAAGACAACCGCCTGGAATATAATGCAGTGCTGAATTATGTTGGTCACAAGCATGGGGTTAAAGGCGATTTAACCCCTTATGAAAATCTGCGGGTGAGTCGTGCCATGCACGGCAGCGCAACTGACATCACATTAGATGATGCTTTGGAGCAGGTTGGTTTGCGCGGTTTTGAAGATGTACCCTCCCGCACCTTATCTGCCGGGCAACGACGCCGTGTTGGGCTGGCGCGCTTGCTGACCCGACAGGCTGCATTGTGGATATTGGATGAGCCTTTTACTTCACTGGATAAAAAAGGCATTCATTGGGTTGAGGAACAATTACATCAGCATTCCGAACAAGGGGGCATTGCCGTCTTAACCTCACATCACCCGCTGAAAAATCCACATCTGAAACAAGTCTGTCTGCACGATTAAAAAGCCATGCAACTCACTCTGGCACTGCGTTTAACCGGGATTTTATTAGGTCTGTTCAGTTTTACGCTGATACCGCCCATACTATTTGCACTTCATGAATACGATATCAAATCACTACGGGCATTTCATATAACCTTTGCTTTGATGTCACTATCCGGTTTCCTGTTATGGAAACTCAATACCCGCCCCCTGTCGAGTCTGCAAGCGCGTGACGGGTTTATGGTAACGGTGCTGTTCTGGTTTGTGTTGAGTCTGGTCAGCGCCCTGCCATTCTGGCTGGCGATTAAGGGCATTCCTAATATCGCCGATATTACAGTGTCAAAAGCGGTGTTTGAAGCGGTATCAGGCTTTACCACAACCGGTGCCACCACCTTAACCAAGCTGGATCAATTGCCCAGGGCAATTTTATATTATCGCCAGCAACTACAATTTCTTGGTGGCATGGGGATTATCGTCTTAGCCATTGCGATTTTACCCATGCTGGGTTTGGGCGGCTATCAGTTACAACGCGCTGAAGCACCAGGGCCTATGCGTGATGAAAAGCTAACGCCACGGCTTGCCAGTACGGCAAAGTTGATGATGGGGGTTTATTTTGGGCTGACCGCCTTATGCGCCATTGCATTTTATTTCTCTCATGAAAAAATGGACTGGTTTGAGGCGATTGCCCACAGTTTTACCACAGTTTCCACCAGTGGTTTTTCCACCCATGATAAAAGCCTGGGCTATTTTGATTCCGCCCTGGTGGAGACGGTGGCGATCATTTTTATGATTCTGGGCAGCTTGAATTTCACCATTTATTTTAATATCTGGTACAAGCGGCGCTTTAATTACCTATGGCAGGATTTGCAGGCACGGGTTTTTGTGTATATTTTGCTGACGCTGATTATCGTGACAACCGTTATTTTAGCAACTTTTCCCACCATAAAAAATGGCACGGACATCACCGCTAATCCACCTACCCTGTCTTTCTTAACCGCTTTTCGTTATGCCAGTTTTCATGTTGTTTCGTTGATGAGTACCACGGGTTTCAGCACCCAGGATTACAGCCAATGGCCTTTATTTCTCCCGGTGCTGGTATTTGGCAGTGGTTTTATCGGTGGCTGTATTGGTTCAACGGCAGGGGGCTTTAAGATCACCCGGATTATTTTGCTGTATAAGCAGGGGATGCGTGAAATTTTGCGTCTGATCCACCCTAATGCCGTGCTGCCGGTGCGCCTTGGCAAACGCGCCGTACCTGAGCGGGTGGGGCCTGCGGTATTGGGTTTTACTTTTTTATATATGGCAAGTTTTTTGCTTCTTTCGCTGCTGATGATGGCTGCTGATACCCGTTTAACGCCAGTGGACGCATTTGCTGCGGTCGCTGCATGTATCAATACCATAGGGCCTGCACTGGGAAAAGTGACTGCAACCTTTTCAGAAGTTTCAGCGGCAGGTCTATGGGTGGGTAGTTTCTCTATGTTGCTGGGTCGTCTGGAAATTTTGACCTTATTAGTGGTATTGCATATTGCATTTTGGCGCAAATAGCTTATAACGGGTGTTACGCAAAAGCTTCTTTTTGGCTGGCCTTTTTCTCCATTTTCTGCGTTCCGAAAACCGTTACATAGCTCACTATGTGCCGGTTTTCATGCTTTGAACCTGCACCCAGTTTCTGTATTTATTTTATCCTCACTCCTAAATTTCCAAATTGTGTACTGTTAACATACCAAATATTATCACTACCAAGAAATTATTTACCTGAAAATCTATATGTCTGAACCACTTGCAAATACCCTGGAAGCACACCCCTTAGCCCTGTTGCTTGATGAGCTGATAATATATGTCTATCAACATCGCCTGCATATGTTGTTATTGTTACCGGGCAGCATATTATTCACCATTATTCATGAAGCAGCACATGCTGTTATGGTCTGGTTTCAAGGGGGTAAAATTATTCAGTTTATCTGGATGCCTACTTATGCTCGCAATGAGTTTGCGCAATGGGAATGGTTATGGGGCTATATCAGCTATGAATTTCTGGAAGATCAGGTTTATTCAGACTTTTTAATTGCCAGCGCACCTTATATTTTGATGCTGGGCTTAATGTTATTCGCCGCAATCACCAGCCTGCGCCGCAAGCCTTATGCCTTTTGGCTGGCCTCTACCTTGTTTATATGGTTGTATGTGGTTCCCAATATGGAAATCATGAACGAACTGCTGCCCTGGTTGCTGGGTTATCGTGGTGATTTCTGGAGTGCTTTTGGAGAAGCCGGGCAGTTTGCCTGGATAATGACGGTTGTTTGGTTATTATTGGTCAGTATTATTGGTTTCTGGGTGCAACAGCGTTTATATCGCCAGCAGGCGCTAAGTCTGTTAACTTACAGTATTTTTTTCAGTACGGGTTTATTGTTATTTTTTATATTACTGGTTTAAGCCAGAATTGCTTTTAGATTAGATATTTTTTTACAAGATAGCTTTACAATGCAAAGTGATTTGCTAAACTAAGATAAGCGATACAAAAAGGAATCATAGTGTCATACACTATCTCTTCATTGTCACACGTTTATTTTCCATGCACAAGGTTAAAACCTTCGCCTTTCAGGCGAACAGATTTATCTCTAATGTTTAACGGTAAAACTTAAAATATGGGTTTTAGCGCTAACACCCCAAAGGGGTATTTTAATATAG
>NZ_JAUCGJ010000047.1 GCF_030378065.1 Candidatus Venteria ishoeyi | reverse complement strand
TCCAGAAAAATACTGAAAATACTTCCAGGTTTAAAAGAAAGCATAAATCTATCTTTTAATCACTGGTCTAAGCGGCTTATTTATAAGCGCCAACACCACAGAAAAACCCTTCTTTATTGGTAACAACATAGCTGGTTTTGTCACGAATCTCTTCACTGCCTGGGTAAGGCCATTTGTAATCAACCCAGCCAGCAGCGGTTTCAGATTTTGCAGTCTTGATCATGCTCTTGAATAAAAAATCACCATATTTGTTGAACTCAAGCAAGTTTTTACCAACCAGTTGAGGTTTCTTGGCATGGGAGAGCATAACCCCTTGCATATCCATACAAAATACATAGAGATCTTTTTCCAGAAAACCTGCTTTATTGTCGGCAAAAGCGGCAAAGGCTTTTTCTTTGCCAGTATCATTCACTGCGGCTGCCGCCTTTTCACTCAAGGCTTTTGCTTCATCCGGGGTGGCCATATCAGCAGTTGCCGCCCAAGTAGCTGAATTCAAGCCTAAAGCCAGTAGTGCAGAACTCAGCAAAACATAAGTTTTCTTCATATTGATATCCTCATTATCTAAAATAGTTGCTAACAGCTAAAAAACCATCCAACAATAAACTCCCGAAGATTGTGCCGTCATAGCGCACCTTTCCAAGGTACGCTAAGGATCGCATAACGATAGTATATAACTCTTGTCACAAGGGAGATGGATGACAGAAAAAATAGAAACAGTTATTGCAGGGCCATCCCTTAAGAAGCTGTTGCTAAAACCTCATGAGTGAAGGCAGAGTAAGGTGTAAAATTTACCCGCTGCTTCTAAGCTCAGTGAGCATAAAAGAGCGCTGATAGAGAGTCAAGATTTTATTTAACTTCACTCAAATACATAGAAGCCTTCATAAAAAATACAACCCTTACTGCGGCTATGATTTAATAAAAGGGAGTGCTACTAGAAGCCTGTCCGAGAACTCAGTTTTTAAAAAACTGGCTTTTTAAGTCATTGATAAATAATAGGTTAAATTTAACAGAATCACTGGCTTTACTACTCTTGGACAGTCTCCTAAGTGGTTTTACCACGATAGTCGGCAATGGAACACGCTACACAGCAGACAGTGAGAAGAAATGAAATCTAAAATTAAAAAGGCACCCATTTTTGGGGAAGAGAAGGTTTTTCTATGGGCAGCAGGAATCCTGATTATAGGAATCACATTTTTTTTCCTGGCCTATCTCATCCATTCTTATTATCAAAAGTCAACGTATTTGGCAACCGAGATTGTCAAGGTCAGTGATAAAATACAATATGAGACAGAATATTATTTTGAAAAGTATATAACTACGCTTGAAACGCTGTCACGAACGCCCTTTATCACCCAACAAAAAACAGAGGTTTGCAACCAGGTGTTTGGGAGGCTGAATGCTGACTCCCCCAATGTGGTTAATTATGCCGCTGTGGATAAAAATGGCGCTTTTTTTTGCTCAGGAATGCCCTTGAATCAACCGGGGCTGGTGGCAAACCTGGATTTCTTCCGAGAACTTTCCCAGGGGAAACCCGAATATATTATGGAGCCGCATAAGGGCCCACTATCCGGTTTACTGGTCACGGGAGTCAGCATCTCTCTATTGAATTCAGCAAGTAAGTTCGATGGTATCATCGGAGTATCGCTAAGGTTTCAAGAGTTACAAAATCTATGGGAAAAGCTCAGCAAGGAACAAGCACACACAGTCGTCATTATTGGACGTGATCAAACCATCCTTTTCACCTCGAAAGATTTCGCTCATACCATTGGAAAACCATTACAGACACTGGCTCCCAACCAGAAACTTGCTGAGCATCACTCACCTGAGACCATTTCTTTGCTATCCCGCAACTATCTTTATCAGATGAGTTCAATTGAAAAGAGTGAATGGAAAGTTATTGTTTTTTCTTCTCCCCAGCTACCGTTGACACAATTTGTTGAGGAACATCCGGAAATCCTTATTTTCGGTATTCCCTTGATAGTTTTAATTGGTATTTCACTGATATTGTTCATTAAAGAAATCCGTGTTATTCCAGAACGCAAGAAGGTGATAGATACCCTGCATGAAAGCGAAGAACGCTATCGCACGCTTATCAACACAATGCTCAACGGTTTTGCTCTGTCCGAAATCATTTGCGACAAAGCCGACAAACCTTATGATTACCGTTTCCTGGAGGTAAACCCGGCTTTTGAAGAGATGACGGGGCTAAGGGCAATAGACATCGTTGGAAAAACGGTGTTCCAAATTCTACCCCAAACAGAATCTTACTGGATTGATACCTGTGGCAAGGTTGCCTTGACCGGGAATCCTGCCCGAATCGAGAACTACGCTCAAGAGTTTGATCGATATTTTGAGATGCTTATCTACTGCCCCCAACAGGGGCAGTTTGCGACTGTGTTCACTGACATCACCGAACGCAGGCACGCCGAGGATGAACTGCGAAAATACCGGGAACATCTGGAAGATATCGTCAAAGAGCGTACCATTGATTTGCACAAGGAGATCAGCGAGCACAAGCAGGCGAAAGAAAAATTACAAAAAAGTAAAGAACAGTTCCGTACTGTGGCCGATTTTACCTACAATTGGGAGTATTGGATTGACCCCGCCGGAAACTATGTCTATGTTTCGCCATCGTGCGAGCGGATCACCGGATATCGTGCTGACGAGTTCATCCAAAATCCAGCTCTGCTCCAGAGCATTATCCACCCCGATGACCGAAGTCTGTTCGCAGACCACACGCACACAGCACTAGAGACAGGCGAGATACTTCCCATAGACTTTCGTATTGTCACCCGCAACGGCGAACAACGTTGGATCGGCCACGTTTGTCAGCCAGTACAGAGTCCTGATGGATGTTCCCTGGGCCAACGCGGTAGCAACCACGACATTACCGAGCGCAAGCAGACGGAAGAGATGCTGCGAGAAAGTGAACACTATCTTAAAGAAGCCCAGACAATCGCCCATATAGGCCATTGGAAGCTTGATCCCGAGACTCAAGAGATAGAAGGCTCCGATGAATTGTTTCGGATTTTTGGTCTCAGCCGGGAGGAAACCACACTTGATGCATTTGCCGCTGTCGTCCATCCAGATGACAGGGAATATGATCTTTCTTGTATCAGGAGAGGGATAGAATATGGAGAAAATTGGAATATCAAACATCGTTTACTCTATAAAGACGGCACTGAAAAGACGATTCATACCATCGGTGAGGCAGTGACCGACGAAACAGGAAAGACTATCTTGCTGGTAGGTACAGTTCAGGACGTGACCGAGCGCAAGCAGACCGAAAAAGCCCTGCAAGAAAGTGAAGAAAGATATCGTTCTCTTGTTGTGAACATGCCATGTGTAAGTTACCGGTGTCAATGCGATGAGTACTGGACTATGGAATTTATCAGCAGCGAAGCAGAGATACTCAGCGGGTATCCGGCAAGCGATTTTCTGAACAATGCTGTTCGAAGTTGGGCTTCAATAATTCATCCTGAAGACAAACACATAGTGGAAATGTTTATCCTGGAAAAAATTACCGGGAAAGAGTATTACACCCTTGAATATCGTATTATTGGTGCTGATGGAGACATCTGTTGGTGCTATGAGAAGGGGCAAGGCATATTCGATGAACAAGGTAAAGTTCGCTTCCTTGATGGAATAATAGTTGATATTACCGAGCGCAAACAGATGGAAGAGGCGCTGCGGGTGAGTGATGAGTGGCAGCGCACTCTGTTGGACGCCATCAGTGGGGCAGGTATTTTACTCTTTGTCGTTGATGACGAGTATCGGGTGCGATTCATGAATGCACCAATGATTGAGGCTTTTGGCGATGTTGTGGGCAAGATCTGTTACCGGGATATGAGTGGTCGTGAGTCGCCCTGCACATATTGCCAGCTACCCAGGGTAATTGACGAGGGGAAAACGACACATTATCAGCCTACAATGACTGATGGTAGAACCTTTGACATTATCGCCGTACCTTATACCGATATTGACAGCACACGCTGTAAACTGGAGGTTATTCAAGACATCACCGAGCACAAACAGGCGAATGAGGCATTGCAACAAGCAAAGAAGGAAGCCGAAGCCGCCAGCCAAACTAAGAGCGAATTTCTTGCCAATATGAGTCATGAAATCCGCACCCCCATGAACGCAGTGATCGGCATGAGCCAAATGCTGATGCGAACGCCCCTGAATGAGAAGCAGAAAGAGTATGTCAATATGGTACATAACTCGTCTCATCTGCTGCTTGGAATTATTAATGATATCCTGGATTTCTCCAAGATTGAAGCCGGCAAGCTGGAATTAGATCCGCACAATTTTCACACAGATAAACTGCTCAATCAGATGAAATCCCTGTTTGGAACGGCTGCCGGAGATCAACACATTGATCTGTTTTTTCATCTATCCCCTGAGCTTCCCGATGCGCTGGTTGGCGACGATCTCCGTCTGGGGCAGGTGCTTACCAATCTTTTGGGTAATGCGATAAAGTTTACCCAACAAGGACTCGTCGAATTATCTGTGACACGGGTAAACAACTCTGAAGCACAGGCGCGGAAGGATTCTTTAGAACCTGATGCTTTGGTGCAGGGCGAAGAGGTCAGTATCCATTTTGAGGTACGGGATACCGGTATCGGTCTGAGTAAAGAGCAGCTTGATACACTGTTTCACGCATTTTCTCAAGCCGATACGTCCACCACACGAAAATACGGTGGCACCGGTTTGGGACTGGTCATCAGCAGCAGACTGATAGAACACATGGGCGGTACGCTTGAGGTTGAATCCATACTTGGAGAAGGTAGCAAGTTTTTCTTTGAACTGACACTTCCTGTGGGGATGCCGGATTTATCAAAAACAGATTGGTCTACACTGAACCTGCACTCGGTCCTGGTAGTTGACAATCATCCCACAGCACGCCGTATCCTGCGGGATATACTGGAAAGCGTACAGGTTGTGGTGACAGAAGCCGAGAGTGGAGCCGCAGCGATTGATGCTGTCAAGGCCGCTGTTCAGGCTGGAGAACCCTTTGATTGTATTTTGCTGGATTGGAAAATGCCCGGAGAATTTGACAGCCCGGGCGTGATCAGAGTACTCAATGAGATACAGGAAGCTGATGACATGGATATACGCCATACATCCATGTGTATTGTCAGTGCCTACAAACAAGATGAGCTACCGGCTGATTGCCCCAAATTTGACGCATTTCTTTCCAAGCCGGTGACCACCTCAAATCTGTTTACTGCCATATCCGAAGCCAGAGGCTATGGGCCAATGGTTTCAGTAGAAACACATGCCATCGACATTCCAGTCTTGACAGATTACGCTGTGCTGCTGGTGGAAGACAACCGTCTGAACCAGGATGTTGCCCTAAATATGCTTGCAGATACAGGCGTTGAAGTTGTTATTGCCAATAACGGCCAAGAAGCCTTGGACAGACTCACACAGCAACAGTTTGATATGATCTTGATGGATTTACAGATGCCGGTGATGGATGGATTTGAAGCGACCCGTCGGATTCGCCAGGATCATGCCGACCTGCCAATTATTGCCCTGTCTGCGGCTGTCATGGATGCTGAACGTGCAAAATCATACAAGGCCGGAGCCAATGCTCATCTTGCCAAACCCATTGACTGCGGCGAACTCTACACCATCATGTGCCGTTACTTACAAAGCAACGGGAAAATGGTTCAATCCCAAACTGACAGCTCGGCTTCAGCTCTTCCCGAATCTCTGAAGGGGTTTGATCTGCAAAAGGGGCTTGAGCGAGCAAATCATAATGCAGATTTTTATCATAGGATGTTATTTCATTTTCAGGAACAACTTGATAGTAAATTTTCTGACATTATGGATAGCCTGGACGTGGAGAATACGGAAGTTCTACACCGGAAAACACATACACTCAAAGGACTGGCAGCGACCTTCGGGGCCACGCATCTGGCTGAAGCAATAACTACTATTCACCAGGCTTTACTTGATGGCACAGAAATAACCGCTGACATGCGCAAAAAATTCCAGCAGACTATGGATGAGGTGAAAACCGGACTGGCGAGCCTGCCCCCGCTTCCTGATATTACTTTGGAAGTGGATTCGGAACAGGGTGTGGTTGCCATGCAAACAATCTTCACAATGCTGCGTAAAAATGAAGTTGTAAACCAGAAGCTGCTGAACACAGTGCTAAGCTATCTCAAGAACACTGTGGGAACAAATACAGCAGATGAATTTGGGAAGTTTGTGCACAAGCTCGAATATGATGCCGCAGTTGCCTTATTAATGAAACTGTCTGCTAAAACAGGAGAAAAACTACAATGAACACCAGCGAATGTCAGAAAAAAGCTCCTGCCCTCATCATATCCCAAATCGCTATGCTTTTGACGGAGGTTTGCAAAGGGAGTGGAGCCACGCCATATACAGTGGCTATCCTTTGCCTTTGTTGATGATTGATATTGATAATTTCAGACAATAGGAGTGAGGATGAAATAAGTGCAGGAACTGGGCACAGGATTTTTATTCATTTTCAAGGCGTGAAAACAGGCGCATAGCAAGCTATGTAACTGCCTAAGTCCAAACAGGCACAACGCAGAAAATGGAGAAAAAGACCAGCCAGGTTGCTGAAGTTATAAAATTCTCGCTCCTAAGGAGTGAGAATGAAATAAGTGCAGGAACTGGGCACAGGATTTTTATTCATTTTCAAGGCGTGAAAACAGGCGCATAGCAAGCTATGTAACTGCCTAAGTCCAAACAGGCACAACGCAGAAAATGGAGAAAAAGACCAGCCAGGTTGCTGAAGTTATAAAATTCTCACTCCTAAGGGCAGCGAACATATCCCACGAGCATTCTGATACCGCTCCGATGCTGATCATCAGCATTGGCGTAGCAACGCATTCACAAGACAACCCTAAAACCAATATGAATGAACTTCTGATGGCAGCAGATCAGGCTCTTTATCAGGCAAAGGCAAAGGCAAAGGGGCTTAATCAGATACAGGCAAAGTTGCCTCAAAAGGAACTAATAACATGAATAGTAAACCCAAAAGTCCTCCCCGCAGTATCCTGTTCGTCTGGATGATGGTCATAATTATAAATACCTTTGCGGTATCAGTCATTTTTGCAGCGATTATGGCTTATTACCGATCCACGGATGTGATGGAAGCGACTGACAGCAAGCTACTTATGGCAGCGGAAATGTCGCGTGAAATTTTGGGGCAGAATTATCACGACCAAATAGACGATTCATCATCGGTATCCGAGGAGCAATTCAGTCATATTGTCGAGCGCAATGACGACCTGTGCCGCAGGCTCGGTCTTCAGTACCTATGGAGCGTTCTGCATCTGGAGGATGATCGCCTGGTTTTTACTTCAGCCACCCATTCAGATGTCAATGATGTCACCTCACCCAGCGCATCTTTTTTTGAGACTCATCGAGACCCTCAGGCTTTTGCACCGGCTATGGGTTCACAAATGAAGCCCGCCTTCTCCTCTTTTCATAATGAGTGGGGGACAGGTAGGCATGTCCTTGTTCCCCGAAAAGATGCTCAGGGTCGCACTTATATGTTCGGTGCTAGTATTCAGTTAGCTGAATATGATGCCCTTGTTCATCAATCCTTGCTGACCGCGCTTGCAATCTGGTTTGTGGTTATGTGTATTACTTTTCCGGTGGCCTTTATTTTTTCGCGCCGCATAATTTCCCCCATAACCGAACTGACTGCCGCCGCTGACCGAATGGCTTCAGGCGATCCGGGAACCCCGCTTCCGTCTTCCGGTACTCAAGAATTACAATCCCTCTCTTCTTCCTTCGACCGGATGCGCTATGAACTAAAGCAACACACGGAGGAACTGTGCAGGAGTGAAGAGCAGCTCGCTCTAGCCATGTCGGTAGCAAATGATGGAATTTGGGATTGGTATATGAAGGATTCCAAAATAATTTTTGATGATCGCTATTACACAATGGCAGGGTATGAACCGCAGGAATTTAAGAGCTGTTTTGAGGAATGGGAACTTCATGTTCATCCCGATGATCTAGCGCATTGCCATAAAGCGATTGAGCAATATCTTGTTGGAACAATCCCACAGTATGATGTTGAGTTTCGCTTCAAGCGTAAAGATGATAGCTGGATGTGGATTCGATCTCTGGGCAAAGTAGTCGAGTGGGATGATGGGCAGAAACCGGTACGTTTTCTTGGTATTCATTCCGACATTACCGAGCGCAGGCAGGTCGAGGATACCCTGCACGAAAGCAAAGAACGCTATCGCACACTGATCAACACAATGCTCAATGGTTTTGCTCTGCATGAAATCATTTGTGATGAGACCGACAAACCTTATGATTACCGTTTCCTGGAGGTAAACCCGGCTTTTGAAGAGATGACGGGGTTGATGGCAACAGACATCGTTGGAAAAACGGTACTCCAAATTCTACCCCGAACAGAATCTTACTGGATTGATACCTGCGGCAAGGTTGCCTTGACTGGAATTCCTGCTCGAATTGAGAATTATTCTCAAGAGATTGGTAAGTATTTTGAGGTGCTTGTCTACTGCCCCCGACATGGTCAATTTGCAACCGTATTCACTGACATCACCGAGCGCAGGCACGCAGAGGAGGCGTTTCGCGGGAGTGAAGAGCGTTTTCGAAAATATTTTGAACTGGGCCTGGTGGGTATGGCGATTACGTCACTGGAAAAGGGTTGGCTTGAGTTTAACGATACACTGTGCAATCTGTTCGGTTATTCTCGTCAGGAATTTTCGCAGCAAACCTGGATTGGGCTAACCCACCCTGATGACATGGAGGCTGATACAACCCAATTTAATCGAGTATTAAATGGAGAAATCGATGGTTATTCTCTGGAAAAACGTTTTATCCACTGTAATGGCAGTATTATCTATGCAGACATCTCGGCGAATGCTATTCGTAAGGACGATGGCTCTGTTGATTACTTTGTGGCATTGGTGCAAGACATCACCGAACGCAAAAAGGCTGAGAATGAACTACAAAAATACCAGGAACATCTGGAAGAACTTGTCGAAAAGCGTACTATTGATTTGCGTAAGGAGATCACCGAGCGCGAGCAGGGTGAGGAAAAAATCAGGCGACAAAATAAATTTTTGAACAATGTCATAGAATCCTTGGATCATCCTTTCTATGTCATCAATGCAGATGACTACAGCATCGTTCTTGCCAACTCACACGCCCGAGCGTTGGGCAGTGCTGATGCAAATACCTGTTATGCAATGACTCATAAACAGACTTCTTTCTGTCAAAGCACTGAGCATAGCTGCCCCCTGCAAGAATTGAAGAAAACCAAAAAAGCGGTTGTTATAGAACATATTCACCACGATCAAAACGGCAATCAAAGAGAAGTCGAAATCCATGGTTTTCCTATTCTTAATGAAACAGGTGAGCTAGTTCAGATGATAGAATACACCTTGGATATTACCAAACGCAAGCTGGCGGAGAAGGCACTACAGGAGAAAACCTATGCACTTAGCGAACGGGTCAAAGAATTAAATTGTCTGTATGGGTTGTCACAACTACTTGAAACTACCAATAGTTCTCTCAGCAGTATTTTACAAGGTGTTGTTGATATTATTCCTCCCTCTTGGCAAGACCCAGATATTACCTGTGCCAGACTTGTGTGTGCTGGTCAAGAATACAAAACTGAGAATTTTCAGGTAACATCTTGGCAACAAGCAGCCGATGTTCACGTGTACAGTCAACTGTTTGGCTGCCTGGAAGTGGGTATTATAGAAGCGAAGACGGTCAGTAGTGATAATAAGGCATTCCTATACGAAGAACAATTATTGCTCAACGCTCTAGCTGAACGTCTGGGGCAGATTATTGAACATAAACAAGCAGAGGAAAAATTACGCCAGCGAGAAAGTTATCTATCTGCACTGAATCATATTAAAGAAATTCTGCTTGCATCCGAATCAGAAGATATATTTCATCAGGTGGTCGATATTATCGGTCTTGCTGCGTTAGCGAGCCGAGCATACATTTTCATCACTCATACAGATGAAAACAGCAAAGTTCTAATGAGCCAGAAAGCGGAGTATTGTGCCGAGGGGATCACACCGGAAATCAATAATCCCGAACTTCAAAATTTTAAGATTCAATTGTATGAACGGTTGTATGTAACATTAACCCAGGGTGATATCATTAGTGGGATAATTGAAGATTTTCCTCCAGATGAGAAACAACTTTTTGAACCACAGGGTATCAAGGCGATTCTTTTGATTCCAATTATGGCAGAGAAAGAACTTATCGGATTTATCG
This sequence comes from Candidatus Venteria ishoeyi, assembly GCF_030378065.1. Taxonomy (GTDB): domain Bacteria; phylum Pseudomonadota; class Gammaproteobacteria; order Beggiatoales; family Beggiatoaceae; genus Venteria; species Venteria ishoeyi. The sequence continues at coordinate 26,010 of NZ_JAUCGJ010000047.1, read as the reverse complement.
GTTTCGATAATTGTATATCTGCAACAACATGGGGTTCGGTAGAGCAAAATTTCCTAGGCAGCATTGCCCATGATTTAGGGCTGTTTATCGCAGCAAACCGATCACAAAGGCAATTGCACTCAGAATACCTTCGTTTTCAAACAGCTATGGATGCAATGGATGCCATCGTTTATGTGGCAGATATGAAAACCTATGAGCTATTATTTTCAAATAAATCATTTAATGAATTGTTTGGAAATGCGATAGGTGAGAAATGTTTTCGTGTGGTACAAAAAGGACAAATGACACCTTGCGATTTTTGTACTAATGATCGACTACTTGACGCAAATGGGGAACCTAAAGGGCCATATGTATGGGAATTTCAAAATACTATCACTCAGCACTGGTATCAATTGAGAGATCAAGCAATACGCTGGCCGAACGGGAGACTTGTCAGGCTGGAAATTGCGATTGACATAACCGAGCGCAAGCAGGTGGAAGAGGATCTGCGAGAAAGCAAAGAAAGGCTCCGCTTGCTTAGTGACAACCTGCCTGCTGGTTATGTCTATCAGGTATTGATAGATGTTAATAATCAAACAAGACGCTTTACTTATGTTAGCGAAGGTGTTGAGAAAGTCCATGAAATTCCTGCGGCTGATGTCCTGAGAGATGTATCGCAGCTTTACGGACAAATATCCGAAGAGGATGCTTGTTTGGTTATCAAACAAGAGAATGAAGCTATTGAAAATATGAGGGCTTTCAAATCCGAAGTTCGATTCAAACTTCCTTCAGGAAAAATAAAATGGCTTCTTCTCAATTCTTCTCCACGCCGATTATCGAACAATGAGAATATTTTTGATGGGGTTGCAATTGACATCACCGACCGCAGGCAAACTGAACAAGCTTTGCAGCAAAGTGAAATGAACTTCCGCACCTTTTTCGATACCGTTGATGACTTTCTCTTTATTCTGGATGAGCAGGGCAATATTAAACTCTCCAATGAAACGGTCAGTAAACGACTGGGCTATTCCACCGAAGAACTAACCGGTCAGCCGGTGTTGTTTGTACACCCCAAAGACCGCCATCAAGAAGCCGCATATATTGTAGCTAAAATGATTCAGGGTGAAGATATCCACTGTCCTGTTCCCCTGCAAACAAAAAGTGGCGAGTTGATCCCCGTTGAAACACGGGTAACAAGTGGAATATGGAATGGTAAACAGGCTCTTTTTGGCGTTAGCAAAGATGTGTCCGCCCTAGCTATTTCTGAAGAAAAATTTGTCAAAGCATTTCATAAGAACCCGGCTATTGTCGGTTTGAGTGAGTTAGAAAGCGGCAAATTCATTGAAGTCAACCAGACTTTTTGTGACAAACTTGGTTTTACTCTGCAAGAAACCATTGGCGAGCGAGCCTCAGAGTTGATACAAATGAATACTAACTTTAGAGAAGAGGCGATAACCGAGCTGAAAGAAACGGGAATATTAAATAATGCAGAAGCAATTATTTATACCAAAGATGGTATGCCCATAGATGTGCTGTTATCGGCAGAGATTATTGAACTACAGGGCAAGCAGTATAATTTTACTACCGCCATTGATATTACGGAGCGCAAGCAGGCAGAAGAGGAGATTAAACGACAAAGCGGCTTAATCTCCTCCTTGCTGGATTCGATACCTGATATTATTTTCTATAAAGATATGGATGGCGTCTATCTTGGCTGTAATCCACCATTTGCCGAGCTTATCGGCAGACCCAAAGAAGAGATTATAAACAAAACAGATTATGAGCTGTTTGATAAAGAAATTGCTGACTTATTCCGTAAAAATGACAAACTCATGCTGGAAAGGCGTGAAACACGTAACAATGATGAGTGGGTCACCTACCCTGATGGTAAGAAAGTATTAATAGATACTTTGAAAACGCCTTATTGGGGGCCAAATGGTGAGATACTTGGTATTCTCGGTATTAGTCGTGATATTACCGTTCGCAAGCAGGCAGAAGAAGAGATTAAACGACAAAGTGGTTTAATCTCCTCCTTGTTGGATTCGATACCTGATATTATTTTCTATAAAGATACAGATGGAGTCTATCTTGGCTGTAATCCACCATTTGCCGAGCTTCTCGGTAGACCCAAAGAAGAGATTGTAAACAAAACAGATTATGATCTGTTTGATAAAGAAACTGCTGACTTTTTCCGAAAACATGACAAACTCATGCTGGAAAGGCGTGAAACACGTCACAATGATGAGTGGAACACATATCCTGATGGCAAAAAAATATTACTGGATACTTTGAAAACACCTTATTGGGGGCCAAATGGTGAGATGCTTGGCATCCTCGGTATTAGCCGTGATATTACTGTTCGCAAGCAGGCGGAGAAGGCATTACAACAAGCTAAGAAGGAAGCCGAAACTGCTAACCAGGCCAAAACTGAATTTCTTGCCAATATGAGCCATGAAATCCGCACCCCCATGAACGCCGTGATCGGCATGACTCAAATGCTGATGCGAACAGATCTAAATGACAAACAGAAAGACTACGTTAATACAGTTCATAGCTCGTCTCACCTACTTCTTGGAATTATTAACGATATTTTGGATTTCTCTAAGATCGAGGCAAACAAGCTAGAATTAGACCTGCACAATTTTCAAATAGATGATTTGCTGGCCCAAATGAAATCTCTGTTTGGAACGGCTGCCGGAGATCAGCAGATCGAGCTGTTTTTCCATGTAGCGGCTGATCTTCCCCATACATTGGTTGGTGATGCCCTCCGTTTAGGGCAAGTGCTGACTAATCTGTTGAGTAATGCGATCAAGTTCACCCAAAAAGGATTTGTTGAACTGTCCGTGACCCAGGTCAATACTTCTGAAGCACAGATACAGGAGAAGGTCAGCATCCGTTTTGAGGTGCAGGATACTGGCATTGGTCTGAGTGAAGAGCAGATTGGCTCATTGTTTAATGCATTTTCTCAAGCTGATACATCCACTACTCGAAAATATGGTGGCACTGGTTTGGGACTGGTTATCAGCAGCAGACTGATAGAACACATGGGTGGCTCGCTTGAGGTTGAGTCCACACTTGGAGAAGGCAGCAGTTTTTTCTTTGAACTGAAGCTTCCTGTGGGTACGCCGGAGGTAAAAAAAGCAGATTGGTCTACATTGGAACTGCACACTGTCCTGGTGATTGATGATCATCCCACAGCACGCCATATCTTGCGAGATATACTGGAAAGCGTACAGGTTGTGGTGACAGAAGCCGAGAGTGGAACTGCGGCACTTGAAGCTATAAAGGCTGCTGAACACGCTGGTGAACCCTTTGATTGTATTTTGCTGGATTGGAAAATGCCCGGAGAATATGATGGTCCCAGTATGATCAAAAAACTGGATGAGATGCAGGAAGCTGGCGAAGTGGATATACGCCATACATCCATGTTTATTATCAGTGCTTATAAACAGGATGACCTACCAACTGATTGTCCTAAATTTGATGCATTTCTTTCCAAGCCCGTGACTGCCTCAGATCTATTTAATGCTGTCTCCGAAGCCAAGGGTACAGCTATATCAGTCAAGACAAATGACATAGATATTCCAGTTTTGACGGATTACACTGTTCTTTTGGTAGAAGACAACCGCATAAATCAGGATGTCGCCCTGAATATGCTTGAGGATACAGGGATTGAAGTTGTTATCGCCAATAATGGCCAGGAAGCATTGGAAATACTGAAAAAGCAAGAGTTTGACTTAATCTTGATGGATTTGCAGATGCCAGTAATGGATGGATTTGAAGCGACCCGTCGTATTCGCCAAGATCATTACAAATCGCCGATTATTGCCTTATCAGCGGCTGTTATGGACGATGACCGCAGAAAATCATACGAGGCAGGAGTCAATGCCCATCTTGCCAAGCCTATTGACTGTAATGAACTCTACACTATTATGCGCCATTACTTACATAGTAGTGGGAAAGTGGTTCAATCCAAAACTGATGATTCGGCTTCAGCCTCTGCCCTCCCAGAATCTTTAAAGGGGTTTGATCTGCAAAAGGGGCTTGAGCGAGTGAATTATAATGCAGATTTTTATCACAGGATGCTCTTTCGTTTTCTTAAACAACTGAATGAGACATTTGTAGATATTGTAGAACGCTTAGAGGGGGAGAATACAGAGGACACATACCGGAAAATACATACACTCAAAGGACTGACGGCGACCGTTGGGGCCATGCATCTGTCTGAAGCAGTTGCTACTGTTTATCAGGCTTTAGAGGATGGCACAGAAATAACCACCGATATGCACAAAGAATTGCGGCGAGCCATCGCTGAGGTGAAAGCCGGACTGGCAGATTTGCCCCCGCTTCCTGATATTACCCTGGAAGTGGAACCGGAACAGGGCGCGGCTGCCATACAGGAAACCCTCGTAGCACTGCGTAGAAATGAAGTTATAAACCAGGAGCTACTGAACACTGTGATTAGCTATCTCAAAGATACTGTGGGCGCAAATGCAGCAGATGAATTCGGGAATCTGGTGAACAAGTTTGAATATGACGTGGCAGTTACCTTATTAGTAGAATTGACCACCAAAATAGAGGGAAAACTGTGAAGAACATCATTATGTTCATCGCTATGCTGATTCACCTGGTGTTGCCACTGAACGTCTATGCTCAAGATGTTAATAAGATCAAATTCAGTCATATTACCGTTGAGGATGGGCTTTCACATCATGAAGGACTGTTTGTTATCCAGGACATGCAAGGATTTATGTGGTTCGGTACCAAGCATGGTCTCAATCAATATGACGGTATGCACATAAAACCGTTCTTTCATGATTCAGAAGAACCGAACAGCATAAGCGGTAATTTTGCACATTGGATCGATGAAGACCCATCCGGTGTATTGTGGATTGCAACCTGGGGCGATGGTATCAGCAAATATGATCCTGTCTCTGGCAAGTTTAGTAATTATTATCATGACAAAGCTGATCCCCGCAGCCTGGGGAGTGATAATGTCTGGTCGCTGTTTGTAGACCGAAAAGGTCTGGTATGGGCAGCCACTGCTGGTGGCTTGAGCAAATTCAATCCAAAGACAGAAGTCTTCACCCGCTATCATCATGAGCCACAGAATCTGAATAGTTTGAGTCACAATATGGTCTCCAGAGTAAGTGAAGATGCTCAGGGTATATTGTGGATATCAACTTATGGCGGTGGTTTGAATCGATTTGATCCAAATACTGAGACATTTACCCGTTATAGGCACAGTAATGGCGACCCCACCAGTCTGAGCCATGACAATTTATGGGGGGTGTACATCGACAACCGTGAACGTATCTGGATCGCATCGGAAGCAGGATTAAACCAGTTTCATCCAGACACAGAAACATTTACCAGCTATCAACATGATGCTACAAATCCTCAGAGTCTGAGTATCAACACCGTGACGGTGATGCATGAAAATGGTGATGGGATGCTGTGGCTGGGGACGTTTGGAGGCGGATTAAATTGTTTTGATCCTGAATCAAAAATATTCACACAGTATCGGCATGATCCTCAAGATCCGTACAGTCTTATCAATGATACTATCATGGGGATTGAGGAAGACAGCACTGGTACCATCTGGGTAGCTACCTTTGGCGGTATTGACAAATTCGACCCTGGAGAACATCAGTTCACGCACTACCAGAATGATCCCAACAATCCCCATGATTTGAGTGATTCCAGAGTACGCAGCATCTATCAAGATCGCAATGGCTCGGTGTGGATAGGAACCGATGGCGGGCTTAATCACCTTGATAAAACACGCCGCAGCTTTGCCCATTACCTGCATGATGCCGATGATCCAACCAGTATCAGCGGTAATGATATATGGGCTATCAGCCAGGATATACGCGGGGATATGTGGTTTGGCACACATGGAACGGGACTCAACAAATTTAATCCTGAACAGGAAACATTTGTGCGCTATGGATTTGATTCACAGAACCCAAATAAGCGTTCCAACCACGCTATTTATGATCTGGTTGTGGACAGGAAAAGAGATGTTATCTGGATTGCTGACTATCTGTCAGGTCTGGATAAATTTGATATTGGCAAGGAAACATTTACGCACTATCACTATGATGAGAGCAATCCTGATGGAATCGTCTCCAACTGGTCGTTGACGGTCAGTGTCGATTCCAAAGGCTTGGTTTGGGTAGGGACTGAAGCTGGATTAAGTCGTTTTAACCCGGAAACCGAACAGTTTACCAATTTTACCTACAATAGAAATGATCCAAAAAGTTTGAGTAATAATATGATTCAAATGATCTATGAAGACAGCCAAAATATTGTCTGGATAGGGACGGCTGATGGCCTGAATAGATATGACGAAAATACTCAGAGCTTTACACACTACAACAAGAAGGATGGTTTAGCATCTAATCATGTTGTGGCTATGGCAGAAGATGATCAGGGGCAACTCTGGATCAGTACAGATAAGGGCTTGTCACGGTTTAATTCACAGATGACAACATTTAGAAACTATGACCAGCGGGATGGCTTACAAAGTAATCATTTTCTGATGCACTCAGCCCATAAAAATGAGGCAGGTGAACTATTTTTTGGAGGCACAAACGGCTTCAATATCTTTCACCCCAATGAACTTACTGACAACCCGCACATTCCAAAGGTTGTTTTTACAAATGCTCTACTGTTTAATCAGCCGATTCCGGTGGGTGAAGAGTCTCCGTTAGCCAGGCATATTCATCACGCTCAATCCATTACGCTAAGGCATAATCAGTCTACATTCAGTCTTGAATTTGTTGCTTTGAACTATAGAAATTCACGTAAAAATCAATACGCCTATATGATGGAAGGCTTTGATCGGGATTTTACGCAGACAGATAGCGAACATTGCAAGGTGACATATACGAACTTAGACCCCGGTCGTTACAGCTTTCATGTCAAAGCATCAAATAATAATGGGGTGTGGAATGAAGAGGGACATTCGATCAATATTCTGATTCTGCCGCCCTGGTGGGAAACAGTATGGTTCAGAGGCACAATGCTTATACTGATGGCTATCCTGTTCTTCTGGATAGTACGTGCAAAAGTTCAGAGGGTTCACAAAAGAAACCATCAATTGGAAAGACAGGTGGCTCAGCGGACGATAGAATTACAGCAGGCAAACCATATTGCGGAAGAATCCCGTAAAACCGCCGAAGCCGCCAGCCATGCCAAAAGCGAATTCCTCGCCAATATGAGTCATGAAATTCGCACGCCCATGAACGCAGTGATCGGCATGAGCCAAATGCTGATGCGAACAAATCTAAATGATAAACAAAAAGAGTACATCAATACAGTTCATAACTCGTCTCATCTGCTTCTTGGTGTTATCAATGATATACTGGATTTATCCAAGATTGAGGCCGGTAAACTAGAACTGGATCTGCACAATTTTTATACCAATGATCTGCTCGGGCAGATGAAATCCATATTTGGAACAGCTGTTGAGGATCAACACATTGAGCTGTTTATTTATCTATCTCCCGATCTTCCCCTAACTCTGGTTGGCGACTCCCACAGGTTAGGGCAGGTGCTTACCAACCTTTTGAGTAATGCGATTAAGTTTACGGAACAAGGGTTTGTCAAACTGTCTGTGGTACAGGGCAATTCATCACAAGCACAGGCACAGAGTGATGCAGTCAGTATCCGTTTTGCGGTGCAAGATACCGGCATTGGCTTGAGTAAGGAACAGATTGACTCTCTGTTTTGCGCATTTTCTCAAGCCGATACCTCCACCACTCGAAAATATGGTGGCACCGGTCTGGGACTGGTCATCAGCAGCAGGCTGGTAGAACGCATGGGTGGCACGCTTGAGGTTGAATCCACGTTGGGAGAAGGCAGCACATTTTTCTTTGAACTAATCCTTCCTGTGGGTACACCGGAATTAAAAAAAGCAGATTGGTCTACTGAGACAAATGCTGTTGAGATCCCTGTCCTGGCAGATTACACCGTTCTGCTGGTGGAAGACAACCGCCTGAATCAGGATGTTGCCCTGAATATGCTTGCACAGACAGGTGTTGAGGTGGTGATTGCCAATAACGGTCAGGAAGCTCTGAACAAGCTCACCCAACAACAGTTTGATATAATCTTGATGGATTTACAGATGCCGGTGATGGATGGATTTGAAGCAACCCGTCGTATCCGCAAGGAACATGCCGACCTGCCGATCATTGCCCTATCTGCGGCAGTCATGGATAGTGATCGCACAAAATCACACGATGCCGGAGCCAATGCTCATATTGCCAAACCCATTGACTGCGGTAAACTCTACACCATCATGTGTCGTTACTTACAGCGCAAAGGAAAAACAATCCAGTCCAGGACTGACGACTTGAATTCACGCCTCCCTGAATCTCTAAAAGGGTTTGATCTGCAAAAGGGGCTTGAGCAAGCAAATCATAACGCAGATTTTTATCATAGAATGCTCTTGCGTTTTAAAGAACAACTGGATGGTGCCTTTTCTGACATTATGGAGATCCTGGACAGAGAGAATACGGAGGAGACATACCGGAAAATACATACACTCAAAGGATTGGCGGCGACCTTTGGGGCCGTGCATCTGTCTGAAGTTGTTGCTACTGTTTATCAGGCTTTACAGGATGGCACAGAAATAACCGCCGATATGCGCAAAGAATTGCAGCGAACCATCGCTGAGGTGAAAACCGGGCTGGCAGATTTGCCCCCGCTTCCTGATGCCACTCTGGAAGTGAACCCAGAACACGGCGCGGCTGCCATGCAAGCGATCCTCATAGCACTGCGTGAAAATGAAGTTGTAAATCAGGAGCTACTGAACACCGTGGTAAGCTATCTCAGGGATAGCGTGGGAGGAAATATACCAAATGAATTCGGGGAGCATGTAAATAATTTCAAATATGATGACGCAATTTCCTTATTAATGAAACTATCCACTAAAGTAGGGGGGGAACTGCAATGAATACCATTAAACCTCAGAAGACAGGTCGCATTCTCATCATTGATGATCAACCGGAAAATATCCATGTATTGGCCAATATTCTTCAAAAAGAATACGAAGTTCAGGCGGCAACCAACGGTGCCAAAGCATTGGAAATCACATACGGAAAAAATCCACCGGATCTAATCTTGCTGGATATCGTCATGCCAGAAATGGACGGATATGAGGTCTGCCGCAGACTTAAGGCTAATAAGCAGATACGTGATATTCCGGTGATTTTTGTGACGGTCAAAAAATCAGTCGAAGATGAGGAATATGGTTTTAACCTGGGAGCAGTGGATTACATTTCCAAGCCATTCCAGCCTACCGTTGTTCGAGTCAGAATACGAAACCACATGAACCTCAAGCTCAAGACCGAGATACTGGAAAAACTTTCCCTGCTGGACAGCCTGACAAATATCCCCAATCGCCGATCTTTTGACAAAGAACTACAACGGGAGTGGAAGCACGCCTTGCGCAGTGGGCATCCTTTGCCCGTGTTGATGATGAATGTTGATCATTTCAAGCACTACAATGACAACTACGGATATGGCGCTGGAGATGAATGCCTGAAACACATTACCGAAGCAATGAACAAGAAACTGAGGAGGCCGTTAGATTTTTTCGCCCGTTACGGAGGCGAGGAATTTGTGGCTCTGTTGCCGAACACAGATGCCCCAGGCACCATGCAGATGGCAGAGCAGCTACGGGCAGCGGTTGCAGAGGCGAATATACCTCACGAGTATTCTGATACCGCTCCGATGGTGACCATCAGCATTGGCGTGGCAACGCATTCACAAGAAACCCCTAAAGCCAGTCTGGAGGAACTGCTAATGGCGGCAGATCTGGCCCTGTATCAGGCAAAAGAAAAGGGACGTAACCAGGTACAGACAGATTCTCCAATCTGATGGTACAACTCAGTGGAAATATAAGCACTCATTGAACGCTTGTAGGCAGTTGCAATAAGGGTGGTAAGATGCCATAGCCCTATCACTGCTTCAACCGATAACCCGTCTTAAACATCCACCACACAATCAGCAGGCAAGCTGTTAGAAATAGCACAACAACAAATAGGCTCAAACCGACGCTGACATCAGCAGCTTCGAAAAAGCTCCAGCGAAAGCCGCTGATTAAATAGACTACCGGGTTGAACAGGCTCACAGTCTGCCAGAACGGAGGCAGCATATTGATGGAATAAAAACTGCCGCCTAAAAATACCAGCGGGGTAATCACCAATAGTGGAATGATTTGCAGGTTTTCGAAGTCTTTTGCCCACAGGCCGATAATAAAACCGAACAGGCTGAAGGAAATGCAGGTCAAGAGCAGAAAGGCCAGCATCCACACCGGGTGGGCGATGTGTATTTCAACAAAAAAACTGGCTGTTAGCAGAATAATGATTGCGATCAACAAAGACTTGGTAGCTGCTGCGCCCACATAGCCAATGATGATCTCAATGAAGGAAATCGGTGCTGACAGCACTTCATAGATTTGCCCCGTGAAACGTGGAAAAAATATGCCAAACGAGGCATTGGCAACGCTCTGCGTCAAAATTGCCAGCATGATTAGACCCGGCACGATGAACAGGCCGTAGGAGACTTCACCCACGGCATCAATGCGGGAACCGATAGCGGAGCCAAATACGACAAAGTACAACACTGTGGAGAGCACCGGCGAAGCAAAACTTTGTCCCAAGGTCTCAAAAGCACGTTTCATTTCGTATTTATAAATCACCCGGATAGCGTAAATATTCATGCTGCGTCCTCTCCATTCCCCTTGATAAGATTGACGAAAATGTCCTCCAATGAGCTTTTCACCGTGTTCATGTCTTTGATGGTGAAACCGGCGGTGGCGATAGTTTTCATCAATTTGTCGATACCGGTATCCGCTTTATGTGGATCATAGGTATAGGTGAGTATATTCCCGTCCCGTGAAATTTCCAGTGAGAAGTCCGCTAGAGAAGCAGGCAGCGCAGCAACAGGCGATACCAGTTCAATTTCCAGTTGACGTTTGCCCAGCTTATGCATCAGCGCGTGTTTGTCATCCACCAACAACAATTCACCCCGGTTGATAACCCCGACCCGGTCAGCGATGGCTTCAGCTTCTTCGATGTAATGCGTGGTGAGGATAATGGTTACGCCCGCTTGGCGTAATTGTTCAACCAGTGCCCACATATCCTTGCGTAATTCCACGTCTACACCTGCCGTGGGTTCGTCCAGAAACAACACCCGTGGCTCATGCACCAAGGCTTTGGCAATGAGCACCCGGCGTTTCATGCCGCCGGACAATTCCATCAGTATGGCCTTTCGCTTATCCCATAAGGCCAGGTCTTTGAGTACCTTCTCAAGGTAAGCCGGGTCAGGCTTTTTGGCAAACAGGCCACGGCTGAAACACAAGCTGTCCCACACCTTTTCAAAAGCGCCTAAAGCCAGTTCCTGAGGCACCAGGCCGATAAGCTCGCGGGTGATGCGATAATCTTTCACGCTGTCGTAGCCGTCCACCGTCACCGCCCCACTGCTGGCGTTGACAATGCCGCATATAATTGAAATCAGCGTGGTCTTACCCGCGCCGTTCGGCCCCAACAAGGCGAGTATTTCGCCACGCCGTATTTCCAGGTCGACATTTTTTAATGCCTGAAAACCATCGGCATAAGTTTTGGACAGGTTGGAAATGGATACAATGGACATAACAGGTATTTACCTTCAAATTTTTGCACTAATTTCGCAAAAAACTATTTTCATCTTTAAGTATTATCATACTTGAGTATTACACTTCTTGTAAGAGGGTGTTTGACATATAAAACCACCTAAAATAGGCCGGTAGAAAACTGGGTTATTTTTCCTGTACTGCCTACAAATTTTCATGTACTTGTTGTCAATTTTGTTACTTGGGCAATTTATTCGTTATACTCATTGTCTATCTAGCTTTAACTTTAATTAACCAGGCGTTGCCATAATGCAATCTTTTCTTGCACTAGCCAGTTATGAAAGCAGATTTCAAGCTCATTAAAATTGCAGGGGAAAACCCATGACAGATAAACCCAGCCACCATGAATCCCGCCGTCCGGCACTGTCACACCCGCCTATTCCCCCCGTACAGAAAGTACCGCTAGGCATGGCGGGCGCAGTTGCAGATTTTTTTATCGACTCACCACTTTCTCCGTTGTTATTGTTGACCACCCTGTTTATCGGCATGATCGGCCTGCTGTTTACCCCGCGTCAGGAAGACCCGGAAATTTCTGTACCGATGATTGATATTTTATTGCAATATCCGGGGGCTTCTGCTGAGCAGGTAAACAGTCTGGCAGTGGAGCCGCTAGAACGTTTGATGAGTGAAATTCCCGGCGTTAAACATGTGTATTCAGCCTCACAGCGTGAGCAGGGCATGGTGACGGTGCGCTTTGTGGTGGGTGAAGCACTGCGCCCTTCCATCGTTAAAGTCCATGACAAGCTCCAGTCCAATCTCGATAAAATGCCGCCCGGCGTATCCATGCCGCTAGTGAAACCCAAAGGCATTGATGATGTACCAGTTGTCACCTTGACCTTATGGTCGCAGCAAATTCAGGATATGGCGCTACGCACCTTGGCGCATAATCTGTTGCATCGTTTAAAAGAAGTGCCTAATACTGGTGCGGGTTTTGTGGTGGGGGGGCATCAGCGCCAGGTTCGTATTGAAGTGTTGCCAGCGCGTTTAACCGGGTTTGGCATCGGTTTGGATCAAATCGCCCAGACCATACGCAGCGCCAATAATGAACAAGGTGCAGGCAGTCTGGAGAGCGGCAACCAGGTGTTTAAGGTCACTACCGGTACTTTTTTACGTAATGCACAAGCCGTCAAAAATTTGGTGATAGGCACCCATCGCGGGGTGCCGGTGTATGTGCGTGATGTCGCCAAGGTTATGGATGGGCCTGCGGAAACCACGCAAATGGTCTCATTTTTCACGGGACAGTCACACCAGCTTGCTGACGGGCTGGAAATTGCCGATGGCGCAGCGGCTGTGACCATTGCCATTGCTAAAAAAGAAGGCAGTAACGGGGTGCGGGTGGCGCGTGATCTACTGGATAAGGTGGAATCCTTAAAAGGCCGTTTGATTCCCGCGAATGTGCAAGTTCACGTCACCCGTGATTATGGCAAAACCGCCAATGATAAGGTCAATGAATTGCTGGCAGCCTTGCTGGGCGCGGCATTTGCCGTGAGTCTGCTGTGCTGGATTACAATTGGCGGGCGTCCGGCGCTGGTGGTGATTATTGTGATTCCCGTGGTCATTTTAATTACCATCTGGTGTACCTGGGTGCTGGGCTACACCATTAACCGCGTCAGTTTGTTTGCACTGATTTTTGCCATCGGCATTCTGGTGGATGATGCCACAGTAGTGGTAGAAAACATTTTCCGGCGCTGGTTGCAGGAAGGTAAAACCGACCGCGCCACGGCGGTGGATGCCGTGCGCGAAGTCGGCAACCCCACCATTATCGCCACCTTAACCGTGCTCGCCGCCTTGCTGCCTATGGGGTTTGTCAGCGGCATGATGGGGCCATACATGTTGCCAATTCCTTTGTTAGGCTCGGTGGCGATGGTATTTTCCCTGTTAGCTGCATTTGTATTCACACCCTGGTTTTCCATGCGCCTGCGCCCGAAATTACAGGCCTTGTATCATGCTGAGCAACATGAGCAAAAGATTCAGAAAAAAATTGGTAAGTTTTATCGCCCCTTGATTGTGCCTTTGGTACGGCGGCGTCTGCACGGCTGGATTTTTTTAATCCTGATTGTAGTCAGTTTTTTCCTGGCCTGCGTGATGTTTTATACCCAGGCCGTCACCGTCAAAATGCTGCCGTTTGATAATAAACCGGAATTTAACGTGCTGATTAATATGCCGGAAGGCACGGCCTTGTCGGTGACAGCCAATCTGACGCACAAACTGGCGCGCAAGCTGCGGGAAATTCCTGAGGTCACTGCGCTGCAAACCTATGTCGGCACCGCCTCGCCGTTTAATTTTAATGGCATGGTGCGGCATTATTACCAGCGCGGTGAAGCCTGGCACGCCGATATACAAGTGATGTTGCAAGATAAAGACGAACGCGCGCGCAGCAGCCACAAAATTGCAGCAGTAGCGCGCGCGCAATTACAAGACTTGATTGCCGATACCCAGGCGCGCATTGCCGTGGTAGAAATGCCGCCGGGGCCGCCCGTATTACAAACCATGGTTGCTGAAATTTACGGCCCTGATGACAAAACCCGCCGTCAGGTGGCGCAGGATATGGTGGGCATATTTGAGCAGGTGCCCAATCTGGTGGATGTGGATGATTATATGCAGGCTCCACACGACATTTGGCATTTTGAGGTGGATATTGAAAAAGCCGTGCGCCGGGGTATTTCCGTGGAAACGATTAACCGCAATATTGCGATGGCAATGGGCGGTTATCAGCTCGGTGATATTAAACGCGGCGTAACCCAGGAGCCGGTATATCTGGTGATTCAGGTGCCGCTGGGTTTGCGTGGACAACTGAGCCGCATCGGCAGCCTGCCCATTCCCGCCACCAATGGCGAGACCGTGCCCTTATCGGAACTGGGACACTTTATGCCGCGCCCGGAAGATGCAGTGATTTATCATAAAGACCTGCGTCCGGTGGAATATGTAATCGGTGAAATGGAAGGCCGTCTGGGTGCGCCGATTTACGGCATGTTAGCGGTGGAGGAAAAACTGAAAACCTATCAAACGCCTGATGAAATCCAGGGTATATCCGGCACACTCACCGGGCCACCGCCAGATAATAACCAGAGTGCGTTTGAATGGAGTGGCGAATGGGTGGTAACTTATGAAACCTTCCGTGATATGGGGCTGGCTTTTGCCGCTGCGCTGGTGCTGATTTATGCCTTATTAGTGCTGGAGTTTCGTAACTTTATTCAGCCTGCGATTATCATGGCCCCGATTCCACTGACGTTGATTGGCATTATCCCCGGTCACTGGCTGCTGGATGCCGAATTCACCGCTACTTCAATGATTGGTTTTATCGCTCTGGCGGGTATCGAAGTGCGTAATTCCATATTACTGGTGGATTTTGCTAAAAATGAAATCTATCGCGGCACGCCAGTGAAAAAAGCCGTGATTAAAGCTGGACAAATTCGTATGCGGCCCATCTGGGTAACGGATTTGACGATGATGGCAGGTGCATTTGCAATTTTATTTGATCCCATTTTTCAAGGCATGGCAATTTCTTTGCTATTCGGGCCGATTGTCGCCACTTCACTGACCTTGCTGGTGGTGCCGCTGGGTTGTATTACTGCCCGTGATTCCTTTTGCCCGGAAGCGGAGGATAATGAGAAATAAAATGCTTGCGCCTATCACGACTTTGAAAATTAGCTTCGAATGGCGTTACCAAAGCGAAGACCTGAGAGGTTTTTAAAAACCTGTCAGGTCTATGACAGGCTGGAGATATTTATGACAACTAAGAAAAAGCAGTTTTCTGTATTTTTTATTTCTCTGTTCGGCATATTATTGCCAATTATTGCTTTGCTCATGGACAGGCATTGGCAAGTACTGACCTATAATCAACTGGATTCCTGGCGCTATTTTATTCATATTGCGCTGATTGCCTGTGTGCCGTTTGCCAACCTCCTGGTGATGGCGCTGGAAATGAAAAAACCTGAGCTTATTATCTCGCCCAATCAGTTGCGTAACTTAAGCATGTTGCTGGGTATCAGCTTAGGCTCCTGCCTGCTTTATAGCATTACCTTTCTTCCTATTATGCCGTTTGGGGTCATTGCAATTCTTTTTTATGGCATTGGTTTTCTGGTACTTGCACCACTTTTTGGTTTATGGACAACATTGCTCTGCGTTAAGACCTTACGCCAGCACCAAGGCATTAAATCCGGGTGGACCTTACCCGGTTTGCGTTTGGGTCTGGTGCTGGTGTTGTTGATTTATGCAGGCTTGTATGCGCCGACCTGGTGGACGCAATATCATGTAAAACAAGCAGTGTCTCTTTCCAGTTCGGATGCGCAACGTGCCAGAAGCATTGCTCTATTACGTCACATGGGCGCGGATAAATTGCTTAATCCGGTTTCCATGATGGATGGTCTCGCCATTGATCCACTGGGTTGGGTATCGCACAGCGCGCCCCGCTTGTCTTATCAGGAACGTGCGGCCTTGTATTTCCGGGTGACGGGTAAAGCCTTTGACGCCAATACCATGCGCCCGCGCGGCTTTAGCAACTGGGATCAACATGCGGGCAGCAGCACCATTGGCGGGCGTATTAAAGGCTTAAAACTCAATACCACAAAGATGTCTGGTAAGGTAAATGCGGATGCCGGTGAAGCCTATCTGGAATGGTCTTTTATTTTTGAAAACAAGACCAACCGCAATCAGGAAGCCCGTGCAGAAATTCATTTGCCCCCTGGCGCAGTGGTATCACGGGTGACATTGTGGGTTAATGGCGAACCGCGTGAGGCAGCTTTTGCAGGCAGTGAGAAAGTCCGGCAAGCGTATCAGAAAGTGGTACAACGCAACCGTGATCCGCTGTTAGTCTCACACATTGCGCCGGATCAGATTTTAATGCAGTGTTTTCCCGTACCTCCGCAGCAGGAAATGAAAGTGCGTATCGGTATCAGCGTACCCTTGGTTGTGACTGAGGCCAGTCAAGCCCACTTACGTTTACCTTATATGCAGGCGCGTAACTTTTTCCTGTCGCAGCACAAGCTTGAACTTAATCTCAGCACTGACCGGGCAATGGCAAGCGTACCGGAAACCTGGCAGGTCAGTAAAAACACAAAAACCAGTCTTAATGCCACATTCCCTGCCACCAGCATAGCGCAGATTCAGGTCTTAAAAATACCACGTAATCCGCTTATTACCCAAGCCTGGGCAGAAGATGAACGGACTCAGGGCAACACCCGGTTTGTGTTACATAAGCTGCAACAACAGGCCGTCACCATACCCCAGCATTTAGCCATAGTTGTGGATGGCTCAGGTGGCATGGCATCTTATTTACCCAGCCTGCGCCAAGCGTTGAAAACATTACCTTCAACTATCCACCTGCGTGGTTTTTTTGCCGGGGATCAGTTACAAATAGCAGAAAATTTATCCAGCGCTGACGGCCTGGATGATTGGTTAGCGGATTTGGATATTATCGGTGGTCGTGACAATGTAGCAGCACTGGAAGCGGCATTAAAATGGGCCAAACAATATCCGACGGGTGCTGTCTTGTGGCTGCATGGACCAATTCCGCATCTGCTCAATACGCCGCAAAGTCTGGTAACTGCCTTAAAGGCAAATACTCAGGTCAATCTGTATGAATATCAGATGGGCATTGGGGATAATAAACTACTCAGTGCGGTAAAACACGCAACAAACCTGCGCAAGATAGCGCAATGGGGCGATGTCAGGCAGGATTTAAGCAATTTTATCCAAACCTGGTCTCATAAAACCGCCTTAAGCTGGACTTGGCAGCAGCAGGAACAAGCCCCGGCAGCAGCCAAACATCGTATCCAGGGCAGCTTTCATCTGGCGCGTTTATGGGCTTATCAACGCATACTTGAACAACCCAAAGGCTCGGCTGCACTGACTTTAGCCAGCACTTACCAACTGGTGACACCAATTTCCGGGGCGGTGGTGCTGGAAAATGCCCAGCAATATGAAGATGCCAAGCTTAAACCGGTGGATGCCACCAAAGTGCCTTCAGTGCCAGAACCGGAACTGGTCATTTTGCTGGGTATCGTGTTGTTGTTATGGTTGCTTATGTTATGGCGCAGACGACACTTATCCGCTTAATTCTCCTGCAACTGGGCGCGTTCTGGTCAGTCTGGCTGTGGTATATAGGGCGCGCTGGCAACGACCCCGAAGCCTTATGGGGCCTGTTGGCGCTCACCACTGCTTTATTTTTTAGTACGGGGCAGACCAGGAAATACAAACAGACTCAATGGGGGTTATTCTGGCCTATCCTATGGATGCTGTTGTATCTATTAGTATCACTGTATTTTCCCGGTTTTCCATTGCTACACGCTGGTTTTGCCATGCTATCTGTGGTCAGCACCCTGAGCTTATGGCGCTTTGGCAAACCCTGGCACCTGGGTTTATTCGGCCTGGTGTTCCTTGCTCTGCCGGTGATTCCCAGTCTACAATTTTATTTTGGTTATCCGCTGCGCTGGTTGGTTGCCAGCGGTGCCAGCGGCCTGCTCACACTAAGCGGTTTACCCGTCTGGCAAGATGGCGTATATCTGCATCTGGCGCATTATGCCGTTGCCATTGACGCGCCGTGCAGCGGTATCAAAATGCTGTGGGCCAGTAGTTATCTGGCCTGCGCATTAATATGTTTTTACCGGCTGAACACCCGGCAAAGCTTATTACTGCTGGGTTTAAGTCTGGTTTTGGTATTGCTGGGTAATATGTTGCGCGCCAGCAGCCTGTTTTATTTGGAAACGGGCTTAATGCCTGCCTTTTTCCCGTGGTTGCATGAAGGTGTTGGGGTGATTGTTTTTATATTGATGGCTTTGCTGTTGTTCTGGTATGGCGAGAAACATACAGGCAGCCGACTTGCCGAGGATTTAACACCTTGAAAAGTCTGCCACTATTATTATTTATCGGTTTATGCCTGAGCATTGCTTTATTACCTGCATTGCCCCGACAACATGCCGTTACCCAAGCCAGTACAGCAGCTTTCCCCGGCTGGCCCGATACTTATCAAAATCAGGTTTTACAGCCCCTGCCGCTATCTGCGCAAGAGCATTTGTTTAACAGTGGTTTCCCCGGACGTATCGCTAAATTTCAAGTGGGGGAACAAGCCATTATTTTACGTTGGATTCACGCGCCCAGCCGCAAACTGCATTCAGCGGCAGTCTGTTATCGCGGCAGCACTTATGTGATTAATCACCAGCCTTTGTACCAAAGTCCGCAAGGTGGTTTATGGGGTGCGTTTCAGGCACAAAAGGACGAGGAAGTTATCCATGTGCGTGAACAAATCCGCGACCAGCAGGGCCAGATGTGGACGGATGTGTCAGCCTGGTATTGGGCTGCGTTGTTAGGACACAGCCAAGGCCCCTGGTGGGCAGTGACAGAAGTGCGCTGGGGTGGAGCATGAATCTCTCTTAGGATTAAGAATTTTACTAAAACCGTAAACCGTAAACCGTAAACCGTAAACCGTAAACTATTGTATAATATTCGTTAATTACTCAGCAAAGTTTCCGATGCAGCCCATTTTTTACGGAATTTCTGCTGGTTAATGGCCTGCCATTTCTTATAGCCTGTTGCCGTGTCTGTACCCGCAGTTACGCCTTCATAATGAATCACCTCCGCGCGGTGGCAATACAACACCTGATACCCGGCGGCGCGCGCGGAAAAACATAAATCCGTATCTTCATAATAGGCCGGAATGTAGCGGGTATCAAATCCGCCCAGTTGTTTCCAAAGGCTGCGGCTGATCATTAATGCTGCGCCAGAGCAATAATCCACCTGTCTATCCTGGTTGTATTCCGGATTTTCCGGGTCTTGCGCACGCCCATAATTCTGCGCGCTGCCATCTTTAAATACCCGTCCCCCCGCTTCCTGCAAACGCCCATCAGGATAGAGCAGCTTGGCACCGGTAATGCCGACATTATCCTGTTGCTGCCCTGCCAGCAGTGCTGCCAGCCAGCCGGGGCGTACCTGGGTGTCGTTATTCAGAAATACCAGATATTCACCTTTTGCCTGCGCCGCACCTTGATTGCAGGCTTCAACAAAACCTTTGTTCTCTGCATTATGAATTATCTTGAAAGCACCTTGCAGATTTTCACACAACAAACGGGTTTCATCACTGGAGGCGTTATCAATTAAAATCACTTCCTTGCGAATTTCCGGGTCACATTCAATCAGGCTGAGCAGGCAATTAAAAGTATAAAGCACCTTGTTATACACGGGAATAATAATGCTCACCTGCGGGCTGTATTCCATGGGCAGTTGCAGGCGTTGCTGCAATGCCAGCAGCCGCAGTGGCTGCGGTTGTCCATTTAGAAGTGCTGTCCAGTGTTGTTGAAAATACTGGCGGTCTTTATCACAGTCTTTTTCCTGCTGGCGCAGGGGCTGGCGTAAAACCAGTTCAGCAGAGGGGCAATAGCGGCTGTGCCTGCCTTGTTTTGCCAGACGCATGAGCAAATCCTGTACCGCGTAACTGGCGCAAGCATAATGGCTGTCCAGTCCACCAAGCTGCCGCCAATCGGCAGCACGTAACAAAATTGCATCGGCTTCACAGGCCTGTACGCGGCGTGGCTGATTGTAATCAGGATGGGTAGCATCCTCGCATGATTCCATCTGAAATATGCTGGCATCTTGTAATAACTGCCCACCATTACTGTATAAATAACCATTACGGTTTAATAATTTCGGGCAAATCAGCGCTGCCTCCGGGTATTGCTGGGCAGTTTCCAGCAAAGCACTGAAGCTGTTTTCCAGCCATTGCGCCGCAGGCTGCATCAATAACAGCATTTCACCTTTAGCGTGTTCCGCTGCAATCTGCCAAGCTGCAATCAGGCTGTCTTGTTCCGGCACTTCCAGTAATTGCACATGCCCTTGTAAACAAGACAGCAAATGTGCAATACCCGGATGGGGATTAGCTTGTTTAATCAGCAGAATTTCAATGGCGGGGTTCTGGCTGTTTTCCAATGGGCTTAACAGACTACGCAAGCAATGGTAAATATCCGTATTCCAACCGCGCAGTGGCAATAATACACTGATTTTTGGTTTTTTCACCTCGGGTAAAACGATAGCCTTAAACTCATCAACATCAGCAAATGCAGGTGGTTGGCGTACACACCACAAGGCCACCACCCGTTGTTGCGCCAGATTGGCATCAGCGCAATACACCACAATATCAACTGGCTTGCCAGGGGCGCAGACCAGCGGCTCAGGCAATTCAATCGTAAACCAGGCATTATCCTCCAGGGTTTTGCCATCCACTTGGATCTGAACATGACCGATTTGCACACTAATCTGGCAGTCATTGATGCGTCCATAGGTACCAAAACGCAGACGCAGCGCCATGATCACCCCTTTTTCCGGCATCCAGCGGGTGCGGATGAACACCCCAGGCAATAATGCGATGGGCGTATCGCCCCAGGTGCTGTTAGTCGCGCATAAGCCCTGTTCCCGATCCAGCAAGGCACCTGCGGCATAAACCGCAGGCTTGGGCGTACACCACAACGCCAGATGATTTTCAGGGCTGGCATCCGGCGTGCTGAGTTCAAAATTAAGCAACTGCCCCGCCATGCAGAAAAATGGGCGCGGAAATAAAACCTCAGTGTAATCGTTGTCCAGAATATGTGCGCAGGAAAAGCGTAGTACCGGCTTGCCATTAATGCGCAACAATAAATGGCAAGTATTCTGACGTCCATAAGTACCAAAGCGCAGATGGATACGGGTGACTTTATTTTGCAGCGGGATCAATTGCCAACACAAACAAACCGCTTCCCGTAAAGGAATAGGATGACTGCCGCTGGCCGTGGCAACAGTTTGTCTACCCGGTAAAATGACCGCTGGAATCCAGTGGTTCAGGGCCTTTAAGTGCTGCTTGTTATTGTTTGCAACAATCGGCTTGGCAAATAAACGGGGAAATTTTTGTTTAAGCGAAGTCCACATGATATCAACCTGAATTCGGTGTAAGCTTCATTCAACGCCAAAGACGCTAAAAGCTGCTTCCCCTCATGCTAATTTTTTGATTAAGTTATCCAATCTGCGGGTATTATAAAATTTTTATGTCATAGGATTAACGTGGCTGAATTTCCTGTAAATGCCGACTGACAGCCAGCCACGCGCCTGCCAGACCCAGCACAACGCCTGTTGCCAATAATAAAAAGACATCCTGATAACTGAAAACACTTAATTGATAATGACTTTGATATAACACACTGAGTTTCTGCACCGGATTTTGCAGCAGGGCAAATGCCAGTTGCACCAAACTCCAGGCGATTACAGCACCAAATAAACCATACCATAAACCGGCATATAAAAATGGGCGACGAATAAAAGCATCGGTTGCGCCAAATAATTTATTGATCTCAATTTCCTGGCGGCGATTCTGGATTGACAGGCGAATGGTATTACCGGTGATGAGCAAAACCGCCAGACCCAGCAAAGCCGCCAGCACCAGTACGCTACGGTGGATAATTTCCATAATCGCCAGCAAACGTTTTAACCAGCGCATATCAAACTGGGCAATATCCACCTCCGGCAACGCTTGTAATAGCGCCAGCAAAACCTGCGAATTCTGGCTTGCGCCCAACTCTGGGTTCAGTTGTGGTTGCACCACTAGAACGGCGGGTAAAGGGTTACCATCCAGCGTTTCCAGGGCTTTACTGAAACCGGAAAGCTGCTGGTATTCCGCCAGTGCCTTGGCGCGACTGATGACTTGTACCTGCTGTATCTCCGAGCGCTGTTGCAGCTTTGTTGCCAATTGTTGTGCCTGTACATCGGAGACATCAATATTTAAAAAAACTGAAATACGCACAGTATCATCCCAGCTTTGGCTGAGCTGGCGGGCATTATCCAATAACAAATATAAACCACTGGGCAGCGCCAGAGCGATGCCAATCACTGCTGCGGTCATCAGGGTAGGAAAAGGTGTGCGGCTGAGTTGCCCCAGACTGAATACCAATACATGCAGATGGTGCAGCAACCAGGCATCAAGTGGTCTTAAACGACTGCGAAAAATACCGGGCGTTTTGCGTCTGCCAGGTGTCGGGGCGGATTTACGCGCTGGGCGGCGGGTATTTTTTTTGCGCCGGATAGGTGCGTCCATGAGTCTGGCATTAATCCTTTATGATTGTAGACATCATTGCTAAAAGTTGTGATTTCATATTGGGGAAGTGTACAATCTTCGGTAAAGCTGTAGCTTATACTAAATTCAGGTTAAATACCCCATATGAATAAAACATTATGGATGCGCCACTTTCTGTTGTTGAGTTTGTTATTTTTGGTATCCAGTGTTTTTGCTAATAGCAATCATACTGCAAACCCTGAAAAACCGGAAACTGGAATCCAGGCATTATTAGATCTATTGCAAAAAGCACAAGAGGTACAGGAAACTGATCCTGTACAAGCCTTAAAGCAAGCGCAACAGGTCGAAGCTTTAAATCGTAGCCTGAAAAATAATCAGGTACAGGCACGGCTTGGCGATATTATGGGTGCAATTTATATGAGGAAAGGCGATTACCAAACTGCTTTCCCGCATTATCAACAAGCGGTGCAAGCCTGGAAAAATGAAAATACCCCCGCATCGCTGGCAAATAGTGAACTCAACCTGGGTATTATTTACTGGCGTTTAGGTGATTATGATCAAGCCATTAAATTTTGCCTTAATGCGCTGCGCACCTATGAGCAATTAAAAGACCAGCGAGGTATTGCTAACAGCCTGCATAATATCGGTATTATTAACGATCTGCTCAAGCGTTATGACACAGCCCTGGAATACCATCACCGTGCGTTGAAAATTCGTACCACCATCCAGGATCAGAAAGGTGAAGCCGAATCTTACAGCAATATCGGTATTATTCATTATTTTTCAGCGCAATATGAGCAAGCCCTGGAGTATTATCAGCGTTCGCTGAAACTGCGGGAATCCATTGGTGATCAAGCGGGTGTTGCCAAATCGTTGAACAATATTGGCTTTATTTATATTGATCTGAAAAATTACCAGGATGCACTGGATTATCTGAAACGTGCATTAAAAATTCGTAAATCACAAGATAAGCAACAGGGTAACAACTATGAAATTGCCAATATTTCCAATAATATTGGCAAACTGTATTTACATTTGAAAGACTACCCGGAAGCCATTAAAACCCTGACCTACGCTTTAAAATTTGCAAGAGAGGGAGACTATAAAGATCTGATTCGGGAAAACTATGAACTGTTCTCCGATGTTTATATCGCGCAGGGTAATTACCTGGTCGGTCTGGATTATTACAAACTGGCAGCTCAAGTCAAAGATGAAATCTTTAATAATGAAAGTCAGGAAGAGATTTCAAAATTGCAAACCAAATACCGCGTCGAAAAACAACAACAGGAAATAGAGATATTAAAAAAAGACAATCAAATTCAATCACTGGCCCTGGATCGTCAAGCCCTGCAAAGAAATTCCCTGCTGGGTGGTCTGGCTTTGATTTTTATACTGGCCTTTGTGTTATATAACCGCTATCGATTTGAAAAAAAATCAAAACTAAAGCTTAAATCAGCTAATGATGTCATTCAACTGGAAAAAGAAAAGTCAGACAAACTTTTATTGAATATTCTGCCTAAGAGGGTAGCAGATGACTTAAAAGAAACCGGAAAAACTGAACCGGAATCTTTTGATAATGTCACAGTTTATTTCTCAGATATTGTCGGTTTTACCACCCAATCTGCAAAGCTGGAACCTAAGTATCTCATCGCCGAACTCAGCGATATTTTTACAAATTTTGATACCATTATTGAAAAAAATAATGGTGAGCGCGTTAAAACCATTGGTGATGCGTATTTATGTGTCAGTGGTATGCCCACAGCCAATCCTGATCATGCCAAAAATATTGTGAATTCGGCATTGGAAATCATGCAATACATGCATGAGCGCAATAAAACCGCAAAAGTACATTGGGAAATCAGGATTGGTATCCATAGCGGCAAGGTGGTTGGTGGCGTGGTTGGCGTTAAAAAATATATTTATGATGTATTTGGTGATTCTATTAACACCGCATCGCGCATGGAGTCCAATTCAGAACCCATGCACATTAACATCTCAGAAAGCACTTATCACTTAGTAAAAGATGAATTTAAAATTAAGCCACGTGGTTTAGTTGGCGTCAAAGGCAAAGGGGAAATGAATATGTATTTTGTTGAGGGTAAACTATGCAAAACCTGCTCGTAATTTCTGCCTTAGGCGATGATCGCCCAGGGATTGTTGATGAATTAACCCAGGCGGTTGCCGATTGTGGCTGCAATGTCAGCGAAAGCCGAATGAGTGTGCTGGGCGGAGAGTTTGCTATTATTTTATTACTCTCAGGCAATTGGGGCGCGGTGGCAAAACTTGAAGCGCAATTACCCAAGTTACAGTCACAAATGGGTTTATTACTCACCAGTAAAAGAACCGAGCAACGCGAATTCAAGCGTCAGATGATTGCTTACGAAGTGGAAGTGGTGGCGATGGATCACCCCGGCATTGTGCGTGATATTTCCGGCTTTTTTTCCAGTCGCCAGATTAATATCGAAAACCTGCAAACCAGTAATTACGCTGCCGCGCACACAGGCGCACCGATGTTTGCCATGCAGATGAATATCAGCATACCGGCTGATTTATCCATAGGCAGCTTACGGGGTGAATTTATGGATTTATGTGATGAATTAAATCTGGATGCCATGCTGGCACCGATTAAATAAGTTGAATATAGAGACTAATGATTAAAGAAATTCGTCTTCAAAACTGGAAAAGTTTTGAGGACGCAACCCTGTATATTGACCCATTGACAATATTAATTGGCTCAAATGCCAGTGGTAAGTCTAATGCACTGGATGCTTTGGAATTTTTAAAAAGAATAGCGAATGGGTTAGACCTGAGAACGGCCTTGGAAGGCAATGAAGTAATTCCACCTTTGAGGGGAGGATTGGAATGGGCTGCCTTAAAGTCAAAAAATTATTTTTCTATTGCCGCAACCTCTGAATTAACGGGACTTGAATTTAAGTTATCAGAACAAACAGCGATTGATAATACTTACGAGATGTTTGTAGTTACAGAAAATGAACCTGAATCCGATAAATTTAATTGGAATACTACTTATTCAATAGATAAAAAATACCCAGAACTATCTGAATTATCTTTAGCTAATAAATTTGATTTATCTAAATTAGAACTAATGGAGCATATCAGTAAAAAGCTGACTAATACATTGAGTTCTTATAAGTATGACAACCCAAATTACCCATACATGCTTAAAGTTACTAGAGATGTTGCCAAATAACCTAAATTAAAAAAACTCCCGCCCCATGCCCGTTTACCCTATGAATTACCCTCTACATTCCAGATTGAAGTTCCATAATCCAGCCGCTAGAAAAATAAATTTATCATC
>NZ_JAUCGJ010000046.1 GCF_030378065.1 Candidatus Venteria ishoeyi | reverse complement strand
TATGCGCAAAATTACCTATGGTACTCAAACGGAGGTAGGAACTCGCGTGTTTGCGGTGTTGGCATCGGTGATTGATACCTGCCGTAAGCGAGATGTTTCTCCTTGGCGTTATCTGGAAAAGGTTATTAGAGAGCGGCGGGCAGGGAGAAGCGCTCCGGCTTTGCCTGCCGCTCAGGTGGAGGGGGTCTGAATAGTTACCATTAAAGATATTCATACCTTTCGTTTTCCAGAAGACCTGGAAGATATTTTTTCGATATTAAAAGGCATATTGCAGTAGGGTGCATAAGCGCAGCGCCATGCACCGCATTGGGTGCCAAAATGGCGGATGACGCTACGCTTATCCGCCCTACCATGCCGATGCAGTAAAAGAACTAACTATGATAGAAAGCTTAACACTGTTGGAACAACATCCCCTCTGGCTGACAGGTATCGCCGGTTTATTAGGTCTGGTTGTCGGCAGTTTTCTCAATGTCGTCATTTACCGTCTGCCGCTGATAATGGAACGTGAATGGCAGGAACAATGCGCTGAATACCTGGAATGTCCCGATAAAAAGCCAGAAGGCAACGCAATTACACTCTCCCGACCCGGCTCTCACTGCCCACATTGTGGACATGAAATTCGCCCCTGGGAAAACATCCCCGTGCTGAGTTTTCTCATCCAGATGGGGCGCTGTTCCCAGTGCCGGGAAAAAATCTCCTGGCGCTATCCTGCCATAGAATCACTCAGTGCTGTTTTATCATTAGCACTGGCCTGGCAACTGGGTTTTGGCTGGCCTTTACTATTTGGCTTATTCTTTCTGTGGGCCTTGCTGGCACTGACATTCATTGATTTAGATAAGCAACTATTACCCGATCAAATCACCCTGCCGCTGTTATGGTTGGGCATTATCCTCAGCTTTTTTAATATTTACACCCCGCTGGCAATGAGCGTGATTGGCGCAATCGCCGGTTATCTGGTGTTGTGGAGTGTTTATTGGGGTTTTAAGCTGCTCACCGGTAAGGAAGGCATGGGGTATGGCGACTTTAAGCTCCTCGCTGCGCTGGGTGCCTGGTTTGGCTGGCAGGCTTTGCCGCTGCTGATATTGCTGGCCTCAATTTCTGGCGCAGTGTTTGGCCTGGCCTTTATCCTGTTTTTCCAGCATGACAGACGCCAACCGATTCCTTTCGGGCCTTATCTGGCATTTGCTGGCTGGGTGATGTTGATGTGGGGACAGAGCTTGATGTTTTATTATCAGCAATGGTTGAGATTCTGACTGGGGTGATGAAAATTTATCAAAATAAATGAATATGGGGCAGTCTTTTATTCCATAGCACATTGACCGCAACTTTACCTGACAGATTGATGACCACAGCTCACCATGTCATGTTTTTGTATATAGATTTCCATTTCATCAGCGGGTATTGGTTTGCTATAAAAATAACCCTGGATAGCTCTGCAACCATTTTTTACTAAAAACGTTTTTTGCATATCGGTTTCAACCCCTTCTGCAATTACCTTTAAGTTCAAATTTTTAGACAGCGCAATAATTGATTTTGTAATAGCAATATCATCTTCATCATCAGGTAAATGTCTTACAAAGGATTGATCAATTTTTAACTTGTCTATTGGAAGTTTTTTCAAATAAGATAATGAAGAATAGCCCGTTCCAAAATCATCAACTGAAAGTTCTATACCCATATTGCTTATCTTATCGAGTATAGTGATAGCTTTCTCTGGATTGAGCATAATTTGACCTTCGGTAACTTCCAGCCCAATCCATTCCGGCTTGCATCCTGTTTCTGTTAACATCGTGGAGAGCATAGTGATAAAATCTTTGTGCTGGAGTTGTTTTATTGCCAGATTAAGCGCCAGTACACCTGGATTTAGACCCTGAGCATACCAGTTAACTATTTGTTTCATGGCAGTTCGCATCGTCCATTGATCAAGAGGAATAATCAACCCGGTTTCTTCAGCCAGAGGAATAAATTTGTCCGGTGAAACCATGCCCATGATTTTATGTTGCCACCTTATCAGGGCTTCCATACCTAAAAGTAAGCCATTTTCACCGTCAACCTGTGGCTGGTAGTAGACTGTAAACTCCTCATTATCCAGTGCCTGATGCAGACTGGTTTCCAATACAATACGCTCCAGGGCTTTATTGGTCATTTCTTGAGTATAAAACCGGTAAGTATTACGCCCCTCATCTTTAGCCTTATACATGGCAGCATCTGCATTTTTAAGTAAAATATTTGGCTCTTTGCCGTCATCGGGGTAGAGGCTGATCCCTATGCTCAAGGTTAAATAAAGCAAATTTCCATTTATTCTAATGGGTTTATTCATAGCTTCAATCATATGCTGGATGATATCAACCACTTCATTACTACTATGCAAGCTATCTAGGATGAGCGTAAATTCATCTCCACCCAGATGTGATACAGTATCTGTTTTACGTATACTCTGCTGTAGTCTGGCGCTTACAATTTTAAGTACAGAGTCACCGAACTGATAACCAAATGAATCATTAATTTCCTTAAATCTATCCAAATCAATAAAAATAACGGCAACAGTTTTGCCTGTTCGTTGTGCAGACTTAACAGACTGAGAAAGACGATCCAAAAAAAATTCACGGTTAGGAAGACCGGTAAGATCATCATAATGTGATTTATAATCAAGAATATCTTTTTGTTCTTTCAAATGACTGTATAGCAATGAATTTTCAATTGAAATAGTGATTTGTGAGGCAAGCAGACTTAATACTTCTAATCGTTCCGGGGTAAAGGCACCCTCAATTAAATTGTTTTCTAAATATAAAATACCCGTAAGTTTACTTTGACTATTCAGTGCTAAGACCAGTATAGATTTAGATTTATATTTAATAACATACGCATCTTGCATAAAATTACCTTGTTGAGCAGCATTGGCTAAAACCACGCTTTCCCGGGTACGGATAACGTAATAAAGCAGGCTTTCAGGAACTTTTCCACTGTCTTTAACTGCAAGAGATTGTAAAACAGTAACCTCATTGCTATCAATATACTTTTCAGCCTCAATAAACCAGCTATTTTTTTTGGGTAATAATAATAAGCCTTTTTCAGCGCCTGCATTTTCAATAACAATATTCATCATATTAGCCAGCAGCTTTCTTAAAATAATTTCTTCTGATAGCATTTGAGAGGCTTTTATCAGGCTGGAAAAATCTAACTGGGCTGAGTTGCCTCTTTGAATCTCAGTTGAACTCATAACTGTTTTTATCATACTGTTATTGGAGCTTAAACTGGTTTTAGTAATGAGTAGTTTAGGATACTCTTTTTCTAACTTAAGTACCTTGGCTGCTGCACCCCAAATACTGTAGAGATAATGTGCCTTTTTCAGATGCAGTTGTGCAAAATCTGGTTTATTTTTAGTTAACCAAAATTTTGCAACCAACTCATTAGCTAATGCCTCATATTGAATCATAGCGCCTTCTCTGGCTGCTTGAATAGCCTTGTCATACAATATAACAGCTTCCATTTCATCACCAGTAATACGAGATTTTTCTGCTTCAACTAACAAATATTGGTGCAAAAAATTCTCAGGACAGTTTTTAGACCAAAATTTAAACTGTTGCTGAAAACTATTGATTTTTTCTAAAGCTGATTTTTTATCAAGCGTAGATAGAGAAGGATAAATAGCGGTTAAACTTAATAAGTAATAATGGATATAGATAGGAGCTGGAAATAAACCGGTAAAAGCAGTCGTTGCAAGTGCTATATGCTTTTCTAATTGTTTGAAAGCGACATCAAACTCATCAAGGTGATAAAGCACTTGACACTTCCAGAAAATATACCAGAATTTATAAACAATATTATCTAAATACTTATCTTGAATTATTTTTTTATTAAAAAAAGTTTCTATATTAGTTGTTTTCTCACTTGTAGTTAGTGTATCTATAAAGCGTAGGGCAATATTAAGTAAGCCAGTTACAAATTTATTTTTTAGCTTTTCAACCTGAATTATTGCCTTATTTATTTCTTGCTTAACATCAGATAGATTTTCACCTGAACTTAATCTTGAATAATTGAGCATGGTTAATGAAAATGGAGCATATACTACATTTCCAGACTCAATTGAGAGCTGGTAAGTCAGTTTATATACATCAACATTGGTTTTGAGTGGATTTACCCAATGGTTAAACAGACCTCCATGCCAATAATTAATTTGTGCTTCAATTGATTTATTATTAAATCGACTGATTAATTCCTTAGCTCTCTTATCAAATAAAAAACCTTGTTCATAGTTTTCATATTTACTAATATGTAGCATGGCATAATAGATAACACCTTGAGCCGACTCATCCGTATTACCGAAACGGATGGTTAATTCCAGCATATTCAACACCAGGAATTCATGTATTTTTTTATTTCCAATATCATAGGCCATAGTGCTGGCACCATCCAGGATTTGCATGATTAGCTTAATTTTCACATTTTCCATTAAGGGTAAATCAGCCCAGTCAGTTGCCTTAACTGTTTGCAGCAGAATTTTTAGTTTATTTATTTTTAAAGTTAATTGGTTTTCTAATTCTTTCTCTTTAACAGGTATCTCAACACCAAGTAGTTTTAATGCAGTAATATCAGCTTCCAGTGCCGT
The DNA here is from genome assembly GCF_030378065.1 of Candidatus Venteria ishoeyi. GTDB lineage: Bacteria > Pseudomonadota > Gammaproteobacteria > Beggiatoales > Beggiatoaceae > Venteria > Venteria ishoeyi. Next base: position 32,933 of record NZ_JAUCGJ010000046.1, on the reverse strand, counting down.
AGGAAAATCACCTTCATTATGAAGTTTAAGTGCATTGAGGATATGAACTTTCACTGTATCGGTGGCCGTGCTTGATTTATCCAGCAAGCTTGCAATCATTAAGTTGGTTTTTTCTGTATTTCCAAGTAAATAGTAGCATTCAGCAATGGTCATATTAAGATCAAATGAAAATCTATAATCCTTTTCCCATGCCTGTAATGGCAATAGTTCTGTTGCAGCTAACAAATAATGTAAAGCTGGTTCATAAGCAACAGATAATTTTGCTTTTTTTCCAGCCTTAAAGTTTAATTCAGCCAGATTTTGTTTTTCCTTAGTGTTATCAATTAATTGTTGACCTTTATTGAGTTGATTGACAATATCAAAAATATATTCTTCTACTTCAGTTTGTGAGATATTAGCCAGGAGTAAACGACCTATCTTTAAGTGTACAAGCTGTTTTTGATTCTTATCAATCAATATGTAGGCGGCTTGCTGTACCCTGTCATGCAAGAACTTAAATTGTGTTTTTTTAGTGCCATCAAAAAATCTGTAGTTCTCATCTAAAGGCTGAATCAATCCTTCTATAATGGCTGGACGTAATGTAGATAAGGTTTTGGTTTGATTTTTCTCAGAAATAATGGCTAACATTGATAAATCAAACTGATTGCCAATGCATGCTGCCAGTTGTAATAGTGTCGATACCTTATCTGCAAGCTTTTTAATTTTATTTGCCATCAGATCAACGACATTAGCTGTTATGTTTTGTGAAGCTATCTGTTCAACATTCCACTGCCATTGATGTTGTTTATAATCAAAATATAATAGTTTTTCTGTATACAATGTATATAGAAATTGATGGGTAAAAAAAGCATTACCTTGTGTTTTTTGATAGATTAAATTAGTAAGTTCATGACTTTGCATTAAGTCACACTTGAGGCTGTCTTGTAATAAGTTATTAATATCAGTTTTTTTTAAATTATCCAACTTAATATAATTAATAATAATATTATCTTGTTGAAGTTCATTCAGGTTTATTATTAATGGGTGATTTGCATTAACTTCATTATCACGATAAGCGCCAATAATAAGTAGATACTGAAGCTCATTGTCAAGCATAATGCTTTTAAGTAATCCCAGTGAGGCGGAATCAACCCATTGCAAGTCATCAATAAATAAAATAAAAGGCTGTTGCTTATGGCACAGGCTTTTAATGAAATTAAGAAAAATCAGTTTAAAATGATTTTTTGCCTCAGCAGGGGAAACCTTGGCAACTGCCGGTTGTGGGCCAATAATTAGTTCTAAATCTGGAATAACATCAATAATAACTTGCCCATTATTACCCAATGCCTCCAATATTTTGACCTTTAAATCCAGCAGAATTTGGGTGTTTTCCATTAATAAATAACGGCAAAACTCATTAAATGCCTGGGTGATAGCAGAATAAGGAATATTTTTCTGAAATTGATCAAATTTACCCGCAGCAAAGTATCCCCGCTTTTCTGTCATGGGTTTATGAATTTCATGTACTAAAGCAGTTTTACCCACCCCGGAATAGCCTGTAACAAGTATTATTTCCGTTGTTCCCAGGCAGGCACGTTCAAATGTATCTAATAATATTTTTGCTTCCTTATCACGTCCATAAAGTTTTTGTGGTATTTGTAACTTAACCGAAAAATCATGACTGGCGAGAGAAAACGGTTCTATATGGGAATAATTATTTAACTGAAACTGGCAGTTTTCCAAATCAGACTTAACCCCAAAAGCCGATTGGTATCTATCTTCTGCATTTTTTTCCAGTAGTTTTGTTATGATTTCAGAAATAATCTGGGGAATATCAGAATTGATATTAGAGACAGGGGGAATTTTTTTGGCTATATGGCAATGCAGCAATCCCATAGAGTCCGTAGTTAAAAAAGGAAGTTTACCCGTAACGAGTTCATAAAAAGTAATTCCCAGAGAATACAAATCAGAACGATAGTCCAGGCTGCGATTAATACGCCCACTTTGTTCTGGAGAGCAATAGGCTAAGGTGGCTTCTAATTTATCTGGATTTTTAAGATTTGGAATTTCTCTTAACAGGTAACTTGAAATCCCAAAATCAATAATTTTTAATTCCCCTGTTTTAGGATTCAGTACAATATTACTGGGATTAATATCTTTATGGATAATATTAGCGGCATGAAGATGACCTAAGCTGTCAGCTATTTTTATAGCAACAGATAAAAAATCCTTTATTGACACGGGATGGTTTCCGGCTAACCGTTTTAAGGATAGACCACCGATATCCTCTAATGCAATAAATAATGTATTTTTATATTTTTCAATAGCATAGGCTTTTATCGCGCCCTCTACATTAAGGTTGTGAATAACCTTATATTCCTGTTTATAGCGGCTTAGTGCAGCAGGGTCCGGGTAATCCTGCTTGAGTATTTTAAGGATGACAGGATACTTGTCTTGTTTTCTAATAGCACGGTAAACAAGCGAGTTAATACCCTCATAGAGTTGCTCTATAATTTGGTATTTTGATAGGTTCAACATCCTTAAGTGTCTTCTGTTAAAGTTGTCTTAATGGGGTATAAAAAATATCTATCTCACGAGTTTAGGGTCACAGCAATACATTGATTTCGTCCCTTGTTCTTGGCTTCATACAGACGTTCATCCGCCTGTTTAATCATCCCGTCAAGATTTTCAGTAGTCACATTGGGCACAAATACAATGCCCAGGGAAACCGTAACGACAGGGCTGACAGTATTTTCGCGATGTTCAATGTTACACTGCTCGATAGTTGCACGTATACGCTCACCAATATTTTTTGCTTCTGTCAAAGATGCTGCGCGAGATAAAATACAAAACTCCTCTCCTCCAAACCGAAAATAAAAATCCTCGGCTCTTTGCAATGAACGTTTCAATGCTCCTGCAACCTGCTGCAAGGCTAAATCTCCTTCATGGTGTCCATAGGTATCGTTGAATCGTTTGAAAAAATCAACATCCAAAAGACCGAAGGCTATGCCTTTACCGTTACGGCGCGCACGTTGCAGTTCACTGTCGAACACCATATTCAGATATCGCCTGTTGGGGATAGAGGTAAGAGGATCGGTCAGTGACATTCGTTCCAGCTCCCGATCTGTGTCCCGTTGGAGTCGATAAAAGGACAGTGAGAAATAGCCTATGACCATCATAGTGATACCTGACACCACGAGCGTGAATATTATCAGTTGCAAATACTTCGTGAGCCGTTGATTCAGACGGGTTTCCAGCCTCTCTATGGTGAGATGAAAAGTTTCTGCCAGCAGCATAATGACATCAGAGCCATGCTGAAAAAAGTGATCGGCTGACAGGCTATATGTGGCTTCCGTCAGTGAACGACATGTTTGTAAAAATGACACTCCAATTGAATTCAATGTACTCTGGTCATTTATTAAAAAAGATTCTGTTTCAGGGGCCGCCTTGCGGATAATTGCCGTTGTTCGCTCAAATTTTTGTAACTGGTTATGGACGATTGATATTTTTTCTTGCAGGAGTTCCTTCTCCTTTTCCTCACCGTTCCCCTGTGCGATCATACCACCACCGAGGCCGCGTATGATGGCAAACGCCTCACAAAGATCCGGTATCTGTTTGACCGCTATCTCCATCAGGTAATATGTCTCAAGCTCTGAATCAAGAATCAAATGAGAACGATCAGCTACCATGAGGATGATACTGTTGAAGTGTTCAATCATAGCAGTGTATCTCTCGAATATTTCACTATCACTCACTGTGCCAGTGCTCGTATTATAAAGACGTCGTACCTTCTGAAGAATCGTCACCACGTCTTTTTCGATAGCAAACTCACGGCTCAGTGTCTGCCATTGAGGCGTGTTGAAATGACGCTCAAATTCAGCCATGATCTCATGCCGCTGTCTATCAAAATTTGATGTTTCATTCGACGAAATAATACGTGAAATTCCCCGGATTCTTTGGAGATCAAGCCGCGCATCAAAGAGAGAATGTACTATGTGAGTCCCGTGAATTTCCTTCTGGGTAAGGAGGTACTGCTTGTGTAAATTTAGTATGCCAACCGAGATGGAAACGCAGAGAAGGATCACTGGCACCAACGTGGCGATAAGGAAGCGCAAGAGAAGGGATTTTTGTGATATTATCGTGTGAGCTTGAACAGTACTCTCCATATAGACATTCCCCAATTCATTTTCCCTCTGGGAGCACCGACTTCCAGTCGGCACGGGCGGCTGAAAGCCACCCGCCCCAGGGCTGGCAGAATGCCAGCGTTCCCAAAGGAAGTGAACGGATACAAATGGTTAGGTTCCGATATTTTTTGTATGACCAGTATATTGGCAATATTTTGTTGTGCCTTTATCTGAATGTACACTAATTGAATGAATTCTTCATGTCAATATTTGATAATATTAAGCATTTTATCCGCAGTGCCCGCCCAAGCAAATAAAAGGGAAAGCCATATAATGCCCACGCTAAGTCGTAAGGAAATCCGCAACCGCGCCCACGCCTTTGTCAAAGAATGGCACGGTGAAACCCGCGAACACGCAGAAGCCAAATCCTTTTGGGAGGCTTTTTTTAATATTTTCGGTGTCACCCGGCGGCGGGTTGCCAGTTTTGAAGAACCCGTCAAAAAAGCCGGTGGCGGACAGGGTTTTATCGATTTGTTGTGGAAAGGCAAGCTGCTGATTGAACATAAGTCCACCGGTAAAGACCTGGATAAAGCTTATAATCAGGCGCTGGGTTATTTCCCTGGACTAAAAGATGAAGAACTGCCGCGTTATGTACTGGTGTCCGATTTTGCCCATTTTGCCTTGCATGATCTTGATGACCGCAGCAATTACACTTTTGCCCTGGAGCAGTTGCCGGATCAGGTTCACTTGTTTGACTTCGTTGCCGGTTATGAAGATGACGACCGCTTAAAGCAGGCAGAAATTGAACTTAATGTTCAGGCGGGTGAAAAGCTTGGAAGCTTGCACGATGCCCTGCGTGACAGCGGTTATCAGGGGCATGAGCTGGAGATTTTTCTGGTGCGTATCCTGTTTTGTCTGTTTGCGGAAGATACCGGTATTTTCAGCCGTCATCAGTTTGTCAGTTATTTGTTGCAGCGTACCAGCGAGGATGGCGCGGATACGGACATGCACCTGGGGAAACTGTTTCAGGTATTTGACACCCCGGAATCACAGCGCAATAAACACCTTTCAGAAGAACTCAATGCCTTTCCTTATGTCAATGGTCACTTATTCAGGGAACGGCTTGATTTGCCTTCTTTCAGTGCTGCAATGCGTGACTTGCTGATTGATTGCGCCTGGTTTGACTGGGGCAGCATTTCCCCGGCAATTTTTGGTTCTTTGTTTCAGGGGGTGATGGATAAAAAAGAACGCCGCGCTCTGGGTGCGCATTACACCTCGGAAACCAATATCCTGCGCCTTATCGGCCCGCTGTTTCTGGATGCGCTGCAAGCGGATTTCAAACGCATCAAAAATCTGCGACGCGGCAAGCAGAAGCAGTTAATTGATTTTCAGCAGCGATTGTCTAAATTGTGTTTTTTTGATCCTGCCTGTGGCTGTGGTAATTTTTTGATTGTCACCTACCGTGAAATCCGCCGTCTGGAATTGCAGGTGCTGCGCGAACAGCACGGCGACAGCGTGGAATCTCACCTGGATTTAGGGATAGAGCCACTCATCAGTCTGGTGCATTTTCATGGCATTGAAATTGATGAATGGCCCGCTCGGATTGCTGAGGTTGCCATGTGGCTGACCCAGCATCAGATGAACCGGGAATTTGCCCGTCAGTTTGGGCGTGAACCGGATTTACTGCCGCTGAAAACTGCTGCGCATATTGTGCAGGGCAATGCTTTGGCGCTGGATTGGGAGTCTGTGGTATCGGCGAAGCGGGTAGATTATGTGTTGGGGAATCCGCCGTTTGTGGGGAAAAAAGAACAATCAGCCAATCAGAAAAAAGATATGACTGACATTTTCTCCGGTATTAAGAAAATAGGTGTTCTTGATTATGTTACTGCCTGGTATGTAAAAACTGCTCGGTTTATTCAGAACACCAAAATGAAAGCTGCATTTGTATCTACTAACTCTATTACACAGGGAGAACAAGTTGCTCCTCTATGGAAAGTATTGCTGAACATGCAGATTCAGATAGACTTTGCTCACCGAACCTTCGCTTGGCAGTCTGAGGCACGTAGTAAAGCAGCAGTACATGTTGTGATTATAGGTTTTAGTGTTACAGCAGAACAAAGTCATAAACGACTATTTGATTATTCTGACATCAAAGGCGATCCAGAAGAAACTACAGCAGAAAATATTAACCCATATTTGGTAGATGCACCAAACACTATAGTTGAATCAATAACATCACCCTTATGTCATGTAGATAGAATGATTAAGGGCAGTGAGGCAACAGATAGTGGACATTTAATATTAACTGATGCTGAAAAATCTGAGTTATTAAGAAGTTATCCTGATGCTGAGTCATTGATTCGTCCTTTTATTAGCGGTGGTGACTTTATCAAGGGCAATCAGCGCTGGTGTTTATGGTTAGATGGCGTATCCCCCGAAAGTATAAAGAAAATCCCACCTATCATAGAAAGAATTAAAGACGTTAAGGAATTCAGGTTAAAAAGTAGCAAGGCACGTACTGTTGAGTGGGCAAATTATCCGACTTTATTTTCTGAAAACAGACAACCAGATACCTCATATCTTGTCGTACCAAAGGTTTCTTCCGAACGCCGAGAGTACATACCCATTGGTTATATGTCTGCTGATGTGATAGTGAACAATACGATTTCAATGGTACCAAATGCCAGTTTTTATAGTTTTGGAATTTTATCTTCCAAACTGCATATGATATGGATGCGTACAACAGCAGGACGTTTGGAAAGCCGTTACCAATATTCCATCAAACTGGTCTACAACAACTACCCCTGGCCCGATTCAGAAACCTGCGCTGGCAACTGGAAGAAGGCAAAACAAACCGTGGAAAGCGCCGCCGAAACTGTATTAAAAGTCCGCGCTAAATATCAGGGTGGCGCAGATGATGAAAGTCTGCTCGATAGCGTAGACCGCTATATCAGCCTCGCTGGACGTTTTGTCAGCGGTGAAGGCAACACCCTGGCTGACCTCTACGACCCACTAACCATGCCCGCCGACCTGCGCAAAGCCCATCAAAAACTCGATGCCGCAGTGGAGCGTTGTTATCGCAAGGAGAAATTCAAAACCGATGCCGAGCGCCTGAGTTTTTTATTCGCCCGTTATCAGGTTTTGAGTAAGACAGAGCGGCACATTTAGCAGCCGTTAGACTTGGGACAGGTATACAAAAAGAAATTGTTCAGGCGTATAAGGTGCTTAATCGTAAAAAGCGTGAGAGTATGCGTAATCAGTGATTTTGGGCGGACAATAATTAAAGGGTTCTTCGCCATTCATGACCAAACCCCAGTCCGCTAAGGAGTGAGGATGAAATAAATGCAGAAACTGGGCGCAGGATTTTTATTTTCCATGCACAAGGTTAAAACCTTCGCCTTTCAGGCGAACAGATTTATCTCTAATGTTTAACGGTAAAACTTAAAATATGGGTTTTAGCGCTAACACCCCAAAGGGGTATTTTAATATAGCCTGGGGCAACGCCCCACTGCCATTAACTTAAGAAAGTATTCAAGCCCCAAAGGGGCAAAACATACTAGCCCAGGGCAACGCCCTGGGTTTGTAATGTGATGATACCAGAGCCCTGAAAGGGCTCTAATTCAACAAAATAACCTGCCTGGGGCGCTGCCCCAGGCTAGTATGTTTATCCCTTTCAGGGATATACTTGCTCACCCAATGAGAATAAAGCAATAATTTTTAACCAAAAGTCTAAACTTAGGAGTGAGGATGAAATAAATGCAGAAACTGGGCGCAGGATTTTTATTCATTTTCAAGGCGTGAAAACAGGCGCATAGCAAGCTATGTAACTGTTTTCACAACGCAGAAAATGGAGGAAAAGACCAGCCAAGTTGCTGAAGTTATAAAATTCTCACTCCTTAATACTGGCACAAAAGTTTAAAGGAGGTCAAGCCTTGGCTTGGGTGTGCTTTTTAGACTCCCAATCCGAGGATTGGGCTCTTTAAGTTAATGGTAGTGGGGCGTTGCCCTTGGCTATATTAATGCGCCCCGTTGGGGCTAAACAACAGGGCTTGTCCGCCCTGTATCTCGGCTTTCAGCCGCCAAATGCTCTAACCCACCCGTCTTTTAGCGGGTGGTTGTTTAGTGCTTATTGGCTTTTTCATTACTGTCTGGTGTGGGTGCGGCGACTGCTGTTTCAGTGACTGCTGGCGTGACAGGTGCTTGTGGTGTTGTCACTTGATTTGATTGGGAAGCCATTATTTTAACCATAATCAAACTTTTGTTTTTTTCTATGGTTTTTGGGCCAATGCCATTGACTTGTTCCAGGCCGTTAATGGATTTAAACGGGCCATTTTTGCTGCGGTAATCCACAATGGCCTGTGCCTTTTTCTCACCAATGCCAGCCAGGGTTGATAATAAGGTGACATTGGCTGCGTTAATGTCAATTTTTTGAGAATCTGCAAAAGCAGGTGAAAAGTAAAAAGCAGTGATAAATAATGTTACTAAAAGATGTTTGAAATATTTCACTATAGTCTCCTTAAGAGATTGTATTTAATAGAAAAAAACAGCATCACGCTGCGGTTTCAATTATAGGACTAAAAACCTTTTTATTGCAAGTATTCAGTGAATAATCTATACCTTTTAAGCCTAAGCTTTTAATGATAAGATAGATAAATTTTGCATGACGTAATGTCGATTATTTATATAAAGAGGTAATGCTATGGGTAAACCCACTGGCTTTATGGAAATTGCACGCCAGGATCGTAGTTATACACTGGTCGCTGATCGTATTCAGCATTATCATGAGTTTGCGATTCCACTGGAAGAGTCTGAAGTCCGTAAGCAAGGCGCGCGCTGCATGGATTGTGGGATCCCGTATTGTCATCAGGGCTGCCCGGTTAATAATATTATTCCTGATTGGAATGATCTGGTATCTCAGGATAAATGGCAGGAAGCCATTAATGTATTACATTCCACCAATAACTTCCCTGAGTTCACCGGTCGCATTTGTCCGGCACCGTGTGAAGCGGCCTGTACGCTGAACTTGACTGAACAACCTGTCACCATTAAAACCATCGAATATAGCACCATTGAACATGCCTGGAAGGAAGGTTGGGTTACACCACAAATTCCACTGCATCGCACCGGGAAAACGGTTGCAGTTGTAGGTTCCGGCCCTGCTGGCATGGCTTGCGCTCAGCAACTGGCGCGTGCAGGGCATGAAGTAACGGTTTATGAAAAACAGGATCGTATTGGCGGTTTGCTGCGTTATGGCATACCGGACTTTAAGCTGGATAAATCCACTATTGACCGGCGCATTGCGCAAATGCAGGCTGAAGGGGTGCGTTTTCGTCCCAACTGCTGTGTTGGCAGCGATGAACTACCGGTGCAAAATTTATTGGATCAATATGATGCCTTAGTGCTGACCGGTGGTTCTGAAGACCCGCGTGATTTGCCCGTACCCGGTCGTGAATTAGCCGGTGTGCATTTTGCGATGGATTTCCTGCGGCAGCAGAATAAACGGGTGGCAGGTGATGAAATCCCTGAAGTAGAGTCACTGTTGGCAAACGATAAAAATATTATCGTGATTGGTGGTGGTGATACTGGTTCAGATTGTATTGGTACTTCCAAGCGCCAGGGCGCGGCAGCCATTACGCAATTGGAAATTATGCCTAAACCCCCCGAGTCCGAAGACAAAGGGCTGACCTGGCCTGATTGGCCGCTCAAAATGCGCACCTCGACTTCCCAGGAAGAAGGTTGTGAGCGCGACTGGAGCGTTGCGACCCAGTCTTTTTGCGGTGAAAATGGTCAGATTAAGGAAATTAATCTGGTGCGCGTGGAATGGACTAAAGCCGCTGACGGGCGTATGCAAATGCAGGAAATTCCTGGCAGCGAATTTACCCTGAAGGCCGATTTGGTATTGCTGGCAATGGGTTTTGTTAACCCGGTTAAAGCCGGTATGCTGGAAGCATTAAATGTAGACCTGGATGGCCGGAACAATGTGAAAGCCAGCACTGACGGCGTGGGTTGTTATGCCACTTCGGTGGATAAGGTGTTTACGGCAGGCGATATGCGCCGGGGACAGTCTCTGGTGGTATGGGCCATTCGCGAGGGTCGTCAGGCTGCGCGGGCCGTAGATGAGTATTTGATGGGGCATTCTGAATTACCGCTATAAAATTTGCTACGCCTATGCCAGTGTGGTTTTAAGGGATACCCTTGAACAATTGTTAAACCCTATCCACTTTGAAACATTATCTTAATGTCATACCTGTGCAGGCAGGTATCTAGGAGGCTGTCCGAGAACAGAGGCTGTAGCGAGGGAAAGCTGGTTTGAGGCAGATTTTTTCATTATTTGAGGCGAATATTGGGTATATTTAACGAAAATAAGGGAGAAATCTGACCAAATCCAGCTTTTCCGCAGTAGGTCTTGTGTTCTTGGACAGGCTCCTAGCCATTATTCACAAGGGCTGTATTCCCGTCTGCATGGGAATGACAAAAGCTACGGTTTTCAGTTCAGACTGGGTTTATCCCTTAAAACCACAACGGGTCAGAGACATTAGCTTATTTAATGGATTAAATTTGCAAACTGCCTCCTGGTAAAGAGTCATAATTATGATTTATAGCAAAATTTTATACGAATTTGAAAATCACAAGAACCTTAGCGGTAAAGCATGGGAACATGCTGTGGCAATTGATCTATTAAATAACAGTAATATTGAAGATTGCTCAATCCATTGCTTCCATTACCAACAAATGTTTGAATGTTTATTCAAATCTATTTTAGAAACCAAAAGTGAGTTTGGTTCTTATTCTAAATCGCATCAATTAAATAAATTATTGGAAGAAGTCATTGCGTTGACTAATTTTAAAGTCAATAAATCTAAATACCGCAGTGATTTATTAGTAATCACCGTATGCGCTGAAGAATATCGATATAATTTTGATATAGATTGCAACGGATACCGGGAAAGTGTTTTGATTTGCGATGAATTATTACAAATACTGATTGATTTCAATGTAAACGGTAAAATTTAAATCTAAAAAAATACTGCCCCAAGTAGTGTTTTTTAGGGGGGGCAATGGAACCTTGTACTTATGTCATTTTCGGCGCAACGGGTAATCTTTCCAAAATAAAATTGATGCCTGCCTTGTATCATCTGGAAGTTGCGGGTTTATTGCCGGAAGGCACTAAAATTATTGCCAGTGGGCGACGTGCCTGGACGCTTGAAAAACTTCACCAGGAAGCCAGGGCCATGATCCGTGCCAAGGCCAGAAATGGTTTGGATGAGGCTGTTTTTGCACGGTTTCAGGCACGTTTATCCTATTTTCAGGGCGATCTCAGCGTAGCGGACATGTATCCGGCACTCGCTGCGTTATTTGCCAGCCATAGCGAATACCCCGGCAATGTTGCTTTTTATATGGCTATTCGCCCCGCCGATTTTGGCACTGTGGTTGAAAACCTCAGCACGCATCAATTATTGGATGAAACTCACGGCTGGCGGCGCGTCATTATTGAGAAACCGTTTGGTTATGATTTGGAAAGTGCCCATGCCTTGCAACAGCGTTTAATGCGTTATTTGCGTGAAGAGCAGATTTTCCGTATTGATCATTATTTAGGCAAGGGCACAGTGCGTAATGTACAGGTGTTTCGATTTGCCAATGTGATGCTGGAGCCTTTATGGAACCGTAATTATATCGACCATGTGCAGATTACCCACTCAGAAAATCTGGGGGTCGGCTCACGCGCGGATTATTACGATGGCGCGGGCGCGATGCGCGATATGATTCAAAGCCATTTGCTGCAATTATTGACCCTGGTGGCGATGGAGCCGCCTGCCTCAATGGAAGCAGAGGCCTTGCGCAATGAAAAAGTTAAGGTTTTACAATCCATTCGCAGCATTCCCTCTGATGCGGTACATGCCCAGACTTACCGCGCGCAATATACCAGCGGCAGGATTCAGGGGGAAAAAACCAAAGCTTATCTGGACGAGGATAATGTACCGCCGTGCAGCGTCACCGAAACTTACGCCGCCATGAAGTTGTATATTGATAACTGGCGCTGGGCAGGTGTACCGTTTTATTTACGCACCGGCAAGCGCATGGCAGAAAATCAATCTGTGGTCTCTATTTGTTTCAAAGCGCCACCCAAACAATTTTTTCGCACCTCACAATTACAAAAAATGCGCCCAAACTGGGTTTTGCTGGGCATACAGCCTTGCGCGTATTTAAAGCTGGAAATGACAGTTAAAGAACCCGGCATGGAAATGCACACCCGGCAAACCACATTAGATGCCAATTTGCGGGAAGGTGATGTACCAGCGACCGATGCCTATGAGGACTTGTTACTGGACGTAATTAAAGGCGATCAATCCTTGTTTTTACGTTATGACGAAGTGGAAGCCGCATGGCGAGTGGTTGACCCGGTTTTGCGTGTCTGGGCGATGGAACGCGATTATATTCCGACCTATCCCGCAGGCAGTTGGGGGCCGGAAGAAAGCCGCCGTTTATTTGAACGGGAAGATCAAAACTGGCGTGATTCCATGAACCCAGCCACAAAAAACTAAACAACCACCCGCTAAAAGACGGGTGGGTTAGAGCGTTTGGCTGCTGAAAGCCGAGATACAGGGTGGACAAGCCCTGTTGTTTAGCCCCAACGGGGCGAATTAATATAGCCAGGGGCAACGCCCCTGGAATTGCATCCGTGCCATTCACGCCCTGAAAGGGCAGATTAAAATATTGCAATCATTTTAACCTGCCCTTTCAGGGCGTAAACGTATCATTCTCTACCCTGGGGCGTTGCCCCAGGCTATATTAAAATACCCCTTTGGGGTGTTAGGGCTAAAACCCATATTTTAAGTTTTACCGTTAAACATTAGAGATAAATCTGTTCGCCTGAAAGGCGAAGGTTTTAACCTTGTGCATGGGAAATAAAGGAAATGTAATGCAATTAACGCCAGAACACATTGAACAGATCAAACAAGTTATCCCCGAAGCCGTCATGGCGGAAATGCCAACAGACAGCGCGGGGCTGTTAACGGCACTGAAAGCCTTGCCGGATAAACAAAAATTAGCAATGTTAATGGGCTTGTCTGTTGATGATACCAATCATGCCTGGTTATCCATGCTGATGGAAGAAATTACCGCCCTAACCCATGATCTCATGGCTTTTTTTGTTGCAGGTGAGCAGGAGGCCGTAACCAAACTTCTGGCAGACATGCCAAAAGCACAGGCAAAGCTTGCCCGTCAACAGCTTGATGCCTTGAATGAATTAAAGGAAATGGCGGATAAAACGGAACAATTTTCTAAATTCATTCCAGATGAAGCACAAGGTTTATTAAATTCAGGGGATGAGGCAGGCTTTGAACAGGCCATGGCGCAAGTTCCAGATGCACAAAAAATCCTGTTTTTTTCAGAAATGGCGGCAAGCTTAGCCCCAGGTGAGCTTGGAGAGTTTGGTTTTACTGTTGAAATGCAGGCGCAGTTGGCAAAATTACGTGATTTACCACCCGAAATATTAGAATTGATTTCACAAGATGCTGATGAGAAAGCGCTCAACCAGGCTTTATCACATTTACCGCAAGCAGAGCGTGACAATGCACTGGGTATTTTTCAGATGTTAAATAAGATGCTCCCTTCCACGTCGCAAGGCAATAACGATGAAGAAATCAGCCAATTATTAACAGAATTTGCCCCACTTTTCAGTTTAGTACTTGAAGCGGTGAACGGTAACCAGGAAATCAGCACGCAGTTAAGCAGTCATATTGTGCCTGATTTACAGAAAAATGGCTGGAATCTGGGGGGCAGTATTGAACAGATTCTGGCGCAGGAACGCGATGTGATACGCTTAACCGAGGGTCTGGATGAGGAAGAAGAAATGTTAATCTGTCATCTGTTGAAACAGCTTGATGAGAGGGAGAATGGCTGAGCATGAAACCCTTGTGGACAACGCCGCAACAAGCCCAGGATACTGGAGAGTTACTGGACAGTGCTTTTCGTTTATTTAAACACAGCCTGCCCAGCGTACTGCCTTTCAGTTTTGCCATTGCCTTGTTTAATCAACTGTTGAGCTTATTTTTACCTGATGCACAAGTGACTGATGAAACCCAGATGCAGGCAGCGCTGGAAACGCTGAGCATATTGTTATGGCCATTTATGCTGGGCATGATTTTTCTGACCAATGCCATGCTCTACCAGATTGGCGCAGTGCTGTATCAGCGCCAGCTCAGTCGTGGGCAGATACTGAGATTTGCCTTACAAAAGTTACTACCGGTATTCGCTGCTGCGGTTATCTATGCCGTGATTATCTTTTTCGGACTAATGGCATTTATTCTGCCCGGTATTATTCTTTCGGTCAGCCTGTTTTTTTATCAGCAGGAAATTTTATTTGAAAATCGTACCATTTTAAATGCCTTGCTTGTCAGTCATCAACGCAGTTGGCGCTATTGGTGGCGGGTTTCTATCATGCTCGGCGTGGCTTTAATGTTAATGCTGGCGGTCAACCTGATCCCGCTGACTATCGTTGGCAGCCTGTTTTATACTGCATCCGGGCCTGCTACGGGTTTTCATACTGCCGTCACCTTAACCAGTATTGTTTGCAGCAGCCTTGCCACGCCTTATTTTTATGCGGTGGTAATGGTGACCTGGCATGATCTGAAACTGCGTACAGAACCCCCGCCAGCAAAGCCTTCTGAAGAAAACCAGGATTCCAAACCCTCCACCTCCGATTCTGATGATTTTCTTGCCTGAATGTGGTGCGCGCATCCTCTCATTTTACGTGTTACCCTGCTAAGCCTGATAGTCAGCCTATTAGCGGCAGGCAGCGTATTATTATTTCGTTATCTGGTTGAGTTTATCCAAATTGCGGCATTACCTGAACACCAAATTGGTGGCTATGAATCCCTGCCGGGTTGGTTGATTTTTGCGCTGCCCAGCGCAGGCGGTTTATTGCTGGGTCTGGTTTTTCATCAACTTCCTCCTGCCATGCGGCAAGTGGGTATATTGCATGTATTACTGCGAATGCGCGCCAAAGGGCGGGTTGTTATTCCCGGTAAAAATACCCTGCTACAATTTTTTGCCGGTATTTTCGCAATTGTCTGCGGGCAATCGGTAGACCGGGAAGGGCCGGGGGTACACTTAGGCGCGGGTAGTGGTGCCAAAGTCGCTAATCTGGCAGGCATGGAAGAGGCGGAAGGGCGCATTCTGGTTGCCTGCGGGGTTGCCGCAGCAATTGCCGCAGCGTTTAACACCCCGCTGGCAGGCATTATTTTTGTCATTGAAGTGTTGGAAGTGGCTTACCAGAGCCTGCGCTTTTTACCCATCATGGCCTCTGCGGTGCTGGGTGCATTATTGGGGCGTTTTTTCTATGGCGCGGCTCCCGCCTTTAACGTACCGGCTTTGATATCGTTTCCCATTGCAGAAATGGGCTATTTATTATTATTAGCGTTGGTCATTGGTTTGCTCGCCAGCGGCTTTATCGCTTTAGTTGAATTTGTCAATAAATACAGCCGTAACTGGTCGCCGCTGTACGCCTTTACTTTGGCTGGCTTGATTACCGGCTTGCTGGGGCAACTGGCCCCGGAAATTCTGGGCGTGGGTTATGACAGCCTAAGTCGAATTTTATCAGGAGAACTGCTGTTATACGGCTTATTGGCAATTCTGGCCTGCAAGTTTCTGGCAACCGGATGCGCCATAGGTCTGCGCGTGCCCGGCGGCGTGATTGGGCCATCCTTACTGATTGGTGGTACTGTAGGCGCTATCATGGGTACGCTGCTGGGCAGTGGCGAACACTTTGCAATTTACCCCTTAGTGGGAATGCTGGCAATGATGGGCGCAACCCTGCAAGCACCTTTAGCCGCGCTGGCGGCCTTGCTGGAACTGACCGGGCGCACCGAACTCATCCTGCCCGGTACCCTGGCAGTGGTCAGCGCCGATCTGATTTCCCGCGTTATTTTGGGCCGGGTTTCAGTATTTTCCGCTTTAGCCAGATTAACAAAATCTTAAAATTCATATAAAACATGGATAATATCCAGATGTTTTATATGGCTATTGAAGTAATGTGTTAGTATTCTTTATTTTTGTTGAAAATATATGGAATATTTAACCGATCTCAAAGCAATACTTCACTCAAAACGCGCCAATATTTATTACATTGAAAAATGCCGCGTCATGGTCAAAAGTGGGCGTGTTGTCTATCTCACCGAAGCCAAAACGGAAAAGCAATACTGGAATATCCCGATAGCCAATACCACCGTTGTTCTGCTTGGCACTGGTACTTCTATCACCCAGGCTGCCGTGCGCATGATGGCTGCCGCCGGAGTCTTGCTGGGTTTTAGCGGTGGCGGCGGCACGCCGCTGATTGCTGGCAATGAAGTTGAATGGCTTTCCCCGCAAAGTGAATACCGCCCCACTGAATATGTTCAAAACTGGCTATCCTTCTGGTTTGACGAAACCAAGCGTCTTAAAGTCGCCAAAAAATTTCAGCTACTGCGCCTGGAATACCTGCAACGGGTCTGGAGCAAAGACAAAGCACTTCACAACGCCGGATTTTATGCTGACGATGCCGATATTCAACAAGCAATAAGCCGGTTTTCTACAGAAATAGAACAATGCCCCAACACCACTCATTTACTTTTAACCGAAGCTCAGCTTACCAAAAGACTTTATAAAATTGCTGCCAAGCGTACCCAACTGGAATTTGTCCGCAACCAGGACAATGCGACAGATGAAGCTAATATTTTCCTGAATCACGGTAACTATCTTGCCTATGGACTGGCAGCAACCACCCTCTGGGTTTTGGGTATCCCTCACGGTTTTGCCGTGTTACACGGTAAAACCCGCCGTGGAGCTTTGGTTTTTGATGTGGCTGATCTGGTCAAAGACAGCCTGATTCTGCCCTGGGCTTTTATTTGCGCCCAGGAGCAAACCACTGAACAGGAATTTCGCCAGCAATGTCTGCAAAATTTTGCGCAGCATAAAGCACTCGACTTTATGTTTGATAGCCTCAAACAACTCAGTGATGAGGGCAGCCAATTATGATGGTCACATTTGTTGCGCAATGCGAAAAAAAATCCCTCAACAAAACCCGCCGCGTTCTGGATGCTTTTGCCAACCGCATAGGCGACCGCACCTGGCAAACTGTTATTACCAATGATGGCCTGCAAGCAGTTAAAAAACTGCTACGCAAAACTGCCTCCAAAAATACCGCTGTGGCTTGTCACTGGATTCGCAGCCGCAGTCGCAGTGAATTAATCTGGATAGTCGGGAATCGTGAGCGTTTCAACAGTCAGGGTATCGTGCCTGTGAACACCACCCGCAAAACCATTATGAATACCCAATGGGAAAATGACTGGCATTACCTGCCTTTAATCAAAAGCCTTGCTGCGATGGCGGCACTGTTTCATGATTGGGGCAAGGCTTCCGAGTTTTTTCAAAGCAAATTAAAAACTTCAAAAATCATCGCTGATCCGCTACGTCATGAATGGATTTCAGCTTTATTCCTAAATGCTTATGTGAATGGCGAAACAGATGAGCAATGGCTAAGCCGCTTGGCAAAGGGAGAAATTGAAACCGAGACCCTGAAAAAACAGGTCTCTGTACAACACCAGAAACAACAAGATAAAAATAAACCCTTAAATAAGCTTCCCCAAATGGCTACCTTGTTGAATTGGTTGCTGCTATCGCATCATCGTTTGCCCATCCTTAAATCTCATGCTGGTACTCCCTTACCAGAGCCTGAACTTTTATTTCAGAACATCACCCAGAAATGGGGTTATGAAAATAAATTTGATAAAAATACATTTAAACACGATCTTAAACGCTGCTTTGATTATCCCCAAGGTCTGCCTTGCGATTCGGAAATCTGGCTGAAAGCGGCACGCAAGCAAGCGCAAAAACTCCATGACTGCCTGCCCTTATTAAGCCAAAGTATTAACGATGGCACCTGGCGCTTATTGTTACATCACACACGTCTGGCATTGATGTTGGGGGATCATTGCTACTCATCTCAGGAGGCAGATAACAAATGGCAAACAACACTCGACTTATATGCCAACAGTGACAGAAAAACCAAAAAACTCAAACAAAAACTGGATGAGCACCTCATAGGCGTCAGCCGACAAGCATTGCGCAATGCCCACCTGTTACCCGCATTTGAAGGAGAACACAAAGAACTGCAACGTGCTTATGATGTCAAAGCCTTAAAGCGCAAAAGCCAAGGTCGATTTTGTTGGCAAGACACCGCTGTGAGTAAAATCAAACACTGGAAAAGCAGCCAGGATAAACTTGAAACTAGCAGCCATTTTGGTTTTTTTGCTGTCAATATGGCAAGCACGGGAACCGGAAAAACCTTTGCCAATGCCAAGATTATGCGCACCTTATCCGCTGATGGGGAAAGTTTGCGTTATATTTTGGCTTTGGGTTTGCGCACCCTGACCCTGCAAACCGGAGATGAATATCGCCAGCGTATTAAACTGGGCAATGATGAACTGGCGGTTTTGA
This sequence comes from Candidatus Venteria ishoeyi, assembly GCF_030378065.1. Classification (GTDB taxonomy): domain Bacteria; phylum Pseudomonadota; class Gammaproteobacteria; order Beggiatoales; family Beggiatoaceae; genus Venteria; species Venteria ishoeyi. The sequence continues at coordinate 14,355 of NZ_JAUCGJ010000046.1, read as the reverse complement.
TTGGTTCCCGCGCAGTCATGGATTTGCACAATAAAAATAAACAAGAACAAACAGAAGAAGCCCAAACCGCCACTGGCTCAGAATCTGAAGAATACCTGCTGGATAATGAAATCGACTTTCACACTGAAATTCCTGAAACTGAACTCAAAACGGTTTTAACGCGGGAAAAAGACCGCAAATTTCTATTCGCCCCGGTACTCAGTTGCACCATTGATCACCTCATGGCAGCAACTGAAAGTAAACGTGGTGGGCGTTACATACTGCCCACACTGCGCCTCATGTCCTCAGACCTGGTGATTGATGAAATTGATGATTTTGATGGAAATGATCTGATTGCCATTGGTCGCCTGATTCACCTGGCAGGTATGTTAGGGCGCAAAGTGATGATTTCTTCGGCAACCATTCCCCCCGACATTGCCGAAGGTTATTACAACACCTATCAGGCAGGCTGGGCGCTGTTTGCCCAAATGCGCCAGCGCAATGCCAGCGTTGGCTGCGCCTGGATGGATGAATTCACCACCCAGGTTCACAGTATCCAAATCACAGGTGACGATCACGGCCTTAACGACTACCAAAAACACCATCAAAAATTTATTGATAAACGCACCAGCGAACTTGAAAAGCAAACGCCGAAACGCAAGGCGGATATTATTGCCTGTTCAATGGATAATGAGGATGAAGAAAGCATCCGTAAACAATTTTATGCCACAATTCAAACTGCTATTTTAGAAAAGCACCAGCAACACTATCAAACGGACGAACAATCAGGAAAATGTGTCAGTTTTGGTCTGGTTCGCATTGCCAACATTAACCCCTGCGTTGCGCTAACCCGCTATTTGCTCAACGCCCAATGGCCGCAAGATGTGGAAATTCGTGCTATGGCTTACCACAGCCAGCAAATTCTTATTATGCGTAATGCCCAGGAAAAACATCTGGATGCCGTGCTCAAGCGCCAACAAGGCAGTCAGGCTGCTTTCGAGCAAAAACACATTCGCCAGCACTTACAAAGCATCACCGCGCCGCAGGTTATTTTTATCCTGGTTGCCACGCCGGTTGAAGAAGTGGGGCGAGATCATGACTTTGACTGGGCCGTGGTTGAACCTTCTTCTTATCGCTCTTTTGTGCAACTGGCAGGGCGGGTATTGCGTCACCGTGAACCAGAACCCCCCATTCAAACTGCCAACATTGCCCTGCTACAATACAACCTCAAAGGTTTATTAAACACAGGCAAACCTGTTTTTTGCCATCCCGGCTATGAATCAAACAATAATCCTTTGGACACGCACGACCTGAAACAACTGATTAATGCCGGGGCTATCAGCCAATGTCTGGATGCAAAGCCACGCATCAACAAAGCATCTACGCTGAACCCACGGCATAATCTGGCAGATTTGGAACATGTTGCCATCCATCAATGCCTCACCAACTATGAGCAACAAGGGCCGGAGTCTATGCAGGGCTGGCTGACGGGGTATTGGTGGCTGACGGCAATTCCGCAATATTATGTGCAATTTCGCAAAAGTGAACCGCAGCAACTGATGTACTTGGTGCCTGCTGATGACGACTGGAAATTTGCTGAAAAAGACACATTTGGCAAGTCGCTGATTAAAGAATGTTCATACAATATCAAACACGAAGAACTGAATACGCAGGAAAGCCAACGCTTATGGCTGACACGGGATTATGAAACCCTGTTACGCAATTATAGCGGAATACGGGAAGCAGAAGCGGAAGATGCGCTGAAACAAGTGGCGCTGATTTATGGAGAAATCAGCCTGCCTACTTATGGTAATGATCCGGGAGATATGGCTTTCAGCTATTCCAGCCAACTGGGCTTGATTCGTGTTTAATGTTTAAGGGCATTTGATAAAAAATCAACCAACCATTGATTGATGCTTTTTCCTGCTGCGTTTGCCGCAACCACAACATCGGCATGTAAATCCGGCGTTAAACGCACATTAAACTTACCGGAGTAATATTTTTTAGGTTCCACGCCATCTTTTTTGCACATATCCAAAAACATATTAAGAGATAACTGACCCTCATGATGCAAGCCTTTAATATCTGCTGCATAAAAATCAGCGCCACCATTAAGGTTGACAAATTCACCTCTGAACATTTCGATTTCAGGATCATAATGAATAACGGCCTTATACCCATTAAAGTCCATTACGTTCTTCATGAATGCCCCTCATTTTTCTCTCACCAATATAAATGCATCAAGTGTCCGAAATAAAGCCTCAATATCTTTCCATATAATATTAGGAGCAATGGGTTTGGCAGGAATAAATACAAATATTTTTTACTATCTATGCTTCATTTATAGTACCTAATTTTGGTATTATCAATACAAAATATATTGAAAATCTATAATATTTTTTATCCTCAAAAAAGGAGGCCAAATGTTAGATCCTGTAATCCAAAACTTTCTTAATGAACGCAAAGCAAACTGGCTTAAAAGCAGACTTAAAAATAAAACAGAAGCAGAACAAGCCCTTATTGAACAAGAAGCCACAGACAAATACGCACTGGCTACCTGGCTGCCTGATGCCGCCAAACGTGCCAGACAACTCTCCTTAACCAGTCATCCGGGAAAATTCAGTCACCCCGATGCCAAAACCAGTTCCATTATCAGTGATGCCCAGCAGTCTGCCGATGGTTTTTTGCGCACAGGCAATGCTAAAGTAAATTTAGATGTATTTGTTGGTAATGCTGCGGCTTTGGATGTGCATAAATTCCTCAGCCTGAAGCTGGCAGACGGCAATACTATTCTCAATCATCTGGAAAATAAAACCGCTGCCATTAAACAACAATTCAGCATTTCCACTGCCACTTTCAGTGACATTGAGCAGGGGTTGTTAGCTATCAAGCAAGACTCTCACCCCTGCACCACCACCGATGGCAAGCTCAAACAAGTGTATTTTCCGCTTGCTGGTGATGACTATCACCTGCTTTCCATACTCTCCCCTTCCGGTCTGCTCTTTAAACTCAAACACCAGATTAACAATATACGCTTTTCCGATGAAGCCAAAGTGGCAAGGAAATCACGTAAAGATAACCATGCTCATGAGCAGGGCTTTGCGGATATTTATGGACTCAGTGCAATAGGTTATGGTGGTTCAAATAAACAGAATATCAGCGTGCTTAACAGCCAAAATGGTGGTATTGCCTATTTATTGCCTTCTATGCCACCTGAGCTTAACCCGCGTACAACCCAGCCGCCCAAAACCAATTTTTTTGGCAAATTCTTGTGGCTGAAACCCTATGAAGAAGATTTTCAAAAATTCCATCAGCTATTGGTTCATGGCAAACCCAATATCCATACCCGTCAGCAACGTGATTGGCTTATACGCAGCATTATTTATCAGGTCATTGATTATGCCTGGCTCATACGCCGCCTGGAACCGGGCTGGTCAATAACTGAAACTTACCAGCAACTCCCCCAGTACCAAAAAATCTGGCTGGATGAACACCATGCCCCGGTGCGAAGCGAAGACACGCAATGGCTGGACAACGTAAAACAGGAACTGGCAAACTGGTTTATACGCGCTTATGACAAAATCATAGAGGAGAAAAAACTGGGGCTTGGTGATGAACAACTGCCGCATATCAAAGCCATTATCAATGACTGTGAGAACGCCTTACAATGAAAAAAATACTGCTGATTCCCCAAATCGAAATATTGAATGCCAATGCCCTTTCCAGCCCCTATACTATTGGCTTTCCTGCCATGACTGCCTGGCTGGGCGCAACTCATGCGCTGGAACGTCAACTCAGAGAAATGGACTATCCCAACCTGCGCTTCAAAAGCATGGCAGTGGTTTGTCATCACATAAACCTGCAAACTTACAAAGGCGCGGGAGATTATGTGCATTCTATTATCGGCACAGGCAATCCGCTGGATAAAACCGGCAAACGCCCCTCATTTATCGAAGAAGCCCGCTGTCATTTAACGGTATCTCTCATTATGGAATGTGAAGGTCTGGGCTTCATTGACGAAGATGAATTCACGGATGCAACCGTTCAACTATTGCGGGGAAAAATGAAACTGGCTGGCGGCGATATACTTAAAACGGCCCAAGCCAAGTTACAAGAAATTGACGATGAAGCTGAACACAAAGCCTTAATGCGCAGCCTCATGCCCGGTCACTGCCTCATTGAACGCCGCGACCTCATGCAACAAGCAATGGCGACAGGTCAGGATGCCATTGATGCCCTGCTGGACTACCTCAAAGTCACCCACCGCAGCCATGTTGATGAACAGGAAAAAATTACCTGGCACAGCGAGCGCAAGGAAAAAGGCTGGATTGTACCGATTGCTACGGGTTTTCATGGCATAAGCGAGCTGGGTCAAGCTAAAAATCAACGTGATCCCGAAACCCCACACCGCTTTGCAGAAAGCATCATCACCTTAGGAGAATTTATTATGCCCTACCGTGTCACTGATCTTGACCAGATGCTGTGGCACTATCACACCGACTTAAACACAAACCTTTATCTCTGCCAACAAAATAAACAAGTTAACCTAAGTTCGACGTAAGCTTCTTTTTGCGCTAATCACACAAAAAACTGCTTCCGTCTCACACTAGATTTTTGAAACAAAGGAAAAAAATATCATGGCTAAAAAAGACAATATCGCCTCTGTACTCGCTTTTGAAAAAAAATTCGTACCCTCTGACGGCTTTATGTACGGCACCACTTGGGAGCAGCGCCATGACAGCGCGGTAGTGCTCAAGCTACAGGAAAAATCTGTGCGCGGCACCATTTCCAACCGCATCACCAAAGCTGCCATAAAAAATGATCCCCTTAAACTCAATGCTGAAGTCGAAAAAGCCAACCTCCAGCGCGTTGACAGTTGCGCCCTCTCTCCAAACCAGGACACGCTGAAACTCCAGTTCACGCTTAAAATTCTCAGTGGTGTTCAACAACCCTCAGCCTGTAACAACCAGGCGTTTAACGAAAGCTACACCCAGGCTGCCAATAATTACATTGAAACAGAAGGTTTTAACGAACTGGCAAAACGCTACGCCATGAATATTGCCAATGCGCGTTTTTTATGGCGCAACCGGGTGGGCGCGGAAAATATTGAAGTCCAGGTTAAAAAGCTCAACGGCGACGAAGAACAAAGCTGGACATTTGACGCCACAAAATTCAGCATCCGTAATTTTGACCACAATGATGCCAGTATAGATACGCTGGCTGAAAAAATAGCAGCAGCCCTCTCAGGAGCAGATGATTTTCTGCTGCTGGAAATCAATGCCTATGCTCAGATAGGCAAAGCGCAAGATGTTTATCCCAGTGAAGAACTGGTGCTGGATAAAAGCAGCGGCAGCAGCAAGGGCAAAAAAAGCAAAATACTTTACAGCATTAACGATATAGCCGGAATGCACTCACAAAAAATTGGTAACGCCCTGCGTACCATTGATACCTGGTATCCCGAATACCTTGAAGCCAATACCGGCCCTATTGCCATTGAACCTTACGGCGCTGTGACCAATCTTGGTAAAGCCTACCGCACGCCCAAGGCCAAGGCTGATTTTTTCACCCTGTTTGATCGTTTTGCCCGTGGCGAATCTCTGGAGGATAAAAACGACACGCACTATGTCATGGCTGTGCTGGTGCGTGGTGGCGTATTTGGTGAAAGCACAAAGGACTGATGTGATGAAAGCCTATATTGACATGACGCTGTTACCCGATGTGGAAATACCGCTTCATTTCCTTTGGGAAAAGCTCTATCAACAAATCCACCTGGTTCTGGTTGAAGCTAAGGATAATCAAGGCAAAATTAACATAGGCGTTGCTTTCCCGGAATACAATGCTCAAAAACAATATTTAGGTAGCAAACTACGTCTATTTGCCGCTACGACGATGGATTTAGAACGGCTGAATATTCAAACCAAAATGACCCGGTTGGCTGACTATGTTCATATCACCCGGATCAGAGCCGTACCTGATAACATTCGCGGTCATGCGCTTTTTAAGCGCATCCAGCCAAAAAGCAACAATCTCCGTCTGGCCAGACGCAAAGCCAAACGGGCAAATATCAGTTATGAACAAGCCCTGTCCATCATGGAGAAACACGAAGAACAACATGCTAAGAAGCCATTTGTCATGATAAAAAGCCACACTTCCGGAAAAAAATACCCCTTGCTGATTGCTCATGAAGAAACTCAACAAACTGATCATGAAGCAGGTTTTAGCAGCTATGGACTCAGTGCCCACAGTACAGTTCCCCTGTTTTAACCAATAAAAAAGGCCCACTGATAAATCATTTATTAATCAATGGTTTGAAGTGGGCTATTTTTTCATTGGTCAAAATGGGTAAAAAGGACTTATTTTTTTGTTTTATAAAAGGATTTTGTGATAGGATTTCAGTTGACTGCCGCACAGGCAGCTTAGAAAATTTATCCCCAAATATTAAGCCTCACAAAAAAGTTGACTGCCGCACAGGCAGCTTAGAAAATGAGGTTGATATAAGAACGCTCGACCTAATCGTTGACTGCCGCACAGGCAGCTTAGAAATCCGTCGCCCGCTGTTATGAGAACATCTGGGGGTTGACTGCCGCACAGGCAGCTTAGAAAACCACCACGCAAACCGACGACTCCATTATATTGTTGACTGCCGCACAGGCAGCTTAGAAATGTTATTGTTTGCAGTGCTTGTGCGCTCATTTGTTGACTGCCGCACAGGCAGCTTAGAAAGTGTGTGACATTTGATGATAAAATATCTAATTGTTGACTGCCGCACAGGCAGCTTAGAAACACCGATACAGTCTATCTCTCTAGCGCTGGAAGTTGACTGCCGCACAGGCAGCTTAGAAAACCAATTCAGGGGAAACTATCACCCAGGCGAAGTTGACTGCCGCACAGGCAGCTTAGAAAACAGACAGCAATGCTCAGCTTTCAGTGTCATTGTTGACTGCCGCACAGGCAGCTTAGAAATTGGTTTCATTTTCGTAAGCTTTTGCGACTTCGTTGACTGCCGCACAGGCAGCTTAGAAATCAATCTTGACTGTGAGTGACTTCATTTTTATGTTGACTGCCGCACAGGCAGCTTAGAAAAGATGTAATGTGAAATCGGTTTGTGAATGTGTCGTTGACTGCCGCACAGGCAGCTTAGAAATATTTCATGGTACAGGTTGGCGCATTAGTGTATGTTGACTGCCGCACAGGCAGCTTAGAAAAGTAACGCGAGCAAGTCAAAAACGGCGGCAAAGTTGACTGCCGCACAGGCAGCTTAGAAAAAAATGCCTATTTTGGGAGTTTTAGTTTTTTTGTTGACTGCCGCACAGGCAGCTTAGAAAAAAATTAAGCACTTATCAGTATATCACATTCAGTTGACTGCCGCACAGGCAGCTTAGAAAAGTACAAAAACCAGTGTACCGCTTTCGTGATAGTTGACTGCCGCACAGGCAGCTTAGAAATAATAGTACAAGTGGTGTTTATGGTGTCACAGGTTGACTGCCGCACAGGCAGCTTAGAAAGGAACGTGCTGCGGTTGGTAACAGTACATCACGTTGACTGCCGCACAGGCAGCTTAGAAAAGCATAATTACCCATAACGATTTGCCTGCACCGTTGACTGCCGCACAGGCAGCTTAGAAAGACTGTTTAGCCTCCTGCGCCGCTTTTATTTTGTTGACTGCCGCACAGGCAGCTTAGAAATCCTGCTGCTTCTTAGCCTGTCTTTGTGGTTCGTTGACTGCCGCACAGGCAGCTTAGAAAATCACATTCAATCTGAACTGCATCAAAATCGCGTTGACTGCCGCACAGGCAGCTTAGAAATAGCCGACGATGGACTTCAAGCGATTTCACAAGTTGACTGCCGCACAGGCAGCTTAGAAAAATTCGCCACGATTCAACTTATCAAGCCAGCCGTTGACTGCCGCACAGGCAGCTTAGAAATAAAAGAAGTGGCGAAAATATGATCTTTGCCTGTTGACTGCCGCACAGGCAGCTTAGAAACGCTAATGTCGCAAAACTTTTTCACCTTGATAGTTGACTGCCGCACAGGCAGCTTAGAAAAGAAGGATATTGCAGGCCTTATGAGCGCGAACGTTGACTGCCGCACAGGCAGCTTAGAAAAGTAAAGCGCCGCCAGCAATAAATAGTATTCCGTTGACTGCCGCACAGGCAGCTTAGAAAGCAAATGTCCGGTCTTTAGGCACTAAAGTCTAGTTGACTGCCGCACAGGCAGCTTAGAAATATCCAGGCATTCAATGACTCATTCAGTATTCGTTGACTGCCGCACAGGCAGCTTAGAAAAAACACGCCACACCTCCTACAAATCCTCAAACGTTGACTGCCGCACAGGCAGCTTAGAAAAGTGGTTTTCAATGGAGTTTGAGCGTCGGGATGTTGACTGCCGCACAGGCAGCTTAGAAAAGATTTGAAACCATTGTCCAGATGGTTGCAAAGTTGACTGCCGCACAGGCAGCTTAGAAACTCTAATACCTCACACTGTCCAGACTTGCGAAGTTGACTGCCGCACAGGCAGCTTAGAAAAAGTGAAATTATTGAAGTCCCATCACCCGTGAGTTGACTGCCGCACAGGCAGCTTAGAAATGCACTCAAAAACATGATGTGTCCCTTTGGGGGTTGACTGCCGCACAGGCAGCTTAGAAATATCCGGGGATTCAAATAATGGATAAAGAAGAGTTGACTGCCGCACAGGCAGCTTAGAAAACGCTTGATGAACCTGCAACGCTGCCAGGAATGTTGACTGCCGCACAGGCAGCTTAGAAAGTTCAATGATGCTCATTATTCATCACTCCCGTGTTGACTGCCGCACAGGCAGCTTAGAAATTAAAAATGCTTTTATCTTTTTGCTTTTTTCAGTTGACTGCCGCACAGGCAGCTTAGAAAACTCACTTGCAGTATGTTATTGAAAATAAGCTGTTGACTGCCGCACAGGCAGCTTAGAAAACAACTCAGCGCCAGTCTAAACGATTCAGCAAGTTGACTGCCGCACAGGCAGCTTAGAAAGGCAGGTGATTTGAGTACAGAAATCAGGGCGGGTTGACTGCCGCACAGGCAGCTTAGAAAAGCCATAGCCGACTTTAGCCGCGCCTGTTTCTGTTGACTGCCGCACAGGCAGCTTAGAAAGAACCCCGTGTTTCTATCTGTCCCCTGCAATAGTTGACTGCCGCACAGGCAGCTTAGAAATGAATATTGTTAAACGGTTTGCCGCTTTTTGTTGTTGACTGCCGCACAGGCAGCTTAGAAAAACCTGAAAACGTCCATGATTCGCCGCCATGCTGTTGACTGCCGCACAGGCAGCTTAGAAATCACACGCACCAAACCCGCCACCATCCTCACAGTTGACTGCCGCACAGGCAGCTTAGAAAACTCGCCGTATGGCTCATTAGCTACCAGCGGCGTTGACTGCCGCACAGGCAGCTTAGAAAAGGGGAATTAAAATGAAAACTGAGATTATCAAGTTGACTGCCGCACAGGCAGCTTAGAAACAGCGTATATATAAAAACCGTGGCTCCCATGGGTTGACTGCCGCACAGGCAGCTTAGAAAAGTGATAGAAGACCAACTGGATAACAGTGATGGTTGACTGCCGCACAGGCAGCTTAGAAACTCCTAATTTGCCGTTAATAAATTTATATTGCGTTGACTGCCGCACAGGCAGCTTAGAAAACAAAGATATAACCGAGGCGGTGGTAGATGGGGTTGACTGCCGCACAGGCAGCTTAGAAAAACCTGTACCATGAAATAGGTTTGTGAAATCCGTTGACTGCCGCACAGGCAGCTTAGAAAGTTGGTTGGGTAAAACCCTGCGGGGCTGTGGCGTTGACTGCCGCACAGGCAGCTTAGAAAGATAATAGAAGACCAGTTAGATAACTCAGATAGTTGACTGCCGCACAGGCAGCTTAGAAAGCGTCAAGCTGAATTAGTAACTATTTTAAGCTGTTGACTGCCGCACAGGCAGCTTAGAAATTCTACATAGAGAACGCCGCCGCCTGTGGGGTGTTGACTGCCGCACAGGCAGCTTAGAAAAAGAACGGCGGGAAAGTACGCACTCTATACGAGTTGACTGCCGCACAGGCAGCTTAGAAACAATGCAGAAATGATACGAAAAAGAAGTGATAGTTGACTGCCGCACAGGCAGCTTAGAAATCCCAGGCGGGACATGACCGGTTATAAATATTGTTGACTGCCGCACAGGCAGCTTAGAAATCTACCATATCGAGCGCGTTCAGTTCCATATCGTTGACTGCCGCACAGGCAGCTTAGAAACGTAACAGCACCCGTAACGGCTCCCGTAGTAAGTTGACTGCCGCACAGGCAGCTTAGAAAAAAATAAAGACAGCCATGAAAATATATAAAAAAATAAAGACAGCCATGAAAATATATCAAAATCTAATTATTTCTGTTATCCTGTCCTAAAACCTAAATTTAAAGAGGGATAAAGCCATGCCCACGCCACGCAAAGAACAAGTCAGCAAACACACCAACGGTCATTATCACTGCATCAGTCGCGCTGTGCGCCGTGCTTTTTTATGTGGCGTTGATAAGCAAAGTGGCTGCAATTATGAGCATAGACGGCAATGGATACTGGACAGGCTGGAAGTGCTTGCCAAACAGTTTTCGGTTGAGGTTTGTGCCTATACCATTATGAGTAATCATTATCATCTGGTGCTGCATGTGGATTATGAGCAGAGTTTGACCTGGGATGCTGAGGAAGTGGTAAAGCGTTGGTGTACCTTGTTTCCACCACAGGCGTTAAAAGATTCTGATGATAAACAAATTGATACTGAAGTGGTCAACGCTTATTTTGCGCGTCTGACAGCAGATGAGGAAAAAGTGACCTTGTGGCGGGAACGTTTGGCAGATTTAAGCTGGTTTATGCGTTGTCTGAACGAGCCAATTGCACGCCAGGCAAACAAGGAAGATGAGTGTACCGGGCGCTTCTGGGAAGGGCGTTTCAAATCCCAGGCTTTGCTTGATGATGCCGCTTTAATTAGCTGCATGGCGTATGTTGACCTCAATCCGGTACGGGCTGCCATTGCGCAAACCCCGGAAGATTCTGAATTTACTTCTTTTGCAGCAAGAGTTGAGATTCAAAAGAAATCAGTCTCAAAATCAGAACCACAAAGCCAATGGCTGTTACCTTTTGCTGAGTCTAAAAAGACCGGGAAACCTCAAGCCACGCAGAATGCGCATGTTTGCCTGCCCATCAGCCAGGAAGAATACTTTGAACTGGTCGATTGGACTGGGCGCTGTATTCGTGATGGTAAGCGTGGCGCTATTCCCGCGCATATTCGACCCATTTTGCAACGTTTGGAAATTAAGCAAGACAACTGGATAGATGGCATACAGCATTACGGTAATCATTTTTATAAGGTTGTTGGTATCATGCGGCATTTGCTGGAAGAAACTGAACGGCAGGGGCGCAAATGGTTTAAGGGGCAAAGTGCTGCCCGATTGTTATACCAATAGCTGATATTTTCATTTCTCATTAAGTTATATTTATGGTACCAAATGGCCTGCCATAGGTAAGTTATGGCTGATTTCTGGTTTTTTTCATATGAACGGGCTGTTTTTCCTGGTTTATCTCTGAATTTTATAATTTGACTTGGCTGAGGAAATAGAATGATAGTGTTGTTTTATTTTTTTAATTTATTGGCTGTCTGCTAATTTGTCTGCTAATTTTATTTTGCTAATTTTAATTTTAAACCCCCAAAAGAGCTTTTCATGCCTGATATCACCGTAGTAGATTCGGGGTTTGGCGGTTTTGATATTGCCGCTACGCTGGATGAGATTGTGACGACAGTCGACGATCAACAGATTGAAAAATTGTCGCTATATTATGTTAATGCTGCACCTTCAGATGCCTGCGGTTACAACCAAATGGCTTGCCATGATGAAAAAGCACGTGTTTTTTCATCCGTACTGCAAAATATCAACGAGAAGATTACCCCTAAAGCTATTTATATCGCCTGCAATACACTCTCTGCATTAATGCAGAATCTACCACGGCAAAAGACAGCGGTGCATGGAATCGTCGACGTAGGAGTTAAACAATTATTGGGATTTTCACACCATCAACCACAAAATAAAATTGTATTGTTTGCCACTGAAACTACGGTTGATAGCGGCATCTATCTCCAGCAAATGGCGGCTATGGGAGGTGATCCAGGTGGCTTGATTGCTATTGCCGCACCTAATCTTGCTACAACCATCTCCAACGATCCAGCCGGCGATAAGGTGCTTGCCTCGATTGAGTCCTTAGTGGCAAAACACGGAAGCCGCTTGCCGCCACCGCCGGCCCATATTGCTCTTTTTTTGGGGTGTACCCATTATGGCTACCGAGCATCACTGTTTCGCCAGGTGTTTGCACAACGCGGCTATCGAGTGACCTTGCTTAATCCTAATGATGCCTTTGCTCAGCTAATTTCTCAGCAGCTGGGGGAGCAAGTGTATCGCTTCAGTGCCCACTTCTTTTCAAGGTATATGTTGCCGGTACAAGAGTTGACAACGATCTCAAGGCTGGTGCAACCACGTTCAGTGAAGGTGTCGCGAGCGATACTTGACTATACGCTGGATGTGGATTTTTTTTGATGCTCTAGTTTCATTTGTTGGTAGGCTTGTTCGGCCTCTTTTGCCGCTTCGAGATCAAACTCTTTTCGTCGATGGTTTTTTCCCATTTGAGATATGTTAAAGGGAATGCCGGCAGGGTAGGTGTACGGGTATTGTAGTATTTCTAATGCAGTACGCGTGTAGATATCGCAACCGAATTGATTGATGTGAGCGGTCAGTTCCCATAGGTGCTTGTATTGAAAAGGGTCACTAATACGTTCGCTACGAATCAGATTACCAGTATCAACGCCGGAATCAATATAGTGAATGGTAACGCCTGCTGCTTGTGAAAACTGCTTTATGTCTTTTTGTCGAGCGATTTGTTGGATGGCATTTGTGCCTCTGGCATAGGGTAATATTGCGCCATGCATATTCACTAAGCGCCCGTTACAAGCATCCAGCCAAGGCTTTTTTAATATTTGCCCAACTCGGGAAAATAGCCAAATATCCCGATTTTGGATGTTCTCCTGTAGCCACTGGCAGTTGGCTTGGCTGTTTAGGTCATTCCCCATAAATCTAACCCGATCAAAATTGCTGGTCGATAAAGGGGGGATTCCAAAGCACGATATTGCCGCCTTGGATTCTTCACCAAAATCCTCATATAGTTGTGTCAGCTCATGCTCCATTTCCGGTGTCAGTTCTTTGTGTCCAGCATAGGCTGAGTGAAATGCCATCCTTCTTTGCAGAATATTTTTATTCGGTCGTGTTTCCCGAATTAAGATACCCAAAAAAACGTCAGTGTTTGCAAACTGTTCTATCCATTTGTTTGTCAGAAAGCAATAAAAGAATTTACAGTCAATAAGCAGGTAAAAGCGTTTCATATTTTGCGGCCTCGGCAACAAATTGCAAGAGCGGTGATTGTCACCTAAAATACAATCCTGTCAAGCGCTGTTTATACTGCTAGTGCATTTCAGTGAAGATTAGCTGCCCATTCCTTAGTTGGCATCCGGAAACGTTAAATTTCACCTTGAAGTAAAGCGCATGAGGAACATAAAGATTTTTCTTCATGCGCTTTATGGTTAAACTGCGTTTCCGAACAGGCACTAGATACGTACGGAAAGATTATCCCACGCAGGCGTTGTGGTTTTAAGAAATAATCGTGAAACTTTATTTGGTTAACTTGAGAGTCAAAAGTTCTTAACTTTTTCCCCTATTTATGGTTAAGTTAAAATTTTTCAGTATGGTTATACAGTTATATGAAATATGAAATTTTTCAATTTTAGCCCCCTTTCGCCAGCAATTTTCACGAGAACACGCATTTATCTGGTTTGTCGTTATTATTTTTGGCTTCATTCTCCGCTTTGATCACAACGGTGTCAGTAGTTTTGTTCGCTGGTTAGGACTGGCTCCTTCTTCTTACGAGCTACTGCTTAATTTTTTCCAGGCAAAGTCCTGGCGATTAGGTGAAGTGATGCTACAGTGGATGCGATGGTGTCAACAATCATTTGATTTGGTCTATGTTCAAGAACGTTTAGTTTGTATCGGTGATGGCATCAAAGTGCCAAAGGAAGCAAAACGACAACCTGGCTTGAAGTGGATGCACCATTCATCCCAGAACAATAATAAACCTAATCGTTTCATTGGTCAGCATTTTGGCTGTATTGCCTTTGTTGCTTTTTGTGAAAATCAATATCGGGCCATATTACAAGCGGCTCAATTACATGAAGGCGTGGATGCTATAAGACAACTAAATGCAAATGAAAACCATGCATTACATGAGAAAGAAAGCGTGGTTGTTCGTATGTTGAGTCTGATTGTCATTGTTG
>NZ_JAUCGJ010000045.1 GCF_030378065.1 Candidatus Venteria ishoeyi | reverse complement strand
TCGGCAATTATGGCTGCGTTTTGGTAAAAATTGTTCAGCTTTTAGTGCGTTTAACAAGGTTTATAAACGGTTAGTGTATGAATAATAAGACTAATTTTTAATGAAAAAGACAATTTAAAAGTGAGCCATGAATACATCGGAGGTATTTTTATGCCTTAAAATTGGAGAATGACTCGATAATCTGTAGTTTTTCGCGCTTCTTGGTATTAAAAATTGATTTTTTTAGCCATTAAACAGAGAAAGTAATAATTTTTTTGAATTTAGGTGGTATCGCTTAGATATTTTGACGGTTTGCAAGTAGGGTCACGGATTCAGGTATTAGTAATTATTTTTACTTGTTTTTTTATTGAGGGCTAAAGCCATGTCTAGTTATTTAAGGTCAAATCCTTACCCGATATTGTTAATACTGGGTACTGCCCTGTTGTTTTTTAGCAGCCAGACTGTTGCCGCTAAAGATGAAGTTACTATTGCCGTATTGTACTGGTCAGTCAATATACCTGGACAGGTGGCTATGGCAAAAGGCCTGGAAAAAAAAGTGGATGCACTTAATCAAAGGGCTGAGGCTAATGAGCTGCCACACATTAAATTAATTACCCGGGTTGCGGGAGATGATATAAAAGGCGTTGAACGGCAAATCGTTCAAATGACAAAAATAATATCACTTAAACCTGATATGATTATTGTGCAACCAACAGACAATGCCGCACTGGCTGAACCATTAAAATTAGCCAATAAACACAATATCCCCGTCGTTGCTTATGATCAATATATCAGTGGTGGAAAATTAACTGCTTATGTGACATCAAACAACCATCAGGCCGGTTATCTTAATGGCGAGTATGTTGCATCCTTATATCCTTCAAAGCAAAAGATAAAATTAATTCTTGTCGAATATCCATTGGTTTCGTCAACTGTTGAGCGACTTAATGGTTTTCTGGATGCCTTAAGAGACTATAAACAATCCTACCAGATTTTGAATACCTATCAGGCAGTAGAGCCTGTCAGTGGTACTAAGGCGGGTAAGGCCATTATTGCAGATTTCCCGGAGCAAGGGAGTATTGATGTTATTTTTACAGTCAATGACGGGGGCGGGCTTAATGTGGTGAATGAACTCGTAGCAGCGGGGAGAAATGAAATCGTTGTCGCCACAGTGGATGGTGATCCCGCTTCAGTGAAAAATATTCAGGCTGGTCGCTTAACCCATATTGATACAGCACAATTTTGTGGGGCTATGGGAGCGCAAGCACTGCTTATTGCTTATGATATTCTTTTGGGACAAACGGTTCCCTCCTTAACCCTGATTCCCGTTTATCCCATTACTCAAAAGACATTAATAAACTACCCTGGCTGGTCTGGAAATATTCCTCAGACATTTAAAAAACCATGGTTATCACATCAACCCTATTGGAATAATAAATTCAAACTAACACCATGAAGAATAATCTGCTTAGAAATTTATTAAAATTATCTAACCCGGTAGAAACTGATCGTTTTATTAATATAAGCTTTGGTATTCTGATCTTGTTATTAATGCTGACAGTATTATTGACAGGCGGCATATTCATGACTAATGTCATGAATAAAGAGGAGGATAAACTATCTCATATTATTACAGAAGTATTGGCAAAATCAATTAGTAAGGTTAGTTTTTCAGGTAAGTATCATGCTCGGCTTTTAGTTGAGGAAATAATAAAAGAACAGCCCAGCATAAAATATTTATTAGTTAGTAATACTCAGGGTATTATTTTGGCGCATAGCAACCCTGAACGCAACGATAAACCCATTAATCCATCAACTAAAAAAATTATTGAACAACTGATACAAAAACCACAAATTTATACACGTCATTTTATTATTAATGATGAGCCTATACGTGAAGTCAGTCTGGCTTATCGTGGCGGCTATAAAAATGAAATAATTGGTGTGATTCAAGTAGGCTTATCAACTAAAAATCGTGATAAATCACTCAAGATGGGAATTTTTTATCTCACAATATTAATTATCATTTTATTATTGATTGGAATTATTGCAACACATTACATCAGCTCTTTTATTATAAAACCAATTAAAGAATTAGCCAATGATATGTCAACGACGCTACAGGCAATTCCTGACTTGCTTTTTGAGCTGGATATCAATGGTAAGTATATACAAATTATGACAAATAAAGAAGAATTATTAATTGATGCACGTAAAAACCTGCTTAATAAAACAGTCACTGAAGCCCTGCCAAAAGAAGCCGCAAAAATAGTCATAAAGGCTTTACAAGAGGCTGATATTAAAGGCGATTCCTATGGTCATGAGATTGTACTACCAATTGAACAACAAAGCTTTTGGTTTGAACTTTCTGTGGCTAAAAAAAAACCATTTAATGTAACGCAGAATAATTTTACAGGTAGTCGCTTTATTGTTCTTTCACGAGATATCACTCAACGTAAAAAATATGAGAAAGAAATTAATGAACTGGCTCATATTGATACATTAACGGGTTTGGCAAATCGTTATAGTCTTGAAATCCAGTTAGAACAAGCATTACTCTGCGCTAAACGTAACCATAAAAAAATGGCTGTTATGTTTATCGATATGGATAAATTTAAGGATATTAATGATACGCTGGGGCATAACTTAGGTGACTCATTTCTTAAAGAAACAGCTAAAAGAATCAGTCGCTGTGTACGTAAAAGTGATATTACAGGACGTTTAGGCGGTGATGAGTTTATTGTCGTTTTAACAGATATTAAATCTAATTTTAATGCCAGTTATCTGGCCAATAAAATATTAAAAAAACTATCACTTCCTTATGAAATTGATGGGCATCATATATTCTCCAGTTGTAGCATAGGCATCAGTTATTACCCAGGTGATGGAAATAATAGTGAGAAACTGATGAAATCTGCTGACATGGCTATGTATCATGCTAAAACTGAAGGGCGTAATAACTTCCAGTTTTTCTCATCATTAATGACTGTTGATAATGAAAGGCGTATTAAATTAGAAGCTGAGTTACATCTGGCGATTGAAACAAATCAATTTGAACTTTATTACCAGCCACAAATTAGTACTACGACTCAAGAAATATGTGGTGCAGAAGCCCTTATCCGGTGGAATCATCCAGAACAGGGCCTGATTTCACCTGTCGATTTTATTTCCATCGCTGAAGAATCGGGATTGATTTTACCCATTGGAAAATGGGTTATTCAACAAGCATTTAAACAAAAATCACTGTGGGAAAAGCAGGGTATCAGTGGTGTTAAAATGTCACTTAATATTTCTGCTCACCAACTACATTCTGCTGATTTAGTCATTTTTATTCAAGAATTATTTGAAAAATATCAACTTCAAGGTTTTAATATTGAAATTGAAGTGACTGAATCTGTTGCCATGAATAATCCCCAGTACGCAATTAAAATATTGAATGCAATTCGTGCCTTGGGAATAGATTTAGCAATTGATGATTTTGGTACGGGTTATTCTTCTCTTGCCTATCTAAAGCGTTTGCCTATTCAAACGCTTAAAATTGATCGTGAATTTATTCGTGATATTGAAACCGATGCGAATGATGCCGCCATTAGTTCTGCAACGATTGCCCTCGCTCATGCACTGGATCTGAAAGTTGTTGCAGAGGGTGTTGAAACATTGCAGCAGCAGCAATTCCTAAAAAATGAAAATTGTGATATTTTACAGGGTTACTTATATGGTAAACCCATGTCTAACAAAGACTTTATTCAATTTCACCATGATTTCAAACATAGGGAATGGCAGGACTAAACCCATTCTATTCCCTATGAATTATCCATTTTCATCTGAATAGTTACGTTGAGTTGGTATATCTATCTCTTAGGAGGAGAGTTTCAAGCGCTCTCGCCCGGTATTTACAATCTGAGCATAATAGGCTTCCAGTTTGGCGTTACTGCCGCGTAAACCTGCAACGACACAATCACTCCAATCCAGATACGCATGCTTTCTTTCCTGTGACCAGTTGCGCGGCGGCGCATTGTGAGTAATGTCGTATACATTACAGATTTTATCTGCCAGTTTCACCCATTTCGCCTGCAAGGAAATCGATGCAGCGTGTTCGATTTGCAAGCGTTTGCGTTCTGCGGCGCATAAGGATTTGTCATCAGACACTTCTTCCACCACCGTGCGAATTTCCAGACCAAAATGGGCTTCTAATTCATCGGCTGTGGTTTCAGTATCTTCCAGCGTATCGTGTAACAGCGCGGCAATCAGCGTGGTAATGTCATGGACTTCACCAATGCGCCATAAAATTTCTGCTACCTGGATCGGATGGTTAATATAAGGTGAGGCTTCCACATCTTTACGCCGTTGATCCTTATGCCGCTCGGCGGAAAAACGCAAAGCGGTCATGATCAGGTTAATATCCGCTGCCATAAAACAGCTTGGAAAAACACTGTTGCTTGCTGAATGATTCATAAGGGCCTTTATCCGGCTTTTTCGCTTTCTCCATCGGTTTTATCCAATGAATCAGGCGTTTTATTGTCGTTTTCTTCTTCAATGATCATGTGTTTACTGAGATACACCGCCTGGGCGATCACAAACACCAGGGTTAATCCCATCATGCCAAACAGTTTGAAATTCACCCAGGTATCGGTGCTGAACGAATAAGCAACAAATAAGTTCAAAACACCCATAAAAATAAAAAAGCCAATCCAAATCTTATTCAGCGTCAGCCAGGTTTGCTCATGATCCATTGTGATGGTGGATTCCATCATGCGTTTGGCTAAAGGTTTGCCGCCGATATAATGACTGCCGAAAAACACCAGCGCAAAGGCCCAGTTGACCAGTGTGGGTTTCCATTTAATGAATAATTCATTTTGAAAAAATAAAGTCGCGCCGCCCAGTACCACAATCAGCGCCAGGGTGATTAATGGCATTTTTTCAACGCGGTGGTGACGTATCCATAATATCGCCACCTGCATGATAGAAGCAAGAATTGCCACTACGGTAGAGGCGTAAATCGCGCCTTCTGCGCCACCGGGAATGCAGGCATTAGCGAGACATAAGCTCTCTTCTGCCGGTACCCAGCCAGGATAGAACTTAAAGGTGATAAAAAATAATAAAATTGGGAAAAAATCGAGAAAAAATTTCATAAAAGTGACTTTGGCAGTTGCAGTAAATGAAGAGTGGAAAGATGTGACAAATGTTGTGCGCAGCTTGTTGGTTTATTGGATATTGGTGCCGATAAACTTAAACATCAAGCTTGATAATTATCGCTGTCATCTCAATTGTCTCATTAAAGTTAATATTATCAAGGATTCATTATTGATGATCAACATTGATGTCAGTAGCTGAAATTTTTTATTTTAAGGAGTCTTCCGTATGACGCACGACCTCACCGAGCAGGAGCGCACCGAACTGGCGTTGAGTATCATTAATTTATTAAACTACTGGAAAATTGAACCGGTTTCACAAATTAATTTGCTGGGCTTGCCTGAAAAAACCAAACCCCGCGCCTTAAAACGTTATCAGGGTGGTACGCCATTACCGGAAGACCACGACACGCTGCACCGTGCAGTTAGTTTTTTACGCATCCATGAATCCCTGCTAATCACCTATCCGCACAATAAAGCCATGGGTAAAATCTGGCTGACCACGCCAAATCGCCGTTTTCAGGACAAAACACCGCTGAGTGTCATGTTAGAACAAGGCATGGACGGCATACAACAAGTCAGAAGCCACCTGGATTGCACTGAAAACTGGATTTAGCTTGAACGAGGTTCACATTGGATAAACAAGCCCCTATTTACGAAGGCAGCACTGAAAATTTTCCCACCCTGGTATTGGAAAACTCAGAAAAAGGCCCGGTACTGGTCTATTTTTGGGCGGAATGGGCTGGCCCTTGTCATAAATTATTTCCCTTGCTGTTTAAACTCAGCCAGGAATATGGTGGAAAATTTCTGCTGGTGAACATCAACACCGATGCGGAAAAAACACTGGCAAAAGAATACGCCATCAACAGCATTCCCACCCTGAAATTATTTCGCCGCAGACAAGTGGTGGCAACCCTGCACGGCCCACAGCCGGAAAATGATTTGTGCAATCTGCTCAACCAGTATGTGGCAAAAGAGACGGATCAGGCGATGATGAATGCTTTAAGCCTGTATCAGCAAGGGCAGGTTGAAACTGCGCTGGCGCAACTGGCGCAACTGGCGCTGGATGACCCGGATAACCTGCAATTAGCCGCCACTTTGGGCAAGCTGCTGATGGCGCAGGGACGTTATCAGCAGGCGCAAAATCTGTTAAAAAACCTGCCGGAAGCGGCGCAGAAAGTTGAAGAAATCCGTTTATTATTGACCCATCTGAGTTTTATCCTGACCGCGCAAAATGCACCAGACATGGATACATTGCAACAATCCATTAAAACCAACCCGGATGACTTGCAACTGCGTTATCAACTGGCCGCTTTATTTTTGCATCAGGATGCTTATGAAAATGCCTTGGTGCAATTACTGGAGATTTTGAAAGTTGAGCGTGATTTTGAGAACAATATCGCCAGACAGGGGATACTGGCAATTTTCAGTTTATTAGGCAATCAAGGCGAATTGGTGGAAAAATACCGCCAGCAGATGATGAGTGTGTTGATGGTTTGAATAAACCGAGGAAGTAAAAGCCGAGCAGGTTTTAACTCAAATAGCGGGCTTTTAAGCCCGTATAGGCATCAATTCTGCGATCCCGTAAATAAGGCCAGATTCTGCGGGTGGATTCTGTGGCTTGCAAATCAATTTCACTACACAAAATCTCTGCCTGTTCATTGTCTGCCTGGGTGAAGATTTCGCCCTGGGAGCCGGTGATAAAACTGTTTCCCCAAAATTGAATGCCCTGTGTTGCATGACTGGAATCCGGCTCAAAGCCATAACGGTTACAACTGATCACGGGCAGCGCATTGGCAATGGCATGGCTGCGCTGAATAGTAACCCAGGCATCCAGTTGGCGCTGTTGCTCGGCACGATCATCGCCAGGGTTCCAGCCGATAGCCGTGGGATAAATCAAGATTTCAGCACCTGCCAGGGCCATGAGGCGCGCCGCTTCTGGAAACCATTGATCCCAGCAAATCAGTATGCCCAGCTTGCCCAATGAGGTTTGGATCGGGTTAAAACCCATATACTTACCTAAGGCATCACCGGGCGTGAAATAAAACTTTTCATAAAAGCCGGGGTCATCGGGGATATGCATTTTTCGATAGCGTCCGGCTAAGCTGCCATCACTATCCAAGACAACGGCGGTGTTGTGATAAATACCGGCGGCACGACGTTCAAACAATGAGCCGACAATAACAAGTTGTAATTTTTTTGCCAGAGAGGATAACCATTGCGTATATAAACCGGGAATGGCTTGTGCCAGTTCAAAATATTCAGCATTTTCTGTTTGGCAAAAATACGGGTGGCGATGCAGCTCTGATAATACCACCAATTCCGCGCCAACCGCCTTGGCTTGTTGAATCGCTGCTTCGTTATCAGCCTGGTGATGTTGGCAACTTTGTTGAATCAGTGCCACTTTCATTTATTTTGTCCAAATAAATGCCTGAACAGCCCTTTTTTTTCAGTTTTTTTTGTGCTGGTTTTAACAGATTTTTCTTGCACAGGTGGAGAAGTGGTGTTTGATTTTTGAGTCTGAGCCATAGCAGGGGTATTTTTCTGTGCCATTTCTTTGATAATTTTCTGGCGTATTCTTTGTTCCGGGTTTTTATCCAAATGCCCCCAGATGGTATCTGTCTCAAACGGGGCTAAAACATTATCATCCGCTACATAGGTGATATACATTGCCAGTTTATCAAGAAATTCCGAGCTTAAATCACGGGCCTGAAAAATGTAATCTTTACGTCCTAGTTGATGGATATTTTTGGCTTTAAGGTGAATAGTGGCATCGTCATATTGCGCATCAAATTCCAGCTCAATGACAATACGCCCTTGCAGCTCAAAAATGGCTTTGAGAAAACGCTCTTTTTTATCATTAATCTGCGCCCATTTGAACTGGACATTATGTTTCCACAGATATTCCTGTTGCGCTGTAGCGGCTTCTTCTGACTGTATCTGAAAACGTACCTTGCGTTGTTTATGACATAAAATGCGCAGAAAAAAATGATGTCTGGTTTTATCATAGTTGCCCAGAATGAACTCATCTTGCATGAGTTCATCATAGTTGCCCAAGCCTTGGACTTCATAACTGATTTTGGTATCAGGTTTAATGTAATTAAGCTGTTGCACCATTTCATGGAAATATTGATACATCACTTGCATTTTTGGAATGACCTCTTGGGTCATTTTTGCATCAAGCTGGGCTTTGTCTTTTCCTTCTGCTGCTGCTTTTGCTTTGACTTCATCCGCTTTTTTCTTTAATTGATCAAGATAACTCATGCAAAACTCCTGCTTTCACATTATCGTTTATTTCTTTGCCCGCGCAAAGGCATCTGCCAGGCTGTTACCAAAACTACCCGTATTTGCATATTTCTGTTGTGAATTTGAGCCATTAGCCGTTTTCTGGCGAGACTTATTGTTCTTACTGGCAGCACCGCCACGTTCCCGTTGTGATGGTGCGGTATAATCCCGGCTGTCATCTTGCAAACGCATGGTCATGGCAATGCGTTTACGGGCGACATCCACTTCCAATACCTTAACCTTAACCACATCGCCTGCTTTGACCACATCTCTGGGATCTTTGACAAAAGTATCCGCAAGGGCGGAAATATGTACCAAGCCGTCTTGATGCACGCCAACATCGACAAAAGCGCCAAAGTTGGTGACATTGGTGACGACACCTTCCAATACCATATTTTCCTTAAGATCTGAAATCGTTTCCACGCCTTCCATGAACTCAGCGGTTTTAAACTCAGGGCGGGGATCACGTCCGGGTTTGTCCAGTTCCTGAATAATGTCTGTGACTGTGGGTACCCCAAAAGCCTCGCTGGTGTAATCGCTGGCTTTGAGTTTGCGTAAAAAGCTGCTATCACCAATCAACGTATGCATCGGGCGTTGATTTTTCGCCACAATCTGCTCTATCACCGGATAAGCTTCAGGATGCACGGCAGAGGCATCCAGTGGATTATCACCCCCCATAATACGTAAAAAACCGGCGGCCTGTTCAAAGGTTTTAGCCCCCAGACGCGGCACTTTTAACAGTGCCTTGCGGTTCTTAAATGCGCCATTGCTGTCGCGATAATGGATAATATTATTGGCATGGGTTTGGTTTAAGCCGGAAACCCGCGCCAGCAGCGCCGCAGAAGCCATGTTGACATCCACGCCAACGGCATTCACACAATCTTCCACCACCGCATCCAGGCTACGGGCCAACTGCATCTGGCTGACATCATGTTGATATTGTCCCACGCCGATGGCTTTAGGATCGATTTTAACCAGTTCTGCCAGCGGATCTTGCAAGCGGCGGGCAATGGAGACCGCGCCCCGGATAGTGACATCCAGATCCGGAAATTCTTTGGCAGCCAGTTCTGAGGCAGAATAGACTGATGCACCGGCTTCTGAAACCATGAGTTTTTGTAATTTCAGTTCCGGGTGCTGCTTAATCAGTTCTGCGACCAGTTTATCGGTTTCTCTGGAAGCCGTACCATTGCCAATACTCACCAGTGAAACATGGTGTTTTTTCGCCAAAACCGCTAATACAGCGATGGATTCCTGCCATTGATTACGCGGCGCATGGGGGAAAATGGCCCCGTGTTCTACCAGTTTGCCCGTGGCATCGGTGATGGCGACTTTAACCCCGGTGCGCAAGCCTGGATCCAGACCCAGGGTTGCTTTTGCACCTGCGGGCGCGGCCAGTAATAAATCTTTAAGGTTGCTGGAAAAGACCTGAATTGCTTCAGCTTCTGCCGCTTCGCGCAGACGCATGAGTAATTCCACTTCCAGGTGACTGCGGATTTTTACCCGCCAGGTCCAGCGCACCACATCCTGTAACCACTTATCGGCGGCGCGTCCCTGGTTACGAAGGCCAAAATGTTTGCCAATTTTACCTTCACAAATACCTGGTGCGCGGGGATCTTCGGGGGCTTCAGCCGACTCCTGTAAATTCAGTTGCAATACAGTCTCATTACGTCCCCGAAATAGAGCTAAAGCACGGTGTGAAGGGATTTTATGCAGGGCTTCGTGGTAATCAAAATAATCAGCAAATTTCTGGCCTTCCGTTTCCTTGCCGCTGGCGACATTAGACACCATTACGGCTTCTGACCATAAATAATCTCTGATTTCTCCCAACAATGCAGCATCTTCGGCGAACTGCTCCATTAAGATTTGTTTTGCACCTTCTAGTGCCGCTTTGCTGTCAGCCACGCCTTTGTCGGCATCAATGTAGTCAGCCGCAGCGGTTTCGGGATCGGTTTCCGGGGTATTAAACAAGGTTTCTGCCAGCGGTGCCAGGCCTGCTTCCCGCGCAATTTGCGCTTTGGTGCGGCGTTTGGGTTTATACGGCAGATACAAATCTTCCAGCCGGGTTTTGGTATCGGCTTCGAGTATGTCTTTTTGTAATGCCGGGGTTAATTTATCCTGCTCTTCAATACTTTTCAGAATAGTTTGTCTGCGCTCTTCTAATTCACGCAAATAACGTAAACGCTCTTCCAGGGTACGTAACTGGGTATCATCCAGACCCGCAGTCACTTCTTTACGGTAGCGGGCAATAAAAGGCACGGTCGCGCCTTCATCAAGTAAGGTAATAGCTGCTTGCACCTGATGCGCCTGAACGTTTAACTCTTGTGCAATTTTCTGAACAATCTGCATACTCATGGATTAACAAAACCTGTGATAAAACAAAGGGCGCATTTTATAACAATTCTCACTGCAATCACGGGTTTTTTTAATATCAGACAACAAAGACCCATGTTCCTTGCATCGGGTAGGTCGCCGGGGCGTTTATGTTTTCCAGGTAATAGCTCTTTTAATCCCCCCTACCCTCCCTTAGAAAAAGGGGGCTTGGGGGAATTTGTCAAAAGGAGGGGATTTGTCAAAAGGGGAGGGATTGTGGTAATTTCATCCGTTTTATGAGTCGTTGTTATCATTTTTGTACTTCAACGCAAAAAACAGGAAATGTTATGGAAAAAAAAGTCGATGTTGCCATTATTGGAGCAGGTACTGCGGGTTTAACCGCAATGGGTTATGTGCGCCGATATACGGATAACTTTGTTTTAATCAATGGCGGTGAGCTGGGCACGACCTGCGCGCGTGTGGGCTGTATGCCCTCTAAAGCCGTGATTCAAATTTCTGAACATTTCCATTTGCGCCATCTGTTTGATCGCCATGCGATTAACGGTTCAGAAAAGCTGCACCTGGATCAGGTGGAGGGCATGGAGCATGTGCGTGACATGCGTGATACCTTTGTGGATCGGGTAGTCGGTAACAGTACTGATAATCTGGATGACGAACATCTGATTGAAGCTTATGCACAATTTTTAGAACCCACCTTGTTGGCAGTCGGTGATTTACGCATTCGTGCCGATAAAGTGATCATTGCCACTGGTTCCCGGCCTATCGTGCCAGAGGCCTGGCAGGATTTTCGTGAGCAGGTGCTGACCACGG
This sequence comes from Candidatus Venteria ishoeyi, assembly GCF_030378065.1. Lineage (GTDB taxonomy): Bacteria > Pseudomonadota > Gammaproteobacteria > Beggiatoales > Beggiatoaceae > Venteria > Venteria ishoeyi. The sequence goes on along the minus strand of NZ_JAUCGJ010000045.1, from coordinate 26,079 downwards.
ATGAGTTTTTTGAACAGACGGATTTCCCCGATAAGATGGCCGTGTTGGGGCTGGGGGTGATTGGCCTGGAAATCGGGCAATCCCTGCATCGCATGGGGGTTAATGTGGTCGGTGTCGATTTGGCAGAAAGCATTGGCGGAGTCAATGATCCGGTTGCATCCAAAGTCATCGCCGAAGTGATAGGCAAAGAATTTCCACTGTGGTTAGGCCAAGCCGCCAGCGTGACTCAGGAAGGCGAACAACTGCGAGTGACTGCCGGAGAAAATTCGATGCTGGTGGATAAGGTGCTGGCGAGTCTGGGACGGGTTCCAAATATTGATACTTTGGGTTTGGAAAATCTGAATATTCAGCGTAATGTGCAAGGTATTCCAGACTATAATCTGCATACGGGACAGATTGCTGACTTACCCATTTTTATTGCCGGAGATGTCACCGGACACCGCCCAATCCTGCATGAAGCCGGGCATGAAGCGCGTATTGCCGCTTATAATGCCATGCATGAAAATGTGACGGCATTTCGGCGTAAAACCCCGTTAAGCATTACTTTTTGTGATCCCAATATCGCCAGTGTCGGCACCCCGCTGGCAGAGTTGGATGAAGAGCGCGTTGCCATTGGTGAAATGCGCATGGGGCCGGTGGGACGCGCACTGATCATGGGCAAAAACAAAGGCATTATCCGGGTTTATGGCAATCAGGTGAATGGCAAGATACTCGGGGCTTCATTATGTTGCGTGCATGGTGAAAATCTGGCTCATCTGCTGGCCTGGGCGATTGAGCAGGAACTAACGGTGTTTGATCTGCTGGCAATGCCGTTTTACCATCCAGTAATTGAAGAAGCTTTGCAAGCCGCTTTGTATGACTTGATGAGCAAAGTGGAACACAAACCGGATTATCCTGTGGAATTAACGCCAGTTGTATAATTGGTATTACGCAAAAGCTTCTTTTTCGCGTGTTTTGAAGATTTGAAATACGAAAAAACCGCTTTTGCTTCATATTGGTTTTGATTTACCTTGAGTTCGGTTAGCCATAGTGAAACAATCCCCGGTTTTACCCAATATCCCCGTCCCACCCTATTTATTGGGTGGAACCTTATGTTTTTGGGGATGGCAAATCGAGGCCCTGGAATTTGCGCTGGTGATGGCGCTACTGGTGGAGTTGCCACGCTGGTTTCAGGGTCGTTGGGAATTTTCCGAAAAAGATTTTAACCATCTTGCCGATCTCAGTACGCTGCTGCTCATTATTTTTGCGCTGTATCTATTCAGCAAAGAATCCATCAACGGTTTATTTACCGTGGTTATCTGGATGCCGCTGCTGATATTTTTATTAGTACTGGCGCAGCAATACAGCAGCGTAGGCAGCTTGCAACTGAGCACCTTATTTATTTCTCTGCGCAAAAAAAAAGCACGGCTGCCATTTTATGCTGCACTGCCGGAAGCCCAAGCCCGCGTTGATATTCGCCTGCCTTATATGGTGCTGTGTCTGGTTGCTGCCAGTACCACGCGCCACCCCGGTTTTTTCCCCGGTCTGATTATACTGTCCCTGTGGCTGTTATGGCCCAGCAAACCCGCCATGTATTCGCGCCTTCAATGGCTGGCTATTTTTATACTGGCAATTGGGCTGGGGTATAGTGGGCAAATCGGCTTACAACATTCCCAACAAGCACTAGAAAATTGGGTGCTGGAATGGTTTGAATATCGTCTGTGGCGGGATCGTGATCCGTATCGACAACACACCGCCATTGGTGAAATTGGTGAGCTGAAACAATCCAGCCGCATCCTGTTCCGGGTTAAAGCGGATTATCCCATGCTGCTGCGGCAAAGCACGTATGATAATTATTTTAAACAAAGCTGGTATGCCCGCAGGATTAAATTTGTACCGATAGAGGATGTGCAGGGGCACGGACAATGGCAATGGCCGTTGGAAATACCAGCAGCCACAGAGCAAGCCGCTTCAGCAGATAAACCACGTCGCATCACCGTGGCGTTGAATTTAAGTAATGGTGAAGCGGTATTACCCTTGCCAGAAGGCAGTAGTCAGCTTAACACCCTGGCGGGGATCGATGTACGACGTAATTTATTTGATAACACGATTAAAGTCAGTCAGGCACCGGATATGCTGACTTACACTGCGCAATATCAGGAACAGATGTCCCGGCAAAGTGCTCCAAAGCCATCTTCACTGGATATTCCGCAACGTGAGCAGGCCGTGATTAAAGCCCTGGCTGAAGACTTGGGTTTAAATAAAACCACATTAACAGCACAGGAAAAAGTACAAACTATTGCTGATTTTTTTAGTCAAGGATTCACTTATTCCTTGAAACAAACCCAACGTGATTTTAATTTATCACCCCTGTCGGTTTTTCTGACCCGTACCCGTAGTGGGCATTGTGAATATTATGCCACTGCCACGGTGTTACTGCTGCGTGCGGCAGGCATATCCAGTCGCTACGCCGTGGGTTATGGCGTGGAAGAATATAGTTTTCTGGAGGATGCCTATCTGGTGCGCAGCCGTCATGCCCATGCCTGGGCCTTAGCTCATGTTGATGGTGCCTGGATAGAAGTCGATAACACCCCGGCAGACTGGAATGCACAGGAGACAGAACAGGCTCACTGGTGGCAACCCTCGTATGATTTCTTTTCCTGGCTCAGTTACCGTTTTGCGCAATGGCAATGGTTAAGCAGTGATGAAGAAACGCAAAACAATAACTTACTCTGGTTATTGCTACCATTTATAGCGTTTATCGCCTGGCGTTTGCGTAAGCAGAAAAAAGCCCGGAAAATACAACAGAAAAAGCCTGAAACCCGCCTGCTCAAGCCGCAATCAGCCCGAAACTCTGCTTTTTATCAAATTACTGCCCACTTAAAGCAGCAAGGCTATCAACGTCCTCAGGGAACTTCGCTGCCACAGTGGATTATTCAGTTAAGCCCACAGTTTTCATCAGCCGCACAGCAAGAATTATGGCATTTATTAGCACTACATCAACGCTATCGTTTTGATCCTGAGGGTTTGGGTGAGAACGAACAAATACAGTTTGAGCAGCAGGTCAAAGTCTGGCTGCAAAAATATCACAAAAAGTCTGTTTGAGCCGGATTTTATAATAAATATTTTATGCCTAAACCACCTAAATCCAGTGTATCTAATATCAAAAACTTACCATGAGATGGAAGCGGCTTTCAACCACATAGTGGATGAATAAAGCTTACATCGAACTCAAGCTGATTGACAAAACTTGAAAATCCTCTTATTTTCCCAGATATGGACAAGGAACAAGCACTGACTCACCTGACCGGCATTGGCCCCAGAATTGCGCAAAAACTGGAAAAACTTGGTATTGTGCAAATTCAGGACTTATTATTTCATTTGCCGCTACGTTATCAGGATCGCACCAAAATCAAACCTATAGGACAATTGCAGGAAGGTGAGGATGCGGTGATTGAAGCAGAAATTGAAGCGACCGAAATTAAAAATGGTCGCCGCCGCTCGCTGGTTTCCATGCTCAATGATGGCACCGGCAGCTTGATGTTGCGCCTGTTTCACTTTTCTTCCGCACAACAACAGCAATTAGCGCCGGGTGAGCGTATACGCTGTTTTGGCGAAGTGCGCCAGGGATTTAATTGTCTGGAACTGATACACCCGGAATATCAACATGTGCATCGCCATGACTCCCCGCCGCTGGCAGAAAACCTGACACCGATTTATCCCGCTACAGAGGGTTTGCATCAAAACCTGTTGCGCAAACTGATCAAACAGGCACTGGAATACCCGGTTGATGACTTATTACCGGCAGCCTTGCTGCACAATGCGGATTATCCAAAACTGGAAGTTGCTTTGCAACTGTTACACACGCCTCCCGCTAACAGTGATATAGAACAACTGCTCAATCCCAACCATCCAGCACGCCAGCGTTTGGCATTTGAAGAATTGTTGGCACAACATCTCAGCCTGCGTTTATTGCGTGGACATACCGTGCAACGGCGTGCGCCCACATTTAATAATGCTGGCTTGATGTGTCAAAAATTACTCAATCAACTGCCGTTTCGCTTGACTCAGGCACAACGCCGGGTGAACGAAGAAATTCAGCGTGATCTGGTGCAGGTACGTCCCATGCAGCGTCTGGTGCAGGGCGATGTCGGTTCCGGTAAAACCGTGATTGCGGCTCTGGCGGCTTTACAAGCGTTGGAATCAGGTTATCAGGTGGCGGTGATGGCCCCAACTGAGCTACTGGCAGAGCAACATCTGCGCACTTTTCAGCAATGGTTGGAACCGCTGCAAATAGAACCTGCCTGGCTCGCTGGCAGCCTGACGAAAAAGCAACGCGAAGCAGCGTTGGCAGATATAGCGTCCGGCGAAACTGCGCTGACCATTGGCACTCATGCCTTATTTCAGGACAGCGTGGAATTTTCCAAGCTGGGCTTGATGATTATTGATGAGCAGCACCGCTTCGGGGTACATCAACGTCTGGCGCTACGCGATAAGGGCAGTGTCGGCAATCTCCATCCCCATCAACTGATCATGACTGCCACGCCGATTCCACGTACTCTGGCAATGACGGCTTATGCCGATCTGGACACTTCAATTATTGATGAATTGCCACCAGGACGCAGCCCGATTACCACCGTTGCCATGCCGGAAACACGCCGTGAAGCGGTGATTGAGCGCGTGGCTCAGGCTTGTGAGCAGGGGCGGCAGGCTTATTGGGTCTGCACCCTGGTGGAAGAATCGGAAACGCTGGATAGTCAGGCCGCAGAAGCCACTGCCGAGCAACTGCGTATGCTGTTGCCGCAACTGCGCATTGGTTTGGCGCATGGACGCATGAAAGCCAAAGACAAAGAGACGGTGATGCAGGCGTTTAAGGCTGGAGAACTTGACCTGCTGGTTGCCACCACGGTGATTGAAGTCGGAGTGGATGTGCAGAATGCCAGTTTAATGATTATTGAAAATGCCGAGCGTCTGGGACTGGCGCAATTGCATCAGTTGCGGGGTCGGGTTGGGCGTGGCAGCGTGGAAAGTTATTGTCTGCTGTTGTATCACCCGCCATTGTCCCGCACCGGGCAGTCGCGCCTGGGTACTTTGCGTGAAACTCAGGATGGTTTTGTCATCGCCCAGCGTGATCTGGAACTGCGTGGCCCTGGCGAAGTGTTGGGTACCCGCCAGACCGGTTTGGTGGCACTGAAAATTGCAGATTTGCAACGTGATCAACACTTACTGGAAAAAATCCAGGACAGTGCTGACTTGTTATTACAACAACATCCGCAACGGGCGCAGGCATTGGTACAGCGTTGGGTGAATCAGGGCATGACTTATGGCGAGGTTTATTAAAATAACTTTTCAGACACCGCTTATTGTATCTAAATGAATAAAAACCAAAACTGAACTTAATTATAAATCCTTAATAAAAATCTTGGACAAGCGTTGATAATTGTATAAATTCAAACGTGTAATGGGTAGCTTATCCAGCTTGGCCTGGGTAAAACCACGTTGCTGGAACCATTGCGCGGTGCGGGTGGTGAGAATAAACAAACGATGGATATGGTTTTTCCTGGCTTGTTTTTCCATAAAACCCAATAGGGCATCGCCGCGCTGTTTTCCTTTATAATCTGGATGTACCGCCACGCAAGCCAATTCCGCCATGTGTTCCTCGGGATAAGGATACAGCGCGGCGCAGGCGATAATGGTGCCGTCACGTTCCTGCACCACAAAACGCCCAATTTCCATTTCCAGCTTTTCCCGTGAACGTTTCACTAATACGCCTTCTTCTTCCAAAGGCGCAATCAAATTTAAGATGCTGCCGACATCATCAATGGTTGCTTGTCGCAAATGCTCATAAGGGTCGGCGCTAATCATGGTGCCCACCCCGTCGCGGCTGAACAACTCCATCAGCAAACCGCCATCAATATTACGCTGTACCAGGTGTACCCGGTTCACGCCCTGTTCACACGCATGAGCTGCGCCACGTAAAATACGGAAAGTATCCGCATCGCTTGCATTTTTTAATAATTCACGGGTTTCCTGCAAGGTCAGATGATCATTATCACTGATTGCCTGTTCCAATTCATTTAAGGAGACCCATTTGTCCGCTTTCAGGGTAATTGCAACCGAAGTGGAAACATCTTCCACAGAAAGGTTAAAAATTTCTCCGGTCGGCGAATAACCCAGAGGGGAAATCAGAACAATACAACCGTTATCTAATTGTTGTTGTATCGCGTTAGCTTCCACCCGGCGCACTTCTCCCGTGTGCATAAAATCCACGCCGCTACGAATCCCTAAAGGGCGGGCGGTAATAAAATTCCCGGAAACAATGCGGATATTGGCATAGATTTCCGGTGAATCAGTCATGCCCATGGATAATAATGCCAGAATGTCGGCAGTAATCTGACCACAGGCCGCTTTCACCTGTTCCAGCGAAGTGTCATCAGTGATGCGCATACCATTGGCATATTGCTGAGTTACGCCGCGCTCTTCCAGGTTTTGCTTAATGCGCTGCCGGGTGCCGTGCACCAGCACCAGACGAATACCCAGACTGCTAAGTAGAGCAATATCGTGAATCAGGTGGCGAAAACGGGTGCTGCTGACAGCAATGCCTTCAAACGATAAAACAAAAGTTTTGCCATGGTGGGCGTGAATATAAGGCGATGCGTGCCGAAACCAGGAGACAAACTGCGTATGAGAAGAGAAAGCTTTCATCGCTACACTACTTTAGAATTAAATGATAGTATAATACACTGATTTACTACAAAATAAACCTAAGAAGGAATAACACTGATGATACGTTTAACGGTACTTTTTATGGCATTTTTCCTGAGTTTTTCTGCGTATGCGGAAGTTAAACACATTGATAATACAGCCTTAAAACAATTGCTGAAAAAAAATATCCCGATAATTGACATACGCAGAAGCGAAGAATGGCGACAAACCGGCATTGTGCCAGACAGTCATTTATTAACCTTTTTTGATAAAAAAGGCAGTTACGACACCCCAAAATGGTTAACTGAACTGGATAAAATTGCTAAAAAAGATCAGCCTTTTATCCTGATTTGCCGCACGGGCAACCGCACCCGCACCATAGCGAATTTTTTAGATAAGCGCGTGGGTTATCAGCAGATTTATAATGTAGAGCGTGGCATTAGCAACTGGATTAAACAAAAACAACCTGTGGTAATGCCGGAACTGAAAAAATAATAATATGTCTGATGTAAAGTTGTTTAATATTTTTTGCTGTCAGGCTGAAAATATTAACCCGGATATTTTATGAATCACCATGATGATCGCGCAGTAATTTATTTCATAAGGGGATTTTTTTATTGAGCGCCGTACCGGGGAGTACGGTCGAAATAAAATAAATTCAGTTATGGAACAAAGGGCAAGCGAGGGCATGAGTCTATTTATGAAATATCCGGGTTAAACTTCAACAATTTGATCCCGACCTTGTTGTTTGGCGCGATGCAACGCCTGATCGGTACGTTCCATTAGCATTTTTGTCGTATCACCTGCGCGATATAAGGTTAGTCCGATACTGACAGTCACTTGTATGGTTGTGGTGGGTATGCGAATTTTCAGGGTGCGCATGGCATCATATAACAATTCAGCCATGCCAAATGCTTCTTTTTTTTGCGTATCAGGCAGTAATACAATAAATTCATCCCCTCCTAAACGGCAGGGGAAATCATTATTACGACAACAACTTCTGAGTAAACGCGCCAGGCATTTCAGCACGGTATCGCCCGCAGTGTGACCATGAGTGTCATTAATGGCCTTAAATCTGTCCAGATCAAAAATTAATACTGCCAACTGTGGGTTCTTACCCTTATTATATTCAGCTGAAAACAGATAATGCATGCGTTGCTCAAAACAGCGGCGGTTATAAAGCTGAGTTAATTCATCGGTATTGGCACGGATTTCACTGGCATCCAGCTCGTCACGGGTACGCCGTAAATAATCTAAAGCCTGAGTTAAGGAACGATTTTGCTCACTTAAATCTGCCAGCAGACTATTTTCATGTTCAATCAGATAAGCGCAGGTACGTTGCAATAACTGACACAGCATTTGAGGATGTGATTGCTGAATCTCTTGCAGACGTTGCTGCTGAATAACCCGCAGTTGGCTGTTACGTGTGGCAACAGCAGTGGCGCTGCGGGTGCTGCCACCGGTTAATAAAGCCAGTTCACCAAAATAAGCGTCACTTTGCAGTCTTTTTCCAGATTGTCCTTCTTTGAACAGAATCTCAATTTCTCCAGACTCCAGCCAATACATGCAGTCTCCCGTTTCCCCCTGTGTAAACAGGACTTCCCCCATTTTTACCTGGCGTAACTCACTACCCTGCAATAACTGTTGTTGTTCAAATATTGAAAATTCTGGTTTTTTACAAGCATTTGCCATAGGTACAATTCCTGGTTTCCTGGCTTGAAAAACATTTATTCAAGCTTAGCATACAAGCCTGCAAAGCTTAACATAGAAAATAAAGGCCTGGAAAAGCAGAATACTCAGACGTCCATGCCATTTCAGTTTTGTTCTTATCTAAAATAAGAAGTTTAATAATAAAAATAAATACTTTACCTCGATAGTTTAATATTGTACTTTAACTCCTCTATGCGAAGGTTCGTATTTTTTAACGGATGTGTTTATTAACTGTATTGAAAGTTTAGGCTTTGCTGCAATAATTGCTAAAAATGCCGTTGAATTCATAACGGATTCGCGTATTATGTATGGCAATCTGGTAGCAGGCCCGAGACAAGTGGTGAATATACAGACGATATCGTCATTTTATCACCCGGTCTCATCGGTTGTATCGTAATATATTAAGATTTTTACAATGGTAGATAAATTGTGGCAACTGATAGTGCAGGAATAAGTTTCGAGGGAATCAAAGTTATCGTTATTGACGATAGCAAGACGATTCGCCGTACTGCTGAAACGCTTTTGAAAAAAGCAGGTTGTGAGGTAATCACTGCAACCGATGGTTTTGAATCCCTGTCTAAGGTAGCAGAGCATCATCCTGATATTATTTTTGTTGATATCATGATGCCGCGTCTGGATGGTTATCAAACCTGTACCTTAATCAAAAATAATCACGTATTTAAAAAAATACCGGTTGTGATGTTATCCAGTAAAGATGGTTTGTTTGAGCGCGCACGGGGTAGGATCGTGGGTGCAGAACATTATATGACGAAACCCTTTACCAGAGAAGAACTGCTCAATACCATTAAGGCCTATGTGGTTGATATCAAGAAAAAAGGCTGAAAATTGACAGTTTTGCTTTTGCAGTATAATGAAGAATGAGGTAGGTATGGCACATATACTAATTGTAGATGACTCCCCTACAGATGCCTATCTGGTAAAAAATATCCTGGAAACAAACGGATATAAAACCTCTGAGGCTTCCAGTGGTGCAGAAGGTGTCGAAAAAGCCGAAACACTTAAGCCTGATTTGGTTTTAATGGATGTTGTTATGCCTGGGCTTAATGGTTTTCAGGCAACCCGTAAGATCACTAAAAAAAACCCGGCAACAAAGGGAATTCCGGTTATTATCGTCTCCAGCAAAAATATGGAGAGTGATAAGGCCTGGGGCTTGATGCAAGGTGCAAGTGACTTCCTGGTTAAACCTGTAAAACAGGAAGAGTTGTTGGCAGCGATTAACAAGCTGATTGGGTAATCGACATGAGCATACCTCTTGCCCACGAAAACCCTTTTCAATGGCTTGGTGAATTACAGAAATTGGCTAAACAGCAGGTTTCCTCTTTGCCCCAACCTGAAGTTGTGCAAGAAACATGGCGGGGTATTGCATTTCGTTTAAATCAATATAAATTACTGGTTAATTTAAAGGATATTAACGAAATTTTACATTGCCCAAAAGCAATTTCCCGTGTACCAGGAGCCAGACCCTGGATACATGGTATTGCCAATATTCGCGGACAATTGCTGCCAGTGATTGATTTGAAAGCCTGTTTAGGGGGACCTAATACCGTGTTAAAAAATAGTACACGCTTGTTAATTATGAATCATGCGAATATTTTTTCCGGGGTATTAGTCGATGAAGTATTGGGCATCAAACATTTTTCAGAAGATGAGCGTATTGATCCTGCGGACATGCAGGCAAAAGAAGACTGGATCGCAGGTTTTATCCGGGAGGGCTTCAGACAAGAACGAGAAGAGTGGGGTGTTTTTGATATGCTGATGCTAAGTAAAAGCCGACAATTTCTGGATGCCGCAGCATGACAGCCATGTTTCAACAACTGAAAAACATCATAACCATGAAGCATAAAAAAACGATAAATCAACAATTGAATGCGCAAGTGCATCTTAAAGGGGATTTCCGCCCATGAATAAGTTCATTAACCCAGATAGTAATCGCGTATTATTCAGCCTTATTGGTCTGTTATTAGTCGCTTTTATTCTCATGGCTATTACTTTTTATATTGTCGCAGACAGCCGTAGCGCGGATCAAAAGTACCAGGCACGCATTACCAGTATGCGTTTGCTTGCCCAACAAATGACCCAAGATGCACAAATGGCAGCAGATGGTAATAAAGAGGCCTTTGCTGTACTCAGAAAAAAACAGGAAGATTTTCAATATAATCTAACCATGCTGCGTGAAGGCAATCCTGAAGAAGACCTGTTGCCAACGCCGGAAATGATCTTACCCACGCTGGAAGCCCTGGAAACCAATTGGGCCTCTATTGATACTTCCATTGAAGAATTGTTTAAGGCCGAAACCGTTGTATTAGCCGCTTATGGTCAGTTCGAAGAAATGACCGGGCTGACTCAGGAGATTACTGCCAGCGCAGAGCAAATGATAGAAACGCTGGTCAATACCGGTGCCGGACAAACACAAATGTTTATGGCAACCCGTGAACTGATGTTATTGGAACGTATTGGCAATAATATCCGCAGTGCTTATCAGGGCAATATTGATGCAGAGGTTCAACTAGGCGAAGACATGTCGGGCTTTGTTGACATCTTAAATACGCTGTTAAATGGTAATGAAGAAAATGGTCTACCAGCAATCAGCAGTCCTGAAGCACAGACCAGCATTGAAGATTTGATTCAGTTATTCCAGGAACGTTTCCAGATTGTTGATGAGTTTCTTGATAGTGATGGTGCAGATTTCCTATTTTCCGCCATTGATGCCGCCGGTGACGTTCTGGTCAATACTGATGAATTACTGTTCAGTATTGAAGATTTACAAAATGCTTATATCGGCACCATTGAAGAACGCTTTTTCTCGGTTTCCCTGGGTAACATCATGGCGGGTGTGGTTTTCTTCACCATGGCGCTGCTGACTTGGGTGATGGTGCAATCTGCGCGCAATCGCGCTGTTGAAGCCCGCAAAACTTTGGAAGAAAGTGAAGAAACCAATAAACGCAACCAGGAAGCCATTTTACGCTTGCTTAGTGAAATCTCAGATTTAGCTGATGGTGATCTGACAGTGACCGCGACAGTCAGTGAGGATTTCACCGGGGCAATTGCCGATGCTTTGAACTTCTCTATCGAATCATTAAGAGATTTGGTTGTCAGTATTAACCAGACCGCAGAACAGGTATCCGATGCCGCGCAAGGTACACGTAAAATTGGTGAACAGTTAACCGAAGCCAGTGAGCGTCAGGCGCAACAGATTGCCAAAGCGGGTCAGGCCATTATTGGCATGACCAATTCGGTGAAAAAAGTCTCTGCCAACGCGATTGATTCTGCGGATGTGGCGAAAAAATCAGTAGAAATTGCCGGTAAAGGCGCAAAATCCGTACAAGATACCATATCCGGCATGGATAATATCCGTGAGCAGATTCAGGAAACTTCCAAACGTATTAAACGCCTGGGTGAAAGCTCCCAGGAGATTGGTGAAATTGTTGGCCTGATTGACGATATTGCCGACCAGACCAATATTCTGGCCTTAAATGCAGCAATTCAGGCGGCAATGGCAGGTGATGCCGGACGTGGTTTTGCAGTGGTTGCAGATGAGATTCAGCGTCTGGCAGAACGTTCCGGTAACGCGACCAAACAAATTGATGCCTTGGTTAAAACCATTCAGGGCGATACCAATGAAGCGGTCAGCTCTATGGAGCAAAGTACCTCTAATGTGGTGGATGGCGCGAAATTAGCAGAGGTTGCTGGTGAATCCCTGATTGAGATTGAAAGTGTTTCCGTACAGTTAGCCGGACAAATTGAAAATATTGCGCAAACCTCGCGTACCCAGTCCGCAGTGGCTTCCAATATCGCAGGCACCATGACCATTATTCAGGAAATTACCACGCAGACTTCTCAAGGCACGAATGAAACCGCGCTTTCTATTGAGCGCCTGTCTAGTCTGGCAAACGATCTGAAAACTTCGGTTTCCGGCTTTACCTTACCTTCATCAGGTGGCGCAGCAGATGAGCTTATGCCTGAAGAAGATGATGGCTTTGTTGTTGATTTATAAAGGACAGTTTGCAAATGGCCTATGCAACCCTTACCTGGGTAAAGCCTGCAATTGATGATACGCTGAAACTTACCCGGCAATCACTTGAGCAATTTGTAGAAAACCCGGAAGATACTGGCTCCTTACAAGAGGCGGCAGGCTGGTTGCATGAAATTCGTGGCACTTTAACGATGCTGGAAATCGAAACAGCCACGATTTTAGTGCATGAAATGGAAATCGTCACCCAGGCTTTATTACAAGGTAAGCTGAAAAATCACGGCACAGCTTATGATATTTTGATGCGCAGCCTGATTCAATTACCGAATTATCTTGCGCATCTGGCATTGGGTTATCCTGATATTCCTCTGGCCTTATTGCCTTTGATTAATAAGCTGCGCGCCTTGCTTAAGCAAAAGCCACTGGCTTCCAACGCCTTATTTAAACCTGATATTCACCTCGAATTACCCCCAGGGAAACCCGCACCCAAATTACCCGATCAAAAATTTAAGGTATTTGTGCATAAGAACCGGGCGAATTATCAGAAAGGCCTGATGACGGTTCTAAAAACCAAAAATAAACTGGCTGGCATTAAATTAATGCTGACCACGTTAACGCATGTTCAGCAAGTCTGCGGCACAGCACCAATCGCCAAAGCCTGGTGGATAGCGGAAGCCTTATTGGAAGCGATGGCCCAGAAAGGTCTGCCGATTAATGCCGCGCTTGCAAATATTTTGAAACAAATTGATGGCTTGCTCAAACAACTGGTGGCACATGGCAATGCCGGTCTGCGTATCCAGCCACCTGCGGCATTGTTACAAAATATGCTGTATTATGCAGCCAATGCCAAGTCTCAGGGGCCACGCCTGAGCACAGTTAAAAAACATTTTAATCTGGCTTACAGCCTGCCTTCCAAATCCTTATTGCAGTCCACTTTACAAGTCTTTTCCGGCCCTGATATTGAATTGATGAAAATTGTGGTGAATATTGTCAAGGATGATTTTACTCGCGTGGAAGAAACCCTGGACATCTTTATGCGTGCAGATACGCCCGATGTCACCGAGTTAGAGCCACTGATTGAGATCATGAAAAATATTGCCTATACCCTGCATTTGCTAGACATGGGTGGACAGGCAAAGTCCATGTTGCAACAAACCCAACTGATTGCGGCAATTGCCAAGGGTCAGCGGGATTATAAAATGCAGGAAATGCTTAAAATTGCAGATGCCTTGCTAATGATTGATGCAGCACTGGATACGCTGGCAAATCGCGGTAGTCATGCGCGCCAACAGATTCAACAGGAAACCGGGCTGTTAGAAACCCAGTTGAAAGATGTCATGAAAGTAGTGGTTGAAGAAGCGAAACTGGAACTGGTTGAAATGATTCCTCCTATTTTGCGCTTTCTGGAGAAAAAGGAAGTGGATGAGGAACTCAAAGACATTCCGGCACGCTTTACAAAAATCAGTGGTTTATTGCACGTAGCTCACCGTGAACGGGCAGTGAAGCTTGTACATTTATGCGCAGAATATGTCCAGAAGTCCATTATAGAAAAGAATAGCGTACCTGATGAAATCAGGCAAAAAGCCCTGGCAGACAGTCTCATCAGTCTGGACTTTTACCTGGACACCCTGGCAGGCAACCCGATGGATGGCAACCAGATACTGGATATTACCCAGCGTTGTCTTAAGCAGCTACAAGCTGCCTAAACTAGCGTTTAGGCAGGAGAAATAACAGGGCTTGTCCGCCCTGTATCCCGGCTTTCAGCCACCAAATGCTCTAACCCACCCATCTTTTAGCGGATGGTTGTTTAGTGATTATCATTGAATTTATAAAATTTAAATTTTTACATAACCTAAGTTAAGAGGTTTAAAATGTCTTCAACTCAGACACCCCGCTTCCCCCGTCCCTTGGCTAATCTGCTAAAGCGCGTACCAGCATTTCTACCGGGTAAAACTTTTGCCCTGCTCATTAATCGTTTTTTAGCGCAACCATTACAGGAAGGTGAACTGGATTTTCTGGAAGATAAGGTGCTTAATATTCAGGTCAGCGATACCGGTATTCAATTTTCTCTGACCCTGGAGCAAAATCGCCTGGTGGCAACGCAGCAAGCCGCTGACGTTTCTATTCAAGGTTCCTTGTACGCTTTTTTACTGCTGGCAGGACGTCATGAAGACCCTGATACCCTGTTTTTTAATCGCAGCCTGCGCCTTGAAGGGGATACCGAGCTGGGTTTATATGTCAAAAATTTCCTGGATGCACTGGAGTTTGATGGCGAGTTGGCTCGGCTGTTGCCGTTGCTGGAAAAAGCTGCTCCCAAGTACGCTACGTTGAGCCGTTTGCCATTGCCTGCGTTTCTACGCTGAAGCAGAATCCAGTCCTGCTTCTCCCCGCCAATAACCATCACAAGTGCCTAAAGGGGCATTTGGCAGTTTGGCGGGCTGTTGGTTTAAGGCCGCATGGAAGGCGTTAATAATCGCCGATGTATGCTGTGATTGTGGACTGATGCGCAATACATCCGCACCCGCTTGCAGACACTCATCCAGCATGGGTAATAAATTAACACTTTGCGCGGATTGGGTTTGGATACCGTTGAGCACTAAAAATGGTGATGCTTCCTGGGTTTTGAGCAGCAGACCATCGGGGTCGTCCAGGCAACGGAACTGACAATCATCTTTAGGTAGATTGTGCGCCCGCGCCGTAAAACAACGCGCGGCATAGGCCAGCGGCAGGCGTCCGTAAGCAAAAACCTCGCTGCTTACACCCGCAGGCGCATCGGCACAAAGTGCAGTAAATGTCTCACGCCCAAGCTCCAGTGGCAAAACCCAGCGCTGCATACCCAAATCAGCCAGTTTGCGCAGACTGTGAGGATTGTAAATATTCAAACTCGCACCGGCGACAAATGGGCGACCGGCAAGCAACTGTACTGCCGCCATGTCATTAGCCTCAACTGTTAAATCACCGTTATCACATAAGCGGCGCAGGGTTTTCAGTTCAGACTCCGCTTCCATCAAGGCCAATGTGGAGAGTACAACTTCCTTGCCGCTGGCTTTTAAATGCCGGGCCAGTTCCAGCCATTCGCCGGTACGCAGGGCTTTGCGCTTACTGCATACAGTTTCACCCAGATAAATAATATCGACAGGCGTGGTAATTATCTGCTCATAAAAATCCAGCAGGGTTTGTTGCGGCCAATAATAGAGTACGGGGCCTAAGGCGAGTTGCGCAGATGACATGGTAAATGACCTGAATCCGATATAAGAAGCTGTTGGTAAACCTATTGCGCTCGACATAGCAGCGTTGCAGTTAGCGCGAAAAATCCTCATGTACTCCGTGTACCCTCCGGTTTTTCGCGCTAACTGCGCCTTGCTCTGCCTTCGCTCATGACGGTTTAGCAATAGCGTCTAAGGTTTTTTATTCAAAAATGCTGAAATTCAGCACGTACTATTAAGAATTTAGCGTGAAACGGAAGCGGTTTTTTGTACTATTAATGCAAAAAGAAGCTTACGTTGAACTCGGCTTAAGTGCCTTATTGCCAGGGGCGATGATAAGCACCGAGCGTGGTTTGACTGCCTTCCGAGAGTTTTGCCAATCCCTGCTGCCAGTTTTCCCGCACCTGATAGGTATCGGGGTTTTGCAGACAGCTATCAATTGCTTCACGCCATATTTTGGTTACTTTGGCGACATAAGCCGGACTGCGTTGACGGCCTTCGATTTTTATCGACTTGACTCCGGCAGCAAGTAATTCTGGTAATAAAGCCAGGGTATTCAAACTGGTGGGTTCTTCCAGGGCATAAAACGTGTGTTTATTGACTTCAAAACGGCCTTTACACAAAGTGGGGTAACCGGCATTTTCATCTGCCTGATGGCGGTCAATCAGCACTTCGCCCAGCCGGGTTTCCATGCCTTTTGGCGTTTCTTTCCAGGTGACGGCATGTGCAGGAGAACACGCACCAAAAGTATTCGGGGATGCACCGGTGACATAAGAAGATAGCAAACAGCGACCTTCAAGCATGACACAGAGACTGCCAAAGCCAAACACTTCAATCCCTACCGGGCTGTTTGTTGCCACATGCTGCACTTGGGGGAGCGATAACACGCGAGGCAGTACTACGCGCTCAATACCAAATTGCTGATGATAAAAACGGATGGTTTCATAATTGGTGGCGGAAGCCTGTACCGAGAGATGGCGAGGCAGATCGGGATAATTATTTGTGGCGTAGTCCAATACCCCAAGGTCGGCGATAATCAGCGCATCCACGCCAAGTTCAGCAGCGTGATCCACTGCCTGCTGCCAACGCAGCCAGCCGCTGGGTTGGGGGAAGGTATTCAGCGCCAGAAAGACTTTAACCCCGCGTTGCTGGGCGTAAAGAATGCCTTCATTCATTTTTTTCTGATTAAAATTCAGGCCCGCAAAATGCCGCGCGTTGGTATCATCACGAAACCCCAGATAAACTGCGTTGGCACCTGCGTCAACGGCAGCTTTTAAGGCGGGTAAACTGCCAGCAGGACAAAGTAATTCCATGATTGCGTGTTCTCCTTCACGATTCAACCTGAATTCAGCATAAGAATTTACAGGTTAAATTACTTAAATCTGATATGTACTATCAATAAGTTAGCTTGAGACGAAGGCAGTTTTCAGCGCCATAAGCGCTAAATGAAGCCCACGTCGAACGCCGATTAATTCAGTGCCGAGCCTTGATAGCTGCCACGTACTTGCAACGCCTGTGCAATCCCGTTTAAAACGGTCCATTTTCCACCACACCAGGCTGGAGCCAATAAAGTATCATCTCCAGCACTGCCGGTGAGACGATGATAAACAATCTCTGGCGGGGTATGTTCAACTAATTGGCAAACAATATCAATATAGGCTTCCAGCGTCAGTGGCTGATATTCTCCCTGTCGCCACTGCTTGGCTAACATGGTGTGCTTAACAATATGCAGCGGGTGTAATTTCAAGCCATCAACACCCAATTCAACGACCCGTTTTAAGGAAGTGAGAGAATGCGCTGCCTGCTCGCCCGGCAGACCAACGATCAAATGCGTACAAACCGGCAAACCACGTTGCCGGGCTGCCAGCAGCGTCTGGCGATATTCGGCAAAGCCGTGACCACGCTGCACCCGGTCTAGCGTGTGATCAAAACTTGATTGCAAACCCAGCTCCAGCCAGACTTCATGCCCCTGCTGCTGATACTCACACAATAAATCCAATACTGCTGGCGGCACGCAATCAGGTCGAGTACCAATTGCCAGGCCAATCACATCGGGTTCTTGCAGGGCTTGTTGATAAAGCTCAGAGAGTACCTGCACATCGGCATAGGTATTGGTATAGGCCTGGAAATAAGCAATAAAGCGCCGCGCCCCAGTACGCTTGGCAAGTACTGCCCGACCTGCGGCAAGTTGGCTGCTTATGTCTGGTGGACGGCGACTGTTGGGGTTAAATGAGGCGTTATTACAAAAAGTGCAACCACCACGACCTTTGCTGCCATCGCGGTTTGGACAGGTAAAGCCAGCATTAATGGCTAATTTATGTATACGCTGCCCATATTGCTGTAAAAGTTCCTGCCCCAGGGTGCGGACATAGTTTGATAACTGCATGAAATCCTGTTAATTCTGGTTTGTTCAATAAGCGCCAGATGCTACGCGATGGTCTGTATGAAGGCTATGATCTATATCAACTGACTAAATAATTTGAGTATGAATTTTTAGATAAGATTTCATTGGTTGAATTTAATATAAAAATATATAATGGCTCGATTTTTTTACAAAGGTTTTCAACTATGTGTGCCACCTCTCCCTCCAGCCCTTTCGATCCAGATAATAATGCACTCTACACACAGTGGCGGGCGCATAAACTCAATAATTACCCAGATAAGCTGGAAGATTTATTAGTTGAGATTAATGATCCCCGCGAGTTGACGGAAGCGGAATACCAAGCCATTTTACAGCGTTGCCGCAAGGCCAATATGGCCTTGTATGCAGGTAAAACCGGCACGGATCCCAACAAGGAAATTCCCCTTGCCGTCGGTCGCAGATTTGGTTTGCACCAGCTTAACAGTAACTGGTTAGCCGATGATGAAGGCGTGACTTCCTTAACGGTGGTCGAAAATGGTACCCGTCAAGAATATATTCCCTATACTGATCGCCCCATTCAATGGCATACAGACGGTTATTACAATACCGCAGATGAACAGATTCATGCCTTGCTATTACATTGTGTACAAAATGCCGCCAGCGGTGGAGAAAACGCACTGTTAGATCATGAAATTGCGTATATTCTGCTGCGTGATAAAAACCCTGATTATATTCGCGCCCTGATGAAAAATGATGTGATGACCATTCCGCCACGTATGAATGGTGATGAAGTTGCACGTCCAGAAGAACCCGGCCCGGTTTTTTCCATCAATCCCGCCACCGGTAATTTGCATATGCGTTATACCGTGCGTAAGCATAATATTATCTGGACAGAAGACCCGTTTACCCGTGAGGCGCTGGCGTATTTAACCGATATTCTCAATAGTGACTCCCCATATATTTTCCGTGGCACCCTGCAACCGGGCATGGGTCTGGTGAGTAATAATGTCTTACATGATCGCGCCGGGTTTGAAGATGATAAGGATAAGCCGCGTTTATTATATCGGGCGCGCTATTTTGACAGGCTTGCTGATTGTGATTTTGAGGCTAAATAATGACACAAACATTAACCCATGCAGGTTTTACGCTGCCGACCCAAATTATTAAACGCAGTGGTGAAAGAGTCGAATTCAAACCTGACAAGATCACCCAGGCCATTCAAAAAGCCGGTCATGCCACAACGGAGTTTGATAGACATGAGGCAGAGTTATTATCCGCGCAGGTATTAAAGGTTTTAGGTCATCGTTTTCATAATGGCGCACCTAAAATTGAGCAAATTCAGGATATTGTTGAACAATCCCTGATTAGTTCAAATCATTTTAAGACCGCCAGAGCTTATATTATTTATCGTGAGCAACATAAAACACTGCGCCAGGATCAGCAGACTCTGGTAAATGTGGAGAAGTCCATTAATGAATATGTCAACCAATTGGACTGGCGGGTAAACGCTAACGCCAATCAGGGCTATTCTATCGGCGGCTTAATTCTCAATGTTGCCGGTAAGGTTACCGCAAATTACTGGCTCAGCCATGTATATTCTAAAGAAATTGGTGAAGCGCATCGACAGGGAGATTTACATATTCATGATCTGGATATGCTCGCTGGCTATTGCGCAGGCTGGTCACTGCGCACCCTGTTAAATGAAGGTTTTAACGGTGTATCAGGGCGTGTGGACGCACAACCACCAGGGCATTTTGACAGCGCCCTGGGGCAGATGGTGAACTTTCTTGGCACTTTGCAAAATGAATGGGCAGGCGCACAGGCTTTTTCCAGTTTTGACACTTATCTGGCACCTTTTATACGCAGTGACAAACTGGCATTTGAGGACATAAAACAGCACATTCAGTCATTTATTTTTAACCTTAACGTGCCTTCCCGCTGGGGTAATCAGGTACCGTTCACCAACCTGACCTTTGACTGGGTTTGCCCGGAAGATTTGCACGAGCAAGTCCCCTTGGTTGGTGGCAAAGAAGTTGATTTTTGTTATGGCGATCTGCAAACAGAAATGGACTTGATCAACCGCGCCTATATAGAAGTGATGACCGAAGGCGACCACAAGGGGCGCATATTCACCTTCCCAATCCCAACCTATAACATCACCGAGGATTTCCCCTGGGATTCAGATAATGCCAACCGTCTGTTTGCCATGACTGCAAAATTCGGTCTGCCTTATTTTCAGAACTTCTTAAATTCTGACTTAAAGCCCAATATGGTACGAAGTATGTGCTGTCGGCTGCAACTGGATTTAGGTGAACTGTTAAAACGTGGTGGCGGTCTGTTTGGCTCAGCGGAACAAACTGGCAGCCTGGGCGTGGTCACGATTAATTGTGCCAGACTGGGTTATCTCTATCAGGGAGATAAGCCTGCTTTATTTAAACGTTTTGACCAGTTGATAGAAATTGCGGTCAACAGCCTGGAAGTTAAACGCAAGGTTATTCAAAAATATATGGATAACGGGTTATATCCTTATACCAAGCGTTATCTCGGCACTTTGCGCAATCATTTTTCCACCCTGGGGGTGAACGGCATTAATGAAATGATTCGTAATTTCAGCCAGGATGAATATAATATCACCGACCAATGGGGGCATGAATTTGCCATTGAGTTGCTGGATCATATTCGCCAGCGGATGCTGGAAGCCCAGGAAGAAACCGGTAATATGTACAACCTGGAAGCGACTCCGGCTGAAGGCACCACTTATCGTTTTGCCAAGGAAGATAAGCAGCGTTATCCCGATATACTCCAGGCAGGCACGGAAGAACGGCCTTATTACACCAACTCTTCCCAACTCCCCGTCGGCTATACCGATGATCCTTTTGTTGCCCTGAGTATGCAGGACGGATTACAGACCAAATATACCGGTGGCACAGTCTTACACCTGTATATGAATGAACGAATTTCCAGCACAGAAAGCTGTAAAACTTTGGTCAGACGCTCTTTAGAACAATTTCGTCTGCCCTATTTAACCATTACCCCAACTTTTTCAATCTGTCCCAAACACGGCTATCTGGCTGGAGAGCATGAATATTGCCCGGTTTGTGATCAAGAACTGTTGGCCCAAAAACAAGGAAACTAATATGCAGGTCATTAAATTAAAGCCCGAAGAACGTCAGAAATGTGAAATCTGGACGCGGGTTATGGGTTATCACCGCCCGGTGGCATCATTTAACCCCGGCAAGAAGAGTGAACACGCCCAGCGGGTACATTTTAGAGAAGAAAAATGCCCCTCAAAATCGGCGGCCTAACTCCTTTTACCCTGATAGATTTTCCCGGTCAGCTTGCTGCCGTTCTTTTCTGTCAGGGTTGTTGCTGGGATTGCGCTTATTGCCACAATCAGCACCTGCTGCCAGTTTCCACGCCGCCAACAATAAGCTGGCAGGAAGTGATTGACTTTCTGCAAGCGCGGCAGGGATTTCTGGACGGGGTGGTTTTCAGCGGTGGTGAGCCTTTGATTCAGGCAGAATTACTCGATGCTATCAAAGCAATCCGGCAACTGGGATTTAAAACTGCGCTGCATACAGCGGGAACATCACCCCAGCGTTTGCAGCGGGTTTTACCTTATCTCGACTGGGTGGGATTTGATATCAAGGCCGCATTTGCCGATTATGAAAAAGTAACCGAAGTACCTGACAGTGGTCTTAAAGCTGAGCAAAGCCTGAAGCTTTTACTAGACAGTGGGGTTGCTTATGAACTCAGAACCACATTTGACCCCAAGCTATTAAATGCACAGGATTTAACACACTTAAAAGCCGACTTAAAACGCTATGGGGTTGTTTCTAAAATAACGCAACTGAGAACAATATAAGATTTGCTTAAGGCGGATAAGTACAAACTTATCCGGCTCAACTAAAATACGATGTTCATAGCTTGTAAGGGTTTTAGCTTATAAATACGCAGCGCCGGATATAAACCGGCAAGACAAGTGAAAAACAACACCAATAAAGGGCCGATGGCAAATGTTAAAACATCCAGGCGCGGATATATTTTGCCGGTTATACCAAATTGTGCGCCAATTTCTTCCATGCCGGGATAGCTGAAACCATAATAATAATAATACAGCACCAGCAAGCCGCCAAACAATAAGCCCAGCAACAGCCCCAGCAGCGTCAGCAGCAAAGATTCCAGCCAGACCATGAGGCTGATATGGTGCGCTTTCATGCCCAGCGCCAGCAACATGCCAAACTCACGGGTGCGCTCCAGCACCGCCATTAAAAACGTATTTAAGATACTGAAGGTCACTACCAGCACCAGACAAACATATAAAAATGCGCTGGTAATCTGATCGCTTTGAATTAGCTGTTTTAAGCCCGGCGTTAAGGTATCCCAGTCATAAATTTGCCAGTTTGCCGAGTTTAAGTTGAGCTGTTGCAGTTGCTGCCTGAGTTGGGGAAGCAGCGTTTCCAATTGTTGCAGGGCTTTTACTTCACCAACCAGATAATGCGCCTGTTTGGGCAGCGTGAAAACTTCCTGAAAATGGGGTAGTGGAATTTGTATCAGGCCGCGATCAATCTCCGTGGAGCCACTTTGGAATATACCCACAATAATCAGCACCGTTGCAGCAATTGAACCATCCCGACCACTACCCAGCAAAGTAATTTCATCGCCAATACTGAGTTTCAGGTTTGTTGCCAGTGCTTCACCAATCACCGCCTTATCAACATCCTGGTCTTGCAGATAACGGCCCTGGCTGATTTGTTCAGGAATGGAAGATAATTTTTGCTCCTGGCTGCTTTGTACGCCCAAAATCTGCGCGCCATAACTGCGATCAGCCGAAGACACCAAGGCAAAAGCACTCGCACGTATCGCAACGGCTTTTACTGCCGGTATCTGGCGTAAGTGGTTTGCCATAAGCTGTGGCTGCTGCAAGCTGTTACGAATTTGTGGTTTATCCAGATACCCAGGGCTTTGCACCTGAAAATGTCCGGTCAGCAAACGCAGACTGTTATGAATACTCATATCATAACTGCCGATTTGCAAGGCAATCATAAAAATCAGCAAAAATGCGGCAAAGGCAATGGCGGATAAGGTCAGCAGGCTGCGCCGGGGCTGCCGCCAGATGTTACGCCAGGCCAGGGGGAATAACGTGGGTGGGATAAAAGTGAAAGCTTTCATGGTTGGCTATTTTATGATTCTGGTTCAGCCAGGTTGACAAGAAATTCTAATGCACCATAAAGCTTTGGAATATTGTCAATGGTATAGTTTTCTGTATTTTTTGTGAATATATCCACTATTAAGCGCCCAAACTGCCATAAGTTGCCATCCGTTACAATGCCATAGACAGGACATTGATTATCCTGATTGATTTTTTGTGAGGCAAGTAATTCAGCTAAACACTGCCCCCAGCCTTGTTCAAAATCATTCTTTTTAGCTTCCACTACAATAACAACAGGGCTTTCCAGGACGGTTTTACCCAGTGCAGATTTTTTTGAAAAAATATAATCTGGCGTGCCACATAGCATATCATCAAAAGCAATGCGTTTTTGAATCCAAAAAGCATATTGATGATAATGATTTTTGTAAAGCTCCCGCAATAGAGGGGAAATAATAAGTTTGCTACGTGAAGCTTCAGAGACAAATAGATCAATATTTTCCTGGTTAAACTCAAAATCCTGGATGAGTCCCGGAGATGGCGAGACTTCTTGATCTGAAATAAAATGTGCTTCCTGATATTTGATCTTATAGGCCGTTTGTACTTCCGAGATATTTTTAAATTCACTAAATGACATGTTTTGCCTCACGTAATTCACTGGAAGTGAGTGGTAACAATCCATCTATATACAACTGTCTTATTATACCTATATTATCCATGAAACTTTGCTTATAGTTTTACGGATAACGCTATGCTCAGTGGCGGATTGCCGCCACTGCTAAGCTTGAAAAAAACGGAAGCCACACAGCGGCAAGTTATCCACTGGAGTAACTTGTTAGGTAATAATTTCAATTAGTTATAATGAAATTGAAGCATCCCCCTTTTCACGCCCCCTTTTTCACAAATTTTATATTCCCTTTCTTCTAAAACGTGGATGTCTTCAAATTTTATTTGGATGTCTTCAAATTTTATTCAAATTTTTCCCAAGTTAGGATTTCAGGTTTTAAATTCAGACTATTTTTATAAAAAAACAATTACCATTGGCTTACCTTGTTGCTTCCAATAATTTACAGCATCAAGTAATATTTCATTAGCTATTTTCCAGTCATCAGTATTTTTTAATTGAAAATTAAAAGGGTTTTCATAAATAATTAAATAACTCTCCTGAGTATTAAGCCATGAAAGGTCTGTTATACAGTCATAAAATCCATCCCAGTTTTTTCCAAAAAAATCTGGAAACTGTAGTTTTTTAGAAAACTCATTAAAAAATGACTCTTTACCCTCTATAATGTTACCATCAATTAAAAATGGTTTAGATAGTATGGGAGACAGATTATCAGAAACATGCACTGCAAGATTGTTTAATGGTTTAACAGGATTCATTTAGAATACCTCACTTCTTTGAATGTTTGATAATGATTGTCAGTATAATACAATTCTCCTTTATTACCTTTAACGATCCTTCTTTCCCCTCTATTATTATCAACCCTCGGTGTTTTGACAGTGTATTCCTTGTAATATCCTTTTTCTTGAGCTGGTAACTTACCCTCATAGTTACCAAATATACTGCCATCTTTTAAATATGGATGAGGCTTATTCTTTTGGATGTTGTTAATAACTTCTATTGCTTCAGGTGGTAAATCTTTTTTTTGAATAGATTCAATTTTACTATTTACCTGTTTAGTATTTGTCCGATAAATATGTCCATTTCTACCTCTATAGATATGCCCATGTTTAGAAACATGATGGCTTCTGTGGTAGCTACTATGTGTATGTTTATGTGCAACATAGGGACGAACCCTTATTGGTACACCCGAAATGCTATTTTTTGGTATAAAGAAGGAAAAAAAAACTATTGTCAATAGAATTTTATTGATAATTTTCATGGCTACTTATCATCATCTGGGCATTTATAATCAGTAGAGTCACCTATTTCTGAACCAATATATGCTCCTGTTCCGGTTCCAATAATTGCTCCTGCACCACAACCAACAACAGCAGTGACGCCAAATGTCAAACCAGCTGCAAGTATCCCTGCCGCACATAACCCACCACCTGCTGCTGTTCCCACCCCTGCCCCTATAATAGTTCCGTTCCTTCTGCCATCAGTTGATTTACGGTAACAATCCAAAATTTCATCATTAGTAAATCCTGTAACTGGAATTAATGTGATAATAATGAAAAAAAGTATTGATTTACTCATTGTAATTTCCTCAACATCCAAATTAAGAAAACAGCTAGGTACTGGATGTGATTAAATACCTAACATTAAGCATTTTATCCGCAGTGCCTGCCCAAGTAGGCATTGCGGATAAAATACTGTTGGACTGAGCCGCTAACACGTCTCAACGCTATGGGCATTCTATCGAGTTTTTCCTGCTTCGGAAAGCAAAATTAGAAAAATTCTGATTACAAGCAAATTAGCAGACCAAATTAGAAAAATTAGCAGACAGCCAATAAATTAAAAATATAAAACGACACTATTGTTCTATTTCCTCAGCCAAGTCAAATTATAAAATTCAGAGATAAACCAGGAAAAACAGCCCGATCATATGAAAAAAACCAAAAATCAGCCATAACTTACCTATGGCAGGCCATTTGGCAGACAAATTAGCAGACCAAATTAGCAGACAGCCAACAAATTAGCAGACAGCCAATAAATTAAAAAAATAAAACAACACTATCATTCTATTTCCTCAGCCAAGTCAAATTATAAAATTCAGAGATAAAAATTAGCAGACTAAAAATTAGCAGACAGCCAATAAATTAAAAAAATAAAACGACACTATCATTCTATTTCATCAGCCAAGTCAAATTATAAAATTCAGAAGAGATGTTGCCAAATAAGATAAAAACATACAAACTTGTAATTTGAGTCATCCACAGAGCCAAAAAAATGTTGAATCTTGACAGAATACAGAAAAACGAACGCCTCATGAGAGCTATGTTTGGCTTAAGTATTAAACAATTTAATGAA
>NZ_JAUCGJ010000044.1 GCF_030378065.1 Candidatus Venteria ishoeyi | reverse complement strand
AGGTCATGCTGTTATACGAATAAAGATAGCTGACGAGTCGAAATAATAGAAGTGTTATAAAAATGGAAAATAAAGTCTATTGTAAAGAATGTGCTTTTTATAAGCAGGGTGATAAGGCCAGCCTGCAAAGCTGTGAGTATTCGGATAATGTGTATATTGATATTATGAATGATACTTCCCCTATAAAAAGAGGGGGGAAATCTTTTTATATCAAGCGATATAAAGCATTGCCTGAAATAATAAATCATAATAATATCTGTAAAAATTACAATTATTCACTATTGCATAGAATTATCAGTATTATTAAGTTTACAGTGAAAACGATAGTGATAACTACGGTTTTATACAGTGCTTATACAATTTATACTAATTGACTGTATTATGTAGTTTGTAATATAGGCCCAACAAGGTTGCCAATTCGTAAGGCGGATAAGCGATAGCACCATCCACCATTTTGATGCCCTATGTGACGCATAATACTATCGCTTATGCGTCCTACCGCGCTAAGTCTGACAGCCTCCCAGGGATAATTAAATTATAAATTATGAATAAAAAACCAAACTGGAAGCAAGCATACTCTCAACAGAGCACTGCTGAAGCTGCTGTTATAGAAATTTATCAAAGTTTAAATCAAACAAATGCTGCTATTATTATTTTTTATTGTAGTCCAGACTATGACAGAAATCAGTTAGCGCAAGCCTTCCAGCACTATTTTACTGATATTCCTGTCATTGGTTGCACAACGGCTGGGGAGATCAGTCACTCAGGTTATACTGAAGCCTCCCTGGTGGCGATCAGTTTATGCCAAGAACATTTTTATGTTAATTGTTTACTGCTTGAGTCATTACAACAATTTAATATGGCTAAAACTTCAGGTATCTGTGAAAAATTTCAGCATAAATTTATTCAAAATAGCAGCAAATTTGATGCCGATCACTATTTTGGCTTTTTATTAATCGACGGCTTAAGTAAAAAAGAAGAAGTGGTTGTCAGCACCTTATATGAAGCCCTTGGAGGCATTCCCTTATTCGGTGGTTCAAGTGCAGATGGGCTGAATTTTCAAAATACCCATATTTACTATCAAGGTAAATTTCATACAGACTGTGCTTTATTGACTTTAGTCGAAGCCCAATATCCTGTAAAAGTGTTTAAGACCGAGCATTTTCATGCAACAGACAAACAGGTTGTAGTAACAGAAGCCGATGCGACACAGCGTATTGTCTATGAGTTCAATGGCGCACCTGCTGCACAAGAATATGCGCGTTTATTGGATATTCCCGTTGCGCAACTGAATCCCTCTATTTATGCCATATCGCCTCTGGTCGTTAAAGTCGCCGGGCAATATCATGTCCGCTCAATTTTAACCCGCAATCCAGAAGATGACAGTTTATCTTTTTACTGCGCTATTGATGCTGGTGTCGTCCTGAGAATAGCTGAGTGTGGTGATATTATGAATAACCTGCATCACACCTTAGATCGCCTCAGTGCAGAAATAGGAGAGCTGGATCTGGTTTTAGCCTGTGATTGTATTTTAAGGCGTTTGGAAATAGATAGAAAAAAATTATACCCGGAAATGAATAAGCTGGCTAAACAATACCATATTTTTGGTTTTAATACCTATGGAGAACAATTTAATGCCTTACATATTAACCAGACTTTTACCGGGGTCGCTATTACTCAAGAAGGAAAGGTTTGATGTCTCATCACAATAAAGATAAATATATACAAAACCTGGAAACAAGACTGCAACAGTTAGAAAAAACAAATCAGGTTTTAATCAAACAAGTGGAGCACACAACAGATAAACAAGGCAATGCTTTCTCTATGTTCCAACAGGCATTAAATTTTGAAAAGCAATCTTTAGAAAGTAAACAGAAACATCAAGAAGTTCAAAGAGAAAAGGTTGCAGCAGAAGCAGCAAGCACGGCAAAAAGCTGCTTTCTTGCCAATATGAGCCATGAATTAAGAACACCAATGAATGCAATTATTGGTTATACTGATATGCTGCATGAAGAAGCACAAGAAATAAATTCAGATTGGGCAGATGATTTAGATAAAATTCGTATTTCTGCCAATCAATTACTCAGTTTAATTAATGATGTTCTTGATTTTTCTAAAATTGAATCAGGAAAAGTACAGGTTTATGCAGAAAAAATTGATATCAAAGATATTATTAATGAGCTGAATATTACTATTCATACCTTGATAAAAAAACAAAATAATACCCTATCTATTAAATACGATCCTGGTATCTCTCTATGGTATACAGACTTAACAAAACTGCGTCAAATCCTGTTAAATTTACTTAGTAATGCCTGCAAATTCACTAAAAATGGAAAAATTATTATAAAAATAAAACAAATACAGCAAGCCAATAAACCCTACTTAGTTTTTGATGTAATTGATAATGGCATTGGCATTAATGAAGAACAACAGGAAAAATTATTTCAACCCTTTATTCAAGCAGATAGCTCAACAACCCGCAACTATGGTGGAACAGGGTTAGGCTTAGCATTATCAAAGCAATTAGCTGAAATATTACAAGGTGAAATTAAACTGTATAGCGAGATAGGGCAGGGAAGTTGCTTTAGTTTATATTTGCCTCATTATCACCATAAAAAAAATCCAGATAGCAGTTCATTTACTGAAAATTATTAAATTTAAAATCCTTGATAGTCGAGTTTTATCGGTAAGGAGTGAGGATGAAATAAGTGCAGGAACTGGGCACAGGATTTTTCTCCATTTTCTGCGTTGTGAAAACAGGCGCATAGCAAGCTATGTAACTGTTTTCACAACGCAGAAAATGGAGAAAAAGACCAGCCAGGTTGCTGAAGTTATAAAATTCTCACTCCTAAGCATTCGTGACTTATCCCCCTGCATTAGCCTCTATTCTCTGGATTTAAATTTCCTGACAGTTTTTAGCGTATTTTTATAAAATCGCCCCAATGCCCTGTCGTTAGAACGCCGTTCGGCAAGAGATTCGTTGTTACGTGTTTGTTCTGACAATAACGTGTGGTAGTTGTCGAGGCGGCGCTGCTCCAGTCTGCCTGCTTTAATCTCCTCAATAATCGCACAACCCGGTTCTGTCGTATGCTGGCAATTCTTAAATCGACATTTTTTTGCCAGAATATCAATATCTGCAAAAGTGGCTTTAATGCCTTCTTCACTATCGACTATTTGCAATTCCCTCATGCCTGGAGTATCCAGTAGCAGCCCACCACCTGGTAAATCATGCAGACTTCGAGATGTCGTTGTATGCCGACCTTTACTGTCATTTTCACGAATCGCGGCTGTCGTCTGCTCCTGGCTCCCTTTTAGACCGTTAATGAGTGTTGATTTGCCAACGCCAGATGAACCGAGTAATGCTACGGTTTGCCCAGGCTTAATCCAGTTTTTCAATATACTGAGGGTTGAGGCATCAGTGGCATTCACCAGCTCAACAGGCAACTCAGGGTGGCTGTGTGATACGGCTTCTAAATAGGGTATCGTATCTGCACACAGATCAACTTTTGTTAACACGACGACACAGTGAATACTGGACTCAGCCGCAATTGATAAATAGCGCTCTATTCTGTTGATGCTAAATTCAGCATTGCATGAAGTTACGATGAACAGCGTATCTATATTGGCTGCGATAAGTTGAATAGATGATTCTCTTCCTGCACTTCTCCGTTTTATAAGTGATTTGCGCTCAAGGATATGAAGAGGTTGAAAATCCAGCTTAAGCAATATCCAGTCTCCAATTGTCGGATGTTCTTCAGGTGGTTTATCGCGCCAATAATAGGTTGATAAGTGGAGATGCTTTTGCTGATAGTCTCTATCTAAACCAATGCAGTCAATGAGGTTGCGTTGTACGGAAACAACACGAAATGGAAGTTGTGATTCAAGTGATGCCAGATCTAATTGAGACTGAAAATAATGCGTCCAGCCCAAGTCAAAAAGATTGTGAATTTGCATGGTTGTTATCCCAAAAAAAATGCATAACAAAGCAACAGGTGCCAAATATTGACACGCTGAATATTGGGATTCTTATGAACCCCGGCATACAGGCCGGGTAATTACAGGAGTGCTGAGCGTGGGCGTTCGTGGTAGGAACTATTTATATCGCAACTAACTCTGATTACTGGCCTGTAAATAACGGATAACAATCATGCAAACGCCTCCTGCTGGAATTGATTAAATATTGTTCAAGTATAGCACTGTCGCACGGTGATAAATATTAAATTAATTTTGGAATTGTCAGTGACTTTGCTATTCTCAAACAGCTTCCTGACTCACTCCCATTTCAAAAAATCTGCCAGTTGCTGCAAATCATCCAGCGTATCTTCCAACGCCTGCCATGCAGCAGGGTGATTTTCACAGTTTTTTTGCACAGGCAAGGCAGGGTAATCCATCTGCGCATGTGTCCAACTGAAATCCCAATCCTGAGCTTTTTCCCATTGCGCAGGGGACAAACGCGACCAGCGTGGATGTAAATCGGCTTTCTCCTGCTGTTGATACAAGCTGATAAACAGACTCATCCAACAAGGCAGCAGTTGATTGAGATTATTGGCGTTTAAGGCAGAGGTTTGACTGCGTAAATCAAATACTGCCAAGGCTTGCGCTGATACGGGTGTTTCTGATACTTTGCTTAAAAAAAGGACGCTCAATGCCCTGTCACGACCATATAACACGTCTTGCGGTAAATATAACAGTGTCTGCCACTGCCCCGATGTCAGCAGTTGCTGGCGCTGATTTTGGGTAACTGACGCGGCAAGCCAGTCATCATTAATCATCAGCGCAGCACGACCGCCGGGTTGCAGACTATCCAGCACAGTATCCAGGTATTGCTGACTGACTTCCGGCGTAAACGGGGATAAATCCGTGCACATTACATTCACCATTGCCGGTGTTTGCTGGAGTATATCGGGTTTCAGGCCGTGCAAGAGGAGGTTAGCCCGTGCTAATCGCTGTTGTTGTTTATGCGCCACCCAGCCGGATAACTGCGCTGCCTGCAAATACCTGCCTTGTCTGCCAGCACGTTGTTGTTCATCTTCCAGCACAGTTTGACTGTATTCCCAGGCGGCGACCAGAAAACCCGCGCCAGCGGCTGCCGGATCGTGGATGCACTCTCCCGGTTGGGGCTGTAACAAGGCCACAATACTATTGATTAAAGCGCGTGGTGGCAGGCTGTGTTGTTGCGCCGTGTCAAAACATAAGGGGGCGTGCGCAACAAAACTTTCGATAATCGCTTCCCATAAGGTGCCAGCCTGGATGCCTGAAACCAGGCCAACATCGTTTTCCAAATCTTCAAGCCAGGATAATACAGGTGGCAACCATTGTTCTGGCGTTAAGCGGTGCTCACTTGGATGCTCGGATTTGACATATAAACCTGCCATCGCGCCTGTACTCTGCGTCAGTGGTAAAATCTGCTGTTCATACATCTGCATCTGCAAATCTGGCGGTGAGTTACGCAGTGCCAGCCAATGCTGACGGTGCTTGGGGTACAAACATAATAATAATAAATTTAAAAAATCATTAAATAGTGCTTGTTGCAACCGGGCATCATTTGGCAGCGTCTGCCAGAAAGTCAGCAGCTTTGAGATTTTTTGTAGAATATCAGGTCTCATCATCGTGGTTTGCGCAATCAGCAACTCCGGTTATATTGGGGTACAATGATTGAAATATTTCACAGCTTACAAGGGAGAAGCACATTGATTAGTATCCGTGAACTCATGAGTACCCAATTATACACCGTTAATGAACATGCAACGGTGCATGATGCACACCAGATTATGCGTGAACATAAAATCCGCCATGTTCCCGTGGTTAATGAGCATCAGGTTTTTGTCGGTTTGTTAACCCAGCACGATCTGCTGACTGCGGCAGTTTCCAGTTTTGCCGATGTTACAGACTCAGAGCGGGAAGAGTTGGAATCAGGCATTCCGGTTGCTGAAATCATGGTGCGGGATATTATTGTCGCCAATGAAGAAACCAACCTCATGGAAGCTGCCCGCTTTATGGTTGAAACCAAACATGGTTGCCTGCCAGTGGTGGACATTGATAATACCTTACTGGGTATTTTGACTGAAGAAGATTTTGTGCAACTGGCGATCAAGTTATTGGAAAAGCTGGAAAATATAGAAGCACAGTCTGCAACCCCCATTCAACCCATTTTATAATCCGGCATTATGAATCAAGCATTTATTTTTAACCGGGATAATCACGCCCGGCGTCTGCATTTTATCGGCATCGGTGGTGTCGGCATGAGTGGCATTGCCGAGGTGATGTTTCACTTGGGCTATACCGTGTCCGGCTCGGATATGCAGGAAAGCAGCATGACTTTGCGCCTGCGTGATTTGGGCTTAAAGGTTGCCATTGGTCATCGCGCCGAGCAGGTACAGGAT
Source organism: Candidatus Venteria ishoeyi (assembly GCF_030378065.1). Classification (GTDB taxonomy): domain Bacteria; phylum Pseudomonadota; class Gammaproteobacteria; order Beggiatoales; family Beggiatoaceae; genus Venteria; species Venteria ishoeyi. The sequence continues at coordinate 32,787 of NZ_JAUCGJ010000044.1, read as the reverse complement.
TGTGATGCCGTGGTGGTGTCCAGTGCTGTCAATGAAGCCAACCCGGAGGTGATTGCCGCCCGCGCGTTGCGCATTCCTGTGGTGCGCCGCGCCGAAATGCTGGCAGAGCTGATGCGTTTTCGTCATGGCATTGCCGTTGCTGGTACGCATGGCAAAACCACCACCACCAGCTTATGCGCCAGCGTACTGGCGGAAGGTGGCCTGGAGCCGACTTTTGTCATCGGTGGCAAACTCAACAGCGCCGGTACCAACGCCGCTTTGGGCAGCGGACAGTATCTGGTGGCGGAAGCCGATGAAAGCGATGCTTCGTTTTTGCATCTCAGTCCGATTATCAGCATTGTCACCAATATTGATGCCGATCACCTGGAAACTTACGGCGGTAGCTTTGAGCGTTTACAGGAAACTTTTGTACAGTTTTTACAGCAACTGCCGTTTTATGGTCTGGCGGTATTATGCATTGATGATCCCATTGTCTACAAAATGTTGCCACAGTTGAGTAAACCGGTGCTCACCTATGGTTTACATCCTGCTGCGGATATTCGTGCCACAGAGGTGAAACACAATGGCCCGCGCACCCATTTTAAGGTCAGCAACCCGGAGCAGAAAAATACACTGGAAATCACCTTAAACATGCCGGGTCTGCACAATGTGCGTAATGCCCTGGCAGCCATTGCCGTAGCCTGGCAGTTAAAAGTGGAAGAAAGCGCAATTGTTCACGCGCTGGAAAAATTTGAAGGCATAGGGCGGCGCTTTCAGGTGCTGGGTGATGTGGCAATTGCTGATGGCAAAGTCTTGCTGGTGGATGATTACGGACACCACCCCCAGGAAATGCAGGCCACGATTGAAGCGGTGCAGGCAAGCTGGCCCGACAAGCGTCTGGTAGTGGCATTTCAACCACATCGTTATACCCGTACCCGCGATTTGTTTGCGGAATTTGTCGAGGTCTTATCCAAATTGGAAAACCTGGCCTTGCTGGATGTGTATCCCGCAGGCGAGCCACCAATCGTTGGCGCTGACGGTACCAGCTTATACCGCGCCCTTTGCGCCAGTCGTCCCCAGGCAAAACAGTGTCAGGCGCTGTTTGTCGAACATCCCACCCGACTTAATGAGGCCTTGTGCAGTTTATTGCAGCCAGGGGATGTGTTATTAACCCTGGGCGCGGGGAATATTGGTGCGTTGGCGGCAGCCTTGCCTGAGCATGGAATTATATAAAATTGAGACAAGATTTAGAACTATAGTTATTAAGAGGATTTTATGGAATACAGTATTACCAGTGGGCACCCGGAAAAACAACGTTCTGCCTGCGTGATTGTGGGGGTGTATGAATCCCGGCGTTTATCTGAGGCCGCCAAACAACTCGACGATGCCAGCGATAAATATTTATCAAGTATTTTACACCGTGGTGATTTGGAAGGTAAATTAGGGCAAACCTTATTATTGCACAATGTACCCGGCACCCTGGCGGATCGGGTGTTACTGGTTGGCTGTGGTCGCAAGCAGGAATTGGGTGAGCGCCAGTATAAAACCATGATTCAGAAAATGGTGCTGGCCCTGAAAGAAATGGGTGGCACCGAGGTGGTTTGTTATTTGTCGGAACTGCTACCTAAAGGCCGCGATGTTTACTGGGCGGTGCGTATCGCAATTGAAACCAGCAGTTACCATTTATATCAATTTACCTCATTAAAAACACTGCAACAGACCAAACGCCACCCATTGCGGAAAATCACATTTTGCGTTTCCTTGCGTAAAGACCTGGATAACGCCGAACAGGCCGCTATTGATGGGCGGGCGATTGTGAATGGCACCAATCTGGCGCGCAATCTGGCAAATGCTCCACCAAATATTTGCACACCGACTTATATGGCGGAACAATCCAAAGCCCTGTGTAAACTGTATCAGAATATACGCTGTGACGTTCTGGAAGAAGCGGCAATGGAAGAACTGGGCATGAACGCTTTTTTAGCGGTGTCTAAAGGCAGTCGCGAACCGGCAAAATTGATTGTATTGCATTATCAGGGGGCGGATGAAAGTGTCGCCCCCGTGGCTTTAGTGGGTAAGGGCGTGACCTTTGATGCGGGCGGGATTTCAATCAAACCCGGCCCGAAAATGGATGAAATGAAATATGACATGTGCGGTGCTGCGGGAGTGCTGGGCGCTTTAGCCGCTGTTGCCGAACTGCAATTGCCACTGAATCTGGTGGTATTACTGGCCTGCACTGAAAACCTGCCCGATGGCAACGCCACCCGCCCCGGTGATATTTTAACCACCCTGTCCGGGCAGACTATAGAAATTTTGAATACTGATGCCGAAGGGCGTATGGTGCTGTGCGATACGCTGACTTATTGTGAACGTTATAAACCAGCCGCAGTGATTGATGTGGCAACTTTGACCGGCGCTTGTATCGTTGGTCTGGGGCATCATCCTCATGGTTTATTCAGTAATCATAAAGCCCTGGCACATAAGCTGTTACATGCAGGAGAAGCCAGCCATGATCGCGCCTGGGAACTGCCCTTATGGGATGAATATCATGAACAACTGGCCAGCCCTTTTGCAGATATGACTAATGTGGGTGGCAAACCCGCTGGCGCAATTACCGCCGCTTGTTTCCTGTCGCGTTTTGCCAAAAAATTCCATTGGGCACATGTTGATATTGCCGGTACTGCCTGGGTGTCTGGCAATCCGAAAAAGAAAGGCGCAACGGGCAGACCGGTACCGATGCTGGTGCAGTATTTGTTGGATCGTTGCAAAACCATGATATCAAGTTAACAAATATGTTAACATTTTTATATGAGAGAAATCTGCTTTTATCGCACTGAATCTGGATATTGTCCCATTGAGGTATTTTTAGATTCTTTAAAAAGAAATCAAAATTGCTGAGCGTCGAAAGCAGGATTACCTCAGCAGGAGGCAGGCAGAATGAGTGATCTTAAAAAATATATTAGTCATAGAAAAGAGGCTGATAAAGCGTTTGAGCATGGCTTTGAGGAAGGTTATCAAGCCTTTAAAATTGGTGCTTTACTCAAACAGGCCAGAGAGGCATCGGGTTTAACACAAGAAGAAATTGCTGAAAAACTTCATACCAAGAAGTCTGCAATTTCACGTATTGAAAACCATGCTGAAGACATCAGATTGTCAACATTAGAAAAGTTTGCCTCTGTATTAGGTCGAAAACTTGAAGTGTCGATACGATAAGTACGTTAATACATACTTTAAACAGAGACATCAAAGACACGGTAAACGGTATTGAACCCCCATCCCAACCAGCAACGCGGTGTTGCCCTGCTCACTGCATTGCTGATTACCTCGCTACCAAGCTCTGCTTGTAGCGTTTGCCCAAGAAACACTCCTTCGCGTTAACTTGGCAAGCAGAGCTTGCAGTGCAGGTATTCCCAAGTAAAACTTGGGAACAATAGTAAAATAAGATAATGGGTTGTATTTATTTAAAGAACAAAAAAATTATTAAACCTAATTCATTTTATGGAGAGACTACATGCCTGCAATTAGCAGCACTTTTGATTCACAAGAACCCTTTTTAAGTGAATTACTTCGAGATATTGAGAGCGGTAAAATCCAATTACCTGATTTCCAACGTCCTTGGGTATGGGATGACGTTCACATTCGAGCTTTACTTGCCAGTGTGTCCTTATCCTATCCAATTGGGGCAGCGATGTTGATGCAAACGGGTGGAGATGGGGCACGATTTTATCCACGTTTAATTGAGGGGGTTGAATTAGAGAAACCACCAGAGCCAGAGCGCTTAGTATTAGATGGTCAACAGCGTTTAACTTCATTATATGGAGCTTTATTCTGTCAGAATTCTGTTTCTACACGAGACGAAAAACAAAAAAAATTGGACCGTTTGTATTACTTTGATTTACAAAAATGTCTTGACCCAGATGCAGACCGCCTTGAAGCCATTATCAGTATTCCAGCAGATCGAATAATTCGTGCAGATTTTGGACGTAAAGTAAAATTAGATATCAGTAGCCAAGAAAAGGAATATGAAGCGGGATTAGTGCCTGCTAATATTTTATTAGGTACGGAATTTCCTACTTGGCGTTTAGGATATATGCAGCATTTTCAGATGGATGTAAAGAAAATTAATTGGATTACTCGATTTGAACAAGAAGTTTGGATGCGCTTACAGCAATTCAAAGTACCTGTGATTCAATTGCTGCGCAATACACCCAAGGAAGCTGTTTGCCAAGTGTTCGAGCATGTTAATACAGGTGGAGTGGCATTGACCGTATTTGAATTAATGACAGCTACCTTTGCCGCCGATGATTTCCAATTACGTGAAGATTGGGATTCCAGAAAAGAATGCTTACATCAACATGATATATTGCAAGATGTAGGAGGAACAGAGTTTCTCCAAGCAGTGACTTTACTGTCTAGCTACAAGCGTTATCATGCAGGTGGTAGTGCAGTCAGTGTTAAACGTAAAGATGTATTGAACCTTAAACTGGATGAATATAAAAAATATGCAAAGCTAATAGAAGCAGGTTTTATTAATGCAGCACGTTTATTGAACTTAGAAAAAATCTTTAATAAGCCAAATTTACCTTATGGAACGCAGTTTGTTCCATTAGCCGCTGTTTGTGCTTATATTGGTAAAAACTTTGAGAAAAATACAGTACGCAATAAATTAAAAAAATGGTACTGGTGCGGTGTCTTAGGAGAAATGTATGGTGGTGCAAATGAAAGCCGCTATGCTCAAGATATTCAAGATTTAATTGCTTGGATTGATGGACAATCCAACAATGAACCACGGACTATTCGAGACGCGACCTTTAGTCCTTTACGTTTGCTTAGCTTACAAAGTCGTCAAAGTGCAGCCTATAAAGGTTTAATGGCACTTATGATTCAACAAGGTAGTCATGATTTTGCTAGCGGTGATCCCATTGCGCATACCAACGGTTTTAATCTTCCCGTTGATATTCACCATATTTTTCCACGGGCTTGGGCGCAAGAACAAGATATAGAGCGCTATTACTGGAACAGTATTGTTAATAAAGCACCGCTAACAAGTCGGACTAATCGTATTTTATCTGGACATGCGCCTAGTATTTATTTAGAACGCATTTTTAAACGAAATGCGGTGAGTGAAGAAGACTTAGAGGAAATTTTAGCAACCCACTTTATTGAGCCTGAAAATCTTTATGAAGATAATTTTGATGATTTTTTGCTTAATCGAGCAAGTGAATTATTAGATGTTATTGAAATAGTAATGGGCAAACCCGTTTCGGGACGTGATTCTGAAGAAGTTCAGGAAGAGTTTGGTGGCGTTTTATAAGACTATATTACTCTAAGTAACTCCCCATTCACTATATCAAAATAGTAAAAGCTTAATTTAATTTTTAATTAAAAATCAATGGCTTAATAAAAAAATAAAGTTTAAGCACTTATTTATCATAAGGTTATCACTTCATTTATATCGTAAATTTTAGGTATAAAAGCAGTAATACCATTTGAGAAATACCCATATAAAGCAAGGTGTTTTTCATATGTTTTACTAAAATGTGGCATACGATCTAATAACAAAATAGCTTCATAAGCACATAAAATATACAAGTCTATAATTCATTGATATATAAATATATTTTAATGCTATTACCCTAATTATGCCCATCTACTTACTTGACAATAAGACTGGTAAATTTTATTGAAAATACACCCAAACCAGCAACGCGGTGTTGCCCTGCTCACTGCATTGCTGATCGTGACGCTGGCAACGATGATTGCGGTCAGCATTTTATCGCGCAACCATCTGGAAATTCGCCGTACCAGTAATATCCTCAGCCGCAACCAGGCTTGGTTATACGCGCTGGGCGCGGAAAGCTGGGCGGTGTCGATTTTACAACGCGATAAAAACGCTTATGATTACATGGGTGAGACCTGGGCTTTTCAATTGCCGCAAACGCCGGTACCCGGTGGAGAATTAGGCGGCACCCTGGAGGATTTGCAGGGGCGCTTTAACCTGAATAACCTGCAAACCATTAATAAAAAGGTCAATGAAAAAAGCCTGAAACATTTTCAGCGTTTATTAAAGTTTCTGGACTTACCCACATCCATTGCTGATGAGGTCATTGACTGGATCGATACTGACAGTTATAACCGCCCCAGCGGTGCGGAAGATTTGGAATACCTGCTACAAAATCCCCCTTATCGCAGTGCCAATCAGTTGTTTCACAGTCCCAGTGAACTGCGCCTGCTGGCTTCGGTGGATGATGCCGTATATCAAACGCTGCTGCCACATATCACGGCATTGCCAGAAATCACCAGCATTAATGTGAATACCACAACACTGCCGGTATTAAACAGCCTGATTCCAGAATTAAGCGAAGATGAAGTCAAGAAACTACTGCTTGTTGGCAAACAAAAAGGATTTAAAACCATGGGGCAATTACGCCAGCGTCCGGAACTCAAAGAGCTGGAATTTGACCAGACACAGCTTGGCGTGATCAGTCATTATTTTTTACTTAAGGCTCATGCGCGCATGAATAGCGTGGATATTCACTTAAACAGTGTCATCAGGCGGCATAAACAACAAGGTATGCATGTGCTGCTGCACAGTCAGGGAGGTTTCTGGTGAATTTTAGCGCACTGCTGCGTTTAACGGAGCAACCGGTTTGCACGGCCTGGATAAACGGGGAAATCAATGAAGGCTCTTTGGAAAAACTGCCACCTTTTCGCGGCTCCTTGGTGGTCTTGCTGCCAACAACAGAAATTTTGCTCAGCAGCGTCAAGTTGCCGATTAAGCAAACCCAGCGCATTCGCCAGGCTGTACCTTATGCCCTGGAAGAAAATCTGGCAGACGATGTTGAAAATCTGCATTTTGCCTTAGGCCAGCGCGATAAAGCGGGCAACCAGGCCGTTGCCGTCATATCTCACCACTTTATGCAAAGCATTTTACAACGTTTAAAAAATGCCAGTTTACAGGTACACAGCCTGCTGCCTGATGTGCTGGCTGTGCCTTACCCCTCAAACGGCTGGGGTATTTTATATCTGGGCGGACTGGCGCTGGTACGCACGGGAGCGCACAGCGGCTTTGCCATTGAACAGGCGCAGCTTCCTGAATGGTGCCAGCTTGCCCTGAACGATAAAAGCCTGACTAAACCTGAAACTATTGATTTGTACAGCCACGACAGTGGTACAGAATTATTACAGGGACTGGCCACACAAGGTATTGAGATTCACCTGCAACAACAGGAACAAGGCGCAATCGCATTGTTGGCGGAAACCCTAAAAAAACCACCAAAAGCTGCCTCTTTGCCATTGAACCTTATACAAACGCCTTATCAGCAGCGTGACCTGTTGCAGGCTTTATGGAAACCCTGGCGACTCACCGCAGGTTTATTAGTACTGTGGCTGGCGCTCTGGCTGGGTCTGGCGTGGCAGGAAAATCAGCAACTGCAACAGCAAAAAATCAGCTTAAAACAACAAATCAACGCCTTATATCGTGAGACTTTCCCTAAAGCACGGAAAATTGTAAATCCTAAAGTCCAGATGGAACGCGCCTTAAATCAATTAAAACAACAAAACCGCAAAGGGAAACAAGATGAAGGTTTATTACAACTGCTACTGAGCAGCCATATTGCCTTACTGCAAACACCCAAGTTTTATTTAAAAAAACTGGATTATCAGAAAAATACCCTGCATCTGGATTTTGAACTGGCCAGCCTGCAAGACCTGGAAAGCCTGAAACAAAAACTGAAAAATGCCGGTTTACAAGTCAGCACCCAAAGTGCCAGCAGTCAGGATCATAAAGCCAAGGTACGCTTAAAAATTCAGAAAAAATAAAAAGCGTTATTCCTCATAGCTGCTGACTATAAATGAGAAAATACCTAAAATTTTATCAATCTCATTGAGAAAAAAGCGCGAGTTATCAATTTGTAACTGTTTATTTTCTAAACGCATAAAATGCCAGTCATAAGCATTGGTGACACAACCATACATAAAATTCAGTGGCGTATTATTTTCCTGATTAAACAGCATGGCTGCATACATTTCTGCCGCGCATTGCGCAAAACCTTCTTCCAAAGTACGATTTTTAGCTTCAACCAAACAAAAGATAGGCGCAGTTAATTCAACTGTATTCGATTCATGACTTAAAATAAAATCACAAAAACCACCTAAACCTGCTTCTGGAAGATCTAAACTGACACCTGAAAAAATACCAACTTTATCAGGGTGAGTACGGTGAACCTCTTTTAGCACAGGTGTAATCAAAAACTCTGACTTTGCCTTTTCTGTGAGTAAACTGTACTGCCGAGATTCCTCCAAGTCATCCTGTAATTTTGCAGAAGGTGTTACTGATTTAATTTGAGAAAATAAATCATTTCTTTGATGGCTAATATCTAATTCATGCTGTAGTTTTTGCAAAGACGTAAAATCCGAATAAGCCATGACGAGTCCTTTGATAAAGGCAATAAAAAATGCGTATGAAACAATATCATACACATTTTTCATAGCTGATAACAGATAACACCGCTTGAAGCGGTGTTATCTGTGTTGGAGTGATTAAAAATTCCTGATTATACCGCTTTGTGTGGGATAGGCTTATAAAAAAAGGGAGGCCAAGATCTATAATGCAGCAGAAATCACAACAAATCAGATACACTAATGACCTTAACCTCCAGTAGTAATAAGACCACAGAAACGGACCCAAAACAAGAAAAAGATCAGCCAATTCCATTATCAAAAGCATTACGCTTACCGATAGATGAAGCCGATTAGGAAGATCTGATAAATAATCCTGAATTATTTCCAGAATCAATATCTAAAGGGTATCATTTACATGGGGTTACACGCTGTTCAATAAAGATGAATTTACGCTTTAGGCGTATATTGATAGATCCAAAAGGTGTTTGTTTTTGCTACAACATTTATCCAAGTTTTGTGATGCCTTTCAGTAAACGGCTATGCCAAGATTGAGCGCGGGGATAATGATATTAATCTGAAACGGCTACAGCAAATAGCGGATGTGATAGGCATAGAGCTTATCCATTTACTGGGTCTGAATGAACAGAATGTTTTTAATGTGCTGGATCACTGCACTACCAATAACTTTGGTCAAGGCAGCATCATATTAAGCGAAACCCAATGCGCTCATGAGTTGGAAAAATCCCGCTTATTATTGCTGGAGCGTGACAAGGAGGTTGATTATCTTAAAAACGAAAATCAGCACTTACAGAAAATGATTGAGTTACTGAAAACGCAAAGTATTGGCTGAATATTGCCAGATTCTATATCTGTTATCAGGGTACTTGTTTCATTTGCTATCAATGCTATCATTATATTCAGAAAAGGGCCTTTTATAACGTCAGAAATTCGACTGGTCTTATCCATTCCCGGGCGTAACTGTAAAACTGATATGAGGAATAACAATGGCAAATTTAATTGTACGTAATATTGATGATGATATTGCCAATGCGCTGAAAATAAAGGCAAGCCAGCATGGGATTAGTGCTGAGGCAGAACACCGGAAAATCCTGGAGCAGGCATTAACCCGACCGCAAAAAAAAAGTTTTATCCAGGTATTAAGTCAGATGCCGGATGTCGGTAAAGATTCAGATTTTACACGGATACAGGATAAATCCATAAACCCAGTATTTGACTGATGTATTTATTGGATACCAATATTATCAGTGAACAGCGTAAACAGGAGCATGCCAATCCCGGTGTCAGGCAGTTTTTTCAGCAGGCAGCAAAGCAGGGAGCACGGGTATATATCAGCGTCATTACCATCGGTGAATTGCGCCGGGGTATCGAATTGATCCGACACCGGGGCGATAAGGCTCAGGCTGAGATGCTGGAGTTCTGGTTGCAGACAATACTCAATGATTATGCGGATAATATACTCGATTTTACAGCAGAAGAGTCGCAAGTCTGGGGGCGTTTACGGGTACCACATTATGAAAATGCATTGGATAAACAGATTGCGGCTACGGCACTCATCTATGGATTAACTCTGGTCACCCGAAATATCAGTGACTTTACAGATACGGGCATCCAACTATTAAATCCTTTTAGTCTCGATATTTCATAGGAGTGAGGATGAAATAAATGCAGAAACTGGGCGCAGGATTTTTATTCATTTTCAAGGCGTGAAAACAGGCGCATAGCAAGCTATGTAACTGTTTTCACAACGCAGAAAATGGAGAAAAAGACCAGCCAAGTTGCTGAAGTTATAAAATTCTCACTCCTAAGAACAGATGATGAATTAAATGCTGCTTTAGCTGAAATGGAGCGGTTATGGGGTAGTGCGCCCAATACTCCAGATGGGGATAGATTAGAAGTTATTGCTTTATTAGTGGAAAATTATGAATCAAAGCATTACTCCATCACTCCACCTGATCCTGTAGAGGCTATAAAATTTAGAATGGATCAAGCAGGCTTAACCAGAAAGGATTTAGAGCCTTATATTGGTAGTAAAGGCCGCGTATCCGAGGTTTTGAATCATAAGCGCAGCCTGTCTCTCAAGATGATTAGAAACCTTCATAATGGATTGCATATCCCACTTGAAAGTCTTATTACCGTGTAGCGAAAATGGCGGATGTCGTTATCATTTATTCACCCTTTTATTCGCGCTTCAAAATCAATAAGGTTACATCATCATCAGTTTCTTCTTTACCCATAAACGTCAACAAATCTGCAATCACTTTGTCCTGTATATCCTTAGCTGGCTCAGACCAGTATTGACTGATTATCTGACACAAGCGTTCCACACTGTATTGCTGTTTTTTATGGTTACGCGCTTCCGTTAAGCCATCGGTATACAGCACAATGCCATCCCCAGGCTCCAGGAAAAGCTCCCGATGCTGAAGAAAATGGCTGATATCCTCTTCCACACCAATCATAAAACCCAGATCAATGGTGTCAATGCGTTCCACCTTACCCGCTTGTTTTTCTTCAGGCGTACCCTGATGGCGAACAATCAAAATTTCTTCATGTTGCCCGGAAAAATTCAAATGCCCCTCATTATAGTCCAGCAAAGATAAGGTGATAAACTTATCCATATTCATGCGCTGAACATTGTTAAAGACAGTTTGATTGACAACATCAAGAAATTCTTTGGTATCCGTTACCTTGTTATTTTGTAAAGTGCGCACAATGGTTTGCACCATTAACATTAAAATACCACTTTCCAGACCATGCCCTGTGACATCGCCAATACCAATTTTAATATTGCCATCTTTGCTCAGTACATCATAATAATCACCGCCGACTTCCGAAGCCGGTTTCATATAACCTGCAATATCCAGTTCTTCTATCTGCTTAAGTTCATCTTGTGAGGGTAAAATCATTTGTTGCAAGCGACGGGTAATATCCAACTCCATACCCATGCGGATATTGTCTTTGAGTGCCGTACCTAACTCTTCCGTGCGACGCTGAATTTCCATTTCCATCGGTTTTAAGGCCACGCTGCGTATTACCAACCACAGTGCAACGACCAATAAAACAAATAATGTGATAAATAAATACATTAATTGTTTATTCAGTTCATAAACAATGTGATGCATAGCCTTAAGATCGCGCACCAGATACAAATTCAGGCTATTGCCATTCACAAATTCCAGTTTTTTATGCACGGAAAAAGTGTCTTCAGTTAATACTTCTCGACTATAGTCCACTAAAATAAAACCATTTTTTAATTTAGCCTTTAAGTGCACCACATGTTCGCGTTTTTCACTCCAACGGGTCAAAAATTGATTAATTTTTGCATATTCATGTTTCAGAAACTGCTCACTGACAAACTCAGCAATCAGCTCCACTTCCTGGTAGGCTTGTTTTTTTTCTTCTTTTAACAAGGAATCATGTTGATTAGAGACGATTACCAAAGCCGCACTGAATAAAAATACCAACAACACAGCGATAAAAACCAATAATAACAAGCGTTGTCGCATGGTAATGGAAAGTTTTTTCATTATTTACTCTGATTGGAGATTACCGCTTGCTCAAACCAGAACAAACGGCAATAGTCATAAAAAACTAAGGGATATTACGTTGTTTCAGTGTCGTTAAGATGATGCGTAAATTATCATAATCTTCATTGCTGACACTGACCAAGCCACTGAGTGTTTTTTTAATCGCCTTTAACACCTTGGTATCTTTTAATTGCAACATCGCATCACGCAGTGCTTCGACATCGCCTTGCGGTAAGTTGCTACGCGCAGCAAATACATGTTCTGAAATCTCAGGCGTCCATTGCAGTACTTTTAAGCCTTTTGCTTCATATTTATGCGCCACCTCTTCTTTGACACCACCGGCATCAAATTCTCCCATCAAGACACTGAGTGCCACGCTTTCATGATTTCCAATAAATTTGAAAGCTGCCAGGGTCTCTGCTGTGACACCGGCATCTATCAACATATAACGGGGTACCAGATGACTCATGGTGGAATGAGGAGAACCAAAAGCAAAATGCTTGCCTTTTAAGTCCACCAGATTTTTTATCGGACTATTACCTGCAACGATGATCGCGCCCCGGAAATAGGGTTTACCTTTGATTTCCAGGCGCGCCAGTGGTTGTTGAGTCTCATGTTTTTCTAATAATTGAACATAAAGCGATGGACCCATATAAGCAAAATCAACCTTCCCGGCAATAAAATCCTCCAGATGATCCTGATAACTTTTTGCCACATGAATGCGTACCGTTTTAGCGGTCTTTTGCGTCAGATATTCAGCCAATGGCCCGAATTTATCAAATAATTCCTGTGCTGATAAGTAGGGATGTATCCCAAAAACCAGTTCATCTTGTGTATCCTCAGCCCAACTGCCAAGTGGTGCAAACCACAATAAACCGAGCAATAGGCAACGTAAAAGCCGGTGTTGAAAATAAGACATTGTCTCTCCTCCAATGGGTGTCATATGATGCATATTTTTCATACGACACAGATGCTGGCCAGTTCAGCTATCACATCATGTGTTATACCAAATGTTTGACCATGTCACAAATCCATAACATTTTAGGTCTATAACAATTACCAAACATTTTCATTATCCATACTACCTGAATTTATCCGATAAGGAACGCAGATAAAATAAGAAGTGAAACTGGACGCAGGATTTTTGTTCATTTTCAAGGCGCATAACTTCTAAAAGTGTCATTTGTTAATGACCTTGGTGTAAAAATTTACAAAATACAAGTGGGCAGCGTGGATAAGTTTATTTTTAACGGGGAAAACTATCAAAAAAAGGGGCATAAAATCGGGAAAAGTTTAGCTATACTGGGGTATAAATATCATTTAGCGTGGAAAATATAAATATATCAATAACGCTTAAGTTAAATCAGGGGCATAAAACTAAGCTTAATGCCCTTGTTAATCGCGCTTTATGCACATGTTATGATATAGTTAAGTTATTGTTTAAGCTTAATTAAAACAAGTTATCCCCGTTTATTTCAACACTAATAATAATAATAAAGCTTTTAAATACTAATAATATTATTAATATTAAGGAACGGGAGAGAAGTGAGGTATCGAGAGAAATTTCAGCTGCTCGTTGAACAACGGCAGCTGAAAATAAACCAGGCCATATACTGCCTTAACAAGTGATGCTTAAAATGACAGTATAGAAAGGAAATAAAAAATTTTGTCTGAAAATGCTTGATAATTAAATTAAACCAGTTTATCCAGGCTTTCCACGATATGTTCAATAGCATCTAATGCCTGCTCACTGATGTCTGTAAACATAAAACCTGTACGATAGAGATCAGGATTAATCGCAATCCAGCGACTACGTGCCGTCATCTGGATAGTATTAAATCCAGGATCCGCATCTCTCTGGTAAATTAAAGCGTTGCGCAAATCCTCAATATGGATTTCCAAGGCATATTTTTTACCCAGTTCAATGCATTCCTGGCTGAATAACATTAGCCCTTCCGGTGTCAGATCAGCAAGATGTCCCAGCACTTCTCCTGTTTCCTGATAATATACCGGCAGAAATAATAAAAGTTCACGTCGCTTGCTACGGCGACGTTCTTTTGCAAGTGTGCTATCCATGGTATTTCCAGTTGTCATAGTGAAACTCGACCTTATTTTAGATGATTTGAATATTTAACTGATGTTACGCAGGGGCCTCATTTTTGGCTATATTGATTTTTGTACTCAAAAAAACCACCCCTGCGCAATGCTGTTTGATCCCGTGGGAGCAAAAAAACACATCGAACCTCCAGGATGATTATTTTCCTTGCGGTGCATAACTTCAATATTTAAATAAACAGGTGGTGGCATAGAATATGTAAGCTTTACTTACATGACAATGAAAGTCAAAAAGTAAAGCATCTTAAATGCCGGTTAAAGTATTATGGATACCCTGGAACATTATCTTAGACGACTGATTGTCCGCTATCAAACATTAGCGCATGGTATTTTTCAAAATATCTGGCCGCAGGGTTTACCCCTGGATGAAATTTATGTGCCATTAACGGTGCGAATTGAAGCGGGTATGGCGGAATTGCCGGAAAATCTGCATGATGCTGAGTTGCAGCACCAGTTGTTGCAGGGGCAGGAAAGCAAAGAGCCGCAAGCGGAAATGACCGGGCGTGAGCGCTATTGGGCAAAAAGTGCTTCAGGTTTAACGATAGAGCGTTTATGGAAATATGGGCAGCAATGGGTGTTATTAGGCGGCCCTGGCGCTGGGAAAACCACCTTATTGCATTATTTGGCCTTAACCCATGCCCGAGCACTGCAAAAAAATATGCAGGTGCGTTTGCCTATTTATATCAATCTTGAGAGCTTTGCGCATTTTTGGCAGACCCAGCCGCATTATTCAACTTCTGAATTTCTGCCCGATAGTATTTTACAATATCTGCAACAAGTGGGGGGGGAAGTTAATTTTTCGCCCAGCCATGAGGACGAACCCAGTCCACAGGTGAATACGCAACTGGCCGATATTTTACAGCAAGCCTTGCAGGAACATCGGGCCTTATTATTGTTTGATGGCTTAGACAGTATTCATGATGCGGCTTTGCGGGATCGTTGCTGCGGTGCAATACACGCTTTATTGCAACGCTTTCCTGGTAATCGTTGCTTATTAACCGCGCGACCTATCAGTTATCGCCCCGGTTTGTTGGGAAATAATTTCCGGATAATTACGCTGGAAGCTTTTACCCCGTTACAAACCCGGCGCTTTTTTCAACAATGGTTGCGCCTGGCAAGTCCAAAAACAGAAGAAGCTGAGGCAAGTCCCGCAACGTACACAGATTCAACACTGCGACAACGTATTCAGCAACAGACTGAAGCCCTGGTATCGTGTATTGATCCCGATAGCGACAGGTTATTTGAAAACCTGAGCAGTCCATTATTATGTACTTTATTAGGATTGATTCAGCAACAAAACCAAACCTTGCCCAGAAATCAGGCAGATTTATATCGCTTATATATCACCCTGTTTATCCAACATGGTTTTATACATACGCAGCATACGGAAGCGGTGAACAGTGCTTTACTGAATATTGATGAAATTCGGGAAATTCTGGAGGATATTGCTTTATATATTCAGGAAAATCGAGTGGATAACCGCGTGCCACTACAGAATATACTGGAAGTGGTGAAATATTATTTAGAACAGCGGCAACCGGTGTCGGGAGCACTGGAAAACGAACAGAAATTGAATCTGTTACAAGATTTAATCAAACAAAACCAGGGCTTATTGATTCATTATGGACAGGAAGAATACGGCTTTTTCCACCTGACTTTCCAGGAATACCTGGCTGCCTGCGCGATTACCCGTAATCCTGTGCAAATCGACCATTATTTACAACGTTACCTGTTTAACCCGCATTGGCAGGGTATTATCCGCCTGGCAGCGGCGCATCAAGGCATGTTAAGCGAATCTCTGGGCAGCGCATTTATCACCATGATTCAACGTTATCCCCATGTGCGGGAAGCGGATATGCATTATGCATTTCGTATTGCTTTTCATTGTTTGCGTGATACTCAGGTATCTTTACAAACTGCTGACCAAATGTTTCAGACTGGGGTGCACTTGTACCTGACCCATCCTGCTTTGCAACCGGCCTTAATTCGTTTATTACGCCAGGTGCAGAACTTACGTTATACCCCAGCCGCAATCCAGCCTTTATTTCACGCTATTTCCCATCCAGAGGCGGTGGTGCGTGCTAAAACAACTGAGTTGCTGGGTTTGTTGCGAGATGAACATGCTTTGCAAGTATTAATGTTATGCGTACAAAAAGACAGTCACGCCTTAGTGCGAGGCAAAGCCGCAGAAGCACTTGGACTTTTTCAGCAGGAAACAGATGCTGCGCCCCTGTTACTGAAAACCTTAAAAGAGGATCGGGCGTTTTATGTGCGCCAATATGCTGCGCACAGCCTGGCAAAAATTGATGAAGGTGGCAGTTTCCCCGCTTTACTGGCCGCAGTTGAAGACACTGATCCGCTGATTCGCGCGCGCATGGCCGAAGCTTTAGGTTGTTTCGGGCGGCAGGAAGCAGTGCCGTTCCTGGTACAGTTACTGAGTAAGGATACCTCCAGTAGTGTGCGTTGGCGGGCAGCGGAAGCCCTGGGTAACTTAAAGGAACCGCTGGCAATTGCGCCACTGCTACAAAGTCTGAAAAATGAAAACTCTCCTGTGGTGCGAGGAAGAGCAGCAGAAGCCCTGGGCTATTTTAAATCAGAAACTGTGATTAAAAAACTGCTGGAAGCTTTAGAACAGGATCATTATCCTGCGGTACGCTGGCGGGCGGCAGAATCATTGGGTTATTTACAAAATAATGAAGCAGTACCAAGCTTGCTTCATGCCTTGAAAAAAGACCCTGACAGCTCGGTACGTTGGAGTGCGGCTAAAGCGTTGGGACAAATTAAAGAACCTGTCAGTTTGGCAATGTTACTGAAAGTGGCGCGAGAAGACAAAGACCCTTCAGTACGCTGGAGTGCAGCGGAAGCCTTAGGACAGTTGCACCAGTCTGAGGCCGTGCCCGTATTATTACAAATCCTCGAATATGAAGCCTATCCCCTGGTACGCGGCAAAGCCTGTGAAGCCTTGGGACATCTCAATGAACCCAGCATAACCCCCATGTTATTGCAAATATTAAGCAATGATGCAGCCACCAGCGTGCGTGCGCAGGCGGCAGTGGCCTTAGGTCGGCTGCAAGATCCCAGCGCCTTGATGCCACTGATGAGTGCAGTGCAACATGACAAGCAGGCAAAAGTACGCTGGAGCGCGGCAGAAGCCCTGGGTAATCTGAAAAATCCGGCAGCGATACCGGTGTTATTACAGGCTTTGCATCAGGATACGGAACTGACGGTTTCCTGGCAGGCGGCGCAGGCTTTAGAATTAATTGATTTGGGGGGGTTGTTATAAAAAGTTATCTGGTACGGTTTCTATGTCATCCAGTTCAGGATCGAAATACTTCAAGTTGATGCAATCACAGGCGCATTTCATCTTTGCTGTGTTTAAACCGCGAGATTTGCCGCCATCGGAAGTTACCAAGGTGACTGGGGGTTGCAGCATTTTAGCCGTGGCAATATGCAAAGCATCATTAGTGTCTAATCCACAAGCACCCTTACCTCTGGCATGGTTTAACATTAATTCCCTGGCATAGCGATATGCGTCTTCTGCGACAGGCACAAGTTGAAAACGATGGCGGGCGCTATGACCAATATCCTTGCGCAAGGCTTCTAAAATTGTGTCCATTTCAAGTTTTCTGAGTTCCATTTTATTGGAAGACTTAGAATGTTTACGTGAATGAGACATCATACATTTGAGAAATTCATCGCCAGTTAAGGCGGATATATGGGCTTGTGCTGTTTCACTGAGTCCTTGTACTTGATGTAAAGCTTGTAAGAGTGCGTTTATTTCAGACTCATTAAAGGCTGGTGTTGGCTTGTTTGAAGCCACGCCAATGGGTGTGCGTGAATGGCGCGTGATACGTCCAATAAATTCAACATAAGTCAGTTCCGATACATACACCTGGGCGGTTTCACTTAATTCCCGTACTTTTTCACCACCGGTCATTGCCTGATAATGTGGATGTTTTCTTTGCAGCGTCCTCATGCCGTCACGATAAAACGCATATAGAGCGTTGGTGTCCAGATAATAACGTTCCATACTCATGCTTCAACTGGCGGTAGCTTGGATAAGATTTGATTTACTTCCTCCAGCGGCACACCGATAGCCAGTTTTTTAATCAATGCGGCAAAATCTGTATCGTTCAGACTGGATTTATCCACCCAGTCTTTTACGCTGCGTTGTAGACGTAGGGCTTGCACCGCCTCTTCTTTACCACCCATACCCGTTAATATCACCGCATAAGTATCAATATTGGCGGCATCCGCCCGGCGTATCATCTCCAGACCATTCATTTTTGGCATTTTTAAATCCACCACCGCAACATCAAAACGATCGGTTAATAATTTTTCCAGGCCCTCTTCGCCATTAGCCGCAGTTTCCACCTCAAAATCATAATCTTCCAATAATGCTTTAATTTCTTTACGTTGAGCCGCTTCATCATCAACCACTAAAACGCAATATTTATCATTCATTGTTATACTCCTTCCGGGCAATGGGTAAAGTTACAATAAAATGCGCACCATCACCTGCTGATTTTTGATAGTCAATTTTAGCATTAATTTCAGCCAGCGCCTGCTGAGTAAAATATAAACCCAGCCCGGTACCCTGTGTTTTTTCACTGTGAAACGGGGAGAATAAATGTTCAACCTGTTTATCAGCAATCCCCGGGCCGTTATCTTTCACCTCGAAACCACTGCTTTTTTCATTGCGCCAGGTTTTTATCCAAACCGTGGCATTATTGTGACCTTGCACTGCTTCCCGCGCATTAGTCAATAAATTACTTAAGACTTCTTCCAATACGAAATTATTGGCATAGGCTTGTAGTTCTTTGCTTGCTAAATCTAATTCCAGGCTTACGTCATGACTTTGAAACTGACCGGAAAAATAGTCTTTAACCCGTTCCACCAAGGCATTTAAATCAATCATTTCCCGCTGGCTGCGATCCCCGTTGGCAAAATTACGAAAATTTTCAATAATACTGTGCAGTCGATCAGCTTGATTTAGTACAGTTTCAAAAATCTCTCGGCTTTCTTGCGGGGTTAAACCTTCAGGTTTATTAAGCCGCCGTAAACCGCGTTGTGCTGCCATGCGGATAATACCGACGGGGTTATTGATATTGTGGGCAACGCCGGTTGCCATTTGCCCAAGATAACTGAGTTTTTTGGTTTCTTCCAGTTCTATGCGTTGTGTTAGATTAATACCTTCTAACTGATTTATTTTTTCTTGTAATTCTAAATAATTTTTTTCTATCGTTTTATAAAGAGGGTGATTTTCATCTTTAAATACTTTTTTGATAATAGTTCGTGCTTTTTGGATATAGCCGTGTGCTTTATCATCTTGACCAAGTTTTGAGTAAAGTACGGCCAAATGGTTCAGGACAGAAGCGACACCCGGATGCTCTAGGCCTAAACTTTTTTCTAAAATAGGCAGGGATTTTTCATATAAGTCTCTGGATTTATCATAGTCTCCTATTTTTGAAAAAATACCAGCAAGATTAGTCAGACTGGTTGAAATCTCAGGATGATCTGAGGGTAATTTTTTTTCTTGAATTTCTAAGGCTTTTTTATGCAAAGATTTGGCTTTATCATATCTCTTTAAACTTGCATAAACGGTGGCAATCTTGTTAAGACTAGAAGCAACAAGAGGATGAAGCTCGCCAAAGTGTTTTTTCCTGCTCTCCAAAGCCTGCTGATATAATTCCATGGCTTTGTCATGTGTATCTAAATTTGCATAAATATTGGCAAGGCTATCGAGATGGGAAGCACTGTCTGGATTATCCAAACCAGCATATTCTTTTTGGATTCTTAGAGCTCTTTCAGCTAATGTTTTAGCTTTATTATAATTATTCAGTTTGATGTAAATCCCAGCCAAATTATTAAGGCTGTTAGCAAGATAAGAGTGTCCGTAAGGTAATTGTTTTTCTTGAATTTTTATTGCTCGTTTAAGGAAATATTTAGCATTATCATATTCGCCTAGTGCTATCAGTATGGTTGCTAAGTCATTTAATGATAAGGCAATTTCATGATGTTCTGCCCCTAAAATTTTTTCTTGAATAGCTAATGCCTTTTCAGCTAAGCTTTTTGCTTTTTTATATTGATGTAATTCATTGAATGCTAGCGATGCATGAGCTAATGCATTTGCCTGCTGTATTTCACTATTAGGGGTATTTAAATCTTTCAGGGTATGCAAATACTTGGCAGCAGCTAAAAACTTATCCGCAGCCGCTTGATGTCTTTCATTATCTGCATATTTTTCCCCGGCTTTAAAGCTTTCTTCCGCCAAGCGTAATATTTTTTTTGGATTTTTCTGAGTTTTTAGTTTGTTATGGCTGGATTTAGACATTTTATTTATTTTTTCTGGGCAAATTTAAATAATTACTATTGCTCTGCGATGCCAACATCCAGCAGTAAAAATTGTATAGGCCCAAAAGGCGTGGGGTTCTGCCATTGTAAGGTGGCGTGATAGGTTTGTGGCTGTTCAGGATTGATAATATCCAGGCAGGGGATATGCAGCATTGCCGTTGCCGTATCGTATTGTGCGCGGCATTTTTCGGAGTCTGTTGGCATATTGGTTTGATAGTGTAAAACCAGGTTGTTATTGCCGACTGCCCAGCCATTGTCTGGATTAAGCATATCAATGGCTTCCGGCTGCTGTTCCAGTGCGGTTTCGTGCCAGCTTATCCCGCCATCCTGACTGTGCCAGATAGCCAATTCGCTGATTATCCAGCCATGTTGCGCATCAACAAAGTCGCCTGCGCGCGGATAGCCGCAAAAATGTCCGACATTTTCCCAGCTTGAACCATGATTTTGAGTGGTGTAGACGTAACCCAAAAAACTGGTCGTGCTGGTTTCCGTTCCTGACTGTGGACTGCAATCTAAATTGGCTTGTGGGTTGGCGCTCCAAACTTGGTAAGCAATCAGCCAGGCTTGTTCTTGGCTGGTAAAACCCAAATCCATTAAATAATAAACAGGTTCAGTGGCTTGTAACTGCCAGCTTTGCCCGCCATCAGCGGTAAATTCCACGCCATTGCGTCCCGCCCAGTTTGCAATCCAGATATGATCGGCATCTTGCAGGTATACAGATGTTGTACCCATGGCGGGATTTGGCTGCGTGTTTTGCGCGCGTAATTCCCAGTTTTGTCCACCATCTTGCGTCAGTAAAAAATGTGTCGTATCGCTGGAGACGATAGCACCAATTTGATTATCGACAAAATAGACATCACGCAGCTCCGCAGCACTGGGAACGGTTTGTGGCATCCAGTTTTGACCGCCATCCTGGGTATGTACCAGCGTGCCTTGCGAACCCACGGCCCAACCAGTATTTTGATCGACAAAAAACAAAGCATTTAATTTGAGTGTTGCAGCAGTGCTGCGCTGCCAGCTTTGACCGCCATCCCGGGTATATATGACATGACCGGAATCCGTGCTTAAAAAACCGTGATCTTCATCCACAAATTGTACGTCGGTAAAATTCATGGCTTCCGGCAGTCCCAAATCAATGGTTTGCCAGGCAGCATAGGCATTCAGGCTATTAAAAAAAAATAGCAGGCCGAAGATCAAATGTATTGTTTTCATCTGTGTTCTCCTGTGCCGTAGGGTGGAATAGGTGCGCCCGTGATATTGGATTTGGGTAACTGCTATCACGCACCGTATTCCACTATTTTTATCGGTAAATTATTGGGTGAAATATGCTATCGCTATTCCACCTTACACTTCAACAAAATCAATCTTGCGCTCATCCAGATCCACCCGCGTAACCTTGACGCTGATAGGATCGTATAAACGATACACCTTGCCGCCACGTTCACCGCGTAATAAATGATTGGCGGCATCAAAGTGGTAATAATCACTTTTTAAGGTGCTGATATGCACCAGACCTTCCACAAAAATTTCTTCCAGTTCCACAAATACACCAAATGAGGTGACAGCGGTGATGCGTCCCTGTGCGGTTTCACCTACTCGGTCTTGCAGGTATTCACACTTCAACCATGCGGTTACATCGCGGGTGGCTTCATCAGCGCGGCGCTCGGTCATGGAACAGTGTTCACCCAGTTGTGCCATTTCTGTGGGGCTATGGTCAAATTCTTCGGGCTGTTTGTTGTGCAAGCGGTGGACGATGGCGCGGTGGGTGAGTAAGTCCGGGTAACGCCGAATCGGTGAGGTGAAATGCGTATAGGCATCATAAGCCAGACCAAAATGTCCAACATTTTCCGGGGTATAAATCGCCATTTTCAGACTGCGCAGTAACACGGTCTGGATCATTTGTTTATCCGGGCGTTCCTGGATGTTTTGTAGTAATTTGGCGTAATGTTTGGCATTAGGTGCTTCTTTACCATATAACACTAAACCCAGCGGTTTGAGAAAACTGCGTAATTGCTCCAGTTTTTCTTGTTCCGGTCGGGCATGAACCCGATATAAAAACGGCATTTCTTCGCTGGCAAGGAAATTAGCTGTCGTCACATTCGCCAATAACATCATTTCTTCAATGAGTTTATGCGCGTCATTACGCACCACCGGCACAATATTTTCGATTTTTTTGCCTTCGCCGAAAATAATGCGGGTTTCCGTAGTTTCTAAATCCAATGCACCGCGTTTTTCCCGACGTTCGCGCAGGCATAAATAGAGATTATGTAAATTTTTCAGGTGCGGCAGTATATGGCTTGCCACTGCATTTTCATCACCATCTAGTGCTGCGCCAACCTGGGTATAGGTTAAACGCGCCGCAGAGCGCATCACGGCTTGGGTGAAGCGATAACGGCGCACCCCGCCATAACGGGTGACAAACATCTCGCATACCAGGCACAGGCGATCAACATTGGGGTTAAGTGAGCATAAACCGTTGGATAAGGCTTCTGGCAGCATTGGTACCACGCGGTTGGGAAAATACACTGAAGTACCGCGCTCGTAAGCACCTTGATCCAGGGCGCTGCCGGGTTTGACATAATGTGAGACATCCGCAATTGCGACCAGTAAGCGCCAGCCTTTGCCGTAGGGTTCACAGAAAACAGCATCGTCAAAATCGCGGGAGTCTTCGCCGTCAATGGTCATTAACGGGGTTTCACGCAGGTCTTCACGGTTTTTCTTGGCGCGGGTGGGTACGGTGCGCGGTAGTTTTTTGGCAACTTTTTCCACCGCCTCTGACCAGTTGACGGGAATATTGTGGTCATGGATGGCAATGTCGGTTTCCATGCCGGGGGCCATGTGTCGGCCTAAGACTTTAATGATTTCTCCGACTGGCGGTTGGCGTTTTTCCGGTTGTTTGATCAGTTTGATAATGACCATTTGATCGGGTTTTGCCTGTTTCTGAGCATCATCAGGAATCAATATATCCTGGGCAATTCTGCGATTGCTGGGAATCACATAAGCCACGCCTTTTTCTTTAACAAAACGTCCTGCCAGGGTTTCGGTGCCGCGTTCTAGCACTTCGACGATGGCACCTTCACGGCGTCCCCGGCGATCCTTGCCCACCACTTGCGCCAGGGCTTTATCACCATGAAACACGCTGTGCATCTGACGTTCTGATAAAAATAGATCGTCACCGCCTGCTTCCGGGATTAAAAAGCCGAAACCATCGGGGTGGCCCATGATACGTCCGCGTACCATATCCATTTTTTTCGGCAGGCCATAGTCACCGCGCCGGGTGCGCATGAGTTGTCCATCGCGTTCCATGGCTTTCAGGCGACGGCGTACACCTTCGAGTTGTTCTTCATCTTGTATATTAAGCAGGGCAGCTATTTTTTTCCAACGCATTGGAATGCCCTTGCTTTCCAATTGCGCGATAATGAATTCCCGACTGGGAATCGGGTTTTTATATTTTTTAGCCTCTCTGGCTGCAAATGGATCTTTTATAATTTTCTTTTTCTTTTTTGACAATTCAAAATTCCTTTGTTATATTACGCATCTTTCTTGACCCACCTAAGCCGAGGTGGCGAAATTGGTAGACGCGCTAGCTTCAGGTGCTAGTGGGGGAAACCCCGTGGAGGTTCAAGTCCTCTCCTCGGCACCAGATTTTTATTTTTATCATCCAATGATAAAGATTTATAAAAAGCACTGTTTTTACAGTGCTTTTTTTATGCCCGGAAATATCATTCCAAGCTGAATTTAAGTGCTGAATTCAAGTTGAAATATCCCTGCCTAAAATAATCACACCGCCTTCAAAGGCGGTGTGATTATTTTATTCGATACCAGGGATTTTCAGATCTTCGAGTTCACCACCCGTATCGAGGTGCGCACGTACCCAACGTGGTTTCATGCCTAATCCAGTCCAGGTAATATTGGAATCTTCAGGATTCTGGTATTTTGGCACATATTTCTTTTTCTTACCTAATGGTGCTTTATCATCTGCCCAAACCACTTCTTCAATGACCAAGCCTACTTGTTTAGCCATTTTTTTGAATTGTTTCAGCAGATCTTTTTTAGTATTGCCTTTTTTCTGATTAATCAGCGTTTTGATACGGCTCTGCATCATTGTCAGATCATCAATAGCCAAGCCAGAAAGTTGTTTTTCTAAATCACTCATTTTGAGTTAGTTCCTCATGTATTCTAAGTAGCCATGTTTCTATAAGATAGAAACCTTGTATTTATAATGTACACAAGTGCCGCAAAAGTCAAATAAAGTCGACTATTTTTTTAATTAATTAATCGTAAGTTTCTTTCTGTATTAAAGATGCCAAAAAAAGTTTATACCACACTCAGCCTGGATTAATTGATTTCCACACTAAAGATAGTGCCTGTGGGTTGATTGGCACGTACATGGATATTACCATCATGCGCATCAACCACCATTTTACAAAAAGTTAAGCCTAATCCAATTTGTTTGAGTCCTTTCTTTTTCAATTCGACCACTTCATATTGATCAAAAATACGCTTGCGATCACAGGCAGGAATACCCACGCCCTGGTCTTTGACTTCCATGTGGATACCAACGGATTGTTCAGTGCTGGCGATGTATTCAAGTGTAACGGTGACTTCGCTGTTTGCAGGAGAATATTGCAAGGCGTTAGAGAACAGGTTAGCAACAACCCGGCTGAATAAACTCTCATCGAGTTCAATCATTTTTGATTCTTCTGGTAACTGAAAAGATAAATGTATATTTTTAGAGTGCGCAATAATTGTAAAGTTTTTTTCAGCTTCTTGTAATAAATCTAATATATCAACAGGTGTTTTATTTAAGTGTAATTTACTTTGTTTCAGTTTAGCCATCATCAGCATATCACTGACAAAACCATCCAGACGCTCAGCAGAAAGCCGAATCATGTCCAGATGCTCGCGCTGATTAATATCTGTAGTATTTTCTGCCATTAAAGCGGTATGTAATTGAATAGAAGTAATCGGGCTGGACATGTCATGCACGATCATATTGGTCAGTTGTTCCCGCAGGCGCAGGGTTTTTTCCAGCTCATCATATTGTTGTTTGATGCGTAGCATGGAGCGTACACGGGTAATTAATTCCAGTTTATTGACAGGTTTTTGCAGAAAATCATCAGCACCCGCTTCCATGCCTTTAACCAGTGCTTCTTTTGCATCTAAGACTGTAACCAGAATCACAGGAATATGCCGCCATTGCGGATGTGCTTTTAATTGTTCACAGGTCTCAAAACCATTAAGTTGCGGCATAACCACATCAAGAATAATCAAATCAGGTTGTGCGCCGTGTTTTAGCATTTCCAATAAGGCAACGCCACTGTTGCAGGAGCTCAGGTTATACGCCTGTCCTTCCAGCATCATCTGGATATACGTGCGCATGCTCAGTTCATCATCAACTATCGTGATATTTCTGGCAGACATGGGATTTCCTTTATTATTGGGTTTGGGCATGTTCTTTTTCCAACCATTGTTCTTCCTGCTGCAAGGTCCACATGTGTGCATACAAGCCTTGCTGTTGTAGTAATTCATGATGTTTGCCGCGCTCAATAATGCGCCCGGCATCCATCACTAGAATTTGATCGGCATCAACAATGGTTGATAAACGATGCGCAATCACCAGGGTGGCGTGATTTTTTGCCAGATTTTGCAGTGCCTCCTGGATCATTTGTTCACTCTGTGAATCCAGTGATGAGGTTGCTTCATCAAAAATCAAAATCTGTGGATTTTTGAATATGGCTCTGGCAATGGCAACCCGTTGTTTTTCACCACCAGAAAGTTTCAAGCCGCGTTCACCTACCCGCGTCTGATAGCCTTCCGGCAGCTTTTGAATAAAACCATCCAGGTTGGCTAATGTGGCAGCTTGTTTTACTGCGGCTTCATCTGAACCTGGCATGGCATAGGCAATATTGTAAAACAGCGTATCATTAAATAATACTGCATCCTGAGGTACGATACCGATAGCCTCACGCAGACTGTGTTGGGTGATGCTTCTGATGTCCTGCCCGTTCACCGCTATCGTCCCATCTGTAACATCATAAAAACGGTATAAAAGACGCGCCAGAGTGGATTTTCCCGCACCACTGGGGCCGACGACAGCAACTTTTTCGCCTGATTTGATAGTGAAATTAATGTCATGCAAAATCGGGCGTTGCGGCTGATAAGCAAAAGAGACCTGAGAAAACACCACGCTGCTTTGTTGGCTCTGATTCTTTTTGGGCAAGGTTTTGGCATCGGCTTTATCCTGAATTTCTGGCTGCTCATCCAGCACCTTAAACAATAAATCCATATCTGCCAGCGCATATTTAATGGCGCGATAAACCACGCCCAGAAAATTTAGCGGGATAAATAACTGTAATAAAAAGGCATTGACCAGCACCAAATCACCCAGGGTCATGCTGCCATCCACCACGCCCTGTACCGCAAACCACATAATCAATGTGATGCCAATGGCGGTAATCGCGCCCTGACCAAAGTTTAAGGCAGACATGGAAACTTGACTTTTAATCGCGGCTTCTTCCCAGGCATCCAGGGTTTTATCATAGCGTTTTATTTCAAACTGCTCATTGCCAAAATATTTAACGGTTTCATAGTTGATTAAACTGTCTACTGCCTGATTATTGGCTTCTGATTCCAGGGCATTCATTTGATGGCGAAAGTGCATACGCCAGTTGGTGATGCTCAGGGTGAAGGTCACATACGCCCCCACTGTCAGAAAGGTAATCAAAGCAAACTTCAAATCATAATGACTAAATAAAATAACTGCAATTAATAAAAACTCTGCGGCGGTGGGCAGAATATTAAAAATCATATAATTTAAAATCGAAGAAATACTCTGGGTGCCACGGGTTAAATCACGGGAAATCGCGCCAGTTTTACGATCTAAATGAAAGCGCAAAGAAAGTTGATGTAAATGCCGTAACACACTTTGCGATAAACGCCGCATGGCGCGATACCGCACCCGTGCAAAAATGGCATCGCGCAGTTCATTAAACAAGCTGGAAGAAAGTTTCAATGCACCATAAACCAACAGCCATAACAGTGGAAACACCAGCATGTTTTCGGGCTGTTGCTCCAGGCTGTCAATAATTTCTTTTAATACCAGCGGCACGCCGACATTTGCTACTTTTGCCAGAATCAGCACCAGCAGGGCCAGCAATACCCGTCCCCGGTATTCCCAGAGATAGGGCATCATATTGCGTAGATTCTGCCAGTCATTGCGGTCAGTGTGAGGGCCGTCAGTGCGCTGAAAAGAAGGACTCATGTCTTCCAAAATCCTGTTCTGGCTGTTTCAATGAGCGTTTGCCAGGGTTGCGGGTAATCCACGCCAGTTAAGTACAAGCCGTGGGGCGATGCGGTGATGCCGCCATCGCTACGGTTACGGGTTTCCAGCACGGTTTTTGCCCATTCTGGCGGCGCTTTGCCCCGACCTATGGTCATCAGGACACCGGCAATATTACGCACCATGTGTTGTAGAAATGCATTTGCGGATACCTCGATATGAATAGTTTCGCCAAAACGTTCTACTTGCAAACGGCTAATATGACGGATGGGACTTTTTGCCTGACAACCTTTGGCGCGATAGGCGGAAAAATCATGTCTGCCCAGCAGGTGTTCTGCCGCTGCCTGCATCCGTGTAACATCCAGGTCATGATAAAACCAGGTAACTTGTCCGGCTTTAATCGCTGGGCGTACTTTGCGATTAAGAATGATATAACGGTAATGGCGCTGAATCGCTGAAAAACGTGCATGAAAATCACCCGGCATAGGGCAGGCCCAGGTGATGCTCACATCATCAGGTAATTGGCTGTTAGCGCCGAATGCCCAGGAATACATGGAACGCTCAATATCGGTTTCGATGTGAATCACCTGCTCGGTGCCATGTACCCCGGTATCCGTGCGCCCTGCACACATCACGGCAATTGGCTGATTGGCAACCTTGCTTAAGGCTTTTTCCACGCATTGTTGCACCGTGCGCACGCCGCTGCGCTGTGATTGCCAACCCTTAAAGGCATAACCGTTATATTCCACACCTAAAGCGATACGGGGTGCTTGCGGATAAAATGCCGGACGTGGTTTTGTCGTGTCCTGTAGGCTCATGATTGTGATAATGACTGCGCCATCATCGCCAGACGAATACGGGCATTGCTGACTTCTTTACCAGCTTGTTCTAGTTGTTGAATTAAAGCCAGGGCAGTGTCACAAATAATCTGGCAATGTTCCGGGTCAAACAAACTCATGGCAGCACGTAACGAAGATTCTTCTTCTGATAATAAGGTTGGGACTAAATCTTCTGGATGAATAGGAGTATCCGGGCGTAATAAATGAGCGACCAGGGGATGTTCCAATAAATTAAAATGCAGGGTTCGCGCCTGTGTTTCTTTTTTGATTTCTTCCAGGGCTTTGGGGTCGTGTTCCCCGCTTTGTTGAATGGATTGCATAATTAACAGATTGAGCTTTTTCAGGCCAGCTTTTTCGGCACTGAAATCACTACCCAGACCTGCGGCATATTCATATAAACGATCAATTTTATCTTTCAGATCAAAAATTAATTCTGATTGTTCTTTAGATTTTAAATGCACCACTTGTTCCAGTAAGGCATTAAAATCTTCAGTAAACTGTATGCGTTCGGCTTCATCTTTACGCTGTGCTTCATTAACAAGGGGCTGATCAATATGTACGGGTGTTGTGTTTTCGTTATTATTATCTGCTGATAAAATAATTGAAAATAAGGGGTTATTATAACGACGTTGCAGATCGCGTTCCCAACAACCGGGGTGTTCGCTGAAATATAAAGACATTGTGAATGTATCCTGTAAAATGCGCTTGTTACTATTTTAACCTGAACTTTAAGCTAAAGTCTGTTATCCCTTAAAACCCCTTTTCCCGACATATTTTATCCAGTTCCCGCCACTTTTTACCACGGCTGAAATGCGCGGCAATATCTGGTTTTAAACCTTCCACTAAAACCTGGTGCATTCCCAGGCGTTTAATGCGCTTTTTCAAAACAGCATGTTGTTTATTTTCTTCGGCAACCATGCCTGCATATAAAATGGTGAATAATTTATCCATTTCCAAGGCATCATTACCATAATGACTGGCGAGGCGGGTAATGCCTGCAAGCATTTTAGGGTTTAAGCGGGCATTGGTGTAATCGAAAATTTTGACAAAGTCCTGGTAGATTTTTTCTGGACTGTGGATTTGAGAGAGGGCTTGCAGACGAGTAAAGTATTCGCTGTCTTTCGGTGGTTTACGCTGTTCCTGGCTAACCAGATAAATGCACCAGTCATCAAAGCTGCCCCTGTCAAACTCCAGTTGACTGTTATCCGAGAAAACCTTAATTATTGTTTTCATTATCAAACAGAAACCATTAAATCAGTATTAATTTTGATTGGTCACTTATATTTATCAATAACATTAATGCTCAAATCATGTGTGATGTTGATCAATCGGTCATCATTTGTCCATAAAGCATGGCATTGATGATGTTGCGCACAAGCTAAATGTAAGGCATCAGGTGTCTTTAAGCTGGTGTGGGTGGCGCGTAACTGTGCTGCCATATCAAAGATAGTTTCAGGTAATGGCAAGCATAAAGCACAATTAAAAAACTGCTGATAGCGCATTTGCAATACCTTATTTCCTTTTCGATAAGGAGTGAGGATGAAATAAATGCAGAAACTGAGCACAGGATTTTTATTCATTTTCAAGGCGTGAAAACAGGCGCATAGCAAGCTATGTAACTGTTTTCACAACGCAGAAAATGGAGGAAAAGACCAGCCAAGTTGCTGAAGTTATAAAATTCTCACTCCTAAGGATAAATCATACACTCCAATTGCACTAATGGGCTGTAGGCAATGTCTTCTTCACCAAGGCTAGCAAAGGCATGCTTTAGTGCATTAATTTGTTCCGCTTTTTCTTCTACCCAATAAATAACAATGCAACTGTCTAAATAAACCATATCAATCCCATTGATTACGGTTTGCCTGGATATAATCATCAATCGCGGTGCTTGAACGCTGATCGGAACAAGGTATTTGATGGATTTTTCTGAGTTTACTCAACAAAGAACTGTCCATATTATCTTGTTGCTCGTCCGGATAAGTATCCATAATAGTAATCAATACCCGCACAGGCTTGTTTATCTGTACAGGTTCGGTAAATTTCAACCCTGTTTTAGGGTCATAAAGTGCTTCTAATGTTGTGTGCATTTTACATCCTTTAAACAAACTGAATCGCCTATCAAGCTTAGTTTATTATAGGCATAGAGTAAAATCTTGATTGTTTTTTATGGTTAATATTTTTTACAAAAAAATATTAATGTAGCTGATTCATGGCGGCATCAAACTCGCCTTTTAAAACTTTGTCCATAACCTGCAAACTGCGTTCTATGGCGTGTTCAATATCGCGGGATTCAGAGAGGGAGGGACGTTTTAAGACATGATCCACCACCTGCTGACGCTGACCGGGATGACCCACGCCTAAGCGCAAGCGTTTGAAATCCTTGCTACCCAGTTGCGCGATAATATCCCGCAAGCCATTGTGACCACCATGTCCGCCACTGCGTTTGAGTTTGGCAATACCGCTGTCTAAATCCAGGTCATCATGCACGACCAGCAAACGTTCCGGGGGAATGCGGTAAAAACGTAACAAGGCCGCGACTGAACGACCGCTGTGGTTCATATAGGTGTCGGGTTTTAACAGCCAGATACCGGATGTGGTTTTTGTCAGTTGCCCGTGTACTTTTTTTTCTGGGCGAAAGGCACCGCCGCCTTCTGCCTTTAGCAGGGCATCCAAAAACCAGAACCCGGCATTATGCCGGGTATCCTGGTAGCGGGAGCCGGGATTACCCAGCCCCGCAATGGCGAGAATTGAAGATTCCAAATCAATAAATCAACATAAGATGTAAATGACGTTTATCAGGCTTCGGCTTCGCCGCTTTCTTCACCTGCTTCTTCAATTTCATCTTCATCACCGCCACGACCTTTATGTACGGTGACAACAGGAGAGTCATATTCTGTGCCATGCACCAATGCGCTGATGGTCACGCCTTCTGGTAACACGAGATCGGACAGATGCAGGGTTTGGCCTAATTGAACTTCTGTTACATCGACTTCAATGTATTCTGGCAGATCTTTAGGCAAACAAGTGATTTCAACTTCAGAAACCTGATGTGAAACAACACCACCACCTTGTTTAACACCTTCGCAAACATCTTCGTTGATAAAGTGCAATGGTATCAGCATTTGCAGGGCATGATCAGAACTGACGCGGAGGAAATCAACGTGCAGAATTTGTACGCGGCTGGGATGACGTTGCACGTCTTTTAATACCGCCTGCTCAACCTGATCACCGATTTTCAGATCCAGAATGTGAGAATAAAACGCTTCATGGTCTAAATGATGAAGAATTTCAGTATGCTTGAGCATGATATTAGCAGGTTCTTTATTACCGCCATAAACGATGGCAGGAATTTCACCACTATGACGCAGGCGGCGGCTCGCACCTTTCCCTTGCGTGTCACGCGCTTGCGCAGATACTTCAAATTGACTCATGGTTGGATACTCCAGTTAAAACTTTCTGACCCGCGACCAGGATTCAGAAAGCTGGATGTGTCATAAAATTAGGCCACATCCTGCAAAAAAACCGGCAATTATACCAAATAATTCTGGAAAAGTTAAGAGCTAATGATTTATTTTAATAAGAAATCTTCTTTTTTCAAGCATAAAACGGAACTTGGCGTATAACCTTTCCATTCTCGCTCAGGAATATTATATTTAGTTAAGTCTTCCTCTGAAAAATAGTTTCTCATATCATATTCATCCTCTAGATTATACAGTTTACCTAAAGACATCTGTAGATCAGTTGTACCAAATCGCCTTACATGATCATGTTGACCAAAACGATGAACTTTATCCTCATCAGTAAGTTTTGGTGACGTGCAACAATCATAAAAACCAGGTAAAAAAGGAATAGAGCATACCATGCTTGCATTAGCGTGCATGATTCTATGTAAGTGATATAAAACATAGGTATAGTTGCATGGAATATGTTCCATTACATGACTATGGATGATTAAGTCAAAAGATTCGCTTGAAATTGCCTCTAAATCATGACATAAATCCAGTTTTTTAATATTTTTGATATTATCATACCTTTCTGGATCTAAATCTACAAAAGTACAGTTATCACCTGAAATTTCAATGAGATAGTCTGCTATTCCTTTTTCTGGAGCAATATGTAAGACGCGAGTATTTTGCTTGACTAAATTATATTTTTTTATAAACATTCCAATAACTCTTGTTCTTTCCAGTGACCCACACTTAGAACAACGTGCTAATTTTCGTTTATGCATATTTACAAATTTAGTATTTCCGCAGATACTGCATTCTAT
>NZ_JAUCGJ010000043.1 GCF_030378065.1 Candidatus Venteria ishoeyi | reverse complement strand
ATATATTTAGCTTTTTTATTTATATAGTCTGGCGTTGGTATATGCAAGGAGAGCATTTATTTCGTGGCTATTCTAATCATGCAAATAATAATGAATATTATAATATAATATTAGCCAACATCAATAATTTTTCTGAAAAATATCAAATAATAATGCAGTGGAATAATATTCACTTTTTTATTATTACATTATTATCTATATTTATTTTATTTACCTTAATTAAAAAACAAAGCCCACAAATAATTACTATAATTATTTGTGGGCTATGTGTTTTTGCACCAATAATTCCTGTAATTAATATTTTAACATACAGATATTTATTACTTATTACATTATCATTATATATTTTTATTATTGCTGGATTATATTTTACATTTCTTTGGCAAAGAAAAATATTAATTATTTTACTAGGGATAACTATCTTAATGACTGGGTTTTATTCTTCCAAGCCCTTATATTTACAATGGTGGTCATATCATGAAAAAATAAAAGCTGAAGGGCAATTTATGCTTTTGAATAAAGACGAGCAAAGGTTCTTAGTAACCTCTGATACTCACTGCTTGGGAAGTTATAAAAAATTACGTGGGCTATACAATAATAATGGCAATACATTTTTTTCAAAAAATTATTGTTTTGCATCATTGGTATCAACAAATAAAGAACATAAGTTTGTAAAATATATAGATGGAAAGATTACATCTATATATCCTGATTTAAAAAACTGTATTTTTAATAAAAATATTCACATCAAAATAACTTATGAAAATTCTATATTATATTGGGATTTTGGACCTTGGCAAGAAGGTAAATATATTGTTGAACTAGACAACCAACAAATTGAAATTAATCAAAAAGGTAATATAGTTTTTGCAGTTTCCAGCAAGCCTATGAAATTAAGGGTAATTTATCAAGGTGAAAATGGGTTTTCAATTTCTGATATGTTAACCATTTATTTAGAAGAAGGTTTTAAACTTGATTGGATCAATAAAGGTAACTTCTCATTACCCACAGGTGAACACATAAAAAATAGCCTATAATTACACGATTACCCACATCTTTTGGGGGTGTTGATTCATTAAGATGTAGCATTAAGGCAAATTCTTGCTCCATATTGGTTAATGCGTTCCCAAAACTGCTTCCATCTTCCTTTTGATTGAACTAATGCTCGTAAAGATAAGATGATTTTAGCACCGGTATTTTTCCAACGCATTCCTGAGCAACAAAGACGTTGTTTAACCAGAGTTTTACAGGCGGCTTCAGTTACACCTGAACCGATAGGTAGGTTCTGGACAAGCTGTGCAGCATAATCCATCATGTGGCTGTGATTTTTGAAATAGGTGAGTGCTGCTGACAAATCTTCTTTTATTTTTTTTGTCAGACTCCTTTTTTTGGATAACTTTTCCATCTCAACTATAATTTTTTCGGCTGAATCCGATTCGTGCTTGAGCTGGGTGCAGTGTTCATGCAACCAAATTTTTCGCTTGGGCTTGTCAGTTTTTCCTGGATAAGCAGCATAAGCGACTTTGGCGAGATATTCCGTAACATGGAAAAAATCCAGTAACTGTCTGTCGGTATGTTTTTCTAGAAAAGGCCAGTTGTTTTTTGCACCATCGGCTATACCTAAATAAAGCGCGCTGGGATATTGCCTCTTTGTTTTAGCAATTTCATTTTCCAAACGTTGAAAGAAGGTTCCTTTGCCATATTCAGGTGCTTCACCAATGTATACTGTGTGCAGACGCTCCCCTGCAACTCCGTACAGAGATATATTGCCTACCATGGCTTCCCTGTAACCTTCTTCCCGCATCAGGATGTGTGCACCATCTAAACTCACAGCAATTGAACTGACCGCTTCATCCAGTTCAGGTATGTCATATTCCCAGACTTCTTCTTTGGCCTGAGCAATAGTTCCCACATATTCACTGACATCTTGCAAGTAGGAATGCGCTACTGTTCTGTGGTGGTTTTCCATCAAATCATTACGCACTGCTGGAGCATTCATATTGGAATATTTGTGTGATATTTGCTTTGCAAACTTAGGTGTTGCTCCCCGAATTATCCGTGCTTTCTCTTCCAAGGGACAGTAAATCTCACCACCTTTTGATGTTTGGTAAGTGTACCTTTTTAGCAAAACACTGCCGTAAGGTGTCTGGTAGGTTTGGCTATTTTTACCTTTGCTTGTCATTTTTGTATTGCCGACCATGATTGGACTACCATCCGCATCAAACTTTTGCAGGGCTTCCTCGGTAGCTAGGCAACCCATATCATTGCAAGCATCCAGGATGATATCTTCCATATCCATCAGACTGCCAGTGAGTTCCACTGTAACTTGCATGGTCAGCTTATTTCCTTTACGTGCTACAATTTTAGCCATGAATTTACTCCCTTGTAATTTTTACGTTGATGAAGGAAGTTTACCAAAAATACAACATCAATAAAAATCAGCACCCCAAGACTATCTCTATAAGATATTGACTATGCAGTAAATTTGATGCGATTACCCTAGTTGTTATACAGCGATACCTGATCATCTGCTGTGACTGTGATAATGTAAGAGTTTCCATGATTTTTTAGACTCCCTTCGTGCGACAAGCGAAGCTTGTCATTTCTAACAGAGTGAAAGTCTCTGTCTGGTGTAATCAAGTAATTGATTACAAGAAGGTCTAACCAACCACCAGTAGCGAGTGTTGCGCCTTTGGCGGAGCGTTGCAAGCGGTTAAGTCTGCTGCAAACGTGAACAAGAGAGGTGAAGCGTACACAGCGTACTACACAGGTCACAGGGGATATGCACATCCCTGAAGCTATAATTAGCATCGTTAGTCTTATTTAATGCAGATGGCGACATTTTGATGGGTAATGGAAGCCAATACAAAGGAATCGCTAAAGGTGAGATTCCAGAGGGTTTGCCGGTGTGTTTGGGCGTGACATGTATAGCAGAAATTTTCAGACACCCAAGTTTTGAATTCCTAAAAAAATTTAGAAACGTATACGAACACCCCACTAATATCAAGTTTTTTCCCTTACATTAATATTTCCCAAATAACCACAAAGCCAACAACAATGGGGGTTGGGGATAGCTCCCCAAAATAATCATCACTCTCACACCTGCGGGTATCAGATTCCCATAAAAAAAGCCCCTTATAAAGGGGCTTTTTTATTACATCAGCATAATGAGATTATGCAGCATGTGGGTCTACATCTTTATCCGCCAGACTTTTAGGCATAAAAGGTAAAACCCGTGTTGCCAGTATCGTGGCAATCAAGGCCACGGAAACTCCGGCAATGCCCAGCATGAATTCCCAGATGCTTGGTGTATAAGGATTCACCACGCCATCAAAGAAGGCTGAAGAAACCTCTTTACCTGGGAAAATTTCCAGAGGATAGGCTTGCCCGCCAATGATAATCACATAGAGTAATGAGAAACCACCGACTAAAACCAGCACAGATGCCGCTATAATCGGCATACGCATTTCACTCATTTTACGGCAATACAGTAAAAATACCGGTACTGCGGTACCCAGCAGCATATAACCAATCCAGAATAAGCCAGTGTAAATGCCACCATCACTTAGAATGAAAGATTCAAAACCGTGCTGCTCAGTGATATAGAGGTTGGTCAGATGATAAATTGCGACGAAGTAGAATACCGCGCCAACAAAAACTGCTAACAGGTTTTTTAGCTTCATCAACAAAGCATCGCCTAAAGGACGATTGGTCAATTGATAAGCCGCCATCAAATATAAAATGAAAGCTGCCAGACCAATGGAGAAGGATAAGACGATAAACAACGGTGCCAGGATTGCAGCATCATAAGCTTCACGCGCCACCAGAAAACCAAAAATAGAACCGGTACCAGTGGTGAGTATCAAACGCCAGATAAATGCAACAAAACCGGCATAAGGATAGTATTTCTGCATCCGCCGTTCCATCATAAACCACAGATACACACCTACAATGGCGATGAAACCATTATAAAGAATGATGTTCCAGGCAAAAATGGATTTAAAGTTATAGCTGGTCATTGCAATAATCAGACGATCCGGATGCCCTAAGTCCAGCACCAGTATCATCAGACCGCCAAGCAATAAAGTAATTGCCATTAAAGCGGATAAACGTCCCAGTGGTTTGTAAATGGCTTTGCGGAAAACCGTGCCAATGGAGGCGATATTTAATACACCGGAAGCGGCAACAATCAGGAAAATTGCAAAAATATGTGGCAAACCCCATACGACTTGGTTGCTCATGCCGGTCACATAATGGCCTTCATGCTCCATATGGTAAACCGCACCCAAACCCATCAGGATAATTGCACCAAGCACACCTAAAATCAGGTAAAAACCAATACCTTTGCCTTCGATTTCACTATAGGTCATTCTTCTCATGATCTACCCCTTAAAGCCCCTGATAGCGAACACCTGGATTTAATTCCAGATCTGCGCGCAGTTGTACGCTTGGCTCATCTTTCAAACGTTTGGATAAAGCGCTATCTGGGTCATTTAAGTCACCAAATAACATGGCTTCATGTTTACAAGCCTGCGCGCACGCTGTTGTTTCTTCACCTTGATCAATCCGGGTCACGCAGAAGGTACAGGCTTCTACTGTACCCTTACCACGCGGTGCTTCCGCTTTTTGATCTTCGAGCGTTTCGTGAATAAAAGAACGTGCTTTATAAGGACAGGCCATCATGCAATAACGACAACCGATACAAATATGTTTATCCACCAGCACAATGCCATTTTCACGTTTGAAAGAGGCACCTGTTGGGCACACGTCAACACAAGGGGGATTTTCACAATGCTGACACATCAGTGGCAAAGATGTGACATGCCCGGTTTGTCGATCTTTGACCGTAACCTTGCGTATCCATTGCGCATCCGTTGCCGGACGCTCATGACCGCTTAAGCCATAAGTTTCATTACAGGCCTGCACACAATCGCTGCAATCGTCAGCACATTTATTGGCATCAATCAATATGCCCCAACGTACTTTATCGCTTACCGCTTCGTCTGCGGTTTTAGCCTGTGACATCTGGTGTAGAAATAAACCGGGTGCCAAGGTTGTGCCAGCGGCAATCGCAACGCCTTTACTCAGAAATTCACGACGATTGACTTCATTTTCTGTTTTTGGGGAAGCAGTCTGCTCAGTCATTGCGCATCTCCTTCTGACTTTTTATCCTGACTGATTTTATCCAGTGGTAGCGGGTGAACAAAGTCAGCGTGACCTGCTATCGGTTTGACAAAATCATCAGTTGGCTTACTGTTATGGCATTGGAAACAGTCGATATTTACCGCTGCATAATTGTGACAGGCACTACAAAAATGCCGGGGATCTTTTTGAGCAACAGGCTGTTTGTTATCGTCATAAGTGACATGACAATTAATACATTGCTGTAAGCTGTGTTTGGTCGTGCGAATCCCTTTGCGCATCGTGTCATCACGTTGATGTCTAATCAATTCCATGTGATTACGACGCATGAATTCATTTGATTCAACACAAGCCTGCGTTTCACTTGCCCATGCAATTGCTTTTGGAGCCTTGGCTCCCGTATCGCCGTAGACATGAGTCCAACTGCTTAAAAGCAGCATACAGACCATGCTTAACAAACTAAGAGTTAAACGCTTTTGTTTCATGGCTAGATTTCTGTGACCCGATAACGCCGGACACAGCCTCATTTCAGTTTCAGATAGCTAAAGTAAAGGCGGGTTTGAAAACCCGCCTTTACCCCCATTGGCATCCTTGTTAGGGCTATTTACTCACCCATTGCCATGTCGATGTAACCGGTCGGGCAAACATCGGCACAAATGTGACAACCAATACAGCGTTGGTAGTCAGTAAAGACATAACGCCCGGTTGTACTTTCTTTCTTCGGTGTACGCATGACGGCATCCTGAGGGCAGTAAACAACACAGTTATCACACTCAAAACACATGCCGCAACTCATACAGCGATCCGCTTCATGTTGCGCCTGTTCAGTTTCCAGACCTTTCATGCGCTCTTTAAAGTGGCCTAACACTTCATCGGAACTGACCGGTACATCTTCACGGATGGTACGTGGGGTAAAAGGAAAATGCCCCAGGAACAGCGCCTTAGAAGGAATCACTTCATGCGCGGAGCGATCTTCGTAATTATGCACTGCAAAATTAGCAGAAGAAGTACCTCGGGTTTCGCCCTGGGTATACGCTTCCGGCTCTAAATGAGCTTCAGAAAGTTTATTCATCAGGTCAAAGTGATGCACGTCTACTTTAGGACGCTTGGCCTGTTCCTGTTCCTGGAAATAGACATCAATACTGTCTGCGGCAACAGAAGCCTGACCAATGGCAGTCGTCAACAAGTGAGGGCGGATAATATCGCCAGCCACAAAATGTCCTTTACGACCTTTAACCTGATAGTTGGCATCGGCTTCAATGAAGCTGCGACCATTATCCAGTTCTTCCAGACCTTCAAAATTACCAAACTGACCAATGGCAGAAACAATTAAATCGGCTTCAATGGTGTATTCCGAGCCTTCAATTGGCTCAGGACGATTATTGACCATGTTACATTTGCACATTTTCAGTGCTGTGGCGCGACCATCGTCACCGACAATCACTTCCAGTGGCATGACGCTACCTTGAATATCAATCCCTTCATTCAAGGCATCATTGACTTCATGCTCAGCAGCAGTCATGTTTTCAACCGGGAATAAGGAGGTCAGGGTAACGGTTGCGCCTTCACGTACTGCGCTGGAAGCTACATCATGTGCGGTATGACCCATGATGATGTTTTCCGGGCGATCATTTTCATGGATATCGGTAATGTGACCCAGACGACGGGCAACAGAAGCCACGTCAATGGAAGTATCACCCCCACCAATAACAATGACTTTACCGGAAACCAGTTGCAAACGTCCCTGGTTAAAGGCTTCCAGGAATGCCACACCACTGATACAGTTAGAAGTGTCTTCCCAGTTAGGTACGGGCAGGCCGCGACCAGATTTACAACCTAAGGCCCAGATAATAGCATCATAGTCATTTTCCAGACTGTCCATGCTGACATCTTTACCAACGCGGGTATTCAGACGGGTTTCAACCCCCATATCCAGAATACGTTTAATTTCACCGTCCAGCGCATCACGCGGCGTACGATAACCTGGAATACCATAACGCATCATGCCACCTAGCGTGTCATGATCATCAAAAATAGTACAGGCATGACCTTTACGACGCAGTTGGTAAGCCGCGGCTAAACCCGCAGGCCCACCACCGATAATCGCTACTTTTTTACCACTGTCTTCAGCAGCGGCGGCAAAGCTGTAGCCATTTGCCAGCGCGGTATCACCAATGAACTGCTCAACCGAGTTGATACCCACAAAGTCTTCGACCTGATTACGGTTACAACCATCCTGACAAGGTGCGGGACAAACGCGACCCATAATCGAAGGAAAAGGATTGGCATCGGTAGAACGACGGAAGGCATATTCCTGCCATTCCACACCTTCAGGTGGTTTTTCCATGCCGCGCACAATACCTAACCAGCCACGAATATCCTGACCTGACGGGCAGCTACCCTGGCAAGGTGGAGTACGATGTACATAGGTTGGGCACTTATGAGACCAGCCTGCTTGAAAAATGTATTCGTCCCAATCATAACTTCCATTATCGTCATCTTCAAAACGACGAAAAGTGAGATCCATATTTTCTTTACTTACTGACATCGGGTCGCCTCCTGTCATATTATTAAACTGTTGTGTGTATACACAGATCGCAAAATCCATTACGCAGCATGATTGCTGCCTCGGTGTCGCTTAGCCCTAATCCTCATCCTGCCCAGTTAGAATCAATGCGTTACTCACCAATTGGTGCACACTGACAATCTGATCCATTTTGAATCCATAATAAGGCAATACCTTGGTAAACTGACTCTTACAAATTGCGCAGATTGCCGCCAGATGTGTTACCTGATGATCTTCTACAACATTTTTCAGAGACTGCATACGCGGTAGAGCACCTTTTACGCGGATATCCATCAAGTCATCCGTCAGCAAACCACCACCACCACCGCAGCAGAAAGTTTGATCATGGATGGTTTCATCTTCCATATCGTAATAATGATTACAGGCTGCCTTAATGACTTCACGCGGAATCATAAACTGTCCGCCCGGCATGTCACCCATGCGGGTTGCGCGCGCAACATTACAGGAATCATGGAAAGTTAATACCATGTCATCATTACGGGACTTGTCAAATTTCAGCTTATCTTCTTGTAATAAGTTATAGGTAAACTCACAAATATGCTGAGGTACTGGATAGTTAGGATCCAGAAAATCGAAAGGGCCAGCCAGGGTATTTAAGAAACTGTAAGCCACACGCCAAGCATGCCCACATTCCCCAAACACGATACGTTTTACATTCAAATCAATAGCGGCTTTGCGAATACGCAAAGAAATTTCCCGCATATTCTCATAGCTACCGATAAACATGCCAAAGTTGGCACCTTCAGAAGCGTAAGAGCTTATTGTCCAACTTACCCCGGCTTCATGAAAGACTTTTGCGTAGCCCATTAAACCATCAACATGTGGCTCGGCAAAAAAGTCCGCAGAAGGCGTAATCAGAAGAATATCAACATCCTTTCTATCCAGCGGCAGTTCTACTTTAACGCCGGTTTCGTCTTCGATATCTTCTTCCAGGCCTTCCAAAGTATCCAGCAATGCAGGTTCTGGTAATCCCAGATTATTGCCGATTTTGAATACCTTGCCGATAATCTGGTTACAGTATTTCTGGCCTTTGCCCACCGTATCCATGATATTACGCGCTGCCATGGATATTTCAGCGGTATCAATGCCATAAGGACAAAAAACGGAACAACGGCGGCACTGGGAACATTGATGAAAATAGTTATACCAATCATCCAGGACTTCTTTGTCCATTTCCCGGGCGCCAATGAGTTTTTTACCCCATTCCCAGCCCATCTTGCCAAAGAATTTTCCTGGCAAGGTGTAATAACGACGATAGACCTGACGCAGCAGATCCTGACGCGCTACCGGCATATTTTTGGGATCGGAAGTACCCAATAAATAATGGCACTTATCCGTACAGGCACCACAGCGCACGCAAGAATCTAAAAAGACCCGCAGGCCACGATAACGATTCAGCAAGTCGCCAAGTTTATCAACGGCCTTTTCTTCCCAGTTATCAACCAATTCCCCTGGAAAACCCAAAGGTTCTTGAAATTCAGCGGCGGAAACATAAGGGCCAACGCCTTTCATCACCCCAGGTTGCAACACCGGCATCACCGAATATTCTTTTAATTCGGGTACCTCAATCTTAGCCTTAGCCATGAGTATCTCCTGATAATAAAGCGGTTATGAGTCGGAACTGCGTTCCGCTTTTTCCATTTCAGCTGCCCAGGGTGCCAAATGCCGTTTTTCACGTGGATTGTCGACCTGGTTACGCGAGGGGCTAAAGAATATGCCGGGCGCATGTAATAATTTACTGTAAGGAAATACTATCATCAACAGGAATACCGCAGCCAGATGAAGCAATAATGCCGGGTCAGTTGGAATAGGCTGCCAACTAAAAGTCATCATGCCACGAACAAAGGCTTTAAATTGCATAATATCGGTGTGGGCAACAAAGGTCATCATTGCACCACTGATGCCGATGATCAGTAATAAAGCCAGCATTAAATAATCAGAAGGATTACTGATATAACGAATTCTTTCTACAGTAATACGGCGAACAAGCAGACCCACCAAGCCCAGGATCATTGCAAATGCGGCATATTTACCAAAGGGCTGAATTAAGGCAACCCACCACCATACGGGATCGATAAAATAACGTAAATGACGTAATAAAACTAAAAGTAGTGCAAAGTGAAAAATCCAGCCAAACAACCATATCCATTTATTGGCACGAAACAGACTTTTAAACAGTACAACTTCACTGAAAAGACGTACCCCGACCCCTGTTCTCGTCAAAGGGGCAGGCATGGTTGGAATTTTTAACGGCGCAGGTGTCCGTATATATTGATAAATTTTAAAGCCAACGCCTGCAACAAAAATGATAACGGCAAGATAGAAAAATAGCGCGAAGAAACCAGTCAGAAACCACATGGCTCTGATGCCCTCCCTCTTGTAATTGAATAAGCGGAGGGAGATCCCCTCCGTTCACCAAGTGCTCGACAGCTTCTTTAAATGCAAGAATTACTGACAAGACACTTGAAACCGATAGCTACCTGAATTAGATACAGCCAGTTGGTTTTGGCAGACCGGCAAAACGGCAAGCCTGTTTACCTGGGCCATAAGGAAATAACTCATACAGATATTTGCTATTACCTTTATCTTTACCCATTTTTTTACCAATTGCTTTGGTCAAAACACGAACCGCA
Organism: Candidatus Venteria ishoeyi; assembly: GCF_030378065.1. Taxonomy (GTDB): domain Bacteria; phylum Pseudomonadota; class Gammaproteobacteria; order Beggiatoales; family Beggiatoaceae; genus Venteria; species Venteria ishoeyi. The sequence continues at coordinate 28,877 of NZ_JAUCGJ010000043.1, read as the reverse complement.
GGTGCAATTTGGTATTCGTCATAATACTCACGCAGGAAATTAATAATTTCCCAATGCGCATCGGTCAATTCCAGCTCGTCTTGACTTGCCAGAAAAGCACCAATTTCTTCGTTCCAATCAGCCAGGTTAGTCAGGTAACCTTCTTCATCAACTTCAACGTCTTTACCAGCAACATTGATTGTAGCCATGCTTACAGTCCTCTTAATGTTATTTATAAAAAAAATGTACCACGATCTTATCAGGAGGTCTTACAGCCAAGCCTGAACCGCTTTGTGGTCCGCAACCAAATCAACAAAACCATTATAATCAACAGTTTTGATACCATCGATCATATTATCCGCAGCCATGCCACGCGCATCTAAATCAGGCCCTAATACATAGAAATTAACCGTCTTCAGCGCATCAGAAATCATCGCGTCTGCCTGACTTCCTTTTTGGACTGCGTAAACACCATCTTCGATCAACAATACTGAGCTGCCAGCCTTTGCCAGACTCAAACAGGTTTCCAGCGAGTTTTTTTCAAATGGTGATTTATTTACAGTATGCAAAAGCATCGTTCTATTCCCCTTAAAAACTCAGTACGACATCCTGCGATTCCATGATGTCAGCCATTTCTGTTTTGCTGACCAATTGGATTGCAGGTTTTTCAGCCCAGTCATCATCTTCATCTTCATAGGTGACATCCATTAAATCATCTAATGTCAGACCTCTGGCTTCCAAAGATTCCTTTTCAACATACAGTTTGGTAATGTCATAATCACCTAATGCATTGTAGATAGGAGAGAAATTTTTCATGCCAATCGCATCTGTTTTCTGATCTTTTTTCAACTGAAAAACACCATCGTCAACAAATGCCAAACTGACATCCTGCTCAAAAGCAGCTGAAATCAAAACTACTTCTAAAGATTCCAGTGCGTAAATGGTACCGTAAGGTGCCTTACGATTCAGATACAGAAACTTTTTAATAACACCAGCTTCGCTCATTATTACGCGTATCCTTTAGGTCGAATGTTTGTCCCAAGAACTTATCCTATTTGAGGCTTGGCTTTAAGCACAAATCACCTCAAATAGAATAAATCATCCTTTTAATCCCCGAAGACCACGAGACGATCAGATTGAATACCTGCTTCAATCAACTGCCCCAGGCCTGAGATGCGAAAACCTTCAGCAATATTGTCTGCATCTTTGCTATTGCGTTTTGCTTCATTTTCATCCAGCAAACCACGCCGTTGCGCAGCCGCAATACAAACCACCAGATCCAGATTATATTCTTTTGCCAAAGCCTGCCACTGCGTCGTAATATTACGATCATCTTGTGGCGGAACAGCTAAGCGCGTTGCGTTATTAACGCCGTCATGATAGAAAAATACACGAAAAATCTCGTGACCTTTTTCTAAGGCGGCCTTAGTAAACTGATAAGCTGAATCAGGTGCCTGATGCTGATAAGGTCCTTCGTTGATGAGGATGCCAAACTTCATAAAACTATCCCTGTTATCTTTAGAAACGAATATGTGTAGAGGCGTTCAGACTACGACGTGCACCACGCCAGTTATCAATATGGAACTTGGTAAATGGCAGTTCAGTCAATTCAAAGAAGCGGGGCCAACCGATGCGCTCAACCCAATCATTCATACGTTCCCATTCACGGGCATCTTCTTTGTAGACTTTCAGGATATTCTTAATAACCGCAGCCGCTTCAGTCCAGCGTGGTGGGTTATTAGGGATACCGGCAGCAACCAGTTTCTGGAAGGTTGGTTTGCTACGTGCATTAGAGTGATTACCACCAATCCAGATAGCCAGTTTAGAATGCTCAGGATCATTAATCTGCATTGGAGGGCAAGGTGGGAAGCACGCGCCACAACAAATACATTTTTTCTCATCAACTTCCAGAGAAGGTTTACCATTAACCAGCGCAGGACGAATCGCAGCAACCGGGCAACGCGCAACAACGGAAGGACGCTCACACACATTAGCCACTAAATCATGATTGATTTTAGGGGGTTTGGTGTGCTGGATGTTAATCGCAATATCACCTTGACCACCGCAGTTAATCTGGCAGCAGGAAGTGGTGATATGAACACGGTTAGGCATGTCTTCACGAATAAATTCTTCGTGCAATTCATCCATTAAGGATTTAACCACACCAGAAGCATCAGTACCTGGAATATCACAGTGTAACCAGCCCTGAGTATGAGAAATCATACTTACAGAGTTGCCAGTACCGCCAACAGGAAAACCTTCTTCCTGAAGTTTGCTTACTAAGGCATCAACTTTAGAGCCATCTTTAACCATGAACTCCATGTTGCTGCGGATGGTAAAACGTACATAACCATCGGCAAAATCATCTGCGATACTGCATAATTTACGGACGGTATAGACATCCATCTGACGCTGGGTACCAGCGCGTACAGTCCAGATTTCATCGCCACTTTTCGCAACATGGTGCAGAACACCAGGGCGTGGACGGTCATGGTAACTCCATGCACCGAAATTTTTCTGCATTGTGGGGTGCATATACTGGAATGGATCAGGTGTACCACTCTCAATTGGCATATTTGGCATGCTTAGTCTCCCTGTTATGTTAAAAGGCATGGGATTAAATCCCATGCCTACATGTCATCTAATTAGCTGGCAGCGGCTGCTTTTTCTTCCGCTTTACGCGCGAACCATTTTTCCGCCTCTTCATCCCAGGTATCCATACGGATATAAGAACTTTGACGAGGTTCAGAAACCATGTTGGGTTCAACTTCCAGACCGATGCCTTCAAGGAAGTTCACCAGACCGATACGTTCGATCATTTCACCGGTACGCTCATGCTCCAGCGCATTTTCAGCAAAGAAATCAATGGTTTCTTCAGCAATTTCAAGCAGACGCTCATAATCTTCGTCAGTGTCCAGCTTCATGAAAGGTACTACAACCGTACCCATTAAATCACCGATTTTCAGTGTACGTTTACCGCCCATCAGGACGCTGATACCTTTATCATCACCAACAGACAAGGCTTTGGTCATAACATTAATACAGTGCATGCAGCGCACACAGTTACGGTTATCAACTGCCAGGGTGTCGTCGTCATTCAATTCCAATGCCTGAGTCGGGCAACGGGTGATGACGTTATCAATCACGTATTTACGACCTTTATCAGCGATGAATGCTTTAACTGCATCCTGATCCACTTTCATGTCGTCACGCCAGGTGCCAATGACAGCCATATCTGCGCGTTCAATAGCGTTCATGCAATCATTCGGGCAACCGGAAACCTTAAATTTCATTTTATAAGGCAGGGCCGGACGATGCATATCATCCAGGAAGTTATTCACTAACAAACGATGAATTTTCTGTTCATTGGCGCAAGATTGCTCACAACGTGCCGCACCTACGCAAGACATACCGGTACGTACAGCAGGACCTGCACCACCCATATCAAAACCCATGGCATTGAATTCATCAAATGCAGGTTGTACGGCGTCAGTTTTTGCACCCTGGAACATGATGTCGCCACTTTGACCGTGAAATGCAACAAGCCCTGAGCCATGCTTTTCCCAGACATCACACATACTACGAATCAAATCTGTGGTGTAATGCATGCCCGCTGAAGGCATAATACGAATGGTATGAAATTCTTTGGATTCGGGGAATTTGTCGGCTACTTCAGAGAAACGTGGGATAACACCGCCACCGTAACCCAGTACACCAACCGTGCCACCTTTCCAGTAGCCTTTTTTGGTTTGGTAAGAATGCTCTAACTGACCTAACAGATCAGTGACCATATCCTGATAATGTTTACCTTCATCATTAGCCAGACGTTTCAGTCCGGTGATAAAGCTTGGCCATGGACCACTTTCCAGTTGGTCCAGATTTGGCGTATCGTGCATTTTTTTAGCCATGGTACTTACTCCTTAAATAAGGGGACTCAATATAGAGTGGGGATTAATCATCAGCGGATGAATCAAGCCCTGAACACTTACCAATTAGCACAGAATTGTTACAAATGCTCAACAGGTAATTCGATATATTGTTACATCTTTGTCATAGATGCCAGCGAATACAAACAATCCCTTTTTGTGATTTTCATCAAATTCCAGATAGCCTGCACCTAAGGGTGAAAACTGATTAAAACCCTAAGCCCAGCAGTCAATATATCCGGTCAATGAGCAACTCAAACTCGATAAAGTATATCATAGTTACATTAAATTAACACCGCCTAATATAACCTGGTTTGATACAAGTCAATCAACGCTTAATAAACAACCACCCGCTAAAAGACGGGTGGGTTAGAGCGTTTGGTGGCTGAAAGCCGAGATACAGGGCGGACAAGCCCTGTTGTTTGGCCCCAACGGGGCGCATTAATATAGCCAGGGGCAACGCCCCACTGCCATTAACTTAAGACTTTTGGTTAAAAATTATTGCTTTATTCTCATTGGGTGAGCAAGTATATCCCTGAAAGGGATAAGCATACCAGCCTGGGGCAGCGCCCCAGGTAGGTTGTTTTGTTGAATTAGAGCTCTGGTATCATCACATTACACACCCAGGGCGTTGCCCTGGGCTGGTATGTTATACCCCTTTGGGGCTGGCTGAATATTTTCTTAAGTTAATGGTAGTGGGGCAACGCCCCTGAAATTGTATCCGTGCCATTCTCTACCCTGGGGCGTTGCCCCAGGCTATATTAAAATACCCCTTTGGGGTGTTAGTGCTAAAACCCATATTTTAAGTTTTACCGTTAAACATTAGAGATAAATCTGTTCACCTGAAAGGCGAAGGTTTTAACCTTGTGCATGGAAAATAAAGTTGCAAAGTGATAAAACCTGGAGTGGTGTACAGGCGCATAGCAAGCGATGTAACTGTTTTCACAACGCAGAAAATGGAAAAAAAGACCCGCCAGGTTGCTGAAGTTATAAAATTCTCGCTCCTTAGTCCAGATATTTACCTTATTTTTCAAATAAGGCAATAGACTCAACATGCGCCGTGTGCGGGAACATGTCCATAATGCCAGCCTGCGACAGCGAAAAACCCTTATCGCGCACCAATACCCCCGCATCACGCGCCAGTGTTGCGGGACTACAGGAGATATACAACAATTTGTTTACCCCGGAAAAATCCAGTTTCTGAATCACTTCCAAAGCCCCGCTGCGTGGTGGGTCTAACAAGACTTTCTGATAAGTTTCCTGCGCCCAGGTCGGCGTACTATCAGCATCCATCAAATCCGCGACATGATAGTGAATATTAGTTAATTGATTCTCTGCCGCATTTTCTCCGGCACGTTCTATCAACCCGGCATCTCCTTCAACGGCAATGACTTTCTCAGCTTTTTGCGCCAGCGGCAGGGTGAAATTGCCCAGCCCACAGAATAATTCCAATACCGTTTCATCCGCTTGCGGGTCTAACCAGGCTAAAGCACGGTTAATCATCTGGCGATTAATATCGGCATTCACCTGGGTAAAATCAGAAGCTAAAAATCGTAATTTCAGATTTTGCTCAGGCAAGGCGTAATATAAAGGCTGCGCCGCTTCAGGGTAAAGCGGGGCAATGGTGTGCAAGCCACCCGATTGCAAATAAATATGCAGCCCGGTTTCAGTAAAAAAGTCCTGAAATAATGTCTCATCTTCAGCACTCAGCGGCTCCAGATTACGGAACACCAAAGCAGTATGGGCATCACTGGCAGCCACTTCGATTTGGGCAATTTTTTTCGCCACCGATAACTGGCTGATAAGCTCGCGCAAAGCCATAATATGCTGGCCTACCGCGTCAATCAGAATAGGGCAGCTATTAATATCGGTAATAAAGCTATTGCGCTTTTCCCTAAACCCGACCAGTACCCCGCCTTTTTTATGCACATAGCGCACGCCCAGACGCGCTTTACGCCGATAAGCCCACACCGCCCCCGTCATTGGCGGAACGACAGTTTCAGGCTGAACTTCCCCAATATGGGTAAATTGCTCCAATAATACTTCATGTTTATAAGCCACCTGCGCCGCCGGTGCCATATGCTGCAAACTGCAACCACCACAAAGCGCAGCATGAGGGCATTTAGCTTCAACCCTGTCTGCTGAAGGGCTTAACACAGACAGCACCTTGGCTTCATCAAAACGCCCGTGGGTTTGGGTATATTGAAACTCAACCTGCTCCCCAGGCAAAGCACCATCAACAAACACGGTTTTACCATTAACATGACTAACACCACGCCCATCATGAGAAAGACTTTCGATTTCCGTGATAACGGGTTCAGCAGGGGGGGATTTTCTACGACGACGTGACATTTTAATTTTCCTAAAAAAAATCCTCCTAAAGGAGGATTTTTTGTAATTTAATCTGAGTTCGGGGCAAGCTCCATTCATCGCTAAAGGCGATGAATGAAGCTTGCGTCTCACGCTAAGCTATGACTTATAATGCCACATCTCCAGATTCATTTTCTTCCTCAGCAGAATTTGCCAGGGCTATCATGGCTTCAGCTTCCTGCTCAGACAGGCCAGGTGCTTTTTTCTCTGGCGGTTGGGCTGCGTGCTTGCGGCGTTCTTCATGATAAGCAAGGCCGGTACCTGCTGGAATTAAACGACCAACAATGACATTTTCTTTAAGTCCACGCAGATTGTCACATTTGCCACTGACTGAAGCTTCAGTCAGTACGCGCGTGGTTTCCTGGAAGGAAGCCGCAGAAATAAACGATTCTGTCGCTAATGAGGCTTTGGTAATACCCAGTAATTGCGCTTCATATCGGGCCATCTGTTTACCTTCTGCCATCACCCGCTCATTTTCTTCCAGCAAGCGGGAACGATCCACCTGATCACCCTGGAGCAAGGTGGTATCACCGGAGTCTTTAATAATCACTTTACGCAACATTTGGCGAACAATCACCTCAATGTGCTTATCATTGATTTTCACCCCTTGCAGACGGTAAACATCCTGCACTTCATTGACGATATAAGTTGCCAGCGCGGTAATACCTTTCAAACGCAGAATATCGTGTGGGTTAGGCGCGCCATCAACCACAACCTCGCCTTTTTCAACATGCTCACCTTCAAACACACTGATGTGACGCCATTTTGGAATCAAGGTTTCAAATTGTTCACTGTCTTTATCAGTAATCACCAAGCGTTGTTTGCCTTTGGTTTCCTTACCAAAACTGATAGTACCGCTGATTTCCGCAAGAATAGAGGCATCCTTGGGGATACGTGCTTCAAACAAGTCAGCCACACGCGGCAGACCCCCGGTAATATCACGGGTTTTACTGGATTCCTGCGGTAGACGGGCAATAATATCACCCGTTTCCACGCGCCCACCATCATCCACATTAATAATCGCGTGGGGTGGCAGGAAATACTGCGCAGGAATTTCAGTATCCGGCAACAGCAACTCACTGCCGTTTTCATCCATCAATTTAACCAAAGGCCTTAAATCTTTTGCGCCTTGTGGTCGTTGTTTCGGATCAATGATTTCAATACTGCTCAGACCCGTGATTTCATCCATGCGTTTGGTCACAGTGATATTTTCGATCACATCTTCAAACTTAACAAAACCGGACACTTCAGTTACCACCGGATGGGTATGCGGATCCCAGGTAGCAATGATTGCGCCCATATCCACGCTATCGCCATCAGCAATGGTTAAAACCGCACCGTAAGGTACTTTGTAACGTTCCCGCTCACGTCCACTGCCATCTAATAAACTGATTTCACCGGAACGCGAAACTGCAATAAATTTCACATCATTCTGATCTTCGCTATGCTGGCGAATCAGTTTGATATTATGCAATTTAACAGTACCGGCTGATTTAACCTGTACATTACTGATAGCAACGGCACGGGAAGCCGCCCCACCAATATGGAAAGTACGCATGGTCAACTGCGTGCCGGGTTCACCAATCGATTGCGCTGCAATAACGCCGACAGATTCACCTTTATTGACTAAATGTCCGCGTCCCAGGTCACGACCATAACATTGCGCACACACGCCATAACGAGATTCACAAGTAATCGCAGAGCGCACAATAACACGGTCAATACCCATGCGTTCCAACTCGTCCACCCATTTTTCATCAAGCAGGGTACCGGCAGGAACGGTTTCTCCGGTTTCTTCATTGCGTACATCTTCTGCCACCACGCGACCTAATACGCGATCCGCCAGGGCTTCGACCACATCACCGCCTTCAATCACGGCAGCCATTTCCAGACCTTTAGAGGTGCCGCAGTCAGGATTAATCACCACCATATCCTGAGCAACATCCACCAGACGCCGGGTCAGATAACCTGAGTTCGCCGTTTTCAGCGCGGTATCAGCCAGACCTTTACGCGCGCCGTGGGTGGAAATAAAGTATTGTAATACGTCCAAGCCTTCACGGAAGTTTGCAGTAATCGGCGTTTCAATAATGGAACCATCCGGTTTTGCCATCAAACCACGCATCCCTGCCAACTGACGCATTTGCGCTTTAGAGCCACGCGCGCCGGAGTCTGACATCATAAAGATGGAGTTAAACGAAGCCTGTTCGCGTTGCTTGCCTTCTTTATCAGTAACGGTTTCGCTACCCAGTTTGGTCATCATGGCATCGGTGACTTGATCATTGGTGCGTGACCAGATATCGATAACCTTGTTATAACGCTCGCCCTGCGTTACCAGACCTTCGGCGTATTGCTTTTCAATCTCTTTAACTTCTTCTTCGGCACTCGCCAGAATAGTGACTTTTTCTTCTGGAATAATCATGTCATTAATGCCGATGGAAACCCCGGCACGGGTTGCATAAGCAAAACCCATATACATGAGTTGATCGGCAAAAATAACAGTTTCTTTCAGCCCAACCTGACGATAACTGGCATTGATCAAACGTGAAATTTCACGCTTGCTCATATTGCGATCCACCAGGGAAAAACTCATGCCCTTAGGCAGAATTTCTGACAATATCGCACGTCCGGCAATGGTTTCCACGCGCTTAGGTACTGCAATGACCTTATCATTTTCATCGCGCTCATAATCCGTAATTCGTACCTGAATACGTGAGCCAAGTTCAATCATTTTATTGGCATAAGCACGGTGCAGCTCTTCAATAGTGGAAAAGGCCATACCTTCGCCACGTCCCCCGACTTTTTCACGGGACATGAAATACAGACCCAATACCACGTCTTGCGAAGGCACGATAATGGGTTCGCCATTGGCGGGAGATAATACGTTATTGGTGGACATCATCAAGGCGCGGGCTTCTAACTGCGCTTCAATGGACAAGGGCACATGCACCGCCATTTGGTCGCCGTCAAAGTCAGCGTTAAACGCGGTACAAACCAGTGGGTGCAATTGAATCGCCTTGCCTTCAATCAATACCGGTTCAAATGCCTGAATACCCAAACGGTGCAAGGTAGGTGCACGGTTGAGCATCACCGGATGCTCACGAATTACTTCTTCCAGCACGTCCCAAACTTCCGGGGCTTCACGCTCGACCAGTTTTTTCGCGGCTTTAATGGTCGTTGCCATGCCGTGCAATTCCAGCTTGCCAAAAATAAATGGCTTGAACAGTTCCAGCGCCATTTTTTTCGGCAGTCCGCATTGATGCAGGCGCAAGGTTGGCCCTACCACAATCACGGAACGCCCGGAATAATCCACGCGCTTACCCAGCAGGTTCTGGCGGAAACGCCCCTGCTTACCTTTGATCATATCGGCCAGGGATTTCAGTGGCAGTTTATTGGTACCGGTAATCGCACGCCCACGACGACCATTATCCAGCAGCGCATCCACGGCTTCCTGCAACATGCGTTTTTCATTACGCACAATAATATCAGGCGCTGACAAGTCCAGCAGGCGTTTTAAGCGGTTATTACGGTTAATCACGCGGCGATACAGATCATTGAGATCCGAGGTCGCAAAACGTCCACCATCCAGTGGCACCAATGGGCGCAAGTCGGGCGGCAAGATTGGCAGCACATCCAGAATCATCCACTCAGGACGATTAGTGGAGTTCATGAAGGCTTCCATGAGCTTCAGGCGTTTGCTGTATTTTTTAATTTTGGATTCAGACGTGGTTGCCGCCATTTCTTCGTGCAGCTTTTTAATTTCTTCTGCCAAATCCATGGATTTCAGCAAGGCCTGAATCGCTTCCGCGCCCATGCGTGCATCAAATTCATTACCGTGTTCTTCCAGCGCATCCAGATACGCTTCTTCAGTCAGCAACTGACAGCGATCCAAAGTGGATAAACCTGGGTCAATCACCACATAGGCTTCAAAATATAATACCCGCTCTAAATCACGCAGGGTAATATCCAGCATTAAACCCATGCGCGAAGGCAGGGATTTTAAGTACCAGATGTGCGCTACCGGGCTTGCCAGGTCAATATGCCCCATGCGCTCACGGCGTACTTTGGACTGGGTGACTTCCACGCCGCATTTTTCGCAGACCACGCCGCGGTGTTTTAGACGTTTATATTTACCGCACAGGCATTCATAGTCTTTAACCGGGCCAAAAATTTTGGCACAGAACAAACCATCACGTTCCGGTTTAAACGTCCGATAATTAATGGTTTCCGGTTTTTTTACTTCACCAAAAGACCAGGATTTAATTTTTTCCGGGGAGGAGAGAGAAATACAAATACGATCAAAATCTTCGATTTCCCCCTGATTGTGCAAAATATTTAATAAATCTTTCAACGCACTTCTCCTGTGTTTTTACATCTGTGGCAGTCATATTTCCGTTACCAGAAATATTTATCCCGATTTAAATAAGGGTTTCCTGAAAAATAATTAATTTTTACATCAATTATTTTGGCAATTTTCTGATAGAAACTGATAGTATTTATTAGCTTCTTGACATCTTGTTAGAATGTTGTCTAACTGTGCAAAAACAGTATTAGCATAGTCAGTATAAAGCTCTTTTTTCTTTTCCAAACAAGGCTTATTTTTTCTATTATTAAATCTTGAACTATATCCATGATTAACAAGACGATCTTCAAAGTCAGACAAGGCTTCGTAATCAAATGGCTGCTCCAAATCTTGAAAAATAACATCACCTGGGTCATGCGATGCCAATAACCAGGTTTCTATAGCGAAGCTCGGTAGTAATAAATATGCTTTATCTATTGTTTGCTGAGTTTCATTTAACCAATACAAAATAGCCTCATTACAAAAGTCCCTTCTTGTACCAAGATAATTTTCATCAAAATGAGTAGTAAAATCAGTAATTTTTTCCGCAATATCTGTATCCATCTGGATAATCAGACCATCACTGTCAAGCAATAGTGCTTTCCAATAATATGTATGACTATATGTCTGTGGCACGGTACTAGCTTGCTCTGTTATATCTGGCTTACAGTATAGCTCACACCATGCCTTTACTTTTGTCCAACCAAAAGGCGGGTATCTACCCGTTGTAGCATCTCTTTGCGGAGCTAACTCTCTAATATTTATTGCTGTATTAAATTGCGCCCCAATTTTGGCTGTTAAATTTTTCAGAAAAGCAATATCGGTAGGGCCTTCGCAAACCAGCAAAAATTCTAACTCTTTTTCCATTCTTAAAACCCAGGTGTCAAACCACCTATTGCACCTGAAAGCCAGATTTGTGATAGCTTCATTCCATAGTAAGTTTTTTGCCAGCCATTTCTATCCATACCTTCTGGTGGTGAAATTCTTTTTATTTGCGTATGCCCATCCTTGTTGCGGCTGACAACAAAAAGTCTATGTTCCTCATTAAATAAATCAACCGCATCTAACGTTGTCGGATTATGGGTTGTCAGCAAAACTTGTTTATTTTTATCTTTTTCTATAAAGTCAGAAATCTGTTCCATTAAGTTTCTAACCAAACCAGGGTTAAGCGTATTATCGACATTATCCAAAGCAAGAAAATCAGGAGACTCCTTATGAGATAATAGCACTAAAACAAACAAGATATATAAAGCCCCCTCACTGACATCATAAGCATAAAGCTCATTAAAATTTGTTTTCATAAACTTATCAGTGTAAGTGACAACATTTCTACCAAGACTAATATGTTCAGAAATAAGTTTACTGTCTGCTTCTTCTCTTGTACCAATAGAACGAAACCAGTCTAAAAGCTTAAAAAAACGAAATAGCTCTTTACTTTTAGATGCCTCATTAATCAACTCTCTCAGCGATTCAGCGAGACGACCACCGTACAGCCCCAGTGGTGACTTGCTACTGTTATCGGTTGCGACACCGCGTAATATAGGTGTTGAGGGCGCATAAATAGAAAACTTTTCCAAACTGGATAAATCAGGCAGCGAATTTTCAAATGCCTGATAAACTGGAATAATACTTTTTTCCCTATCAATATTGCTTTTTAATGATACTCCATTGATTGTTGCGCCATTATTTGAGCGCCCACATAAGCTGGTATTTTTCCTGGTTTTTTTTAATGACTCTGAATGGTATGAAAATCCATCTACCGCATTAATACTCATTCGATAGACAATGTTATCTGTAGTGGCATCAATACTAAATGTGCTTTTTCTGTCTTTATTTCTAAAAGCACTACGAAAAATTTCAGGCGATGACAATCTTGCGCCACGCCGGGAAAGTCGCTCATAATCAATCCCCCCTTCAATAGAGGCTGACAGCATGGCAATAGCTTCCAGTAAATTACTTTTTCCTGCGCCATTCGTACCAATAAAAATATTTAATCGCCCTAGTTCAATTTCTTGATCCAGAATTGACTTAAATCCTTTTATGGATATTTTTTTTAAATGAGCCATGATTTCACCCAAAATGAATCATAATTTGCAATCCCCTGTAGAGATAATATCCCTTCAAAGGTTGCATCCCTTTTTCTTTTTAGGAAGTGAATATTAAATTAGCCTGAGTCCGATATAAGATTTTTTTCCAGAAATGCTTAAATCCATCATGCACTATCAAAAACTTAGTGTGAGACGGAAGCGATTTTTTGCGTGATTAGCGCAAAAAGAAGCTTACGTCGAACTCAGGTTAAATTAATCCCGATCCAACTCCATATCAATCCCCAATGAGCGGATTTCTTTCACCAGCACATTAAAGGATTCCGGCATACCTGCTTCCATTCGATGATCACCATCAACTATGTTTTTATACATTTTGGTACGCCCGTTCACATCATCGGATTTCACTGTCAGCATTTCCTGCAAGGTATACGCTGCGCCATAGGCTTCCAGCGCCCAGACTTCCATTTCCCCGAAACGCTGCCCACCAAATTGTGCCTTACCGCCCAATGGCTGTTGCGTTACCAAACTATAAGGCCCGGTGGAACGTGCGTGCATTTTGTCATCCACCAGGTGATTGAGTTTCAGCATGTGCATATAACCCACTGTCACCTTACGTTCAAAAGGCTCGCCGGTACGTCCATCGTATAATTGCATTTGCCCACTGTCAGGCAGGTCTGCCAGGGTCAGCATTTTCTTAATGTCATTTTCACTGGCACCATCAAATACTGGCGTTGCCATGGGTACACCACGTTTCAGATTATGTCCCATTTCCAACAGTTCTTCATCACTGAAGCTGTCGAGGTCTTCTTTTTTGCCACGACTGTTATAGACTTCTTCCATAAAGCTGCGCAGTTTATCGACGCGTGCCTGCTTATCTTCTTCCTCACGGCGATAATCATCCAGCATTTGGTTGATTTTATAACCAATGCCTTTAGCTGCCATGCCCAGATGGGTTTCCAGCACCTGCCCGATATTCATACGCGAAGGTACCCCCAATGGATTTAAGACAATATCCACCGGGCTGCCATCAGCCATAAACGGCATGTCTTCAACCGGCACAATCATGGAAATAACCCCTTTGTTTCCATGCCGTCCCGCCATCTTGTCTCCGGGCTGAATGCGGCGTTTTACCGCCAGATGCACCTTGACCATTTTTAATACGCCGGGCGCTAAATCATCGCCAGCGGCTAATTTACGGCGTTTTTCTTCCAGCAGCTCATCCCCCATACGGCGATGTTTCTGCAATTGTTCTTTGGCACGCTCTAATTGTGTATTAAGCTCGTCTTCTTTTAAGACAATGTCAAACCACTGCTCATGAGGCAGTTCTTTCAGATAGCTTTTAGTGATTTTAGCACTGGCTTTGAGACCATTGGGACCACGTAAAGCGACTTTATTATTCAAAGATTTTTGCAAACGCTGGAAAGTATCTTCCTCCAGAATACGCTGCTGATCATTTAAATCCTTACGGATTTTAATCAACTCCGCCTGCTCAATTTCAATCGCACGACTGTCTTTTTCCACGCCATCACGGGTGAACACCTGAACGTCAATGACTGTACCAAAGGTACTGGAAGGCACCCGCAAGGAACTGTCTTTCACGTCAGAGGCTTTTTCACCGAAAATCGCTCTCAGCAGTTTTTCTTCCGGTGTGAGCTGGGTTTCACCTTTTGGTGTAACCTTACCCACCAGAATATCACCGGGGCGCACTTCCGCGCCAATATGCACAATACCCGCACCATCGAGTTTGTTCAGCGCAGATTCCGACACATTAGGAATATCATCAGTAATTTCTTCCGGCCCTAATTTGGTATCACGCGCGACTGCGGTTAATTCCACAATATGAATTGAGGTGAAGCGATCTTCTTCGGCAACGCGCTCGGAAATAAGGATAGAATCCTCAAAGTTGTAACCGTTCCAAGGCATAAACGCCACGCGCATATTCTGTCCCAACGCCAACTCTCCCAAGTCGGTCGATGGGCCATCAGCCAGCACATCAGCTTTGCTGATTTTATCACCGGCTCTCACCAGTGGCCTTTGGTTAATACAGGTATTCTGATTGGAGCGGGTATATTTGGTCAGGGTATAAATATCCACCCCACCTTCATCTGCCATCACTTCCTTATCATTAACCCGTACCACGATACGCGAGGCATCAACGGAATCAACAATACCGCCACGATCCGCCACGACTACCACGCCGGAGTCTTTAGCCACGGCACGTTCAATGCCAGTACCTACCAGGGGTTTCTCAGCACGTAATACCGGTACCGCCTGACGTTGCATGTTTGATCCCATCAATGCGCGGTTAGCATCATTATGCTCCAGGAATGGAATCAAAGCCGCCGCAACCGAGACAATCTGACGTGGTGACACGTCCATATAAGCCACTTCGGCAACTGGTTTTAAGGTGAATTCTTCCTTATAACGACAAGGTACAAATTCAACATTAATCAAACCATTTTCATCACGCGGCGCGTTAGCCTGCGCAATCACAAACTGGCCTTCTTCAATCGCGGACAAATATTCGATATCATCCTTAACTACGCCATCAACAACTTTACGATAGGGCGTTTCCAGGAAACCATATTTATTAGTGCGCGCATAAACTGCCAGGGAGTTAATCAAACCGATGTTCGGCCCTTCAGGGGTTTCAATCGGGCAAACACGACCATAATGTGTAGGATGTACGTCACGCACCTCAAAACCTGCGCGTTCACGAGTCAAACCACCAGGGCCTAAGGCTGATACACGGCGTTTATGCGTCACTTCGGATAAGGGATTATTCTGATCCATAAATTGTGACAATTGACTGGAACCGAAGAACTCGCGAATCGCTGCGGATACAGGTTTGGCGTTAATCAGTTCCTGCGGCATCATGGCATCCACCTCAGGCAAGGACAAACGCTCTTTAACTGCGCGTTCTACCCGCACCAGACCAATACGGAACTGGTTTTCTGCCATTTCACCCACGCTGCGAATACGGCGGTTACCCAAGTGGTCAATATCATCAACCGTACCCAGGCCATTACCGATATTAATCAGCTCTTTCAGTACATCCAGAATATCTTCTTTGGATAAGATGCCGGAACCGGTACTTTCTTCGCGCCCAATTCTGCGGTTAAATTTCATACGACCCACCGCAGAGAGATCATAGCGGTCTTCGCTGAAGAACAGATTATTAAATAAGGCTTCGGCAGATTCTTTTGTCGGTGGCTCACCGGGGCGCATCATGCGATAAATTTCGACCTGTGCTTCCAACGGTGTTGTTGTAGGATCGATACGTAAAGTATTAGATAAAAAAGGCCCTCGATCCAAATCATTGGTAAACAATGTTTTAAATTCTTTAATGCCTTCAATCATCATTGAAGTCAATACTTCTTCAGTGATTTCAGTATTGGCAGGAAACAGGATCTCTCCCGTTGAGGTATCGATGATGTCATGCGCGATGACCTTGCTGAGCATAAAGTCGCCGGGGACTTCCAGGGAGGTAATATTAGCGGCTTCCAGTTTTTTAATATGGCGCTTGGTAATTTTTTTAGCTTGCCCAATAATGACTTCGCCATCTGGCCCGGTAATATCAAATGCTGCCGTTTCTCCACGCAAACGCTCCGGCACCAACTCCATTCTCAGCGCATCACCTTCACGCTTGAACGCATTGGTTTCAAAAAACATTTCCAGCATTTCATTATTGTTATAACCGAGTGCGCGCAATAAGATGGAGGCAGGTAATTTACGACGACGGTCAATGCGTACAAAAATGCTGTCTTTGGGATCAAATTCAAAATCCAGCCAGGAACCGCGATAGGGAATCACCCGCGCGGAAAATAATAATTTACCGGAAGAGTGGGTTTTACCCTTGTCGTGGTCAAAAAATACGCCGGGAGAACGATGTAACTGTGACACAATCACCCGCTCTGTGCCATTAATCACAAAGGTACCGTTTTGCGTCATCAACGGCAGGTCGCCCATATAGACTTCCTGCTCTTTAATGTCCTTGACGGTTTTGATTTTTGCGTCCTTGTCATAAACCACCAGACGTACTTTGACACGCAAGGGCGCGGCATAGGTCATGCTGCGAATCTGACATTCAGTGACATCAAAAGGGGGTTTATCCAAACGGTAATTGACATATTCCAGCGTCGCGTTCCCGGAATAACCCTCAATGGGGAATACGGAACTGAATGCACCATGCAAACCACGATTTTCTCTGCCATCAGGCGTTTTGTCTTTTTGCAAAAAAGACTGATAAGAATTTACTTGGGTAGCCAACAAATAGGGTACATCAAGAATTGAGGGCAATTCGCCAAAATCTTTACGAATACGTTTTTTTTCTGTAAAAGAATAGGTCATGATGACTCCTGCCTCCGCAAACAGCGACAAACTTGGTAAGATATCGCCTGATAGAATCGATAATAAAACACGCAACACGCCGCGCATTTGCAGCGCACTATTTTTATAAACGCAAAAAAGCCGGCAGTATTTCACTACCAGCTAAAATATTTTTCAAAATCTGCGTTGGGTGTTCAATCAGTTTGTTAAATATTGTTGCTTGTTCCCAAGGAACCGTCCAAAAACATTCAAATAAAAATTAGTACCTGGTATCCAGGTACTAATTTTTAATTTATAAAATAATCAATAACTGATATTACATACGCTGATTGATTTTACTTTGAATCTTAGCTTTTCCTGGACTCTTCAAAAATCAGCGTGGAGAAAAAGCGGCTTTTTTATGCTTTAAAGCATAAAAATGAAGCTTTTTCGTAACTCAGTTAAAAACTATTTTATTTTACTTCAACGCTGGCACCAGCTTCTTCAAGCTGTTTCTGAACGTCTGCTGCTTCGTCTTTGCTAACGCCTTCTTTCACTGCAACTGGTGCGCCTTCAACCATTGCTTTAGCTTCTTTCAGGCCCAGACCAGTGATACCGCGAACGGCTTTAATCACTGATACTTTATTAGCGCCAAAGCTGGTCATCATCACATCAAATTCAGTCTGTTCAGCAGCGGCTTCACCACCACCATCACCTGCTGGTGCTGCAACAGCAACAGCCGCAGCGGCAGACACACCGAATTTTTCTTCCATTGCGGTGATCAGATCAACAACTTCCATTACGCTTTTATTGGCAATGGCTTCTAAAATTTCATCATTAGACAGGGACATTGAGTACTCCTAAAAATTAAAAAGTAGTGAGAAAAAACTGCAATTAAGCAGCTTCTTGCTCTTTTTCTGTGCGAACGGCTGCGAGGGTACGAACCAGTTTTGCATGAGGCTCTGCCAGGGTACGAACAAATTTCTCAATCGGTGCTTTCATCACCGACATCAGCATGCTGATGGACTGATCGTAAGTTGGCATCTTCGCGAGTTTTTCAATGGCTTCTGCTGGCATCAATTGGCCGCTCATCGCGACACCTGTAACCACCAGTTTATCATTGTCTTTGGCGAAGTCTTTAACAATACGACCCGCAGCACCAGGCTCTTCCATAGAAAAGGCCAGTATCACGGGGCCGCTTAAAGCGTCCACCATACATTCAAACTCGGTACCTTGTACTGCGCGGCGAGCCAGCGTGTTTCTGACAACTTTCAGAAACACACCACCTTCACGCGCTTTAACTCGCAACTCCGTCATGTCACCAACACTCATTCCGCGATATTCTGCAATCACGGCAGAGTAAGCATTGGATGCGACTTCAGCGATTTCTGCAACAATGGCGCGCTTATCTTCAAGCTTAATCACTTGCTTACCTCATTAACGGAGAGGTTGAAAACGTAACAACGCATTCAACCAAGAGTTGTATGAATGGTTTAACCATTCACGCCTATTAGGTATAAACAAAATACTGATAATTAACCTCAGATTTTTTTCATACCTTACGACGCACTGAAAATCCTGATATCGATTTTCGTTTGTCGTCTGCGCAGACAGCATCTTTAGATGCAATTAAATTCCATTTTTTGAAATATCTGCGGTCTTTGACGACTATTGAGTTTCCCTAAAAAAGAATGCTCAATAGTCCCAAAAATTTTTTTCAAGCAGATTATGATTTGATATCCAGTGAAGCAACATCAACTGCCAGTCCCGGCCCCATGGTCGTGGAAACGGTCATTTTTTTCAGGTAAATACCTTTTGCTGCGCTGGGCTTGCCTTTATTCAAATCCTTAACCAGGGCTTCCAGATTCTCTTTAATTGCACTGGTTTCAAAACTGGTATTTGCCAGTTTACAGTGAATAATACCTGATTTATCAGTGCGATAACGCACCTGACCGGCTTTTGCATTTTTAACTGCTGTTGCCACATCAGGGGTCACTGTACCCACTTTAGGGTTAGGCATTAAACCACGCGGCCCTAAAATCTGGCCTAGCTGACCCACAACGCGCATTGCATCCGGGGAAGCCACTACGACATCAAAATCCATCTGTCCGGCTTTCACCTGAGCCGCCAGATCTTCCATGCCGACAATATCAGCACCTGCGGCAGTCGCCGCATCAGCATTAGCACCCTGGGTAAAAACAGCAACCCGTACCGCTTTACCGGTACCGTTAGGTAATACTGTAGAACCACGCACAACCTGATCCGATTTGCGTGGATCAACACCCAGATTAATGCAAACATCAACAGATTCAGCAAATTTAGCCAAGGGCAGAGATTTCAACAAGTCCAGCGCTTCGCTGATATTATAAGCCTTGCCTGGCTCTACTTTTTCTTTAATCGCTTTTGCGCGTTTTGATAACTTCGCCATTATTCCACCCCTTCCGTTTCAATACCCATGCTACGCGCAGTGCCAGCAATGGTTCTTACTGCTGCATTCATGTCCGCAGCAGTCAGATCTTCCCATTTGGTTTTCGCAATGTCTTCCATTTGCTCGCGATTAACCTTGCCAACTTTATCGGTATGAGGGGTTTTACTGCCACTGGCAATACCGGCTGCTTTTTTCAGCAAAACAGCGGCAGGTGGTGATTTGGTGACAAAAGTAAAGCTACGATCACTGTAAGCCGTGATCACAACAGGAACAGGCAAACCCTGCTCCAAACTCTGCGTGGCGGCATTAAAAGCCTTGCAGAATTCCATAATATTCAAACCATGCTGACCTAAGGCCGGGCCAACAGGTGGACTTGGATTAGCCTGACCGGCTTTCACCTGTAATTTAATATAGGCAACAATTTTCTTCGCCATGTTCAACTCCTGCTTGGGTGCAAACGCTTTTCAGCTCCCCGTTTCTATAAAAAACAAAACACAGCGCCCAAATGTTTTAGCATCTGGGCACTGTGTTTATTTATTATAGAGACGTAGCATGGCTACGTCTCTATGGATTATTCTTTTTCAACCTGGGTAAACTCAAGATCAACTGGCGTTGAGCGCCCAAAAATCAATACCGCGACACGTAAACGGTTTTTCTCATAATTAACTTCTTCAACAACGCCATTAAAGTCATTGAAAGGGCCATCAATAACCCGAACCACTTCACCGACTTCAAACAGAATCTTAGGCCGTGGTTTCTCGGCGCTATCATGCACGCGCTGTAAAATTGTATTGGCTTCCTGTTCACTGATAGGCGCAGGTTTTTCTTTAGTGCCACCAATAAAGCCCATTACCTTAGGCACATCCCTGACCAAATGCCAGGTATCATCATTCATGGCCATTTCTACGAGCACATAACCGGGATAAAGTTTGCGCTCTGTTGTTCTTTTGCGGCCTTCGCGCATTTCAGTCACAGGCTCTGTGGGTACCAAGACGTGTATTTCACCCGACTCAGGATCCTTGCCAAAAGCCTCTTCCAATTGACTGCGGCGAATACGATCTTTTAAAGAACGTTCCACACTTTTTTCAAAGCCTGAATAGGCATGAACCACATACCAGCGCAAAGTCTGTTCTTCTGACATAATATTGACCTAGCTACCCGTTAAGGCTCTTACTATCCACAGCAAGAGACTATCTACCAACCAAATCAACAAAGCCATGATAATCACCACAACAATGACGATCAGGGTTGTTTGCAGTGTTTCCTGACGGGAAGGCCATACGACTTTACGAACCTCAGTTCGTGAATCCTTGGCAAAACTCCAGATAGACTGACCTTTATCCGTTGTCAAAGCAATGGCAACAAATACGCCGGCAGTCAGCAACAGACCTAAAACACGTAATAAAGTGGAGCTATCAGAAAAGTAATAAAAACCAGCAAGACCGGCAACTAATAATAACCAGGCAACTGCCCATTTAAGCAGATCAGATTTATTTACTGCTGCTTCAGCTTTTGTGCTCATGCGCGCCACAATCTCTTTCAGGGAATTTCAGGAGGACTGCCATAAAAAAATGGCAGGCCAGGAGGGAATCGAACCCCCAACCTGCGGTTTTGGAGACCGCCGCTCTGCCAATTGAGCTACTGGCCTGTAAAGGATGGAAAATAATACAATACAGAACAAGACATTTTCATATTATCAGCCACCCTGCAACGGGTAACTGATAATATATTATACAACTTTATTCAATAACTTTGGAAACAACCCCAGCACCAACGGTACGACCGCCTTCACGAATCGCAAAGCGCAAACCTTCTTCCATTGCAATCGGTGCAATCAGGGTAACATCCATTTTCACGTTATCACCTGGCATAACCATTTCCACACCTTCAGGCAGTTCAACTGCACCGGTCACATCGGTGGTGCGGAAATAGAACTGAGGGCGATAACCATTAAAGAATGGGGTATGACGCCCACCTTCTTCTTTACTCAGAATATAAACTTCAGCTTCAAAATGGGTATGTGGAGTAATAGAACCCGGCTTAGCCAATACCTGACCACGCTCAACATCTTCACGCTTGGTACCACGCAGTAACACACCCACATTGTCACCAGCAACGCCTGAATCCAGGAGTTTACGGAACATTTCCACACCGGTACAGGTGGTTTTGGTGGTTTCTTTAATACCAACGATTTCAATTTCTTCGCCGACTTTAACCACACCGCGTTCGATACGACCCGTAACCACCGTGCCACGACCAGAGATAGAAAATACATCTTCAATCGGCATCAGGAAGGCTTGATCAATATCACGCTCTGGCTCTGGAATATAAGAATCTAATGCTTCAACCAGCTTATTAATGGAAGGTACGCCAATATCACTCTGGTCACCTTCAATCGCTTTCAATGCAGAACCAATAACAACCGGGGTATCATCACCTGGGAATTCGTAACTGTCGAGCAGTTCACGCACTTCCATTTCCACCAGTTCCAGCAATTCTTCGTCATCCACCATGTCCGCTTTGTTCATGTAGACAACAACATAAGGCACACCTACCTGACGCGCCAGCAGGATATGCTCACGGGTTTGCGGCATAGGGCCATCTGCTGCGGAAACCACCAGAATCGCACCATCCATCTGTGCTGCACCGGTGATCATGTTTTTCACATAATCCGCGTGTCCAGGACAGTCAACGTGCGCATAATGACGGTTATCAGATTCATATTCAACGTGCGCAGTTGCAATGGTAATACCGCGCTCGCGCTCTTCTGGTGCATTATCGATTTGGTCATAGGCTTTGGATTCACCACCATGACGCTCTGCCATGCACTTGGTAATCGCTGCTGTTAAAGTGGTTTTACCATGATCTACGTGACCGATGGTACCGACATTAACGTGTGGCTTGCCACGCTCAAACTTCTCTTTAGACATCGACTTTGTCTCCCACAAGAACCTTTAGAACAAAACATTATGGAGCCCATAACCAGATTTGAACTGGTGACCTCTTCCTTACCAAGGAAGTGCTCTACCGACTGAGCTATATGGGCAATTTACTTTTAATCAGGAAAATCCAGTATAGAACGCTTCAGCACAAAACAAAATAAACTGGAGCGGGTGATGGGGATCGAACCCACATCATCAGCTTGGAAGGCTGAGGTTCTACCATTGAACTACACCCGCTTGACTCTGGAATCACCAAGCTACTTATGGCGCGATTCACTCTAAAAAGTGGTGGAGGGGGGAGGATTCGAACCTCCGAAGGCTGAGCCGACAGATTTACAGTCTGTTCCCGTTGACCGCTTGGGTACCCCTCCGAAAGACGCGCATTTTGCAGAAATCTGACGTCCCTGTCAAGCACTTTTGTAAAAAAAATTAATTTTAAAAATTATACCAACATATTCCACATTATTTTTCTCTGATATTCCCCTGCCGATAACGCAGTAACGGGCTGAGAAAATACTCAATCAACACGCAACATAAATAATGAAAATATCAGCTATATCAGCTATTGGTATAACAACCGAGCAGCAGTTTGGCCCTTAAACCATTTTTGTCCCTGCCGCTCAGTCTCTTCCAGCAAATGCCGCATGATGCCAACAACCTTATAAAAATGATTGCCATAATGCTGTATACCATCTACCCAGTTATCCTGCTTAATTTCCAAACGTTGCAAAATGGGCTGAATATGCGCAGGAATAGCACCACGTTTACCATCACGAATACAGCGCCCGGTCCAGTCCACCAGTTCAAAATATTCTTCCTGGCTGATGGGCAGGCAAACATGCGCATTCTGCGTGACTTGTGGTTTCCCGATTTTTTTAGTCTCAGCAAAAGGTAAAAGCCATTGGCTTTGTGGTTTTGAGGATGATTTTTTTTCAGTCTCAACTCTTGCTGCAAAAGAAGTAAATTCAGAATCTTCCGGAGTTTGCGCAATGGCGGCGCGTACCGGATTGAGGTCAACATACGCCATGCAGCTAATCAAAGCGGCATCATCCAATAAAGCCTGAGATTTAAAACGCCCTTCCCAAAACCGCCCGGTACACTTATCTTCCTTATTGGCCTGCCGTGCAACCGGCTCATTCAGACAGCGCATAAACCAGCTTAAATCTGCCAGACGCTCGCGCCACAAGACCACCTTTTCCTCATCCGCCGCCAGCCGCGCAAAATAAGCGCTGACTACTTCATCATCAAACTGTTTACCATCACTTTCTTTTAAAGCCTGCGGTGGAAACAAGGTACACCAACGCTTCACCACTTCTTCAGCATCCCAGGTCAAGCTCTGCTCATAATCCACATGTAGTACCAAATGGTAATGGTTGCTCATAATGGCATAAGCGCAAACCTCAACCGAAAACTGCCCGGCAAGCAGTTCCAACCTGTCCAATATCCATTGCCGCCTATGTTCATAATTGCAGCCGCTTTGTTTATCAACGCCACATAAAAAAGCGCGGCGCACGGCACGACTGACGCAGTGATAATGACCGTTGGCATGTTTGCTGATTTGTGCTTTGCGTGGCATGGGCATGATTTTATCCCTCTTTGAATTCAGGTTTTAGGACAGGATAACAGAAATGGTATTTTTTTCAAATTTAGGTGGGTGTCTTGTAATTTTTTACGCCATGCAGCTAATCAAAGCGGCATCATCCAATAAAGCCTGAGATTTAAAACGTCCTTCCCAAAACCGCCCGGTACA
Source organism: Candidatus Venteria ishoeyi (assembly GCF_030378065.1). Classification (GTDB taxonomy): domain Bacteria; phylum Pseudomonadota; class Gammaproteobacteria; order Beggiatoales; family Beggiatoaceae; genus Venteria; species Venteria ishoeyi. The sequence goes on along the minus strand of NZ_JAUCGJ010000043.1, from coordinate 4,787 downwards.
CTTATCTTCCTTATTGGCCTGGCGTGCAACCGGCTCATTCAGACAGCGCATAAACCAGCTTAAATCGGCCAGACGCTCGCGCCACAAGACCACCTTTTCCTCATCCGCCGCCAGCCGCGCAAAATAAGCACTGACTACTTCATCATCAAACTGTTTACCATCACTTTCTTTTAAAGCCTGCGGTGGAAACAAAGTACACCAACGCTTGACCACTTCTTCAGCATTCCAGGTCAAACTCTGCTCATAATCCACATGCAGCACCAAATGGTAATGATTGCTCATAATGGCATAAGCGCAGACCTCAACTGAAAATTGTCCAGCAAGTAGTTCCAGCCTGTCCAATATCCATTGCCGCCTATGTTCATAATTGCAGCCGCTTTGTTTATCAACGCCACATAAAAAAGCGCGGCGCACGGCACGACTGACGCAGTGATAATGACCGTTGGTGTGTTTGCTTACTTGTTCTTTGCGTGGCATGGGCATGGCTTTATCCCTCTTTGAATTCAGGTTTTAGGACAGGATAACAGAAATGGTATTTTTTTCAAATTTAGGTGGGTGCTGAGATGGACACCCCACCATTATCGGCATCGTAATGTGCCAAACTGAAGGTATATAACCTTGAAATAGATGAGGTATCCATCATGAACACTAAACATAGTATCATCAGTATTGATTTGGCAAAAAATATATTCCAGGTGTGTGCGTTAAATGCGCACAACAAAGTTGTGATAAACAAAAAAGTAAGCCGCAAAAAACTGCTTGCCACCTTGTCACAATTTGAGCCAACGGAAGTGGTTATGGAAGCATGCTATAGCGCCCATCACTGGGGTCGAGCTATTGCCGTGCTTGGACATACGGTTAAATTGATTCCACCCTATCAGGTCAAGCCTTTTGTCGTAGGCAACAAAAATGACCATAATGATGCAATTGCCATTGCCGAAGCCGCGCATCGACCTAAAGCCAGCTTTGTTCCGGTCAAAACATTGGAACAACAAGACATTCAATCGCTGCAACGTATTCGGGAGCGCCTGATTCGTCAGCGTAGCGCCACCAGTAACCAACTAAGGGGGCTATTGGCTGAATACGGGATTATTCTACCCACTGGCTTATATCGTCTGCGCAAAGGCCTGCCGGATATTCTGGAGGATGCACAGCAACCATTAACGCCAGTCGCACGAAAATTTATCCAGATGCTTTATCAAGAACTGCTGGCCTATGATAAACGTATCCAGGAAACTGAAAATGAGACCATAGCATTGCTTCAAACTGATGAAGATTATCAACGCCTGCAAACCATTCCCGGCGTTGGCCCGATTATCGCCGCCAATATGCTGGCTGCCGTTGGTGATGCCAAATACTTCAAAAATGGTCGGCAGATGGCAGCATGGATAGGGCTGACACCGAAACAACATGCCAGTGGGGAAATAAGCCGCTTATCAGGCATCAGTAAACGTGGCAACAGTCATTTAAGACGCTTATTGATACATGGCGCATGCACGGTATTAAACTGGAGTGGCGCTAAAACCGACAAACTCAGCTTATGGCTGCAAGCACTCAGTGCCAGAGCTCATCCCTGTAAAGTCATTGTCGCCCTGGCAAACAAACTGGCGCGTATTATCTGGGCAGTGCTGGCGCATAAACAAAATTATCAGGCAACATAAACCAAGGAATAATCAACGCATAAAGGCAAATATATAAAGCAAATAGAATACTTGCCCAAGACGGTACACAGCAGTGATGAAATAAAACGGTTTTCCCTGTCAGAGCCTGAGTTAAGACAGCGGTCATAAAGACCTTATGGGTGCAGAGGCGGCGGGGAATCTTGAATCTCATCAGGGCTCGATAACTCTAATAATATGAGATTATCAACAGAAGCCGGATATATGTCGAAGACCGTTATTGACTCAAATGCTGGTGCTGCTTTGGATTAGATTTTATCATCAGGATAGGTAGTAGCCGAACCAACTGGGATCGGTGAGAACAATGTCAACCGCTCCACACAAAGGTGAGCAAGAGTGGGAGGGTTCAACGTGCCATTTTACAGAGTACACCAGTAAAAAGGGGATTTGGCACCCGAAGGCGAGTTGGTACAAAAACAGGGAGTAGTGATGATTATTTGGGGGTGATACCCCCAAACCCCCATTGTTGTTAGCTCTGTGCTTGCTTGAGGAATATTGACGTAAAGAAAAAGTGAAAAAAACTTGACATTAGCGGGGTGTCCATATATGTCTTCAATTTCTATTCAATTTCTATTGCCCTATTGGGGGTCTGAACGGTTACGCTTAAAGTTAATTTGGGGAAGATGTTGTGATAACCTCGGTAAGAGGTAGGGGGGGTACTTTGTCCAAAGTCCAATCCGTTAGGTATAGCGAATAGGGAGTTTTTAGGTCATAATTTATCGATATCCTGCTTCCTAATTTCAAATATATATGAGTGTTTTAAAATCATTTTCATTTCCAGGGGAGCTATTTTTTTTTCATTATCTCCATCTTTGATGAGCAGGGAAGGAATATATAATAGGTTATTTACATAATAAGCAATGCAATTATCTGCTTTTGTTATCTCTTCTTTTATAGGTGAAAAACTATGCAAAGAGAAATATTTTTCTGATTCTTTAACTAGGGTGCTGCTGATGAGACCGTCAGGTAATGCCACTTTTGGAATAATTAAGTGTTTATTTTTCCGATCATAATGTGCTGCAAATTGATTTTTTTCAATACAAAGTGAGTCAAGTTTAGGCTGAGGATGATTTTTGCGAGTTGGTATCTTGGTTTTTTGTAATATGGCATGGCAGTTTTCACCAGGAATTTGTAACTGATGTAAATTTTTGAACTTGCCAAGAGAAAAAATTGAACCATTAAATTTTCCTATCAGCACCTTGATGCCATGTTCTGAGACAGTGAAATTATCCAATCCATAAGGCAATTCCTTGTTTGGAGTTATCAGTAGAAAAATGGAGTCTTTGCTACGTGTGAGCAGGTATGGCAGGCTATTAAAATGCACACTGGAGGCATTTTCAATTTTGCCAGAATCATCTAGGTATGCAAGTATAGCTAAATCTTTTGTATAACGTTGTGGTGTTGCAGGTATTCCAGCCGAGGACAATGATAATATCTGATTGCCAATACGAAGGCTTTTAGAGTTCTCCATCTTGAGTAAAAGCTGGTTATCTTGACAAAGTGAGTAATCTTTAGAGAAAAAATTCTTGTTTACATGTCGGATAGCCTGCTGTACTTCTGCATTTTTAAAATCTACCAAGGTTTTTTGAGGTTCTGTAGCAAGTAGATTATTTCCAGCTAAAAAAGCGGCATTGTGTTTAATGCCAAGGGCTGCAAGCGTGGTTGGAACTATATCCATATGGCTGCCTTGCCGCGTGTTCAGTCCTTTTTTATCTCCATTTAGCAAGGCAAAAAATAATTTGCGATGATATTCTGGTGGAAATATTTTTTGACGACTCATCATTGCTAAGTGATCACTAAACAATACTACAATGGTATTTTTAAATGCAGGGTGTTTAGATATACGTTTTATAAAATTATTTACTAGTTGATCTGTGCAATGTACTGCATCTAGTGTTTTGTTTTGTAAAGCAGAATAATTACTGCAAGAATGGGAGGGTTTAGCAGGTTGATGCGTATCTATTGTTAAAATAGTCAGATTAAAAAGTTGTTCTTCTTTTGCTAAACGTTCAAAAGTCTGTACAGAAAGTGTGAATAAACTGTCATCATAAAGCCCCCAACCTGTTTTGTAGGTTTTATCAGGAAGTTCATTAATTAATTCGTCATAACCCAATACTTGATCATAATGATGGTTTTTATAAAAATCACTTTTACCTGCAAAACGAACAGAAGCACCACCAATATAATATTGTTTATATCCTGCTTGGTGCAACAAATCACTAAGACAAACTGCATGTTTTAGATAACCGTTTTGAATAATGTCATTACCAGAAATAATACTATTGCCATAAACCAGAGGTGTGCCACATTGAGAAGCAAATATTCCAGCAATAGTCCACTCAGTTCCTGGTGTTTGCTGTATATCCGTAAAACGTAAACCATTATTGGCAAGTTGTTGTATATTCGGTGTTAGCCCTGGAAAAATCTCTTCCTCCAGATATATATTTTCTAGACTTTCAAGATAAATAAATACCAAATTTTTCCCAGAACTGGCTTGCAGTTCAACTTTCTCTAGTGCGGTTGGATTAAGCCCCATCTCTTGTAGTTTTGATATGTCAAAAGATGTATTGGCGATACCAAACGGGAAAAACTGTAATAAAACGAACTCTTTAAGTGCGAAATTGAGTAACAAACAGAGTGGCAGTGCGGATATAGCAAAATAATATGGAATCTTTTTACCGATTTTTCTGATTGTACATTGATAAATAAGTACTACAAAAAGTGATAACAGGAAGATTACAGCAGTGATTAATAGCAGATATGCAGCCCCTGCTTCTAACAAACTATTCCAGCTAAGATGAAAAAAGAAACGGGCATTAAAACCTTCACCTTGGAAATAAAATGAAACAAAACGCATTAATTCAAAAACAAAAATAGGTAAAAGCAAGCTCAAAGCCAATAAAAAAGCGATATTTTTTTGCTGGTGTTTGGAACTGAGAGTAAATATAGCAAAAGATGATAACAACAAAAACAGCAAGGAATTCAGTAACGACAAAAAACTCGCTTGGTTGCTATAAAAAAAGCAAAGGACGGTAGGAATTGAAATTATTGTATATAAAAACCAAAACATAAGACTAGTTTAACATTAAAAGATTGTCCCAAGTGATT
>NZ_JAUCGJ010000042.1 GCF_030378065.1 Candidatus Venteria ishoeyi | reverse complement strand
CTCCCCGCAAGGGGTACTCTTCGGGAAACCGCCCGTTGCCCGAAAGGGGCACGACGGTAAATATAGGGAATTAACCCTATTGCGGTAACGGGGGGGCAGTGGGTTTCCACTGTCCTACCCACTGTAAACGTGTCATTCTCTACCCTGGGGCGTTGCCCCAGGCTATATTAAAATACCCCTTTGGGGTGTTAGCGCTAAAACCCATATTTTAAGTTTTACCGTTAAACATTAGAGATAAATCTGTTCACCTGAAAGGCGAAGGTTTTAACCTTGTGCATGGAAAATAAAATTGAACATAAAGCAATGGTCGTTTTTTGTAGCCTAAAGTGCAAAAAATAAGCCTTTGTATAACACCAGGCGAAATAATACCCGCATGAAGTGAAAGCGGTTTTTTCGTGTTTCAAAACTGCAAAACCTGCGAAAAAGAAGCTTTTGCGTAACACCAGTAATTTAATCTGGAAATTTTCTGGTAAAAATACTAATAATAGAGGATATTATTTTACCCTCCAAGACTTAATTACAAGGAACAAGACAGCGTGTTAAACCCATTACATACCGGCAATGAGCATTTGCCTGATGATCGCGGGCACTTTGGCCCTTATGGTGGTATTTTTGCTTCAGAAACCCTGATGGCCCCTCTAACCGCTTTACGCCAAGCCTATGAGAAATATCGTGAAGACTCCACTTTTATTGCAGAAATGGATGATGATCTGCACCACTATGTAGGCCGCCCTTCACCTTTGTATTACGCACAACGCTGGACCAAACGCCTGGGTGGTGCGCGTATTTATCTTAAGCGTGAAGATTTAAATCATACCGGCGCGCATAAGGTCAACAACACCATCGGGCAGGCGCTACTGGCAAAACGCATGGGTAAAACCCGGATTATCGCCGAAACCGGCGCAGGCCAGCATGGTGTGGCAACAGCAACGGTCGCGGCGCGGCTGGGCTTGGAATGCGTGGTCTATATGGGCACCGAAGATATTAAACGCCAGTCACTGAATGTCTATCGTATGCGCTTGCTGGGCGCAGAAGTGCGCGGTGTCAGTTCCGGCACTAAAACCTTAAAAGATGCCTTAAACGAAGCCATGCGTGATTGGGTCACCAATGTGGATGACACATTTTATATTATCGGCACGGTTGCCGGGCCACATCCCTACCCAATGATGGTCAGGGATTTTCAGACAGTGATTGGGCGCGAGGCTAAACAACAATTACATGCTCAGACCGGCAAACTGCCCGATGCTTTGGTTGCCTGCGTGGGTGGCGGCTCTAATGCCATTGGTTTATTTCATCCCTTCCTGGAAGACAAATCCGTGGCTTTTTATGGTGTGGAAGCGGCAGGTGACGGACTGGAAACTGGTCGTCATGCTGCGCCTTTATGCGCGGGTCGCCCCGGCGTACTGCATGGCAACCGTACCTATTTGATGGAAGATAACGATGGTCAGATTATCGGCACCCATTCCATTTCTGCGGGTTTGGATTATCCGGGTGTCGGCCCGGAACACGCCTGGTTAAAAGATAGCGGACGCGCTAATTACGTGGCGATTGATGACAAAGAAGCGCTGGATGCATTTCATGAACTCACCCGCCTGGAAGGTATTTTACCAGCACTGGAAAGCAGTCACGCCCTGGCTTATTGTAAAAAACTGGCCCCCACTATGGAACCGGATAAAATTATTATCGTCAACCTGTCCGGACGTGGTGATAAAGATATTCACACGGTTGCCGCTTTAGAAGGAATCGAAGTATGAGCCGCATTCAAAGTCGTTTTGCACAATTAAAAAATAATCAAAAAACCGCCCTGATTCCCTTTGTCACCGCAGGCGATCCCAACCCCGGCATTACCGTGGAACTCATGCATAATCTGGTCAAAGCCGGGGCGAACTTATTAGAGCTGGGCGTACCATTTTCTGATCCCATGGCTGATGGCCCGGTGATTCAACTCGCCAGTGAACGTGCTTTGGAAAACGGCGTGAGCTTATCTGATGTGCTGAACATGGTGACTGAATTTCGCCAGAATGACCCGGATACGCCTGTAATCTTAATGGGTTATCTCAATCCTGTGGAAGTCATGGGCTATGACAACTTTGCCAAACGCGCCGCGCAAGCGGGCGTGGACGGCGTATTGACCGTGGATCTGCCCCCGGAAGAATCCGATGATTTGATAAAAGCCCTGCACCCGCAGCACATTGATCCGATTTTCCTGCTCGCCCCCACCAGCGACATCCGGCGCATTGAACGCATCAGTAGCCATGCCAGCGGCTTTGTCTATTACGTCTCAGTTAAAGGCGTAACTGGCAGTAAAGCCGTGGATGTGGATGCAGTGGCGAATAAACTAGCGGAAATCCGCGAGCATATTCAATTACCGCTGGGCGTGGGTTTTGGCATTCGTGACCCGGAAACGGCGGCACAGGTTGCCAGCGTGGCAGATGCCGTCATCGTTGGCAGTGCGCTGGTACAGAAAATTGAAACCCTAAGCCCTGAAGCGGTGCTGGTTGAATTACCGGCTTTGGTTGGCAAAATGCGTGCGGCGATGGATGCCGTCTAGTACAGCGACCGGTAAGTTATTCATAACTGCCATTAACTTAAGCACTAAGCACTAAGCTTATGCTGGCGCAAACTTTAAAGGAGGCCAAGCCTCGGCTTGGGCGTGTTTTTTAGACTCCCAATCCGAGGATTGGACTCCTTAAGTTAATGGCAGTGGGGTAGTGCCCTGGGTTGGAATTATATTTTAACCAAGCCCTGAAGGGGCTAAACATATTTATCGCCATTGCTGCTGACTTTTATGTTACGCCCCTTCAGGGCTTAAATTCCAAACAATACAATTCCCAGGGCGTTGCCCTAGGCTGGTATATAACGCCCTTTCAGGGCTAAAACAACTAAGCAATGTTTTATTACTTGACCTTTGGCATCATTTTAGGCTTATCTGCCGGTTTTGCACCGGGTCCCCTTTTAACGCTGGTGATTTCTGAAACGCTTGAGCATGACACTAAAGCCGGTATTAAAGTTGCGCTCGCGCCAATCATCACTGATTTGCCCATCATTATCTTAACCTTATACGTTTTTGCGCAGCTATCCCGTTTTCATAAGCTACTCGGTACTGTTTCATTAATCGGTGGCTGCTTTGTTCTATTGATGGCTTATGACAGCATTCGCGAAAAAGGAAATGTACTCAATCTTCAGGCGGCAACGCCCAAGTCCTTAAGCAAAGGCATATTAGCCAATGCGTTAAGTCCACACCCTTATTTGTTCTGGCTGAGTGTCGGTGCACCAACGATGGCTAAGGCACTGAGTTTAAATATTTTCGCGCCCTTATTATTTATGAGTGGATTTTATACGTTCCTGGTGGGTTCTAAAGTGCTATTGGCGATATTCGTTGGCAAATCAAAAACTTTCTTAAGTGGCAATATATACCGATACACGATACGTTTTCTTGGATTGGTATTGGGTATTTTAGCATTCGCGCTTTTTATTGATGGACTAAAGCTGTTGGGAATACTGACGGTCTGACATTACGGGGCATTTTACAGGGCAGCCATTTATATCGTTGCTGTTTTGACCTGTTTCAGAAGAAAACCTATTATACTAATGAGTAAGGATAATGTGTTTGTGTATCGACAAAACCAAACAACAAAAAACAAAGGTTTTACGATTCCCTAATTCGGGCGGGTGAAAGTAATGAATAATCAATCTTATGTGCACATACTGCTATCGCTGCTATTGCTGAGTTTGTCTATAACACTGTTTGCCGCGCAGCCGGATCGGGAAATCCATCGCGCGCTGTATAAACAAGCGCGACAGGCGGAACTAAACAATCAACCGACCCAGGCATTGGCAGGCTATCAACAGGCACTGGAAAAAAGCCGCGAACATTGGCCTAAAGACAGTGCGGCAATTTTATATTTAATGGGTGGCATCCATCTGCAACAGCAAAACTGGGCGGCGGCAATTGCTGCGTATAAAGACTCCGTGAGCTTGCGTAAACAGCATTATGGCGCACAGCATGGTGCAGTTGCAGTGAGTCTCAACGGCTTGGGCGGGGTGTATGCCGCATTGGGTGATTTTCAGCAGGCCAAAAAAACCTATGAACAAGCCTTACACATTGATACCCAGGCTTTTGGTGATAAGCATCGTAAACTGGCGGTGGATCTGAATAATCTGGCAGAAGTTGCCCGTGAGCTGGGGGATTTCTCTACCGCAGAAAGCTATCTGAAACAGGCGCTGGAAATTGATAAGCAGGCATTTGGCCTGGACAGTTCTCGCATTGCTTTGCGTTTCAGTAATCTGGCGGAAATTTATCGGCAGCAGGGACAATATGCAGAAGCGCTGGTATTGTTGAAAAAAGCCCTGGGCATTGAACAGAAGCTACTGGAAAAGCAGGAAGGCAACGCGATTAACCTGGGTATTCGCTTAAATAACCTGGGCCAGCTATACCGTACCCTCGGACAATTCCAGAAAGCCGAAAACTATTATCAACAAGCCCTGGGCATCTGGGCAAAAGATCCCGGCAAAGATTCCGTCTTATATGCTACCGGCTTAAATAATCGCGGTTGGATTGCGCAAGCACTGGGACAGCCTGAGCAGGCAGAAGCAGATTATGTGGCTGCCGGAAAAATTCTTAAAGCGGCTTTTGGTGATAAACACCCCGATGTTGCGATCAATCTCAATAATCTGGCCTTGTTAGCGATTGAGCAACAGCAGTATCAAACAGCATTGCCGTTGCTGAAACAGGCTCAGGCAATCTGGGAACAGCATTTTGGCAAGGCCCATGCAAAAATGGCCATTGCCTTGCATAATCGTGCCAAGGCACATTTTGGACTGGCACAATATGATCAGGCGGAAACGTTGTTGCAGCAAGCCTTAGGCATTGCCAACACCGCTGGAGAAGCCACTGTATTGTGGACGATTCAGGATAGACTGGCGCAAACCCTCGCTGCCCGCCAACAAAAAAATGCTGCGATTTTAATCGGTAAACACGCGGTGAACAGCCTGCAAGCCTTGCGCAGCAACCTGGCGCAAATGGATAAAGAACTGCAACGCAGTTTTCTGGAAGATAAGGCCGATGTTTACCGCCGCGTCGCTGGTTGGTTGCTGGATCAGGGGCGGCATACGGAAGCCAGCCAGATACAGCGTATGCTTAAAGAAGAAGAGTATTTTGATTTTGTGCGCCGGGAACAGCAGCAGGAAAAAGCGCGGGTGATCAAAGCCAGCTACACGCCCAGCGAACAAAACTGGACAGATAAGGCCGGACGCTTTTATAAGCGTTTTGGCAAGGTGGGCAGCCAGTTACGTAAATTCCGCCTGAAACCCAAACTGGAAAAACAGGAACAACAAGCGCAGCTTAAGGTCAGAGGGCGGCTGAAAAAGACTCTGAGTGAGTTTCAGGGCCACTTAAAAGATTTAAAAACTGCGATGCAGGTGGAAGAAGAACAAATTGCTGTTGCGCGCCTGCTCGCCAGTGAAGATAAAAACCTGGTGACGCAAGCGAAAGAATTTCAGCAACTGCGTATAAAAACTGATTTAAGTGATGCAGAGCAGCAGCGTAAAACCCAGTTACGCAAACTCATTAACCAGGCACGAATTGAATTTAATGCCTGTATCGGCGAGTATAAACAGGCAAAACAATTTGCCGATAAAAATCTCGACACCTTACGTGCGCTGCAAGGTACATTACGTGACTTAGGTCATGGCGTGGTGCTGGTACATTATCTGATCACCCCGGAAAAACTGCGTATTTTATTAACCACACCGGATGTGCAGGTGTGCAGGGAAAGCCCTGTCAGCGCAGAAGTGCTGAATGAAAAAATCAAGCAATACCGAAATCTGGTAAAAGCCAAACCCGATCCTCGCCGCCGTCATCTGGTGCGTTTTGTCTATAAGGCATCCAGAGAATTAAATAAATGGCTTATCGCACCGATTGCTGAAGATCTAAAACAAGCCGGTGCAAAAACCTTAATGTTATCACTGGATGGGCGTTTACGTTATCTGCCAATTTCCACCTTATTTGATGGCAAACAATTTCTCGCGGAAAAATATGCTGTGGTGATGTTTACCGAAGCCGCCCGCGACAAGCTCAAGGATGCGCCGACAAGCAATTGGAGTTTAGCGGGTCTTGGCGTCACCAAGGCACTGCGCGATTTTAATGCCCTGCCTTCTGTCAGCAAGGAGCTTAATGATATTGTCAAAGAACACGATCAAGATCCGCAAGGTGTGATTCCCGGCATGGTGGAACTAAATGAAGGGTTTGATCAGGACACACTGCAAACCGTGTTGGATCGCGGTTATCCGGTAATTCATATCGCCAGCCATTTTGTATTCCAGCCAAATACCGATCAGGATACCTATTTATTGCTGGGTAACGGTGAAATCCTGCCTTTGTCTCAGGTGCGTTCTGAATATGATTTTAATGGCGTGGATTTATTAACCTTATCGGCTTGTCAGACAGCGGTAGGCAGTATGACTAAAGGCCAGGAAATCGAAGGTTTTGGTGCAATGGCACAAAAACAAGGCGCAAAAAGTGTGATGGCGACCTTGTGGCCGGTTGATGACCAGGGTACGGGTGCATTTATGGAACACTTTTATTTGTCACATACCGCAGACAGCAGTCTGACTAAGGTCGATGCCATGCAGCAGGCGCAAAAAGCCTTTATTGATGCGCGCAGAATGGCAAAAGAACAACCGGAACAAGCCAAGTATCCCAAAGATTTTTCCCACCCTTATTATTGGGGGCCGTTTATCTTAATGGGAAATTGGTTATAGGCTGATATTTTGCTTATTTTTTCACTTCCAGAGCTTCCAGGTTTTTAAAACCTGGAAAGTCTTTTAAGAACTGCCACAACTTTAATTAAAGGATATTATGATGAATACACATTATTTAAAACCTGCCTTATTAGCAGTACTGCTGAGTACATCATTGACAGGTTGCTCAGGCATGGGTGGTGCTAAAGGTGATGATGCCACGCAAACCAAAACCGAAGGTGCTATCGGTGGCGCATTATTAGGCGCGTTAGCCGGTGGTTTGCTGGGCGGCGATGCCAAAAGCGCGGCGATTGGGGCAGCTATTGGCGGCGGTGTGGGTTATCTGGTAGGTAATGAAGTTGCCGAGCGCAAAAAACAATATGCGAATAAAGAGGCTTTGATTGCGGGAGAAACACGTTATACCACAAAAATGTTACAGGAAACCCAGAGTCTGAATACCCAGTTAAGTGGTGACATCAGAAAATACAAGAAATCTATCAGTCGTCTGAATAAACAGATTGCCAAGGATTCCAGCAAACGCGCAACGCTGAAAAAACAGCAGGCTGCTGTACAAAAAAGCCATAAAAATGCCAAAAAAGCCCTGGATGCTATTAACCAGGAACTAAAAGTCTCACAAACCTTGTATGATGAAACCAAAAAAGATTCAGGCAAGAAAAATGCTGCTAACTTGAAACAATGGCAGAAAAAAATCTCTGCCTTGAAAACCCAGAAAGTTAAACTGGAAACTAATACCAATCAGTTACAGGCTGTCAGTAAAACCATTGCCCTTTAAAAGCCTGTACGCGGCTCAGATGAGCGGCTTGGTGACTACAATTTAATGTGCCTGTTGTGAATAAAAACAGGCTTTTAAGTCTATCAGATAAATGTTGTACGGATAACACCCCTTCGGAGGGGTGTTATCCGTTTATCGTTTCTAACTCGTAAGGCGGATTAGCAATAGCACCATCCGCCATTTCCATATACCATGCGGCGCATGATTCTAGGACAGCCTCCTAGGCTTATGTGCCCTACTGCAATCAGGTTTTAACCCACATGAAACAAACCATCGAAACAGTCATTAATTTAATGGCAGCCTCAGCAATGACCGCACCTAAGGCAGGCGGCAAAGATTGTCTGGAAATTGTTGCCCTGACTGAAACTGAGGATTTGCAACATATTGCTGATGAGATGCGTAAATATGCGCATAAAAGCTCTAAAGAAAATTATTGGCATCGCGATGCGGCGAACACTGAAAATGCGCAGGGTTTGTTATTGATTGGTCTGGCAAGCCCCGTCACTGCGGGTTATAACTGCGGCGGTTGTGGCTACCAAACCTGCAATGAATTTGAAAAACAGCGTGAGTTAAAAGATTTTGAAATGGGTTATTCCGGGCCGCACTGCATTATGCGTATGATGGATATCGGCGTTGCACTGTCATCCGCTGCAAAATCCGCCAGCCTGCTTAATATCGACAACCGCGTACAGCAGCGTGTGGGTGCGGCTGCGCGCGCGCTGGGTTATATCAATTGTGAAGTGGCGATGGGCATACCGATTAGTATCAGTGGTAAAAGCATCTTTTATGATCGTAAAGCAGCAGCCAAAAAATAAGCCCTTTCTTTACTAAAATATAAGATTTTTTGATAAAAAAATCTTATTAGGGACGATTCATGCAAATTGAAACAGGAATAATTGTTCTTTTATTATTAATTGTTGCCATTCAATTTTATCTGTTATATCAAATTCAGAAAAAACCCAATACAGTGCAGCTACCGGCTTTATTGCGCAAGGAAAGCAACGCGCTGTTCAGCCAACTGGAAGCCTATTTATCCTTACGGGATCGCCTGGATTTACGCGCAGGTCTGCCTTATACCCGCGACTGGTCTGCGAGTCCTGATTTTCTCAAAATGATCGTGGAGCATTGTCTTGAGGCCAAGCCATCCGTGGTGCTGGAATGTAGCAGCGGCCTGACCAGCCTGATGCTGGCAAGATGCTGTCAAATGAATCAGCAAGGCCGGGTCTACAGTCTGGAAAATGGCGAGCAATACGCCTTGGCAACCCGTGAGCATATTCAACGTTATCAACTGGAAGACTACGCCGAAATTCGCCATGCACCACTGGAAAAAACGGCTGTCAACGGCGTGGATTATGACTGGTACGCCATCAATGCCATTCCTGATGAGCCTATTGATATGCTGGTAATCGACGGCCCACCAGGGTTTATTCAAAAACATTCCCGTTATCCAGCAGTGCCTTTGTTGTTTGAAAAATTATCCGCTAATTGTGTAATTTTTCTCGATGATGCTGCCAGAGACGATGAGCAGGAAATTATCCGGCTGTGGCAGGCAGCTTATCCAGCCTTGCAACTGACTTATATTAAAACTGACCGGGGTTGCGCAGTGCTGAAGTATTTAAGCTGAATTCGATGTAAGGAGTGAGAATTTTATAACTTCAGCAACCTGGCTGGTCTTTTTCTCCATTTTCTGCGTTGCGCCGGTTTGGACTTAGGCAGTTACATAGCTTGCTATGCGCCTGTTTTCACGCCTTGAAAATGAATAAAAATCCTGCGCCCAGTTCCTGCACTTATTTCATCCTCACTCCTTAGCGAATAATGAAAATTATCAGCAATAAGACAAATATTTACTGTAAAATAAAATCAAAGGATATATCAAAGAGGAAATCATGATGTACCAACATAATTTTATATTACGACTTAGGGATGTACCAAGATTAATTGTCATGTTGTCCATGTGTTTTGTAATAATGGGCACCTGTGCAACAAGTATGGCAGAGACTTCCAAGCCACCATCAGATGTGGATATGAACTTTCGCCAGGATACCGTAGTTGACAAACCGACGGTAGCTGTTGACTCCAATTCCACTGCCGATCATAGTAAATTTGAGGAACTAAAACAGCCCTTCTCTTCCGGGCCGGAAGTAACCAAAGCTTGCTTGAAATGCCATACTGAAGCAGGGCACCAGTTCATGAAAAATATTCACTGGACCTGGAATTACCAGAATGAAAAAACAGGCCAGCTTCTTGGTAAAAAACATCTCGTCAATACCTTTTGTACGAATGCGCGTGGTAATGAAGGTATGTGCGCCCAGTGTCATGCCGGTTATGGCTGGAAAGATGAGACCTTTGACTTTACCAATCAAGAGAACATTGACTGCGTCGTTTGCCATGACCGCAGCGGAACCTATTACAAAACACCACCAAGCAAAGGCAATAAAGCCTGTTCCATTATGTTTGAAGGCAAGCAGCCGATTCAGTGGTCAAAAGTCGCTCAAAGCTCAGGTTTGCCTGCGCGTGAAAACTGCGGCGGCTGTCACTTTTATGGTGGCGGCGGCGATGGTGTTAAACATGGCGATCTCGACTCTTCATTGATTCATCCTGATAAAAAACTGGATGTCCACATGGACGAGGCAGGACTTAATTTTACTTGTACCAACTGCCATGTTACCAAGAAGCATATCTGGGCAGGCAGCCGTTATGATGTGCTTGCCAAAGACACAGAAGGCACAGGCAAGCCGGGACAACGTCGTGACGTAGCAACTTGTGAATCCTGTCACGGTTTACAACCTCACCCCAATAACAGCTTGAGCAGTATTAAACTTAATAACCATACCGACAGAATTGCCTGCCAAACCTGCCATATTCCGACCATTGCACGCGGCGGTGTCGCAACCAAAACAGATTGGGACTGGCGCACTGCGGGGAAAACTAAAAATGGGGAAGGTTATAAAGAAAAAAACTATACCCAGGGTAATGGAGAACATCGAGCCACCTATAAATCCATCAAAGGTGATTTTAAGTATGCTGAAAACCTTGTCCCGCATTATGCCTGGTTTAATGGACAAATGGACTACACTACCATTGATACGAAATTTGATCCTGCTAAAGAGTCGGTTAATATTAATCGCTATGTCGGCTCAGCCTCAGATGGACAATCACGCATCTGGCCTTTTAAACAAATGCGCACGGTGCAGCCTTATGACAAAGGTAATAATACCCTGGTTTATATGCACCTGTGGGGGAATGACGAAAATGCTTATTGGGGCAATTATGATTTTGGCAAAGCCATTAAAGCGGGCATGGAAAAAAACAACTTACCTTATAGTGGTGAGTATGATTTTGTCGAAACTTATTCTTATTGGCCCATTACTCACATGGTCGCCCCTAAAGAAGATGCACTGACTTGTAACGAATGTCATGCCAGAAAAGGACGTATGGAAAACCTGAAGGGGTTTTATATGCCTGGCAGGGATTCCAATTACTGGCTTGATCTGCTGGGTATCCTGGCAATCATTGGAACTGTTTTCGGGGTTTTGGCACATGGCCTGATTCGGGTCGTAATGAATAAAAAGAGGGCTTAAATCATGTCACAACGTTACATTATGCTTTTTACACGCTTTGAGCGGTTTTGGCACTGGTCTCAAATGCTACTCATTATGATCTTACTGTTTACGGGTTTTGCTATTCATGGGTTTCATCAGCTACTGGACTTTCAAACCGCAGTTGAACTGCATACGGTATGTGCCGCCAGCTTATTGATCCTGTGGATATTTGCTATATTCTGGCATTTAACAACGGGCACATGGCGACATTATGTGCCAACAACCAATGGTTTGTGGAAGGTTGCAAAGTTTTATGCCTTTGGCATTTTCAAAGGTGAACGCCATCCTTATCACAAGGCTTATTGGCGTAAACATAACCCTTTGCAGGCAATATCCTATTTGGCGCTTAAATTATTTTTATTCCCTGCCATTTGGATTAGCGGTATCGCCTATTTGTTATATCCGCTTTGGGCAGAAACATCTGGTGGACAACTGATCTGGGTTGCTATTTTTCATACAGTGATTGCTTTTGCCATTCTGGCTTTTGTGATAATACATGTTTATCTGCTGACCACCGGGCATTCTTTCAAGGCGCATGTCATGCCAATGATTAATGGTTTTGACAAGGTGGAATTATCCAGTGAAGAAGAGGCCTATTTGGAAAAGGATGAGCCGGGAAATATTCGTTAGGAACATACACGGAACAAGTTGGCATTCACTATCATCTGTTCACTATCATCTGTTCAATATCTTTCAGATATTTTTTGTAATCCGGGCTGTCTTCAGCCGTGTAATTCAGGTTTTTAAACACGCCAGTGAGGCGGGTAAAAAAGTCACGCGCGGCGTTTTTATCGGTAAATTCGTAAGAAGTTTGCGCGGCGCGGTAAACCAAATCAAAAATTTTCTTTTGCCGGGGCAGAGCTGCGCTGGAATCAACCGGGTCAAAGGCATCCTGCTGTAAATACACCATATCGAGAAACAAGGCTTTATGATAAGTGAGGAAATCTTCCATAGTAATGCCCTCCTCGCCGGTGACTTGCATCATTTGATACACTGCGTCACCACGTTTCAGCAGCTTGAGCATGGTTTCCACCTGCGTGGTCCAATCGGGTGCCAGCTCGCGCTCAAACCAGGGTTTGAGTTGTTCCAGATAGCGTGACCAGGATAACAGCGGATCCACTGCCGGGTAAAAGCGTTTATAAGCGCGTTCGGCGCTGAGGCCCAGGAAAGTCTTGACCGTGCCCAGGGTGGACTGGGTGACGGGTTCTTCAAAGTTGCCACCTGCCGGTGACACTGTTCCGATTAAGGTGAGACTGCCTTGTGCGCCGTCATTCGTGCGAATGACCCCGGCGCGTTCGTAGACTGTGCGAACCGAGGAGTCCAGATAGGCGGGAAAGGCTTCTTCACCGGGGATTTCTTCCATGCGCCCGGAGGTTTCACGCATCGCCTGCGCCCAGCGCGAAGTGGAATCTGCCAGTAGCAACACCTTGTAACCCATCTGGCGATAGTATTCACCCAGAGTGATGCCGGTATAAATAGACGCTTCACGCGCTGCCACCGGCATTGAGGAGGTGTTGCAGATGATAATGGTGCGCTCCATCAAAGAACCTGTACCACGCGGGTCGGGTAGTTTGGGGAATTCACTGATGGTTTCCACCACTTCCCCGGCGCGTTCACCACAGGCAACAACGATGACAATATCAACTGTGGAAAAACGCGAGATCAGGCTTTGCAATACGGTTTTACCCGCACCGAACGGGCCGGGGATGCAGGCGGTGCCACCCAGCGCAATGGGAAAAAAGGTATCAATCAAGCGTTGCGTGGTAATCATGGGTGTATCTGGATATAAACGCTCAGAAAAACGCTTGCGCAGTAAAAAATCCGGCAAGGCGCGCCGCACCGGCCATTGCTGAGCCAGTGTCAGGTTTTGTTCATGTCCGTCTGCGCTGCGAATGCGCGCCACCGGCACATCCACGGTAAAACTGCCTTCCTGAATCCAACTCAGTTCAACTTTGCCAGTCTGATTAAACGGTACCATAATTTTGTGATCAAAATGGCCTTCGCGCACTGTACCCAATGTATCACCCGCGTGTAACTGCGCACCGATACTGACACTGGGCACAAATGACCATTTCGCTTGTGGATTGATGGCAGGCATTGCCGCGCCGCGCGGTAAAAAGCTGCCAAAGGATGCGCCCAGCAGTTCCAGCGGGTTTTGCAGGCCATCGTAAACCTGACCCAGCAGCCCTGGCCCCAGTGTTACTGAAAGCATTTCACCGCTGTGCTCCACCGGATCGCCCACGCCCACGCCTTTAGTACTCTCAAAGACCTGCGCCACGGCAGTATTGCCCTCCACGCGCAATACTTCGGCTTTAAGTTTTTCCTGGCGCTGACCGGATTCCGGCGGCGGGCAGATATAGACCACTTCATTTTTCATCAAGGCCTGAGTTGCGTTTTCTGGCACCTCAAGCGTTACGATGTCTTCCTGCACAGCAATGACATGGGTGGTTGTTGGGGTCATGGAATATGTTCCTCACTATCATGAGCGGCGGGATACAGCGTAACGCCCTCATTGCCAAGTTCAAGATAACCAGTTTGGCGGGTAAAGTAATCCTGTATTAAATCGAGATGCTGCGTAAATAGTGCCAGTAGTTGTGCATTACTGAGATTTCCCAGCTCAATACGAATCAATTTGCGTGGCGTTTTCCGCACAAAATATGTCGCACGAAAATCTGCATCTTTGCTGATGACAATACAATCATGCTTGTCTGCGTATTGGCAAATATCTTGATCCGTAGTATGCCACTTATCTGGCAAACGATTGACATGCAGAGCCTCCATTCCTTGTTGTTCAAGCCATTTCACAAGCCGATACGGGATATGCACGTCACATAAAAACTTCATCATGCCACCTGTCTTAGCGTCTGTCCTGATGTCAGTTGACAGGCATATTGTAATGCAGCGCGAATATCCTCATTTTCCAGTTCCGGGTGATCTGCCAGAATTTCAGCACTGCTCATGCCAGCCGCCAGCATGTCCAATAGCACTTCCACAGGCCAGCGCATTCCACGAATGCAGGGCTTGCCGTGGCAGATGGTGGGATCTATGGTGATTCGTGAGGCAATTTGAGTATTCAAGTGCATAAGTTTTCTCCATAACCCAATCGATTCAAGGTCATTGAATACATGGTGTTTTTTATTTCTTTAATGCTGTAGTACTAAATTAACATCTTATTTTGGCAAACCCATAAACCCATCTGCTACCAAATTCGTAAAACGTACTGCGGCAGCCTTGCCAGAATACCCCGTCCAGCGGTTGATAATATTCCAGCGCAGGACATAGATAACCACCGCTTCAAAATCAAAATAGTGGCCTTCTCCGATATAACCCAGATATTCCCATTTACTGCGCAACAGCAGATGATCCAGTTCCACCGTGGCATCTTCGCGCAATAGCTGTTCCGCTTCCGACAGCCAGGGATAAACACCTTCCAGGCGAAATGTCGGTTCGTTCCAGTAACGTGCTATGTGTTTAAGCCAGCGACCATAACCCCAGAGGCTGTCGGTGGGTGGCGCAATATCGCCACGCTGACGGCGGCGCATGGCGGCAAGTACGGTACGCTGTTCCAGGCGGTTATCCACAGTTTCCGCCAATAATTCACTTTTTTCCTGCAAGCGCGGCAATAGTTTTTTTGCACGGCTTAAAATTTCTGCATCACGCAGTGTAATAGGGTTGTGCGACCATTGCAGCAGGTTTTCGATTTCACTTAATAATTCAGCATCTTCCTGACTCAGCATTTTCAGGCGGGTTGCCAGTTTATAACCTGAGCAGGGCGATTCTTTGGCGGTAAACAAATCCCCCAGGTGTGGCAGCGCGCTCATCAGGGTGAGATAGGCTTCACCACTCATCGCACAACACCATCAAGCAGGGCGCGGAAACGCGGTTGCAAATGGCGCAGCAGTAATTCCGCGATAGCCTTGTCAGTGAGATCCAGATACAGGCTTTGCTCGGCAAGATAAAGACGAATCCCCCCTTCATCTTCTTCGTTGACCTTAAAAGTCACGCCTTCACGCGCAATGTTCTGGCTGAAATGACGCACGCATTCGGTCAGCACGTCGCATTCTTCTTCTTCAGAGTTATGGCTGATTTCTTCCAGACCGACCACGTTATGTGGCAACATGATTTCCACGCGCTTGGCATCCGCTACCTGTTCTCTGGTGTGTCCTGCGATTTCCAGAATTAACTGATCCAGCAGTTCAATCTTACGGGTTTCGCCTCCCACCAGACGATGCACTTCATGTGCAAAACGTTTTTCCAATTCGGATTTGAGGCTGAGCATGGCATCGCGCATTGCGATCTTCAGCGCTTCCTGACCTGCGTGTTTGAGATGCTCCGCTTCTTCGTGCGCTTCACGGCGCATACGCTCGGCTTCATCCTTGGCCTGTTCCAGAATCCAGGCTGCACGCGCCTCGGCATCCTGCACAATACGTTCAGCTTGTGCACGACCATTAGCCACGCCTTCATCACGCAGACGTTGCAATAATTCTTCTACACCGGAGGAAATCTGGGTGGTGGTATTGCTCATGGTGTCAATCTCCTATGCTGGCAAACCCGCACTTAACACCAGTGCAAAAATAAACGCAAACACCGCAAAGCCTTCTACAATCGCGGCAGGTGCTAAGGAAAGCCCGAAAATTTCCGGTTTGGCCTTGGCGGCATTAATCGCTGAGGCACAGCAGCGTCCCTGATACACCGCGCTGGCAAGCAGCGCCAAGCCTGCAAGCAGACCAATGCCAAAAGCACCGGCGGCGCTTTCTGCGCTCAATGGACGGTTGAGGGTAAACATCACCACAATACCGTAAATCACCTGGGATGAGGGCATGGCGGAAATACCGATATAACGTCCGTGACCGCTTTCGGTTTCGAGCATGGCACCGATAGCGGCCTGACCGGCAATCGCGCAGCCCATCATGCTGCCGATTGCGCCTAGCGCCATAGGCGCGTAAATACCTAACCAGCCCAGGGCCAATACAAATTCATTCATGGTTCAAGCTCCTTTTTGGCAAATGGGCGGAATGGATAGCCTTCCGCAGAAATGCTCCAATTAAAAAATTCGATAAAATTCAAGCGCAGGCCGTGGACAAAACCGCTGATAATGCCTAATGCCAGATTAATGCTGTGGCCCAGAATTAAAATTAAAATTGCCAGCAGCAGACCCAGACCGGGAACCGCGTCATAAACCTGGTCGGCAAGCTGGTTAAACGTCACCGCCAAAGAGGAACTTGCCAGACCCAGTGCAAACAGACGTAAATAACTGAGTATATCGCCGAACAGTTTGGTGATATTGGTTAATTCAGTCAATCTTTCCAAAACGGCTAACAGACCGCTGGACATGGAATTGACTTTGCAGTTCCCACCGAATAATAAAATGAGTATGATACCGCCACCAAATATCAAGCCTCCACTGAGATTCCATGCCTGCCACCATAAAAAACCGCCAACAATAGCCGCGATCCAGCCGATAGGAATGGCATTGTCGGGAAAAGCGCCACGCTGCCAGGCCATCATGGCATTGCTGGCGATAAGATGCAGGCAACCGATACCGATGGAAAGCTGCATCATGCTGTCGAAATTATTTAAGTCCAGGACTTTCAGCATACCCGGCAGGGAGTCCGGCGGCGGCGTCCAGCCGAAATAACTGCCCACCAAGATGCCATAGAGCAGTGACATGCCCAAGACCGCCACGGCAAGTGTGCGTAAACGGCGTTTGTTTGCACTCCCCCCCAGTGATTTCCAGAAATAGCCGACAATGACCATGAGTACGACGGCATAAGCGGCATCCGCCAGAATCATGGCAAAAAATAAGGCAAAAGAGAAAAACACCATGCGCGAAGGATCCCAGGTGTTATACCCCGGCGTTTGATAAAAGCCCACCAACGCTTCACCACCACTGAGCTGATCCGGGTTGTCCAGCAGGGTGGGCGGCTTATCCTTTATATCCGGCGTTTCCGCCAGCAGCGCCAGCCTATGGCGCTCAGTAAAGGCTTGCAGTTTTTTCAAATCATGTTGCGCAGCCCAGCCTTGTACCACGCACACGCCATCACGTTCTAATGTTTGTTGTTGAACCTGGTGCAGCGCCGTTTGATCTTCGGCATGGGCCAGATTCCGGCTGAGCAGGAATATCCAATGGGTGAGGCTGTTGCGCTCGTCCCGAATGTCCTCCAGCTTAATTTCCGCCTGAGCCAATTGGCGTTTTAAGGTATGCAAGGGGACATAACCGGTATGGCTGCGCGGCAAGGGCAGCACCTCATGTGAGGGTTTGTCACGCGCAATAACAACAATATAGGCATAACGGTTATCACGATGTACCTGCTGCCAGGGCAAATCCAAAGTGCTGAAACAGGTTTTCTGCGCATGTGGCACCTGGTAGAACCATAAACGCTGCCCTGCCAGTTCTGCCAATGGCGGCAAGGTGAAATCACCCCACGGTGTCAACGCTTCAATGTGGCGCTCAAGAAATGCGATGCGATCTTCAGTATCACGGCGGCGTTGTTTATTCTCCAATGTTTGAGACACTACCGTGCCAAAGTCAAAATCTACCGGTTCCGTAATCTGACGGCGTTTATGTTTGGCATCCAGCAGATAATGCAGGGCTTTGTAGGCTTCTTCATCGGGTGTAAATGGTGAGGGTTCACGCTCCGCTGGCGGTGTTTGCAAGGCGATGATGTGCATCAAGCCTAATGTCTGTAAATCAGCCAGCATGGCCTCGCGGTCAATACTCAGACCACACAAGGTAATTTTGTGTAAAGCAACAATACTCATGATTTTTTCTGCTTGGCTATTTTTGCCGTCACCACCGCCGCGCGTTCAGCATCAGATAAATAAATACGGATTTTTTTAATATTGGCGATGGTTTTGGGAATCAGCACCTTGTCAAACAAATTAACGCGCTGGGTGATGGTACGCACTGCCTGTGCCAGTAATGCTACGCGGCGTTTGGCAATTTCAATTTCAACTTTAAGCCGCAACGCCTGACGCAGATACACCACCAACCGATCCACCCAGTGCGGCTTGCCAAGCAGGGCATAGTCACGCACCTCAATGCGTACATCCGTAACCTTAGGCAACCAGGTACCCATGATGTTTTCCTGTTCTGTAAAAACTTCAGCAACCTGGGCGATACCCTTCACTTCCACATGCTCATTGGCCAGCATCGGTAGGGTTTCCGCCACCCGTGGCGTAAAATCAGCCAGTTTTTTTTCCAGTTCAGCCAAAGCGCGGCGTGCTTTGTTCAATTCCATCATCAACTGACGACGTTTGAGATCCAAAGCTGGCAGATATTCCCGATAGCGATCAAGCTGTTTGCTTTGATGGCTGAGGGAGGATTTGTTAAGCGCGAGGCGGGCCATTTCTGTTATCCATAATAAGAACGGGCATCCACACAAGTATTTTCATTAACTTACACTTCCCCAGATTTAACAACTTCCAAACACTGCATAGATTTCCAATTTTTTTCCTGGAAATCTATGGGAAGTATTTTTCAATTAAATGCTGTTTCATCAATAACTGCTCCGGCTTAAAACATTCAGCTAAGGTCTGCCAGGACAAATCCAGCGCTTCTTCCAGTGGCATGGAAACATGGATGTCCATGAAACGCTCACGGAATAATTTGCCAAATTTGAGCAACTGCTGGTCAAAATCAGATAAGTCAAAAGCCATAGCTTGTTTTTGTTCAGCATCACAGGCACTGGAATAAAAACGAATCATGGTATTCATAATCTGACTGTGATCGTCGCGGGTGACCTTACCGACTACATGCTGTTTCAAGCGTGACAAGGAGCCAAAAGGATCTATGAGGCCATCGTGTAGATAAAACTGGCCTTCGGTAATATAACCGGTGTTATCCGGCACCGGATGGGTCACATCATCGCCGGGCATGGTGGTGACGCTGAGTATCGTAACCGAGCCGCCCTGCATAAAATCACAGGCTTTTTCATAACGGCGCGCTAACTGTGAGTATAAATCACCCATGTAACCGCGATTGGAAGGCACTTGATCCATGGCAATTGCCACTTCCTTGAGTGCATCGGCAAAAGCGGTCATATCGGTCAGCAGCACCAATACCCGCTTGCCTTCTTCCACCGCAAATTTTTCCGCCACCGCCAGTGCCATATCAGGTACCAGCAGGCGCTCAACAATGGGATCGGAAGCCAGGTTTACATACATGACAGTGCGCGAAAACACACCGGCATTTTCAAAAGCGGAGCGAAAAAAATGATAATCATCGAAAATCAGCCCCATGCCGCCAAATACCACCACATCAGCGTCGGCCTGAATGCCGATACGTGCTAAAAAACGATTATAAGGTTCGCCAGAGACGGAAAAAATCGGAATTTTCTGACTTTCGACCAGACAATTGAACACGTCTATCATCGGTACGCCGGTGCGGATCATTTTTGATGCCAGCACCCGGCGCATGGGATTAACTGATGGCCCACCCAGATCAACGCGCGGATCATGCTCTAATGAAGGGCCACCGTCTATAGCTTCGCCAGTGCCACAAAAAATACGTCCAAGAATATTAGCGGAATAGGTCGCCTGCATGGGATGACCAAGAAAGCGCACGCTGGCATCTGTTGAGAGTCCCTTGGTGCCGGTAAATACCTGCAAGGCCACGGTTTCGCGGTTGATATTAATGACCTGGGCCAGCGAAGTCTCACCGAAACGGTTTTCCACCAGTGCAAGATCGCCATAACGCGCGCCGATACCTTTGTTCTGTGCCTCCAGAGGAACCCAGACCTTGACGATATCGCCAATAATCTCAAGAATTTTTGAGTAACGCGCCATGGTGTGCATCAATCTTTCACCTGTTAAGACAGTCTGAATTTAACATAAGGTTTTTGAAGAAAAAATGGCTAAATCTGCTACTTACTATCAATAACTTAGCGTGATTAAGATAAATCATACGCTGAAAACCTGTTGCCTGCAATTTTTAACAGCTACATTAATTCATGGGGGTGTTTACGAAAATAGTTTTCTAAACTGGGTGGTCAGTATCTGTCATGAATGGTAAGCAAACAACAAAAACTGTGTGCAAAGCGAGCAGTTTTGAAATGCCCTGTGTGCTAATTCTGTACGCGGGGATTTGTGAGGCTAACGGCCTGTTCTACCTTGATGAGGCAATCAAGCCAATAGACGTGAGGTGGGTATTTTGTTTTGGGAATATGCATCAGCATATTCCCAAAACAAAAGGCTAGTTGCGTTACTGCCCCAGATTTTTGATTACTTCAACCGGAGACGGTCCTGGTGGCGTTGGTGCGCTGTCACCCGTTTTAGGTGCAGCTTTCTGTTGTTTGGCTTTTTCCGCTGCCTGTCTTAGCAAAGTCGCAAAGTCCTGATTGGCTGTACCGCCAGGCGCAGTAGGTGCAATGGGAGGCGTTGCCCCCGCTGCTTCAGCGGCAGATTCTGCTTTAATCGCTTCATACAGGCTGTCTTTTTTCGGCAAAAATCCATCCGCTTTATACTGCGGCACGGCATAGGCCCATTTTGCCAGACGCTGATTCAGCGTTTCTGCTTCTGTTGCGGGATTGATGTCTACTTTCTCTGCCACGTTGAGTATCGGTGGTTTGGCCTCTGCGCTTGCTTCAGCATTTTCCTGCTTGGCTTTTTCCGCTGCTTTTGCATCCGTTGCCGCCTTGGCTTCTGCTGCTGCTTTAGCTGCTGCCAGCACACTTTCATTCACCGCAGCGCTAAGATGCAGCCAGGATTTTTCATCCTGTTTGCTCAGTCTTGCAGTGACTTCCAGACCGTCAAAGCGGGTGAATGCTACACTGTCAGCATCTTCCGGGAACTGTACTTCAGCCAATGGTTTAACATCTTCCAGACGTAAATTACTCAGTGCCTGCGCCAGGTTATTCAGCTTAGATGACAATAGCTTATTGTCTGCGGGCAGGCCTTCAAGCTGATAGTCACCGTCTTCAACTTTATCCTTAAAAATAGACACCGCTTCAGCGTCTTTTTGTGTTACTTTCACAGTTTTTATCTGCTTACTGTCAAGGTTCACAATTTCCTTATCCAGCCAGTCCAGTGATTTACGCTGTACCGGGCGCAGATGTCCGGCAACCAGCCAGCTTTGCTTTTCACCTGGCTTACGCACATAATATTCCGTGCCATCGCCCTGGGTTTTTGCCGGGTGGTTTTTGCCGATAATCAAGGTGGCAACGGTGTCCGCGCCGCGTTTTAAAGCCACCTGTAAAGACTGAGCATTTTCGCCTATGTCTTCCACATGCAAACGTGCATACAGCGCGGCACTGCTGGTTTTTGGCTCCTTTTTCTGCAAGCTCACCAGACCATTGAGTAAACCCGCCACATGTCCGTTGGGCACGGGATAACCTGCCAATGTCCATTGCTGATCTTCGCCTTCGCGCTGGATGGCAAAGTTCTGCTTAGCTGTCTGGATATGAATTTCATCAAGCATATTAAACTGCTTGGCTAAATCCGGAAACAGCGCGGGGGTTTCTGTCTGCGCGGCATTCGTGCGGGTTGGCTGCCCCGATTGTATGGCGAAAAACAGCACCAATAAGGTGACGACCGCCAGTATAGAAATAGTTTTTGCGTTCATGAGCATCCTTCTTTATGCGCGTTGACGTTGCTGACGGCGGCGGGTGCGGTAGGTGCTGAGCGCAATACCGCCAATGCCGAATAACAAGGGAATCAAACCGATATTGATAAATTTCACCCGTGCTTCCAGGCGTTCGATGTCTTTTTGCAACTCATGTTGCACCGCGCGCAGTTCTTTACGGATTTTGATTTTCTCATCACGAAAACCGGTAATGGCCTGTTGTTGTTTCGCGGTCAGCAAAGCCGCATTGCCATTTTTACGATTGCTTTGTAAATCACGCAGTTGCTGCTCGGTTTGCTGCAAACGCGCCAGCAGTTCTTTTTCCTTTTCGCGGAAACGATTTTCTGCAACCTGACGAATTTCTTCGACTTTGGTAAATTCACGGGTAAAGCTGCCACGGTTACGCACGCTGATTAAATCATTGCTGCCAGTGAGGTTATCCAGTGCATTGGTCAGCAGTTTGTTGTTGGATGCCTGTGGAATTGCAATCCGGTTGCCGAGGAAGTTTTGCACCTGCACCCAGAATTGATCATCGAGTAAATCAGTATCCGCAACAATCACCAGATTGGTTTCTTCTTTAGAGGTTTTCAGGCTGTTGTCGCTATCTGTCGCATCCTGAGCATCGTCTTTGGCTTCTGCGTCTTGCGGTGCGCCGTCAGGAAAGGCGGTATTCAGAGTGCCGGTAATCCGTGCTGCCAGGATAAACTGACCTTCGGGTTTGAAGTTGCGTACCATGTCTTCAGGGTTGCTGAACATACCCAGCTTGCTGGTTTCAATCAACATGGCCTGGTCACTGGATTGTACTAAAGGTGTCAGTTTGGTTTCCGAACCTTCTTTAAGTTTTAATGCACCGGCACTGGCAAGCGTGATATTCCCCAGCTTGCCGGTGATGATGTCATCAGGATTCAGATTGGCAGTATCCAGATCCATCCAGATGGGATAGCGGATCACGATACCGCGTGAGCCTTTTTGCATTTGCACTTTTTTCGCCAGACTCATATCCCCCACGACTTTATCGGCAACCAGTTCCACGCCCCAGGCATCGAGTAATTTACTCAAATCTGAATTACGCGGCGCGTTCATGCCTGCCAGCGGGTTTTTCGGATCGCTTGGTGGTTCATCAGTTTCCGCGTAAGGGTCGAGAAATGCCAGTAAACGCCCACCCTTGAGTACAAACTGATCCAAAGCGTATAAGGTTTGCTCGCTGAGATTTTTTGGATGCACCAGCATCAAGACATCAATATTACCGGGAATTTCCGTGACATCGGTAGCAATGGTGCGGGTTTCAAATAATTGCTGCATTTGCTCAACTATCATCCAGCTTTCATCACCGCCTTTGCTTTGCATAAAGGGCAGACCGCCACCGGGTTTGCCTTCAATCGGCAGGCTGCTCATCAGACCCACGACTTTTTTATCCGGGTGCGCCAAGCGATAAACCAACTGGGTAATGTCGTATTCCAGAAATTCTTCACGATTGGGGTTAAAAAATGGAATGCTTTCTTCACCGTCAGTGGAGTTGCTACCCATGAGGCCAAAATAAAACGTGGTATTGCTATTATCCAGCGGCACACCTTTCATGCCATACGCCACGGCAGTATCTTCCGCTTCGGAAAAGGCTTCCGGCTCAATGATTTGCAAATCAAGTTTGCCATCCGCATGGCGCTGATATTCTTGCAGCAATTCCTTAACCCGCACCGCGTAAGCATTCACACCGGGCAGTTCTGGCAAGAGTTTCTGTGACAGATAAAATTTCAGGCTGACAGGCTCTTCCAGTCCACCCAGAATGTTTTTACTGCCCTGACTGAGGGTGTATAAACCGTTATCCGTCAAATCCAGCCGCGCTGAAGAAAACGCAGCGTTGCTGACGATATTTGCCGCCAGAAATAAAACCACAGCCAGCCCGAGTCCCGCGCTGCTGAGTAACCATTTTTTATTGATATTCATTAATTAATCCGCCTTTTTCATCTCAATAACAATGACATTGGCAAACAGCCACAGCACCATCAGAGAAAAGAAATACACCAAATCACGCAAGTCAATCACGCCTTTGCTGATGTCATTAAAATGACTTAAAAAGCTAAAAGAGCGTATCAGTTCAACCACCATGTGCGGTGCCCAGCCGGTGAAAAAGTCCAGCACCAGTGGCAGACCGCTGAGAATAAACAGCAGGCACACCACCACGCTGACAATAAATGCCACCACCTGATTTTTGGTCAAGGCGGAAATACACGCACCAATGGCGATAAACGCACCTGCCATCAGCAGGCTGCCCAGGTAACCGGCAAAAATCACAGAATTATCCGGGCTACCCAGATAATTGACCGTAATCCACATGGGGAAGGTCAGAGCCAGGGCAATGGCAGTAAATGCCCAGGTTGCCAGAAATTTGCCCAGTACCGCATCGCTGGGTTTAATCGGCAAGGTCAGCAGCAATTCGATGCTGCCCGCTTTGCGCTCTTCCGCCCACAGGCGCATGGACAGCGCGGGAATCAGAAACAGATACAGCCAGGGGTGGAAGGTGAAAAACGGTTGTAAATCTGCCTGCCCCCGACCAAAAAAGTTACCCAGATAAAAGCTGAACACGCCACTGAGAAACAAGAAAATTACAATAAATACATAAGCGACGGGGGTAGAGAAATACCCATTAAGTTCCCGCCTGAAAATAATGCCAATGCTGTTATTCACGGACAATAACTCCTTTTATACCGTTAATTGACGGAATACTTCATCCAGTTGACCACGCGCAACGGATAATTCTTTAATCGTCCACTGTTGCTGGTGCGCAATCTGGCTGATCTGGTTGACAATGGATTGATCCCGCTTCGGCAGCAGCAGATAACTGAACCAGTCGTCATTTTCTTCCAGGACTTTTAATTCCTTGATGTGAGCGATGCCCTGCAAAGACTCGCGAATACTCGCCGCGTTTTGTTGTTCGGCAGGCAAGGTCAGGGTCACGGCATTATGATTCGGCGCGCGCGCTTCCAACGCGGCAGGAGTATCGTCGGCAATCAATCTGCCGTTGGCAATAATAATTGCGCGCGAGCACACCGCATGGACTTCTTCGAGAATATGGGTGGACAGGATAATCACTTTCTCCTGCGCCATATCTTGAATCAGGCTACGCACTTCATGTTTTTGATTGGGATCCAGGCCATCAGTCGGCTCATCCATAATCAGCACTTTAGGATCATGCAAAATTGCCTGTGCCAGCCCGACCCGGCGCTTAAAGCCTTTTGACAAGGTATCTATCAGTTGATAACGCACCGACTCCAGGGAAACCCGTTCAATCACGCTATCGACGCGTTTGCTTTTCTCTGTACCGCTAAAATTGCGAATTTCCGCAATAAATTCCAGAAAATCCACCACCGTCATATCCGGGTAGGCTGGTGCACCTTCCGGTAAATAACCGATTTCACGCTTGGCCTGCAAAGGTTTGTTAATGATGTCAAAACCATTAATAATCGCAGTACCCGCGCTGGGTGCCAGAAAGCCGGTGATCATTTTCATGCTGGTGGATTTGCCAGCACCATTTGGGCCTAAAAAGCCCAGCACTTCACCTTGCTGAACCTGGAATGAAATATTATCCACTGCGGTAAATGTCCCGAACTGCCGGGATAAGTTTTTTACCTCAACCATAGTGTGCTCCATCATAATTTGAGCGAAGTTATAAATTTTCAGAATCTGAAAATCTATAAATGAATAACTAAAAACCTGGAATTTTTGAGGATCAGGCAAATTTTTGCAACTTACCTTTTGTTCATGTTTTGCAGAAGGGGAGAAGATGGGCAACAGCGATTTACTAAATTGTCAGGGAAAAATGATAAAGCTCCGCATCTTCCCTATTGTTTTATGACCACATTCAGTTTGCAGCTTTATCAATAAAATTATCTACCGGCAATTCAAATTCGGTGCTGAGTTCATTGACTTCCACCTGATAAATACCCGCAGCAAGATTACGGGTTTCCAGCGGGATAATCAGTTCAAAGTATTCATGGGCTGCTTGACAAGGCTTTGTGGCTTGCAATGGGGTGGAGAATACCTCAACCTGGAAATGATCCTGTTGATAAAAATGGGTCAGCGCAGTGACAGTTTCACAGTTGCGGTTGATATAACCTTTGGCAATGACATTTACCTGTAAGGGATAAGCGCGATGTAACAGGATTTCCAGATCTTCCAACCAGATAGAGGGTGTTTCCGCACTTATTATCGCTTTGGCATCGGGTTTGGGAATAATGCGCCCTGGGTGCGCTGTTTGTGAGAGTGGCATGAAAACCGGCAAGGGTTTGAAGCCATCTGAGGAACAGGCTGTCATGCCAAGCAACAGCAGAAACAAAGCATGTCTTACAATATTGTTTAACTTTTTCATAAATTTATGGAATTAACACCAATACACGATGGGCGGCAGGGCGGCGGGACTCTTGTTTCACCCGGATATCAATACGGTATAAACCCGCTTCATTTAATCCCTGCAATGGAATGGAAAATGCGTTTTTTGCCGGATAATAACCTAATTGCAGCGGCTGGTAAGATTGTACCACTTTCCATCTACGCTCATTTTCCTGGGTAATACGGTAATATAAATCAGTCAGCTCGCTATTAAAGCGGATTTTCAGGGTTAAATTTTCTGCTTGCTGGGTTTTCCCCTGGTGCGCATGTACTGGCAGATACACTTTTTCCTTCAATCCCCGTGGACTGCTGCGTAAAAACCAGGTGGTAATGCCAATATCGCTGATGTGCTGCACTTTTTTCTGGTGTAATGCCTGTAAAACTTTAACTGGCAGGGAAAACATTTGTTTTGCCAAAGGCAGGTGGGTATCCATGCGATAGCGTTTATTATCCAGGGCTGTAGCGCGAATTTTCAACAGCGTCTTTGCTGAGCTTGGTTGCGGTTGTTGCCAAAAAATATCAAGATTTTCTTTATTTTCAACTTGATAACGCAATGGATAATACGCTAAACCGACGACTTCAAATTCTGACGCGGCAAGATTGCGTAAATAGACACCTTCACAAAATGAACCACGCTGTTGGTAGTCTAGTTTTGTAATCGGGGTTTGCGCGCAAGACTGTTTTTTTTCACAGCTGAGCGCGTCATCGCACAATGGTACGGGCTGATTTTTTTCTTTGGCAAAACCCGTTAATGAATAAAGCATTAGAGTACAGAGGCTTAGAACAACACTAGAAGTCGAAAAATGCATGAGACAGCTCCATTTTAATTTTATCTGTTTCGGGAAATCGCCATTACTCATTCCCGAAACAGATAAAATTAATCACTAAACTTTTTAAAAATCAATGTGCCATTGGTACCACCAAAGCCAAAGGAATTGGACATTACCACGTCCAGTTTCATTTCCCGCGCAGTATGAGGCACATAATCCAGATCACAAGCAGGATCAGGGTTATCCAGGTTAATGGTAGGCGGGGCAACCTGATCACGCAAGGCTAAAATACTGAAAATTGCTTCAATGCCACCCGCCGCGCCCAATAAGTGTCCAGTCATGGATTTGCTGGAACTGACAGCGATTTGGTAAGCGCGTTCGCCAAAAACCAGCTTAATTGCGGCAGTTTCCGCCTTATCGCCAACCAGCGTAGAGGTACCGTGGGCATTGATATAATCAATACTTTCCGCATTAATGCCTGCGTTACGCAGGGCGTTACGCATACATAAAGCTGCGCCACTGCCATCTGCGGGAGGGGCGGTCATATGATAGGCATCACTGCTCATACCACTGCCCACTAATTCTGCATAAATCTGTGCGCCGCGTTGTGTTGCATGTTCCAGGCTTTCCAATACCAGCACGCCAGCACCGTCAGCCAATACAAAACCATCGCGCTCAGTGTCCCAGGGGCGGCTGGCTGCGGCTGGGTTATCATTATTTTTAGACAAGGCGCGTGCCGCAGAAAAACCACCTATCCCCAAAGGACAGGTTGCCATTTCTGCGCCACCAGCAATCATCACATCGGCATCACCATAAACAATCATACGCGCAGCGTCAGCAATACTGTGGGTGCCGGAAGTACAGGCAGTCACAATGGAATAATTCGGGCCTTTCAGGCCGTGGCGAATTGAAACCTGCCCTGCGGCCATATTGACAATACTGCCGGGGACAAAAAATGGGGAAATTTTACGTGCACCACCATCAATATAACTTTGATAATTCTTACTGATACCGGGCAGGCCACCAATACCAGAGCCAATGCAGGCACCAATACGCTCGGCATTTGCTTCAGTAATTTCCAGACCCGCGTCTTTTAAGGCATCATCGCTGGCGGCAATCGCATAATGAATAAATTCATCCATTTTGCGCATTTCTTTTTTATTCAGATACTGTTCAACATCAAAACCCTGTACCACTCCACTGATTCGACTGTTGAATTGACTGGCATCAAACAAGGTGATTGGGGTGATGCCACTGTGTCCAGCCAGCAGATTACCCCAGGCTGTATCCAAGGTCGAACCGACGGGTGATACGATGCCCATGCCGGTTACCACAATTCGGCGTTGATTATTTTGTTGGCTCATAAAAACCTCCTTGGGGAAAAGCAAAAGGCCGGATAAACCGGCCTTTTATGTTTGAATGTTACTACTTAGGAGTGAGAATTTTATAACTTCAGAAACTGGACTTATTTCATCCTCACTCCTTAAAAATTACTGATGCGTATTCACGTAGTCAATTGCTTGTTGTACGGTAGTGATTGTTTCCGCTTCTTCATCAGGGATTTCGCAACCAAATTCTTCTTCTAAAGCCATTACCAACTCGACCGTATCCAGGGAATCGGCACCCAGATCATCGACAAAAGAGGCATCATTCTTGACTTCGTCTTCTTTAACACCCAATTGTTCCATAACGATTTTTTTGACGCGTTCTTCATTACTCATAATCTTAATATCCTCCCGGATAATTCAGGTCCAGGCCATAAAAACCCGGAGAAAAATAAATAAAACCAGACATTATTCAATCTGAATTTGACGTATTTCAGCGTCTTTAGGAGTGAAGATGAAATAAATACAGAAACTGGGCG
Organism: Candidatus Venteria ishoeyi; assembly: GCF_030378065.1. Taxonomy (GTDB): domain Bacteria; phylum Pseudomonadota; class Gammaproteobacteria; order Beggiatoales; family Beggiatoaceae; genus Venteria; species Venteria ishoeyi. The sequence continues at coordinate 10,708 of NZ_JAUCGJ010000042.1, read as the reverse complement.
CAGGATTTTTATTTATTTTCAAGGCGTGAAAACAGGCGCATAGCAAGCTATGTAACTGTTTTCACAACGTAGAAAATGGAGAAAAAGACCAGCCAAGTTGCTGAAGTTATAAAATTCTCACTCCTTAGTGCTGAATGAAACTTATGCCAAATTTCAGTATCGCAAAAATTTCAGTATCGCAATGAATAAAATGCGTGATTATAATGTAATTTTAGAAGGCTGTATAGCAGCCTTCTAAGGCATATACATGCCGCCATTCACATTCAATGTTTCGCCGGTAATATAAGCGGCTGTCGGTGAGGCCAGGAATAATACGGCTTGCGCAATATCTTCCGCGCTGCCCATACGACCTGCGGGAATCTGACTTAAAATGGCATTTTGTTGTTCATCATTCAAGCCATGTGTCATATCCGTTGCAATATAGCCCGGTGCAACCGTATTCACAGTAACGCCGCGACTACTGACTTCACGCGCCAGAGATTTAGCAAAACCGATTAACCCCGCTTTTGCTGCCGCATAATTGGCCTGACCGGGATTACCCGTCAGCCCCACCACGGAACTGATATGCACAATGCGTCCGCTACGTGCTTTCATCATGCTGCGCAGACAGGCTTTAGTCAAACGGAACACTGCGCTGAGATTGGTATCAATCACCGCATCCCAATCTTCTTCCTTCATGCGCATCATCAGACCATCACGGGTAATACCCGCGTTATTAACTAAGATAGTCGGCATTTGTGCTTTTAAGCTTTCCAGTAAAGCTTCCTGAGACTCAGCTTCAGTTGTGTTATAAACTGCACCCCGGCCTTTGATGCCTGCTTCCTCTAACATTTGGCTGATATTGTCCACGCCATTTGCAGAGGTGGCAGTGCCTATCACGGTTGCACCCGCATTACCCAAAGTTAAAGCAATGGCTTTACCAATACCACGACTCGCACCAGTCACCAGCGCGGTTTGATTGTCTAAGATCATATTTAATTCCCTATCGCCAGCGCCTTGTCCAGACTTGCCGGATCAAACACCGCTAAGCTTTGTAAGTTTTTATTAATACGTTTATTTAACCCCGTCAGGACTTTACCCGGCCCCATTTCCAGCACCACTTCCGGTTGCTGCTCAGCAATGGCCTGTATGGTTTCCACCCAGCGCACCGGCTGGAATAATTGACCGACTAAAGCCTCACGGATTGTATCCGGGTCGGTTTTTTGTGTCACATCCACATTATGAATGATGGGTATTGCCGGACTTTCCAGGTTTATCTGCGCTAAAGCTTCTGCTAATTTGTCCGCAGCAGGGCGCATCAAGTCACAATGCGAAGGTACGCTGACCGGTAATAATAAAGCACGTTTTGCCCCTGCCTGCTTGGCAGCTTCTGCGGCACGCTCAACAGCCGTTTTTTGTCCGGCAATCACCACCTGACCCGGCGCATTAAAATTCACTGCGGCAACCACTTCACCCTGCGCCGCGCTGCTACAGGCTTCTTTTACCTGGGCATCGTCCAGCCCCAGTATTGCCGCCATTGCCCCCTGTCCGGCAGGCACTGCTTCCTGCATCAAGCGCCCGCGTAAAGCCACCAGCTTTACCGCGTCAGTAAATGCCAGACTACCTGCATGAACCAGCGCGCTGTATTCGCCCAGACTGTGACCAGCACATAAACTGGCTGGCGCGCCATTTTGCGAAGCCCAGACCCGCGTCACGGCAATGCCTGCGCTTAACATCGCAGGCTGGGTGTTATCAGTTTGGTTAAGTGCTTCTTTCGGGCCTTCCTGGCTTAATTTCCAGAGATCTTGTTGTAGTGCTTCTGAGGCTTCTTCAAAAGTTTGTTTAACCAAAGGGTAGTTTGCAGCCAAATCAGCCAGCATAGCAATGGCTTGCGAACCCTGTCCGGGGAAAATAAATGTGTATGACATGGATGTTTTAGATTCCTGGTGAAAATAAAGAGATTCAAATAATGTAGAGACATATTGCAATTTCTCTACAAAAAGGATTTCAATGAGAATTCAAGGTAAAACGTCGTAAACCATCACGGAAACAGCAAAAACTTGGTGACTTATTTTTCTCAACATTCATGTGTGGTGCAATTTTAGCCGCCCATTTTCGTTTTTCTTCAAGTATGCGTATTGAGCGTTTGCCGTAATGTTGCAGGGATTTCAATCCACCTGGATGAATTGCTTCCGCTAATTGCTCCCATGTGCCGCACTGTGCATCCTGAATATAATCAGCTAATACTTTTTTATTATAGTCTGGATAAGCTTTTTCTATCGCATGTTGATCACCAAAATACCATGCTTCCAATTCTTCAATCGCAATTCGGATCAGAAAATTAGGTTTTTTTTCACATGAATCTAATACCAACCACAGTTCATTTTTAAATGCGACGCAATCCTTCCTATCATCAAGGTCAAGCAAAAGTACTACAATTTCCTGATCTCCCATACGATTTCCATAAGCTCTTAACCTTGAAGGCAGGTTGTGTAACAGTGTTCTATCATTTTTTTGAGGCTGGCCAACAAGATTACCCGGCAAACGCCCAATGCCCTGATGCTTATGGATTTTCCAGGTATGAGGCACATTATATTGACCCACAATTTTATCCATTAATATGGAGAGAGTCGTTAATTCTGTTTGCCCTTCTACTAAAATTTCAAAGTGCATCGCTTCTACCTTGCATCCAGGTAGTCACTATACCAAAGCGCACCCAACGGCTGTCCCTCATCAGCCATTTCCTGAACATAAGGGTATTCACTGGCGCGTTTAATCATTGCGGTGCCGTCATCATTTTTTTCCAGCACCCAGACCTCATCAGGTGCAAGCGCATCAACAAAATAAGGTTGATGCGTTGTAATAAATACCTGGGAGCCGCCTTTGCGTCCCGTTGCATGAGATTTGAATTCAAATGCAAGCGTCTCCAGTAGCTTATGATATAAGCCATTTTCCGGCTCTTCGATACAAATAAAAGGTGTTGGCTCAGGATCTTGTAATAGCAGCATATAACAAAACATCTTCAGTGTTCCATCTGACATTTGCTGCTGCGTAAACGGCTTGGCAAAACCTTTATCTTCAAATAAAAGATAGAGATTATTGGTAATCTCATCTTTATAGGTTTTAATAGTGCCTATTCCGGGAATTTTTTTTGAAATATCGTCAAAGATACGTTTAATAATAACAGGATGATTTCGTTCCAGATATTGAACGACATTGCCGACATTATCACCATGCAGGTTAAGGTGTTTTTGTATGCCTGCCTGGGGTATCTGTCTGGCAGCGTCTGGATAGAAATAGCTCAAATACCATGCTTTGATAAAAGACTTAAACTCGGCAATGCGGGGGTTTTCTGAAAACTGCTCAGCAAGTGAAACGATAGCGAGTTTTTGCTGAGAAAGTTCAACTGCCTTACGTTGTAATTCATCCCCCTCTAACGCATCATCACCAACCCAGACCATCCCTTTACCATTTTCCAGGTTAAGAAATGATTTGGGCAAGCCATGCCGCTGGTTTTTTTCCCGTTGTCTCAGCCTTTCTGATTTTACAATGGGTAAGCCGTGTTTATCTTTGCCAATGGCAACTTCATAAGTAATAGGGCGATCATTGTGTGATTCTCGATAATTAATTGTTATTCTTATCGGATCATTTTCCCTGCCATTTGTAACCAGCTTGTCATAACCACCACGCCCTTTGGCATTACAGGCAGTTTCCAGATCTGAATCCATGCAATCTGCTAAAAAACCAAAAGCATCAAATATTGAACTTTTTCCTGAACCATTTTTTCCAATGACCGCCGTCAATGGTGTTAAAGGTTTAGCGAATCTTAATTTGAGATCCGTAGCAATGCAGCCCATCGCTATATCATTTAAGGTACGATAATTTTGAATGCGCAATCCTTCTATCTGTGCCATGATCCTGTAAACCTCGTTTTTTAAAAGCGCAGTAAAGCCGAACCCCAGGTAAACCCGCCACCCATTGCGGTCAATAATAAATGCTGCTCAGGCTGGATACGTCCATCTCTGACTGCGGTATCCAGGGCCAAGGGTACAGAGGCTGCGGAAGTATTACCATGCATGGCAACCGTGCTGATGACTTTTTCCTGCGGCAGTTTAAGTTTTTTGGAAACTGCCTGAATAATACGGGTATTCGCTTGATGCGGTATCACCCAGTCCAGATCACTGACGTTAAACTCATTACTGCGCAGTGCTTCCAGTGCGGAACTGGCCATATTATTCACGGCAGCTTTAAACACTTCCCCACCCTGCATCCGGGTGAACTGTGATTCCCCCTGCAATTGTCCTTGAGCAACATAACTGTTCACTGTCAGACTGTTGCTGTATTGACCATCGGCATATAAATGACTGGAGTAAATACCTGGTTCTTCACTGGCTTCCAGCACCACCGCCCCTGCACCATCACCAAACAACACGCAAGTGCCACGATCATTCCAATCCACCAGACGCGAGAAAACTTCCGCGCCAATCACCAGCGCACGTTTATGGGAGCCGCTGCGAATAAATTTTTCAGCCGTACCCAGGGCATAAAGAAAGCCTGTGCATACCGCTTGTATATCAAATGCCGCACATTGGGTTGCCCCGAGTTTTTGCTGCAATAAACAGGCAGAACTGGGAAATACCCGATCCGGGGTGGTGGTGGCAAAAATGATTAAATCAATGCTGTCGGCTGCAACTTCAGCTGCTTGCAAAGCATGGGTTGCCGCTTGTAATGCCAGATCAACCACGCCTTCACCGTTGGCGGCAATATGTCGTTCCCGGATGCCGGTACGGGTGACGATCCATTCATCACTGGTATCAACCATTTTTTCCAGGTCGGCATTGCTTAATACCCGTTCAGGTAAGTGGCTGCCAGTGCCAATAATCCGTGCGTAGTTCATCCAGTTTTTTTCCAGTGTAAAAAATTAGCGTGAAATATAAGCAGATTTTCTGCGGCAGCGCTGATCGAACCCAGTAAAATTTTAGCCTGAGATGTAAGCGGCTTTCTACGCGTAGCGTTGAATGAAGCTTACATCGAAGTCAAGTCAGTTGCCTAAAATGGCATCCAGTTGATGACTGATTTGAGTGGGTACGCTTTTTTCAACTTCACGTATGGCTTCGCTGATGGCATAGGTAAATGCAAGTTCATCTGCGCCGCCGTGACTTTTGATCACAATGCCCTGTAAGCCCAATAAGCTGGCACCGTTATAACGTCTGGGATCAATCTGCCTGCGCAGTGTTTTAATCACCGGCAAGGCAAATAAAGCGGCTATCTTGGTTAAAAGATTACGCTTAAATGCTTGTTTGACATAATGGGTAATCATTTGCGCCACGCCTTCGCTGGTTTTCAATGCGACGTTGCCAACAAAGCCATCACAAACAATTACATCCACCGTACCTTTGAAAATATCATCGCCTTCCACAAAGCCGATATAATTAATCGCCGCCTCTTCCAGTAATAAAGCTGCTTTTTTTACCTGCTCATTACCTTTCATGTCTTCTTCGCCGATGTTCAGCAAACCCACACGCGGATTTGGCAGGTTATCCACCGCTTCGGTTAAGACTGAACCCATCACTGAAAACTGTAATAAATGTTCAGCAGTGGAATCAACATTGGCACCCAAATCCAGCATATGGGTGTGACCGGTTTTGGTCGGCAGGGCGGTACAAATGGCTGGGCGATCAATATGTGGCAGGGTTTTTAGTACAAAACGCGCTGTTGCCATCAATGCGCCGGTATTACCAGCACTGACACAGGCTTGTGCATCACCGGATTTCACCAGATTAATAGCGACCCGCATGGAAGAGTCTTTTTTCAGGCGCAAGGCTTTTGCCGGCGACTCGTTCATCGCCACCACCTGACTGGCATGATGCACCGACAGTCGCTGCTGAACAGGCGCATCCTGGTTACCGATAAAAGACGCAATCTGGGCGCTATCACCAACCAGTATTAATTTTAATTCGGGATGTTTTTTTAACATCCGCAATGCGGCGGGCACCACGACCTGAGGCCCATGATCGCCGCCCATTGCATCTAAAGCAATCGTGGCATCCACTGCTGCTTAGTCGTTGTTTTTATCAAAAACAACCTGACGACCACGATAATAACCATCCGGGCTGACATGATGACGGCGATGCAATTCACCACTTAAAGGCTCAATGGATAAGGTGGGTTTACCCAGTGCGTCATGTGCGCGGCGCATACCACGCTTGGAAGGGGTTTTACGGTTTTGTTGAACAGCCATATCAGACTCCTGTAACAATGGGATGGCAATAGTGCTATCCCGGCTTAATGAATAAAATATAAATTAGTGTTACGCAAAAGCTTCTTTTTCGCAGGCTTTGCAGCCTTAGAAATGCGAAAAAACCGCTTTTTCTCCACGCTTATTTTGCTAACATCGGGTGTTACGCAAAAACTTCTTTTTCATAGCTTTTGAAGTTTTAGAAACGCGAAAAAACCACTTTTTCTCCACGCTTATCTTGCTAACATCGGGTATTACGCAAAAGCTTCTTTTTTGTGCTTAATTAAAGCACAAAACTTAATGCGATTTTTTCAAACTTTCCAATATCTGAAATGGATTTGCTTTAGCTTCCGTCTCAGGTATATCGGCCTCTGGCTCGGCAATTGGCTGATACTGATTGTCTGGACATTGTTGATGCACGGGCGCAACGGGCAGTGCTAACAACAATTCATCTTCCAGCAGTTGCGCCAGCTTGATGCGCTCACCTTCCAGCATTATCGGCTCAAAACCTTCCGGCACATATTCTTCAGATTCTTCAGGTCTTAACAAACATAATTTGCTTTCCTGCTGCAAATCCAGCCAGACAGTCTGCAAACAGCGTTGGCATGACATCGGTATGCGCGCAGACCAACGCCCTGTCACCACAATATGGCGTTTTAACAGGCCAAATTGCCAATCCAGTTCAATTTTTCCACCGCTTTCCGTGACCAGTGGCTGAAAACGTGGCAAACTATCGAGTATAATTGTTTCTTGGATCGCAGCATTGCGTTCCGCAAACTTTAACGGGTCAAACCATTGCTGAATATTTAATATTTTCTTAGGCAATATTTTTTGAGGCACGGTGTTTGTTTCCTGTGTTGCTATCAGATTGAAAAATTCATGGCAAAATGATAGCCGCTACAAAAAATAAAACCGGAAATTATATGACATATACACAGGATGTCAAATGAAAACTATTATTCAATACCTTGCTTTTGGTACTTTTTTATCCCTGCTTAGCCACACAGCAATGACTTTCGCGCAACCTGCAATACTCAGCGAACGCGCCATTCATGCGCCAGCGCAGGGGCGGCAGATGCTGGTCGCCAGCGAAGCACAGGCGGCAAATGTGGGTCTGGCACTATTAAACCAAGGTGGTAACGCTGTGGATGCCGCTGTTGCAACCGCCTTCGCTTTGGCGGTTACCCTGCCACGCGCCGGTAACATTGGCGGCGGTGGTTTTATGCTGATCTATGAGCAAAAAACCAGCAAGGTCATTGCCTTGGATTATCGTGAAACCGCACCCGCCAAAGCCCATCGGGATTTGTTCCTGGATGCCAAGGGCGATGTTGACAAGCAACGCAGTCGCTTCTCGCATCTGGCGGTAGGCGTACCCGGTACAGTTGCCGGTTTAATACTGGCGCTGGAAAAATACGGCAGCCTGCCGTTAAAAGCGGTGTTGCAACCTGCCATTAGATTGGCACAAAAAGGGATCATCGTCTCTCCGGCCTTGCATGAAGCCTTAAAAACACGCGGCTCACAACTCAATACAACAGCGCAACAGGCTTTTCTGAAACCGGATGGTACGCCACCGGCTATTGGTGAACGCTTAGTGCAGGCAGATTTAGCCAATACCTTACAAGCAATTGCCGAGCAAGGCGCAACCGGTTTTTATCAAGGCCCGGTTGCCGATGCGCTGGTCAAGGAAATGCTGGCCCATGGCGGTATTATTGACCATGCTGATCTTGCTACCTATCGTCCGGCGATGCGAACCCCTATTCAGGGTAAATTCCGTGGTTTTGATATTTTTTCCATGCCACCCCCCAGTTCCGGTGGCATTCATATCGTGCAAATGCTGAATATGCTAAAAGACTTTGATCTTAAGGCTTCGGGGCATAACAGCGCTGCCAGTATTCATATTTTGGCGGAAGTAATGAAACTGGCCTATGCTGATCGTGCAAAATATCTGGGTGATACGGATTTTATCAAGGTACCGGTTGCGGGTTTGATTTCTCCCGCGTATGCGCAGCAACTCAGCACCCAGATTTACAGTGATAAAACCCGTCCCAGCGTGGAAATTCATGCCGGTAAAGTGCCGGGTTACGAAAGTCGGGAAACCACGCATTTTTCGGTTGTTGATAAAATTGGGAACGCAGTTGCCAATACCTACACACTGAATTTTAGCTTTGGCAGTGGTATCATGGCTCCCGGCACCGGTTTTCTGCTGAATAATGAAATGGATGATTTCAGTGCCAAATCAGGCGTGCCCAATGCTTATGGTTTAATTGGCGGCGAAGCCAACGCCATTGAGCCGGGAAAACGGATGCTCAGTTCCATGTCCCCAACCATTGTATTAAAGGGCAAAAAACCCTATCTCATTACTGGCAGCCCTGGCGGCTCGCGCATTATCACCACCACCTTGCAAATTTTACTCAATGTGATCGAACATGGCATGAATATCCAGGAAGCAGTGAATGCACCCCGTATTCACCATCAATGGCTGCCTGATGAACTGCGGCTTGAACGTGGCCTGAGTGTGGACACACGTCAATTATTAAAGGCAAAAGGTCATAAACTGGTAGAAAAACGTGTCATGGGAGCCGCCAACAGTATTTTGATTGACCCGGAAACCGGCATTAAATATGGCGCGGCTGATCCACGTCAACGCGACAGCGTGAGTCGTTGGTGATATTTATTATGATAGAAAATTAAAAAAACAGTAAAATAGATTATTTTTTAATGCTCACAGGACAAGATAACACCCGTTATGGAACATAATGCACTTGAGAATGTTCGGATTACCTCCGAACGGGTACTGATTCCCCCGCAAACGCTGAAACAGAAAATCCCTGCCAGCGAAAAAGCCCAGGCAACGGTGCTGGAAGGCCGTAAAACTATAGAAGCGATCCTGGATCGTCGCGATCATCGTTTATTAGTTGTGGTTGGCCCTTGTTCCATTCATGATATTGAAGCGGCCAAGGTCTATGCTTCGCGTCTGAAACGGCTGCATGATACCTGTAAAGATAGCTTATATATCGTGATGCGGGTGTATTTTGAAAAACCCCGTACGACTATTGGCTGGAAAGGTTTAGTTAATGATCCACGCCTGGATGGTTCTTTCCGCATTGAAGAAGGCCTGGAAAAAGCCCGCGAATTGCTGGTCTGGCTGGCGGAATTAGGTTTACCGGCAGGCACTGAAGCACTGGATCCGATTACGCCACAGTATCTGTCAGACTTATTCTCCTGGACGGCTATTGGCGCACGCACCACGGAATCTCAAACTCACCGTGAATTAGCCAGTGGTCTGTCAACACCGGTTGGATTTAAAAATGGTACGGATGGCAATCTGGGTATGGCGATTAATGCCTTGCATTCCGCCTCCGCTTCACATCACTTTTTGGGTATTAACCAGGAAGGCCAGGTGACTGTGATTCAAACCCAGGGTAATCAATACGGTCACATTATTTTACGGGGCGGTAAAAAAGCCAATTATGATTCTGTCAGCATTGCTTTGTGTGAGCAAGCACTGCATAAGGCCAGCCTGCCTGCCAATATCGTTATTGATTGCAGTCATGGTAATTCCCGCAAAAACCCTGAATTACAGCCCTTGGTCACTGAAGATATTGTGCATCAGATCGCTGATGGCAACCAATCCATTATCGGCATTATGCTGGAGAGCCATCTGAATGAAGGCAATCAACCAATCACTGACGATTTGAGCGCATTAAAATACGGTGTATCAATTACTGATGCCTGCATTAACTGGGCAACGACAGAAGAATTATTACGCCATTTACGTGACAAACTGGTGGATGTTTTACCTAAACGGCAGTAATGAAGCAGAGAACGGATAAAAAGTTGTTGCTAACAGGTACTTGACCTGAACCGCAACATATCCGATGATTATCAATTTCCATACATGAAGTCCCTGGACAAAAAACAAGCTTTTCCGGTGGACTTAAACAATTACAAGGAGTTATATATGTCCTATGAACTTGACGGTAAAACCATAGAAACCACTGCTAACGGTTACCTGGTCGAACCACAGGATTGGAGCGAGGGCTTAGCCGAAATAATTGCCGCTGAAGAAGATGTCGCTTTGACAGAAAGACATTGGGATTTAATCAACTATCTACGCAGCGAATACCTGGAAAACAATGGCAACCAGCCTAACACCCGCAACCTCCAGAAAGCCATGAAAGAGAAATGGGGTGAAAAAGTGGATGCCAAAGCGCTGTATATCCTGTTCCCAAAAGATCCTTCCAAGCAGGGTGGTCGTATTGCCGGAGTTCCAGAAAGCCGTCGTAAAGGCGGGTATTAAGGTAACTCGCAGCACTTATAGTGCTGAAATAAAAAAGGCAGATATTTATCTGCCTTTTTTATTGTCCATGCACAAGGTTAAAACCTTCGCCTTTCAGGCGAACAGATTTATCTCTAATGTTTAACGGTAAAACTTAAAATATGGGTTTTAGCGCTAACACCCCAAAGGGGTATTTTAATATAGCCTGGGGC
>NZ_JAUCGJ010000041.1 GCF_030378065.1 Candidatus Venteria ishoeyi | reverse complement strand
GGGCGTTGCCCTGGGCTGGTATGTTATACCCCTTTGGGGCTGGCTGAATATTTTCTTAAGTTAATGGTAGTGGGGCAACGCCCCTGAAATTGTATCCGTGCCATTCTCTACCCTGGGGCGTTGCCCCTGGCTATATTAAAATACCCCTTTGGGGTGTTAGCGCTAAAACCCATATTTTAAGTTTTACCGTTAAACATTAGAGATAAATCTGTTCGCCTGAAAGGCGAGGGTTTTAACCTTGTGCATGGAAAATAAAACCGTAATAGAAAAAAACTAAGGAATGTGAGCAATGTATACCAATGTAATTGAATTAACGATTGATTTTGATAGTTTTGAAGACGCAGTGGAAAAAGTCATTGCTGCATTGAGCGCAGAAAAATTCGGTATTGTCAGCGATGTTAATGTGCAGGGAATTTTCAAGAAAAAAATGGATCATGAGATACCGGGCTACCGTATTCTTGGTGCCTGCATGGCTCCACTGGCAAGACGGGTTATTGAAGCCGATCCCGATGCAGGCGCGTTATTACCCTGTAATGTTGTGGTACGGGAAACTGAAGAGCAGCGGGTTTTTGTCAGCTTGATGTCTGCGCAGGCAGTACTTGCTCTGGCAGAAAATGAAGCAATTTCACAAGTTGCCCAGGAAGTGGATGCCATGCTGGAAAAGCTGACACCCTACTTTTCTGCCTAAGACTACTGTGGAAAAGCTGGATTTGGTCAGATTTCTCCTATAACACGCTATGGTAACTCAATTTTTTCTATATCAAACTGTATCAGTGGCGGTGGCGCATCTAAATCCAGCTTTAATTCCAGACTGTAAGTCATTCCAGCAAATGGCAGTTCAGGAATCAACAGGGTCTGGGTCAAGGGAATATAATTGACATAAGCCGCCTGGGCTTGTGTACTTAATTGCAGACTGGCGGTATCCAAAACCAGTTTGCTATTGGCATCTAGCAGCATTTCCGCTTGATACAGCAGTGGTTTGTCATCAGCTTGCGGGATGGTGATCGCAGGCAGCAACAAACGATTACTGAGTGCGTCAAAATCAGGATAAGCCAGCGCCTGACCTTCAGGCACGGAAAACAGCAAAGGCTGGGATTCAGTGACAAAACCGCTGTTATCTTCCGCTTTAATGGAAAAGACATAATCGCCCTGACTGGAAAAATCACTGAAACTATTGCTCCAGGTGTTTTCCGCGCTGCGGCGCAAGTACACAACCGGCGTGGGCAGGCGCGAATAACCATTTTCCGTGCGCTGACTGGCAACTTCCGGGGTCACGACTGAAGCCCACACTGAACGCACGCTGCCGCCCGGTATCTGGGTTTCCACTTGCAGTTCCATACTCTCTCCCGGTGCAACCACGGCGGGTGGCGTATTCACCGTGAGCGTGAGCATACCGGGTAAAGCGCCGAAGCAACCGTTCAGGCAATGCTGTTTAGCAAATAAACCACTGCGGGAATCTTCCAGTTGCGGGTTCTGGCGGTTTAAGGGCTTGCGATAGCCACTGATAAGCTGCCGCGTGTGGTTCATGGCTTCCTGATAAGTCGCGCCCTGACGTAGTTGATCCAGATACAGCTTCAGAAATGAAGAGCGCCCCAAATCGTCATAATAAGCCAGGTCTTCATCGGTGCTGCTGATAATCAGGCGCTGCTCAGCCGCCAAATCCGATACCAGTGTGCCGCTGTGACAGGCTTCTACGACCAGCACAAGCGCGTTGCCGGTATGTTGCTGATAATCATCCAGCCAGGTTTTTAACTGTGCCGTGCTGAGTATGTCCTGGCCTTGCGGGTCAAGCAGCAGACCGCCAGGAATACCGTGGTCAATAAAAAATATTATCAAAGGCTCATCCAGACTGCCTTGTTGTTTGGCCCACTCAAACGCCAGAGAGACATCATCCAGCGTGAGATCACGGGGATTTTCTCCCGCCCGGAAAGTACTCAGTGTCACCGGGGCATCGATCACATTAGCATCGGCATAAGCATCGGCATTGACATCCAGACTGGGCTGATAAGACAGAAAATAGATTTCCTGGTTGTCATAACCACGGGCGTGTAGCGTGTGATAGGCATAGCTTGCCATAAAATCCAGCGCCGCAGCTTGTTGATAACCAGCATTAGAACCACGCGGATGAATAATAATCGCCGCCCGCTCACCGTGTAATAAGCTGTTTTGCAGCGTTGTGTTATCTGTAAGCTGGCTTAACTGGACTTTTTCGCCAAAACCCAGATGCGCAATGCCACTCCATTGCGTCGCTATCCACAAACCACCCGTGTTATCCGCCTGCAAGGCCGTGACACTATCATCCGGCAGACCGGAACTATCTGAATTTAAGTGCAGCCAGCTTTCCATCGCGCTACGGTAACTCAGACCGCCACCACCCGCACCGCCACTCATGCCTATCCATAAACCATCATTATCATCTGCCAATAAAGCCATTACACGATTATCAGGCAGTGCGGAATTGCTGGTGCTGTAATGCTGCCATTGACCCTGAGTATTGAACAAGGCCAAGCCCCCGTAAACCAGATTGCTATCGCCGGTCGCATTGGGATCGCCAAAACCCACCCATAAACCGGCACTGGTTTGCGCCAGAGCGTGGACAAATTCCCCTGGCAAACTATTATCACTGCGCTGGTAAAGCTGCCATGTCCCGCTGGCATTACGATAAGCCAGACCACCGGGGCAATCCAGTTGATATTGGGAGGACAAGCCCACCCAGATACCGCCACTGTCATCAGTCAGCAGGGTTTTGACATAATTACCCGGCAAGGGGGTATTACCTTGGTTAAATACTGTCCAGTTGTCCTGCGAATCACGATACGCCAGACCACCGCCCCGGCTGTTAATATCTGCCGCTGGACTGCTGCCACAACCACTGCCCTGCCAGTTGCCACCGCTGCCATTAGATAATCCCGTACCTACCCACAATCCACCGAGATCATCCAAAGCCAGTGCAGTGACCAGATTATCCGGTAAATCTGAGTTTTGCAGATTGTACAGCGTGTATTCTCCGCTGGCTGAGCGATGCACCAAGCCACCGTTATTACCGGCCCAGATACCACCAGCACCATCGGCAATCAAGGCGTTAACATGGCCCATATAATCCACATAATCCGGTTGTTGCAGTTCACCTTCCGGGCTGAGATAAGACAAACCTCCACCAGCTTCCATGCCTATCCATAAGCCCTGCTGCGCATCATGCAGCAAAGACAATACACTATTGTGAGGCAAACCATTTTCATCCCCCGGCAGGGGCAGCCATTGTAAATCCGCTGTCAGCCTGACCATACCGGCTTCCGTACCCACCAGCAGAGAACCATTAGCATCCGCTAACAGACTCAATACGTAATTGGCAGGCAGGCCGGAATTGTAATGGTTAAATAATTGCCATTCCCCACTGGCGGCGCGATATGCCAAACCACCCTGCCAGGACATACCCACCCACAAGCCGCCGTTGGCATCCACCGCCAAAGATTCAATCCAGTTATCCGGTAAGGGTGAATTTTCAGTGGAATAAAAAGACCAGTTCCCTTGTTGATCCAAATGTGCCAGCCCCGCGCTTTGAGTGCCAATCCAAAGGCCGCTGTCAGCCACCGCTAACGCCTGTATGCTATCATCTGGCAACGGGCTGTTGGCGGACTGGTACAAAGACCAGACATTGTTGTTATCGCTATGTGCCAAACCACTTAAAGTGGCAATCCATACACCACCCGCGCCATCATCTGCCAGTGCGTGCACGCTGTCGCCGGGTAAATCTGAGTTTTCTGTTGTAAAATAAGTCCATTCCTGATTTTGATTTAACCATGCCAAACCACCGCCACCCCAGTGATCCTGCATCCCCACCCAAAGCCCGTCATGGGTGTACAGCAGGGCGCTGATATAATTATTGGGTAGCACAGTTGTTGATGCCGCTTGATCCGTGTAATAAGTCCAGCTACCGGATTTGCTATAGCGGGCTAAACCCCCGCCTTCGGTGCCAACCCAGATATTATGCTGCTCATCTGTTGCCAATGCCATCACGCTGTTATAAGGCAGGCCATCAAGATTGGTGAAAACCTGCAACAAAGCACCCGTTTGATAATCACGTTGTTCCAGACCGCCTTCAGTGGCAACCCACAAGGTTTTATCAGCTCCGGCATATAAGACATCACGGATGGTTTTTCTATGGGTGTAAAGTTCCCAGCCACTGTTTTCCTGATTAAATGGCAGACTGGCAGCAAGACTGAATGGAAAATTGATAAACATCAATAACAAAAGCAAATAATAAGTAGGCTTAAACATCTTATTTCCCCTGTAATTACAATCTGTTCCTTATCTTTTAGTATAGTACTCCATTTACTGCGAACATCACTTGTAAGTATGAACATCACTTGTATTTATAGGGGTAGCTTGCGTATGATTAGGGCTTCGGGCAATTGCCTTAATAAAAACAAGTTCTATCATGCAGCTTGTAATAGAAAACCAAGCTGCGCCTTATCACTGGAGGATTTTTTTATCATGAGTGTACGTGTATTTTTGAGTATGGCGGGTTGGTTGTTAGCTGCACCAGCAGTCATGGCGGAAACGGATGTGGCAGCACCGACCGCTGAGCCGCCAGCAGCGCAGCAGACTGAATCATTAACTGCGCCGTTACAGGAAAAAATAACAAAACTGGAAGCAAGCTTGCAAAACAGTCAGCAGCAATTAGAAACAAGCACACAAAAACTGCAACAAGCCAGCACTGAAGCACAAAAACAAGCGGCAGACATCAACCGGTTGCAGGCAACAAAACAAAAACTGGAACAGAACCTTGCCAGCGTGGAAAAAGCGCAAAGCAGTGCTACGGAAAAACTGAGCAGCCTGGAACAAGCCTTGTCCGAGCAAAAAACGCAAGCCAGCAAACTCAATGTGGATTTAGAAAAGACACAAGGTGAATTAACCCAGGCACAAGGTAAATTAACCCAGGCACAAGGTGAATTAACCCAGGCACAAGGTGAATTAACCCAGGCACAAAGCGCACTCACCCAAGCGCAAGGCGAACAACAACAATTACAAAATCAACTGACCCAGGCACAATCTCAAGTCACAAGTTTACGCGCAAAACTGCCCATCAGCGAAGGCGGCACGGCAGACCCGGAAGCCTATCGCCAAAAAGCCGCCAGTACGGTGAAACATTATGTGCAGTTGCGCCGTCAGAAACAGGATAAGTCTGTACAGCAAGCGGCTTTACAGCGATTGGAGCAGGAACAGCAGCAACTGGCTAAACTGACCCGCGCCAAAGCCATCCACACCGTGCGCCGGGGTGAGTCGTTATCGGCGCTGGCAAATAAATATTACCGTGACTCCCAACGCTGGAAGGACATTTATCAGGCCAACCAACATGTTTTAAGCAATCCTGATGGCCTGGAAGCGGGTTATATATTGGTGATTCCATAGTGCTGAGTTTCCCCCTTAGAAAAAGGGGGATTTATTCAGAATAAATCTCCCTTCATTCCTTGCACACCCGGCACCCCGGTTTTTTCCGACAACGGCGGGCAAATTTGCGCGGTGCTTTGTCTTTAATCTGGTAACGCATCACCGCGCATTCATGCTCGCTTAAATTGCTGGAAAAATAATGCCTGCCATTACCGCTGGCGACAAAATACAGGCTGTTACCTGCTGCGGGCTGTACTGCCGCCAGCAGTGCGGCGCGTCCCGGCAAAGCGATAGGCGTGGGCGGCAGACCGGCGCGGGTGTAGGTATTATAGGGTGTATCGCGTTGCAGGTCGGCTTTGCGGATATTGCCTTTAAAATTGTCACCCATGCCATAAATCACGCTGGGATCGGTTTGCAAACGCATACCTTTTTTTAAGCGGCGGCTGAATACCCCAGAAATCTGTGTATATTCCTGTGGGCTGGCGGTTTCTTTTTCGATGATTGAGGCTAATATCAAGGCCGCAGTTTTATCTTTCACCTGCACATCCGGGCTGCGTTGTTCCCAGGTGGCTTGTTGTTCTTTTTGCATTTTCTGATAAGCGCGTTGCAACAGCGCAATATCGCTGGTATTGGCGGTGAAATAATAAGTATCGGGGAAAAAACGCCCTTCCGGGTGGATGCCTGCCAGATCAAGTTGTTGCATGACCACTTTTGCAGCACTATTTTTGGGCAATTGATGGTTGAGATTTTGCGTCTGCTGCAAAGCACTCAGCAATTGTTTGAAAGTCCAGCCTTCTACAATTACAAACGCATGTTGTACGGTTTTACCGCTGATAAACAAGGCCAGCAGTTGCCGGGCATTGCTACCGGGCAGAATTTTGTACTCCCCGGCTTTAATTTGATGCCCCTTGCCCTGGCTGCGCGCCCATAATACCCAGGCCAGGGCGTTGGGGTAATTAAAGATTTTCTCCCGCACCAACGCTACTGCGATCTGATTCACGCCCATGCCTGGATTGATGGTGTAATAGGTAGTCTTTTGCGGCAGTTGCAGGGGGCGCTGTAAACCGTATTCATACAGCGCATAAGCCCCCGCACTGATTAACAATAGCGAGAGCAGGATGGCTAAAAACAAACGCACAAGAAATCGTTTTAACATATTAACAAATAATGATTGAGGAAATTGCGCATTATACCCAATCTGTCATCAAAGGTTTGTGCGGGTGTTGGTTTGAAATCTAAAATCAACAATATAACTTAGGAGTGAGAATTTTATAACTTCAGAAACTTGGCTGGTCTTTTTCTCCATTTTCTGCGTTGTGCCGGTTTGGACTTAGGCAGTTACATAGCTTGCTATGCGCCTGTTTTCACGCCTTGAAAATGAATAAAAATCCTGCGCCCAGTTCCTGCACTTATTTCATCCTCACTCCTTAGCATGAGGCACAAGCTTCTTTCAGCGCGATAAGCGCTGAAAGAAGCTTGTGCCGAACTCTTAATCTATGTCAATCTTAAACCCGGACCATTGATGCTTTGTTTCAGCGATTTTCTGGATTAAACCCGCTTCCACAAAACGCCCATACGCCAGGGAATTATCAAATAAACGCAATGATTGTTCAGCGCTGTTTAATAAAAACTTGCCACCGCCCAGCACTTTCAGATTGGCATCATCGACTTGAAGGGTTTCCGGATTATCCTGGTGATAAAGAATGTGTTGCGCATCCAGAAAGTGTTTTAAGATATCCACATGAAAACGGTGTAAGGTTTTTGGTGCAAAAACCAGATATGCTTCCTCCGCCCAGATGAACTGCACGAATTTACCACGAATTTCTGCCTGTGCCGGACTGTCAATATAATCAATAATCTGCATTTTATTAATAATGATAAATAATAGCCATTATCCCCCGGTTGTATTCATATAACGCATGATTTCAACTGGTTTTTCATGGCTGAAATCATGGCTGTGCGGTTTGTTGTGTATGGCCTTGAGTAAACTATTTTGCAGATACTCGGCATCACCGGGATGGGCGCGGACAATACGACGTAAATCCACCGAGTTTTCCTGACCCAGACATAGCAATAAACGTCCTTCTGCGGTAAGTCGCACGCGATTACAGGTGTCGCAGAAATCATGGCTGTGGGGTGAGATAAAACCGATTCGGGTATCGGGATGCGCTGGCAAGCGGTAATAACGCGCTGGGCCACCCGTGTTTTCCGGGGTGGGCAGCATCTGGTACTGAGTTTTTAAGTCTGCCAGAATATCATCGCTGGAATAATAGGCCTCTGCACGGTCATGACTGTTAATCAGCCCCAGCGGCATTTCTTCAATAAAAGTGAGATCCAGTTGTTTTTGGATGGCAAAATCCACCAGATCCGGTACTTCTTCGTGATTGCGGTGTTTCAGAATGACAGCATTGAGTTTTATGCGCTCAAAACCCGCTTCCCGTGCTGCATCAATCCCTGCCAGTACCTTATCCAGCTTGCCGTTACGGGTCAGCTTCAGAAATTTATCTGCTTGCAGGCTATCCAGGCTGATATTAATCCGTTTCACTCCCGACTCGCGCAAAGGTTTTGCCATCTGCGACAACTGCGAGCCATTGGTGGTCAGCACCAGCTCTTTTAAGCCCGGTAAATCCCCCAGACGCTCAAATAAAGACAGAATATTTCTGCGTACCAGCGGCTCACCGCCGGTAATACGAATTTTTTTCACACCTAAAAGCACAAAAGCACGTGCAATCTGCTCAATTTCTTCCAGGGTTAGAATTTGCTCGCGTGGCAGGAACTGCATTTTTTCATCCATGCAGTACACGCAGCGAAAATCGCAGCGATCTGTCACAGAAATACGCAAATAATTGATGTGACGATTAAAGCGATCAATAAGTGGGTGGGTGTTTGCTGTGGTCATTTAAGATTCCGCCTGTATCCTTTGCCTCGGTAAATTATGAATATCAGGATATTACGCCTCAAATGACCGACCTGTAAAGCCTTTAGGCGATTAAAATCTCGTTAGTTTATATAAACACTGCGCTTCTTTTATTTCTACGCTCATTTTGTAACACCAAAGACAGACAATAAAAACAAGTTAAATGTATTCGTTATTTAACCTGAGGCACCTGAGGCAGATGCTCTATCTGTATGCCTTGCCGTCCGGACATGCGTTGCGACAGAATGACTATAATGTTCTGGGTGTAGGGGAAAATCAGGCGGGCAATATGTTGTGCGCGTAATTTCCCCGCCTGAATATTTGCCAGTCCCTTTTTCCCCGGCGCAATACCGCTGGTGATGAGAATTTTATCCTGACTGTTGATTTTCAGACGTTGCAGTGTTTGTTCCAGCGTTTGCCGTTGTTTTGATAATAAAAAAACATAATCATCAGAAAAATGTATTTGCCATTGATAATGTAATTTTTTTATTGCTCCGGGATGTGCTATCTTTTTTTTATTTGCCACTGCCATAATATTATTATTGCGGGTGTGATGCGTATCAGCATAACTAAACTGGTTTCCATGGAAACTCAATAATCCAGATTGCCAGGATGGTAACAGGCCGGTGATAACAAACAGTAGTAAAATACGCACAATGATATGCATTATTATTGGCTCTCCATGATGATGTTTTCAGTGGGCGCATTTTTAAAACATGCAAGTTTTACACCTTTTGGCTTTGCTTGCCCACACTTTATATTTATTAGATTATGAAATCAATTTTGTATAAAATCTGTTTTTTTGTCCCGGAAACTCACCTTGAGCAAGTCAAAAATGCCTTGTTTGAACAGGGCGCGGGACGTTTTGAAAACTATGATGCCTGTTCCTGGCAAACGCTGGGGCAGGGACAATTTCGACCGCTTGCGGGCAGTCAACCTTTTTTGGGGCGGGAAAATATTATCGAAACAGTCAATGAATATAAAGTGGAAATGATTTGTCAATCAACTGTCATTGCTGCCGTCTTAAAAACATTAATCGCGGTGCATCCTTATGAGGAACCCGCTTATGATGTTTACGAAATTAAACAAGCTAAAAACTTTCCGGGCATTATATCATGACTGACTGGTTTTCTAAATTGACCCCGGATATCCACCATCGCCTGGATAATTTACAGCAAAGTTTTGGAGAAATTTTAGATCGCAGCATGGATCGCTCTGTGCGATTGGCGGTCACGGGCTTAAGCCGCAGTGGTAAAACGGTGTTTATCACATCCCTGGTGCATCAATTAATTCACGGTGTCAACAGCCAGCATTTACCTTTTTTTAAGATTGTTGACAGTGATCGACTGCTGGGCACAAAAGCGCAACCGCAGCCGGATCTGCATATTCCCAGTTTTCGCTATGACCTGGCGGTTGATAAACTCAGCGCCAATCCACCTGACTGGCCGCAACCGACCAGTGGCATCAGTGAAATCCGTCTGGCAATTCGTTATAAGCCCGCCAATCCGGTATTGGCCCGATTTTCACCGGTGAATACCTTATATGTTGATATTATCGACTATCCGGGAGAATGGCTGCTGGATTTGCCCTTGCTGGATTTATCCTATGAACAATGGTCAGAACAAACCGCAGCCTTATGTGATAAAGAACCGCGTTTGCGTCTGTCAAACACCTGGCGCACGTTTATGGATGGCGTTGATGTGACGCAACCGGCAACGGATGAAACCCTGCGTAAAGCCAGCCAGTTATTTACTGATTTTTTAATGGAATGTAAAAAGAAAGAACATGGTTTGACCTTATTACAACCAGGACGTTTTACCATGCCCGGTGACTTAAAAGGTGCGCCCCTGCTGGAATTTTGTCCTTTACTGCGTATCCCATCTAATACTACAAAATCTGGAAATGATTTTTATCATGTGATGAAACGCCGTTATGAGTCGTATAAGGAACATGTGGTCAGAAAATTTTACCGTGAGCATTTTTCGCGTTTTGACCGGCAAATCGTATTAGCCGATGTCCTCAAAGCCTTTAATACCGGTCATGAAACTTTTCAGGATATGCGCACTGCGATTAATCTGGTGCTAAAAAGTTTTCAATATGGAAAAAATAATTTTTTCTCGCGCCTATTGAACGGGAAAATTGATAAACTGTTATTTGCCGCCACCAAAGCGGATCATGTAACACCGAATCAATTACCAAATCTGGAAAGATTTTTACAATTAATGTTGACGGAAGCCAATAACAATGTCATGTTTGAGGGTGTAGAGACGGAAACCGTTGCATTGGCATCATTGCAATGCACTAAAGCGGTGACACAACAGTATCAGGGACAAGCCTTATCCTGTATCCAGGGGATACAAAAAGAAGGTGATAAATCAGTTGCAGTATTCCCCGGAGAAATCCCGGCAGATATACCGCTACCAGAAGACTGGGTGGACGGTCGTTTCCGTTTCCTGGATTTCAGGCCCCCGCATTTACCCAACGTGCGCAATGGCGTATTACCGCATATCCGCATGGATCGTGCACTAGAATTTTTGCTTGGAGATAAATTCTCATGACCACCAAAACCTGGCAGGCTCCTATCGTATTTGAGTTAGACGAGGCTAAGCCCGTTGCCAAAGAAAAAAAACCTGTGAGTCAATCCGTAAAAACTGCGGAAAAAGCCAATATGAAACCTGTGGCTTTTACTGAAAAATTTGAAAAACCGACAACTGCGAGTGCAAAAGCGCCCACTCAGCGCCAAATTCAGCATCCGGCTCAGCATCCGGTTCAGGAAAAAATCAAAGCGGTGGATAACACACAGACCGAGGATTTTGCGCGCATTGACGATGAGCCAGTTCACATACCCGAAACTGAGCGCAACTTACCCGAAGCACTGGAGCGGTTTTTCGATAAACTCGACAGCCTGCCACTGCCGGAAGTATTGTCTTCCCGGATTAACCGGGAACAGGCGCAGCAATTTTCTCCACTGCGCTGGTTATTCGCTTCGCTGGCAGCCTTATTGATGTTGATGCTGGTAGTGGATACCTGGCGTTTTCTGGCAACGCAATTTAACGGCAGTCTGTTTCTGGGTCTGGTATTCAGCTTGCTGGTCTTGACGATCACGGCTACGGCAGGTTGGCTGGCTTGGTCGGCCTGGACAGAAATCCGGCGCTTGCGCACAGTTTCCACCTTGCAGGAAGAAGGTGAAACACTGCTGGAAAATGATGCTTATGGTCATGCCACACCATATCTGAACAAGGTTGCACATTTTTATGAGCAACGTGCTGATGTCAAACCCGGCATAGACCGTTTTTATATCGTTGCCAACGATCACCACACGGATACCGAAGCCTGCCAGTTATTTTCCCAGCAGGTGTTAAAAGACCTGGATGAACAGGCTTATCGTATCGTTTTGAAACGCTCTAATGAAACCGCTTTAATGGTAATGATCAGCCCCATTGCTTCTATCAGCACCATTCTCACCTTATGGCGTAACATGCAAATGATTCGTGATGTGGCAACGCTGTATGGTGGACGCCCTGGCTTTTTTGCCTCGTTTCCTTTGCTGGGCGCGGTGGTACAGAACCTGATTTATGCTGATGTCAGTGAAATTATGGCGGACTCAGTGGGTGAAATCTTTGGTGGTGGTGTGTTATCCGTGGTGTCTGGACAAATGGCACAGGGTTTGGGCAGCAGTTTGATGACTGCCCGCGTTGGTTTGTTTGCCATGCACGCCTGCCGTCCTCTGCCGTTTCAAAGCAAAGAAAAACCCAGCCTGAAAAATATTCGCCATGAGGTGTTACGCTCGCTGAAAAAAGCGATTACGGGTGATAAAACATCGCGTTTTAAGAAAGCGGTTATTTAAAATATATCGTTTTTCATAAAAATAGCTTCACGGATAACACCCTTCGAAGGGGTGTTATCCGTCATACCAAGTATTGCGCAAGGGAATCTACTAAGCTACATTCCCGAAGCAAACGTTTCCGCTACTCATCTTCATCTTCGTCCTCATCGTCTTCGTCGTCTTCATCTTCATCCTCGTCCTCGTCCTCGTCCTCGTCCTCGTCATCATCGTCTTCTTCCTCATCCTCGCCCTCTTCTTCGGCTTCATCCGGGTCGATGACTTCAAATTCATGACGGGCTTTGACGATATATAAACCTGCGGGGAAGTTATAATAGAGACGGGCCTGGTATTTACCGGGTTTTAATTTAGGAAACTCATGGCTGCCTTCGGTTAAACCGCCGGTGCGCCAGGAATAAGTGCCAGTTTTATCATAAACTGAGTCCGGCTTGATGCTCAGACTTAAAGCAATCCAGTCAGTTTTGAAACCCGGTAATTTAGAGAATTGCACCACAACCGGATCGTCAGCGGTATATTGGGCTTTTTCAGTTTTCACTTCACTGGGCGGATCAATAATTTCAAAATCATAGGATTGTTGTACTTTCCAGCCATGTTTCACGATTTCAAAATAGACGCGGATACTGTACTTGCCACTTTCCAGCCCGGTAAATTCCATGCTGCCTTGTTTTTTATTGGCGGTGTATTGCCATTTTTGCGGCAGTACGCGGGTATGTACAGAGGGGGGTGCAATGGCAATAATATCTTCACGGTTGCCGGGCATGCCTTCAAAATTCACAACAACCGGTTCATTCAGATAAAATTTTGCTTTGCTGGTCTCAACTTTGAGGACTTTTTCAGTGGCTGCGGCAGGCTGGGCATCACCTTCAGAACTTGCTGCCGTTGCTGCTGCTTTTGGGCTTACTTGAAATGTACTGCGGGCATGGACTTTATAACCACCAATGGGATAATTCAGATAAAGACGGGCTTCATATTTGCCTTTCGCTAATGCCTTAAATGTCATTGCCCCCGATTTCTGGCCTTTGCTGTATTGGCGATTTTTACCGGGCTTAAAGGCGGTGCTGTCCGGTGTGGTAATCACTATCCAGTCTTTTTGATTGCCAGGTAAATCCGAAAATTCAATGACCACTTCCTGATCCGGTGTATAGCTTTCTTGCGTGGGTTTAATTTCTGGTGCAGCCAGTGCTGTTTGCAAGGCAAACAGGCTCCAGGCCAGCATCAAATACATTATTTTTTTCATGAGCTTCCTCCAGTGGAATAATTAACCTGAGTTCGGTGTAAGCTTTATTCATTGCTTATGGCGATGAAAGCCGCTTCCAACTCACGCTAAGTTATTGATAGTATGTGCTGAACTTAGGTAACTCGCAGCGAATAATACCCCCATTTCGCTGGTCTTTTTACCCGTTTTCTGCGTTGTAAAAACCGTTACATAGCTCACTATGCGCCGGTTTTCACGCCTTGAAAACGGATAAAAATCCTGCGCGCTATGGGGGTGTTATTTCTTGCGAGTTACCTTAAGCATTTGTTCTTAAAAAACCTTATGTTGATTTCAGGTTAATTAAGATTGGATTCTGACACACCTTGAGTATAAATCAAACTCACCATGCGACCGGTTTGGGGATTTTGACGATAAGAAAAAAAACGTGCATCCTGCCAGGTGCAAAAATCACCGCCACTGACCTGGGTAAAACCGGATGCCCGTAAGCGCAAACGTGCCAACTGGTATAAGTCTGCCAGCCAGTGACCGGGCTTGCTGGCAACAAAAGCAGTTGCGCTGTGTTTTTGGGCTGCGATGAAGGCCTCGCGCACTTCTTCTCCCACTTCAAACATCTGTGGGCCAATGGCTGGCCCCAGCCAAATCAAGGTATTGTCTGCTTGGAACTGTCCGGCGCTTAAAGTTTGCTCAATAATACCTGCCAGTAACCCCCGCCAACCGGCATGGGCTGCCGCCACTTTTTTGCCATCGCGGCTGCAAATCAAGACGGGTAAACAATCAGCGGTGAGTACGGCGCATACGGTATTGCTGTGTGCTGTCCAACTGGCATCTGCGCTAATGGGCGTTTGCGGACAGGGTAATTCAACCACTTCCGTGCCATGAATTTGTTGTAGCCAGACGGGTGGACTGGGTAAATCCAGTTCGGCTTGTACAATGCGCCGGTTTTCAGCCACCGCAGCAGCAGCATCCCCTACATGATCACCCAGATTCAATTGTGCAAAATCTGCTTGGCTGACACCCCCCATGCGGGTGGTGGTACAAGCAAAAACCTGAGGTGGTGCGGGCCAGTCTGGGCGGATAATGGGTATCATAGTTTAGCTTCTGATCATCTTGTACAGGTAGCGGCTCAGGGGTGTTGTCCCTCAGAAAAAATCACGACTCATACAGCACCGGCTAAGTTACTTTCTTATGTCGCTATAACTGGCTCATGATTTTTGGGAATCGGCAGGGCGCGCAACCAAAGCATGAAGACAATCAGCACGTCCAGCATAATCAGCACTTCCCAGGCATATAAATGCGCCCACTGAAAAGCAGACAAGCTCCATTGCCCCAGATAAAACAGGCTGATAATGCGTATGATGTTTAAGCCCTGCACCGCAAGTGCGCCAATCAGTAAACCCGTAACACGATAAGCATTGCTGGCGGGAAAGGCAAACAGCGCGGCAATCAGAATAATCAGGGCTTCAACCCCATTACAGCCACTACGAATCACAACAGCAAAACTGCGATCACTACTGCGAATTTCCGCACCTGTGACCAATACGCCGGGGTCAAAATAGTGTACCAACGTGCCACACAATGCTGCCAGTTGTGTTGTCCAGGGTAAAATCAGCATCTGTTGTACCGGCATACTCATTTCCAGTACAAACAAAACCACAAGAATTAGCAGAAAGCGTAAAAAAAACAGTCCCATCAAATTTCCCAGATACAAAAATGGTTATTTTCATGGGTACTTTTTTAACACGAAACGGAATTAAAAGCGATAAGGAGTGAGGATAAAATAAGTCCAGTTTCTGAAGTTATAAAATTCTCACTCCTAAGGAGTGAGGATGAAATAAATACAGAAACTGGGCGCAGGATTTTTATTCATTTTCAAGGCGTGAAAACAGGCGCATAGCAAGCTATGTAACTGTTTTCACAACGTAGAAAATGGAGAAAAAGAGTAAATATTCGGTCATCCTATCAGCTGAGAAAAAAAGTAGTACAGCAAGAGGAAAATGGTGTATAAAATAGCCCATGGAAGTTACGACAACAGCACATTCCTCAGATGGCGTTCAACCAATCGTCTGCTTTACCTCAGATGAGCCAGCGCCCTTTGCTCAAGAAACGATAATTATTACCAAACAGCAGGATATAGAACAGCGTTGCCGGATAAACTATCTGGAAGCTCAACAGATTCGGGATAAGGCTAAAATAAAAGCGCTTGAGGAAGAAATAATCCTCAAAGATGCAAAAATTAATGACCTTAATAAACGTTTATTCGGTAAAAGTAGCGAAAAAAGCAAGAAACAAAACTCTGAAAAAAATACCAATAACTCTGACCAAGCTCCCAAACGTAACCGAGGACAACAACCGGGTAGCCCCGGTCATGGTCGGACTAATCGGCCTAATCTACCTCTTGTTCATACCGCCCCATTGGATTTACCGGATGAGCAGAAAAAATGCCCTGATTGTGGACTCCCTCATATTCGCAAACCTGAATTAGACAAACAAAGCGATGTGATAGAAGTCGAGGTAAAAGCCCACACCCGTCGCTATTCACGACCAGCCTATACACGTAATCAGGGGTGTACGTGTGACAATCACCTTCCCACTATAATTACGGCACCACCACCACCCACGTTAATTCCCCACAGTTCCTATAATGTCAGCTTCTGGGTAGAAGCAATACTCAATAAATACCGTTATGGACAGCCAGCCAATCGCTATTTGCAAGGCTTGCAAGATTTGGGGTGTCCCGTCTCTCCAGGGACACTGGCAGGTGGACTGAAAAATCTGGCACACTTGTTCGATCCCATACTGGAAGCACTCTACATCCGACAAATGGGAGAAAAAATTTTCCATAATGACGAAACCCGTTGGGAAGTCTTCGTAGAAATTGAAGGCAAAGTGGGTAGTCGCTGGTATCTGTGGGTTACTCGCTCTCAATCAGTCATATTCTACTGCATTGACCCCAGTCGTAGCGCAACCGTTCCTGGCGCTCATTTTGCTGGTTTGCAAAATGACCTCGTCATCATTATCTGCGATCGCTACAGCGCCTACAAAAAACTCGCGCGATTAGCAGACAACATTATCCTTGCTTTCTGCTGGGCGCATGTACGACGTGATTTTCTTGACGCTGGGCGTGCTTTTGCCGAACTTAATGAATGGGGACTGGATTGGAAAGAACGGATTGGTAATATCTATCATCTGAACAAATTGCGGCTTGAGCATTGGAATCCAGAACTGCCGTTAAGCGAACAATCCAAACAATTCACTCAATGCCAGCAAACCCTGCAAGATGCACTGCAACGCATGCATGATGAAGCCAGCAAAGGCATAATGCAGGACAATAACAAACAACAAAATAAGTCCCAAGCAAGCAAACGCTCAAATAGCGCCCAGATAAAACAAAAAAAAGTCTATCAAAGCCTGCTTGATCATTGGCAGGGACTCACCGTATTTATCGAAAACCCAGATGTGCCGATGGATAATAATTTAGGAGAAAATGCTATTCGCGGTCCAGTAACAGGTCGCAAAAGCTACTACGGTTCAGGTAGCATCTGGAGCGCGGAGTTAGCAGCAGCCCTGTTTTCTATTACCCAAACCCTGGGGGTTTGGGACATCAATCAGCGCCACTGGTTAATGGCTTATCTTACTGCCTGTGCCGAAAATGCTGGCAAAGCACCCCAAGACATAAATTCATTCATCCCCTGGTTGATGGATGAAACGCGCAGGGCAGAATTGACTCGTCCCTATCCCTCCCAAGCACCTCCTGCAAATTCAGTACAAACTCATCTCAACTCATGAGCAAGCATTACTGCAGACACAATTTCAGCAGTAAATAACTCTGATACTTGAGGATACTCTGCCGCCATTGTGTCTGTTGAATGGGTATATCCTGCATTGCTGGAAACCAGGCAATCGTCCTGCTCAGTTTTACCATCACAACTTGACAAACAGCGTGTTCAAATCAAAGACTTATAGGGAAATCCCTTGAAATAGTGCCTAAATAAAGTGCCAATCAGTTGATATTACTGGGAATGGGGAGACGGAATATTTACGAAAAAGACCAGCCAAGTTGCTGAAGTTATAAAATTCTCACTCCTAAGCATGACGTTTAATCTCTTCTACGCTAACCACGCTCACTGAAGCCCGTGCTTCCGAGTTTTTTTACTCATATTGGAAGCGCTGGTGACAGAAATGTTCATGAGTGCTTCCAGGGTCAGATGAGGTAATATCTTCACCTGCTGGTTTGTATCCATTTCATTAAATAAATTATTCAGGTCATCAAATGTATTTTTATCAAACCCAGTGTTATAAGTAAAAGCCACACTAGGTAATAACAAGGCAACCACGCAGGCTAAAGCATTTTTTTGTAACATGATAGTTTTTCCGTGCTATAGTAAAATTTTTTGCTAACACATGCTAAGTATTTTGATAATACACACTAAATCTTAATATCCTTCCCTGAAAACATTTTATATTAGGTTCAGGTTAGATATAAATATTTCAAGTTTAGCATGTAAATAGCTATTTGGAAAAAGCCTGGAAAGAATTTAGATATAAAATTTAAATATAAAATATAGAATTGCCCCACCAGCAATGATAGTCTATTTTTTAGTCAGCCGCGTCACCCCCGTCCAGGTGCCTTCCAGCGGTGGTTTTTCCAACAAACTGTGACAGCGTTCCTGATAGATTTCAATCATGCGATCTCCTGGCAACAGCGTATCAATATGGTTAAATATATCCACTGCCTCCTGCCATTGGCGTTGTTTATACAGGCTCAGTGCCTGATGATAATCATCCAGCGTGGCCCGAAATTGTACTTTTCGGGCTTCAGGTTCTGCATCCAGTATGGAATAAATGGTCAGTGATTGCGCCTTGCCTTTGACTTGTACCGTATCAATTTCCCGAATTAAATAGTCATCTGGATTGTTTAAACATTGATAGGTCGATTCAGTGATACCGATATTAATCGCATATTGTTTGGTTAAGCTTTCCACACGTGAAGCGACATTCACCGTATCGCCAATAACGGTACTCTCTATGCGTTCTTCAAAACCGATGGTGCCCAGCGTCAACGGGCCGGTGTGGATGCCGATGCCGATATAAATTGGAAATTGCTCATGTGTTTTGCGGTATTGGTTCAGCAGTTGCAGGCTTTGGATCATGCCAATAGCGGCAGCAACGGCATTATCGGTGGTATAGGGATGTTTGCCGGGAAACAGTGCCATAATCGCATCACCGATATATTTATCGATAAAGCCACCATTGCCAACGATATTAGGGCCGATGCTTTGCAGGTAAATATTCAGAAAGTTAAAGGTTTCTTCCGGGGTGAGCTGCTCGGACAGAGAAGTAAAGGCGCGAATATCGGAAAATAAAACCGACATAGATTCCTGGGTGGCCTCGCCCAGTTTAACTTCCTCAATTTCTTTTTTACCCAGATGGCTGATAAATTCCGTAGGTACAAAACGCTTAAATGCAGCATTTTTACGCGCTATCTGCTCCTGGCTATGAATATTTTCAACCGCAACCGCCGCTTGACTGGCTAAAGAATAAATGATTTCAATCTGGTTTTTTTCAAAACGGGCAGCTTCCCCGGTTTTGGGATCGGTGGGATTAATCAACTGCAAAACACCAACGGCTTGATTGCGCCGATCCAGCATGGGAATCGCTAACATGCCGTGAGTTTTGTAACCCATTTCCGCGTCATATTGAATGGTGGAGGAAAAATCAAATTGTTGGTCATGATAAATATCTTCTGCCTGAATCACTTCCTTATGTTTTGCGCAATGTGCAGAGATTTTATTTTCATCAATGGAAATCGCAGGCAGGGTGTTGCTGTGACCGGAATCTCCGCCCATAAAAATATTCATGGATTGGTTTTGTACAATCTTAAAATATAATTGTTTATCTTTAAGTACATACAGAGTACCGCCATCGGCATGACAGACATTACGCGCTTCCGCCACAAACAAGTCCAGCAAAGTATTCAGATTCTTTTCAGCCGATAATGCCGTGCCAACACGAGTTAAGGTATCAATCGTGTTTTTCATCATCTGATCGATTTCTTTTTCACGGGTAATATCCCGAATCAGCACCACGCTGCCGATATATTGGCTGCCAATATAAGTCCCGGCCTCTTCATGAAGACTATCTTTTTGAATGATTGCAGTGGCGACGGCCTGCCCGATATGCTCACCTGCCAGTTTAATTTCCGCGCTGTGTACCTTGTTGGGATATAAACGGGACTGGTGTATCAGTTCACTGATTTCAGCATTAAACTGGGTGCATTCTTTTTCCAGCAGGCTTTCTGAGCCTGATTCTGGATTGTTATAATTGGGAAACATGGCTGACAACGCAGGATTAACCTGGATAATCAGGGTACGGTTATCGGTGACCAATAAACCATCAGGCATATTGTCGATAATGGCGGCCAGGTGAGCCAGGGCATTTTGTAATTTATGGGTGGCTTGCTCAATACGTTGCTCCAGCGTTTCCACCAATTCATGCAACTGACGTGACATGCCATTAAACGCAGTTGCCAGCGTACCCATTTCATCTTTTAAATCAAGGCTGATTTCATAGGATAAATCTCCAGAAGTAATACGTTTAACACCATTGAGCAGGTGGTTTAACGGCCCTAGTATGCTGTGTGCCAGCCAGTAACCCAGCACGGAAGCGCCAATAATGCAAAACAGCATAATGCCCAGCATACTCAGACCTGCTTTTAAGATGGTTTGCATATAAGGCGCGGCAGAACGGCTGATAGCCAGTACCGCAATCGCTTGACCGCTAATATTTTTTACGCTTTGATATTCGGCTAACTGGCCATCAAAGTCGATTTCTGCCACTTCCAGATTACCGGGGGTGCTGATGAGTTGTTGATACAATGCGGGTTTAATATGTGGCGGGCTAAGCGTGTGTTGCAGTGTTTTATA
The DNA here is from genome assembly GCF_030378065.1 of Candidatus Venteria ishoeyi. Lineage (GTDB taxonomy): Bacteria > Pseudomonadota > Gammaproteobacteria > Beggiatoales > Beggiatoaceae > Venteria > Venteria ishoeyi. Next base: position 20,524 of record NZ_JAUCGJ010000041.1, on the reverse strand, counting down.
ATTAATCGCCTGTCCATTTTGATAAATAACAGCATCCACGCCCAGCAAATCCTGAATCCTTTCACTGAGTTGTGCATTGTTATTTAAAATATAATGTACAATAACCGCACCGATGATTGCACTATTATCCGAGCGTTTATTGGGTGCATTAGACCGTGCTTTTACCCGGTCGCTACGATGAATGGGACTGATTGCGCTAATCGCCAGAAATGATTGCCCATTGAGCTTAATATGTTCAGAACTGGCAACACTGCGATCTTCTTTCAGTGCAACTTCCAGCAGTGCATTATGGGTAAAATCCTGAAAATTATTTAAGATTTCAAAATCAGGTTTGACAGCTTGCGCCAGACGCTGTTTTTGTGGATTGACCACGATTAACTGATGCGCATTAATATTTTGTAAAAATTGATCCAGGTGACCTGCCAGTTTGGGTTTAATCTCAAAATGTACCAGTAGTTTTAATGCATTTTGCCGCGACAGGCGATGACTGGTATTTTTGATTTCTTTAACCTGATTCTGGTAGATTAAATCAGCCAACTGAATATGCTTACGCATATTGAGCAGTGCCTCACTACGGATTTTATCTGAAAAATAATAAATAGAAAAAACCGTCATAGATACGGTGGAGATGCAGGTGATTAAAAAGAACGATAGTAACAACCGCCCTCGCAATTTAAGATGTTTAAACATGAATACACTCTCAAAATTCAGGAAACCCGCTGTATGAAACCATTGATTTCGACCTTGATATTCATTCTGGGTCTCATGACTTCAAATCACGCCAATACATTATTTCATTTTAATACAGTCTCTGCCGAAACTGAAACCAGAACTGTTTCTTCCATTGAAGCAGTGATGCCAGTCAGTAATCATGGCAAAAAATGGCGCGTGGGTTATATTCAGGGTGGTATTTATGAATCTTACCAACGCACCCTGCTGGCAGTCGTGCAAGGCTTGATGAATCGCGGCTGGATTGAACAAGCCGATTTGCCTAAACAGGACGATCTCCGGGATAACAGTGCATTATGGCTATGGATGGCAAAAAACCTCAACAGTAATTATCTGAAATTTGTAGAAGACGCCTATTGGTCTGCAAACTGGGATAAAGAACAACGTTTTATGATCCGCAACACCGTACTTGAGCGCCTGAATGAAACTCAGGATATTGATTTTATGCTGGCAATGGGTACCTGGGCCGGTCAGGATATGGCAAGCAATGCACATCAGGTGCCAACGATGGTGCTATCCACAACTGATCCGATTGCGGCGGGTATCATCCTCAGCGTTAATGATTCCGGTTTTGAGCATATTCACGCAAAAGTTGATCCAGACAGACATCAGCGCCAGGTACGTTTATTTTATGACATTATCCCATTTAAGCGTCTGGGCATTGTTTATGAAAATACTCAGGAAGGCCGCAGCTTTTCAGCCATTGATGCCGTAGAAAAAGTTGCCGGTGAGTTAGGTTTTAAGTTAGTGCGCTGTTATGCTGTATTTAATGACGTGGAACCAGAAACGGCAGAACAAAACCTGGCCCAATGTTATCAGGAATTAGCCCCTAAAATCGATGCCCTTTACCGGGTGCGCCATCCGGGAGCCACCCGCGCTAATATGCCAAAGCTGGTGCAACCACTGCTAGAGCATAACATTCCATCTTTTTCCCAGGCTGGCAGTCAGGATGTCAAACGTGGTATTTTATTCAGTATGGCCTTATCTGATTTTAAGTTTGTCGGACAATTTTATGCCGACACCATCGCCAAAATTTTAAATGGTAAAAAACCCCGTGACCTGCCACAGTTTTTCCGCAATCCCCCGAAAATTGCACTGAATATGAAAACTGCGCAGTTGATTGGCTTTGAGCCTTCCATTGAAATGCTTGGGGTTGCTGATGAAGTGTATCAGGACATAGAACAGCCACAAGTTGAATAATGGAAAGCCTGCAAGCAAGGCTGGAAGCACAATTGCAAAAACTGGCCTTCCCCAAACATCGCATTATTATGGTACACGCACGTCTGCGTGGTTTACAGCAGTGCACCCGCCTGAGTTATCCCGCATTGAGCCAACAGATTAAAGCCGCTTTATTGTCTTTCCAGCCCTATAGCATATTAATCCCTGCTTATACTATTACCAGCTTCCGCATGGGTCGGATTTTTCATCGCCTGTATTCTCATGCAGAAACCGGGCGTTTTTCCGAAGAACTGCGTTTATCAGGTATGCCGCGCACATCAGATCCGGTTTACAGCCTGCTTGACAGCCACAACTATCTCGCACAACAAAGTTGCTTAAACAGTCCCTGTTGTTTTGGCAAAAATAGTGTATTTGCACATTTATATTGCAATAATGCCGTGATTTTAAATATTGATATGCCCGGTTTCTGGTCTACGCTGATTCATCAACTGGAATGGCAACAACAAGTGCCTTATCGCCAGCTCAAAATGCTATCGGGTCAGATTTATCATAACGCTACAAACCATCAGCTCATTAATTATCCGGCTTATTTACGCAAGCTTAACCAACATGGCGTGATGCAGCCCTTTTATGACCAGAAAAAACGCCTTGATTTTCTGCAATCCAAGGGCATCTTACGTGAAGATTCACAGCAAAATATCAGCCTGCGCTGGACTTATGCACAAAACCTCATGCAGGTGCTGGAACCTGAACTTGACAACAATCCTTATTTTTTAATCAGTCAACAACAAAGTCCTGATTTTCCGTGGCTGACATAATCACGGATATTGCGCAATGCTGTTATTTTGATATGTCATTCGACTGTATATAAACTCTGGAGCTGTTTAATGGATACACCCACTTTAAAACAAAGTGTTAATCAACAACGGGAAAAATTGACCCTGTTATTGGGCAAGGCCTTATTAAAGCTTGCTAAATGCTGCCCACCAATTATGCAGTTACGTATTGAGCTGGAAGCCTTATTGGAAGCCGAACTGCCAAATATTGGTTATTGCAAGCACCTTTATGTACTGGATGCGCAAGGCGTGCAGGTCACAGCCAATATTACCCGTACAGGACAAGACCTGTCACATTTTGCACGTAATCGCATGACTCGACCTTATATGCAGGAAATCATTGGACACACTGATTTTAAGTTATCCGAAGCCTATATCAGTCGCAATAAAAAACGCCCTTCACTGACTGCCATTCAGGTTATCCGTGATGAAAGCGGTGAGCGTATTGGTTTTTTGGGCGCTGATTACGACTTGCGTGAACTGCCTGGCAGTTTGGGGGTATACCAGGAACCGAATAGCTGGCGGCAGATTAAAGGTGATCCCGCAATTCGTGGCGGTTTGTTTTTACAACATCGCACGGAAAGTGAGATGGATCGGCAGCTGGACATGGTATTACCCTTATTACAGGAACTCATCCTTGAACATGGCGTGTTTCACGGCAAACTGCATTTTTCCAGCAATCGCGGCACAATCTGGCTGGTTGATAACCCTTATTCTTATCGTATCCTCAACATCGAAGAATTGTGCGACCCGGACATTTGTCTGGCTTATCCCCACATGCCTTATACACAACGCGCAATCGTGCCAGCACAACAGATCATGCCGGTATTTAACCTGTTTCGCACCCTGCGTTTTGCTGATGACAATATCTATTTACGCGCTGGCTCCTTAAATGTTTGTAATGGCATGGTTGCGTTGAATTTTTCCTGTGATGGCTCGCATTATTTGCCTTATGATGAATTTCTAAATAATGGTGTTAAGTTTTGGTTCGGTGCCTTAGGTGTTTAAGCTGAAAAACTGTTGATAAACCATCTCCTAAGCCTGAATTTAGACTCTTAACTTTAAGTACGGGGCTTGCAATGAAATTGCTATGTTTCTTTTATCTCTTGGCTTTTGCTTTGTGCGCACAGGCAAACACACCTCATCTCAAATTTAGTGCGGACGAATTGCATTGGCTGGCAGAAAATCATGAAGTGCGGGTCAGGGTGAGTAATTTCGCACCATTTCATTTTGTTGATAACAACACTGTCCAGGGTATCAGTGTTGATATTATGAATAAAATCGTCGAAATGACGGGGCTGCGGATTCGCTACATCCATGATAGCAATTGGAAAGATGCATTAAAGGCAATTAGCCAGCATGAAAAATATGACATATTACTAACGGCTAAACAAACACCTGAGCGCGCCTTGCAAATGGGCTTTACCCAAGACTACCTGCATTTACCCTGGGTAATTTTTACCCGCACAAGCGCTGAACTGATTAACAGTGAATACGATCTTGATGGCAAACGGGTTACAGTTGAAGCCGGTTATGTCATGCAAAAATTGTTGCAAAAGCATGTGCCTGGAGCCGAATTAATTGTGGTGAATGGCGGTACGCCAGATGCCTTGAAACGCGTATCCACTGGCAAAGCAGATGCCTATGTGGGTAATTTAACAGTTGCCAATTATTTTATTGGTCGATTAGGACTCAACAATCTTAAAGTTGCAGCCCCAACCCAATTTGGCGATCACACGCAAGCAATGGCAGTACGCAGTGACTGGCCTAAACTCATCAGTATATTAAATAAAAGTCTGGCGCAACTCTCTCCGCAACAACGCAGTGAAATATCACGGCGTTGGTTATCGGTTAAATATGAACAAGGCTACTCGAAACAGGAAATGTTTGGCACCGCCATTATCATCAGCGCCCCTTTGGCTTTTTTATTATGGCTGTTTTACCACTGGAATCAGCACCTGAAAACAGAAATTATGCTCAGAAACCAGCTCACCACACGTTTACAGGACAGTGAAGCACGTTTCAGAGAGCTGTTTCAGTCTATGAGCAGCGGTGTTGCGATTTATGAAGCGGTAGAAAATGGTCGTAATTTTATTTTTAAGGATATGAATCAGGCGGGAGAACGTATTTCAAATGTTTCCCGGGATAAGATTTGCGGGCGTTTGGTGACAGAGTGTTTTCCAGGCGTTGATAAGCCTGAATTTGGTCTATTTCAAATTTTTCAACAAGTTTACCAGGATGGGCAATATCGTTTTCATCCCTTAACTTTTTATACAGATGAACACCATAAGCTTTGGGTGGAAAACAAAGTTTTTAAATTACCTTCAGGTGAAATTGTTGCAGTTTATGATGATGTCAGTGCGCGTAAACATGCGGAAGCCGAAGTGAGGCTTTATGCCAGTGTTTATGAAAACAGTGGAGAAGCCATTTTAATCACCGATGCCAACAATAAAATTATTGCCATCAATGAGGCATTTACCCGACTGACAGGCTACCATTTTCATGAAGTGGAAGGGAAAGATCCTAAAATATTGGCTTCAGGCAAGACGACTCCAGCAACTTATCAACAGTTGTGGCAAGCACTACAAGAAAAAGGTTACTGGCAAGGGCAACTCTGGGATCAGCAACGTGATGGTAAAATTTATCCAAAATGGGCAGCCATCTCCGTCGTGCATAATGAACAGGGAGAAATCAGCAACTATGTTGCCAGCTTTACTGACATTAGCGAAAGAATTGCGGCTGAGCAGCGTATTCATCAATTAGCGCATAACGATACATTAACCGGCTTATTAAATCGTTTCAGTCTGGAAGAGGCACTACAACAAATACTCGATCAGGCACGTCAAAATAACCATTCCATTGCGCTGATGTTTATTGATTTGGATAATTTTAAGAATATTAATGACACGCTGGGTCATCATTTAGGTGATGAGCTATTAAAGGCGGTGGCAAAACGTATCAGCAATAGTGTACGCCACAGTGATATTGTTGCACGCCTGGGTGGTGATGAATTTATTGTGGTATTAAGCCACCTTAATGATAGTCAGGTGACGGTAAACATTGCCAATAAAATTGTCAGTGCCGTTTCCGCCCTCTATCAAATCAATGGTCAGGAATTACATACCTCACCCAGTATCGGTATCAGTCTTTATCCCACTGATGGTGAATATGTTGAAGACTTGATGCAATGTGCTGATACTGCCATGTATCAGGCTAAGAGCAAAGGTAAGTGTGGTTATAAATTTTTTGCAGAAGAGATGACCTTTGTTGCGCAAGAGCGTATGTTACTCGAACGTGAATTACGCCACGCACTCAGTAAAAATCAACTGGAACTTTATTACCAACCCCAGGTTTCTGTTACCCAACAAAAACTAATCGGTGTTGAAGCACTTATTCGTTGGCATCACCCACTACAGGGTCAGATTTTTCCCGCACGTTTTATCCCCATTGCTGAAGAGAGCGGTTTAATTCAGCCTTTAGGCCGCTGGATTTTAGAATGTGCCTGTCAGCAAGTGGCAGCATGGCGGCAGATGGGCTTACCCGATTTTTATGTCGCAGTTAATATTTCTGCACACCAGCTACTCTCAGGCGATCTATTTGATCTTGTCAAAAATACGCTGGCACAATATCACATTCCGCCCTCACAACTTGAACTTGAGATCACAGAAACCGTTGCGATGCAAAACCCAGAGCAAGCCATACAAATTTTAGAGAAACTCGATAAGTTAGGCGTATCACTTACCATTGATGATTTTGGTACGGGTTACTCCTCACTGGCTTACCTTAAACGTCTACCAATACACAGCTTGAAACTGGATCAAACTTTTGTCAGAGATATTGAAACGGATGCCAATGATGCAGCGATTAGCTCCGCAACGATTGCACTGGCGCATAAGCTGGGCCTTAAGGTGGTTGCAGAGGGCGTGGAAACCACAGCCCAGCGGGATTTTCTGATACAGAACGAGTGTGATATTTTACAAGGTTATCTCTACAGCCGTCCCTTACCCAATAAACAATTACTGGATTTTATCAGACAGTTCAATTATTGATGCTTGCGGAGGCCACGGCGTATATTGTTTACCACAAGCCGGGCAGTACAGTGCTTGCGGTGGCGGCCATAATGCGCTGAGATGACGTGACAGCGGATAGCGATGACCACAATGCTGACAATCAAGCTGCTGGGGTTGCGGCGCACCGCAATGTAAGCAGAACTCACCTTCGGGCATACTGTGACCACAGGCCAGACAATGGGATTGCTGCGCTTGTCCGCTGCTGGCCTGTTGCTTGAGCCACTGACGCTGACTGTAAAGTTGTTGCAAGGCGATTGTCAGCCTATCCAGCAGACTGGAAACCTGTTTGCTCTGGCGCTCAATGTCTCGTTTTAACTGTTGCGCCTGTTGACTGTGCTTGTCATCAGCCTCAATATCTTTAAGTTTTTCCACTGCCGTCCTGAAATCCTTATTCGCTAACAAGTTTTCCAGACTACCCCGAATTTGTAGCAATTGCGTGCGTTCTTCCTGCAAAGTTTCAGGATCCTGGTTTTGCAGCGCGGTTTCCACTTCCATATCACGGGATTCCGCCTTATTGATTGTACTAAACCAACTCTGTAATGCTGATTGCAGTGCTTTGTCATATTGCTGGCGGGCTTCTTTTTGTTTTTTACGCTGACTGGCGCGCTGGCTCAGCAAAGCCGACATCGATTCCTGTAGTTGCCGATAGACTTGCTTTAAGCGTTCCAGTTGTTTATCCAGTTCCAATTCCAGATTTTTTGCTGTTGCGGCATAGTCGTCTGCTTCCAGTTTTAATTCAGCTAAACGGATTTTTAATGCCGGATAATCTGTCTGGCAGGTGCTGATGCTGGCAGCGGCCTTTTCAACTTGGTGGCGTTTGCGCTGTAAGCCTTGATCATCACTTTCTGCCAACCAGAGACTGACCTTATCCTGATATAAACCCGCGTCTTCCAGGTTTTGCTGAAGCTCCCGCTGGCGCTCATTCAGGCGTGCTTGTTGATGACGGCGCTTGCCCAGATCGCGCTGGGTTTTACGATAAGCCCGACGTTTGGCAGCCCAGCGCGGGTAGCTCCAGGTAAAATAACTCATGGTCATCACGGCAGCGGCAATATACAGATATTCCCGGTATTCACCACCATAAACGCCATTAACCACCAGACCCAGGGTGAAAACGGCTAACGGCAATACATGGGTTAAAGCAAAGCGCAACTTGAGCTGCCCCGCCAAATTTGAGGAGACATGCAAAATCAACAAGGGCAGAGACAACAGGGCGGCAAAGCTCAACCCTAGTAGCGTTGAAGTCTGGTAACGGAACATCAGCACGGCAAAAATCACAAAAAACAGGAAATAGGTCAATGCCAATAATAAAAAATGTCCCCAGCGGAAGTTGTTTAACTGTCCCGGTTGCTGCGCTTCCGCCATATACCAAAAGCCCGCGCCGAATAAAAATACCGCCAGCCCCGCCAGTTTTGCCAGCAGTATCACCCGCCCGATAGGACTCATAATCGCAGGCAACTCAACCACGATATGCCGTTGCTGGGTGACCAGATTATTAAAATCCCAATTCAGTATTGCTGCATTTTCTGCGCTGGGTTGCAAGGCGGTTGCCGGAACATGTGGGCTGCCCGTGCCCTGGTGCTGGAGTTTAATTTGAATTTTTGGCGTGCGCCCACTACCGGGCAGACGATAGACAAAACGATCCAGACCGGCAGCACGATAAGTCACTTTGGCGTTTAACAAGCTATCTTTTGCCGCTTCACCATGCCAGTAAATACCTTTTAAGTCATAAATCACATTGTCCGGTTCACTGAATTCGCCTTCCACATTTTTAAGTTGCAAAGAGACATCCCTGGCACCGATAGCGCCTGTGGGAAATGGAAAAACCAGTTTCACCGGCTCATCAACAGTCTTATCCGGGCGATAAACAAAATGTGCGGTAAACGCAGCTTCATACCAGGTATGTACATTCAGGCCATCCAGACGGTGACCGGTTTGCAATTGAATATCAGCAGACAGGGACTCCAGTTCCGGCACTTTCCCTGGTACAACAGGGAGCGCGGCTGGCTTAACCATACCCGTGGTATCGGCTGCTTGTTTCTTTGTTTTAGCCACCTCCGGTGCTATGAGGTCTTGCTCATCAGCAAAATGACGCGCCAGTTGCGGAATCACCAAAGCCGATAATATGCCAATGATTGCCATCACCACCATCAATTCAATCAGGGTAAACGCTTTGTGCTGTTGCATTTTCATGGTTTATTCACCTTTCAAATAACATCTGCGCTTTATGCGACCAATATCCACTTTTCCGCAGTCAATTATCCTAATTCCGACACTCCTTGTGCAAGAACTTCTGTATTTATGAGAAATTATAGGCTATAACACCTTCCAAGATCATTGAACCATTACAGAAAAGAGATATATGATGAGTTATGACAAGCTAGTCAGCCAATTGTTGCAATTAGGCGATACCGATATTAAACCGAAGCCCAATCTTGAAAAACTAAAAAAACTGCAACAAGCGCTACAGACAGGGCCGGAAGCAGTTACGGAAATGATACTGGATAGCAGCACAGATTTGGATAAAGCTTATAAACACAGCGATAAGTGGCTTGATTACCAAAAAAAATTCGGCATAACTACACAACATATTCCAGAACTGATTGAAATCCTGACAGATAAAGAACTGCTGTGGGCACCAGGGGACAGCAAGGAAGTTTGGGCACCTACGCATGCAGCTCGCGCATTAGGACAATTAGGTGCAGCAGAAGCACTGCCTGCGCTGGTGAGTTTATTTCCGATTGTAGAAAATATATACAATGCTAATGCAGACTGGCTATGTAATGAGCTTCCTGATATTTTTGCTTTGATAGGAAAATCTGCCATTCCTGTCTTGGCACCCATCATAGCAGACAATACCTTGCACGATTCACAACGTACTTTGGCTTCTGAATCTTTGCGTAAAATCGCGGAGTATCATTCGGACTTGTTGGAGCAGTGTAAAGATATATTTATCACCCAATTTCAGCATTATCAAACCAACCCTTATGAACTCAACGGCTTCATTGAAGGTAGCTTGTGTAGTTTAAAAGCCGTTGAGGCTATTGATCTAATTCGGGAAGCGCATAAAGCTAAAAAAGTCGATGTGCGAGTCCATGGAAGTTTAGCTTGGGTTGAATATGAACTGGGGCTTAGTACAAAAAGACCAAAATTTAATTATGATGAAAATGAATTACCCCCGGAATTGCTTGAGCAACACCTGAAAGCAAAGCAGGCTACCGATCAATTTTTGGAATCCAGCTCTTTCTTGTCAAAGGCATTAGCTTCCTCCTCTCCCTCCTCTCCCTCCTCTCCCTCCTCTCCCTCCTCTCCCTCTCCCAAGAAAGTAAAAGTAGGTAGAAATGATCCTTGTCCCTGCGGTAGCGGCAAGAAATACAAAAAATGTTGTTTGAACAAAGACAAGTTCGTAGCTTAGAAATAGGCAGTTAACAATAATCAAGGTAATTAAATATGAAAAATATACAGGTATTTTATGTTTTGGCTGTATACAGAACGATATTATAAATACCATAACCTGGACATCAGTATCTCAATAAGGAGTGAGGATAAAATAAATACAGAAACTGGGCGCAGGATTTTTATTCATTTTCAAGGCGTGAAAACAGGCGCATAGCAGGCTATGTAACTGTTTTCGAAACGCAGAAAATGGAGAAAAAGACCAGCCAAGTTGCTGAAGTTATAAAATTCTTGCTCCTAAATCAGGATAAACTGATACTTTCCACACTTAATATAATCTCCGGGCTGGATTGAATCACCTGCATGGTAATTTGATAATGCACCATGCCGCCCAAGCCATCATCCACTGCCAGCAGGGGAATTTGCACCAAACCCGTTGCCGCTTCAAAATAAGCATGGCTGCTGCCGCTGGTTTCGGTGATTTCCACTAAACTGCCCAGGTCTACTGTAAACTGCAAAGGCTCCATGCTGCTGAGCAATAAATCCAGCTGGTAAAACACTTCCTGCTCCAGACTGACGGGAACCGCTAAGACTGGCAGGCTGATACGCATGGGGTTACTGAGCATATCCAGACTGGAAGTTTGCAGGCTAGAGCCACTGCTGACAGAAACCATAACCGCTGGCGCATCGGTGACAAACCCGGTGTTATCTTCGGCTTTAACACTAATTTGATATTCACCATTGAGGCCAAATTCATCAAATACCCCATTCCAGTGCGTATCATCAGCACGGCGCAAATAGGTGATGGGGCTGGATTGCCGCGCATACCCTTGGTCGGTGATCTGGCTGCTGGTTTCCGGGGTACTGACCGAAGCCCAGACCCGGTTGACGCTGCCACCGGCAATATTGGTTTCCACACTGAGTTCCACAGTTTGCCCAGGTTCTACTACGGCAGGCGGGGGTTCCACGGTCATGGTGAGCAGCCCCGGCAAACTACCAAAACAACCATTCATGCAAAACTGTTGCGCCAATATCCCATTGCTACTGTCTTCCAATTGTGGCTGCTGGCGGTTCAGCGGTGAGCGTTGCTGTTGTATATCCGCGCTGACCATTTGCCAGGCACTCATAAAACTATCACCCAAACGCATTTGATCCATGAACGAGCGCATGAACGAAGTGCGACCCAAGTCATCATAATAGGCTAAATCATCATCGGTGCTGGTGATGATAATGCGGTTTTCCGCTTGCAGCGCAGATACCAGAGAACCCGTATGACAGGCTTCCAGCACTACGATAACCGTGTTACCAGTCACATTTTGGTAATCATCCAGCAAACCGGCAAAAGTGGTTTCATCCAACAGTTGCAGCCCCGTAGGTTCCAGCAGTAGATGATCGGGCAGGCCGTGATCAATAAAAAACAGCAGCAGCGGTTGTTCCAGCGTACCCTGCTCTTTCGCCCAGTCAAATGCCTGGGTAATATCTTCCAGGCTTAAATCCCGCGCTGCCGTGCCTGCCTGCCAACTTTGCCAATCAACCGGCGCATCCACCACATTGACATCGGTTTGCCCATCCTGGTTAATATCCATGTCCGGGCGATAGGACAAAAAATAGATTTCATCATGATCATAACCCCTGGCATACAGGGTTTGATAGGTGTAACGCGCCATAAAATCCACCGCTTCCGCCTGGTTATAACCCACGCCCATGCCATTAGGGTGAAAAATCAAAGCGGCGCGTTTATCGGTATATAACTGGTCTTGCAAAGTACTATTGCTCACCAGACTGCTGAGTTGGCGGCGCTGACCAAATTCCAGCAAGGCCAGACCACCTTGTTCCGTGCCTATCCACAGATTACCCGTGCTGTCGTTTTGCAGGCTGGAAACGGTATTATCCGGCAAACCGGAATTTGCCGTGGTAAACACCGTCCATTCCTCATTTTTGCTGAAATGGGCAAGGCCACCGGATGCTATGCCGCCGCTGCCAATCCATAAACCACCATTGCCGTCATGACTTAAGGCATAGACGCGGTTGCCGGGCAGTTCACTGTTCTCAGTGGTAAAAACTTGCCATTGCTGGTTTTCAGCAAGATTAAGCAAACCGCCATCAGTGCCTATCCATAAGCCCTGATGGTTGTGGCGCAGGGCATAAATACGATTACCGGGTAAAGCAGAATTACTTTTATCAAATACCTGCCATTGCCCATCATTACCTAAATAGGCCAGCCCCAGACGTTCGCTGCCAATCCAGATGCCGCCACTATTATCGGTAACAATCACATCCACCTGATCATCTGGCAGTTCAGAATTGCGGGTATTGTAGACTGTCCAGGTATTATTTTGGAAACGGGCCAAACCACCATTTTCAGTACCTACCCATAAAGTATCCCCCAGCACTTGCAAGCTGAGTATGCTTTGCTGCGGCAAGTCAGAATTGTTGGGGGTATAGACTTTCCAAGTGCCGGATTCATTGACTCGCGCCAAACCAAAACCAGTACCTATCCACAGGTTTTTACCATCGTGCGCCAGGGCTTGAATAAAACCATCGGGCAGCTCAGAATTTTCGGTGTTATAGAGCACCCAGTCTCCGTTGGCATCACGGTATACCAGACTGCCACCAAAGGTGCCTATCCAAATCCCGCCTTCATCATCGGCAGCCAGTGCTTGCACCCGGTTACCCGGCAAACCGGCATTATCGCCTTCCTGCACTAACCAGCGATTTTTTTGTAAACCTGCCAGACCGTTTGTGGTGCCAATCCACAACGGAGAAAAAATCTGGGGGCTGACGATTAAAACATTCACCCGGTTATTGGGTAAATCAGAATTATCCGTATTCAGGATTAACCAGTCCTGTTCGCCATCAAATCGCACCACTCCCATGCCTGCCGTGCCAATCCAGATAACGCCCTGGTAGCCGTTTTCCAGACTGAGCACTTCATTATCCGGCAAGCCCATATTCTCCCCAGTATTATCTTGGGTCCACACCTGCCATTGCCCTGCTGCATCCAAGCGCGCCAAACCACCACGGGTTCCCAGCCATAAATCACCCTTGCCATCAGCCAGCAAAGCATTAATCGTATCGTGGGGGAGTTCCGAGGAACTACTATTTAATTGTCCCCATTGCCCTGCGCTGTCACGCCGTAATAAACCCCGGTTACTGCCCAGCCAGAGATTGGCCTGAGCATCAACCAGCATGGCGCGGATTTCATCACCCGCAGATAAGGCCGGTACATCCACTGGCGTGATATCACCAGTTGCGCTGATGTGTGCCAGAGTGCCGCCAAAACTGCTAAGCCAAACCCCGCCTGCGTTATCGCTGCTCAGGGTTTTAATATCATTCCCCGGCAAACCCTGAACGCTGGTGTAAGTGGCCCATTGGCTGCCGTCAAAATGCGCCAGCCCTGCGTTGGTACCGGCCCAAACGCCATTTCCCTCATCCGGTGCTAAGGCTTGTATCTGGGGGCTGGGTAAACCGTTAAGGCGGTTGAATATCTGTAATAAACGCCCCGTAGCGGCATCGCGTTGCTCCAGGCCGCCACGGGTGCCCAGCCACAGAATTTTACCGTCACTGGTTTTGCTGCTGGCCTGGATGTCACTGCGATTGGCAAAATTACGCCATTGCGCCTTGTCCAGGGCGATAAAATTATCATTGCTGCTGGTGGGTACAACGGTAATTTTTAATACACCAACCTCTATCCCGCTGATGACCGCAATGGCATCTATGCCCACTTGTGCGGGTGCGGTATAGGTCACGCGCTCACCAATACCGGCGATGCTGCCCAAAGTGGGATTCCAAAGGATGCTGTCACCCGTGCCCTGTACCTGGATACTGACAGATTCCCCGGCTTTAATAACTGGCGTTGCGGGTTCAAAGCTCAAAGCAGCCAGTGCATTGCCTGCAATCAACAAGCAGATTGATATGATAAATTGTAAAAAAACTTTCATGATTCCACTCCCATCTATTTTAAATTACATAGGCGATTTATCTCAAATAATGCGGTATATTCTTTTCTTGAATGATTAGGAACGAGGATTTTATAATTCCCGAAACCAGGCTGGCCTTTTGCTCCATTTTCTGCGTTCCGAAAACAGTTACATAGCTTGCTATGCGCCTATTTTCGCGCCTTGAAAATGAATAAAAATCCTGCGCCCAGTTTCTGTATTTATTTTATCCTCACTCCTAAGTGTACCTCAGAAGTTTTTCAGCATTTCCTGAATTTCTATTGGCCTGATGAATCAGAGCGATAAAACATGAAAAAACCAGAATCAGAAAGCACGCCAGCACAAAGCCTGCATTTCAAAAATGGTCGCAGTGCCAAAGCGATAACAGCACCACTGAATACAGAAATTACCCCATTGCTGGAAACCCTGGGCCTGGATAAACAAGCCAAGGCACTGATTAGCATTTCTGGCGGTGCAGATGGCCTGGAAGCGGAAAAAAGCAGCCGTCTGCAACAATTATTCAGTCGTGGTATTGCTGTTGCTGCTGCCGAAACCGGCGCGGATCTCATTGATGGCGGCACCGATTCCGGGGTAATGGCGATGATGGGGCAGGGCGTTGCAGACCGCAATTATCGTTCCCGTTTAATTGGCGTGATACCCGCACCTTTAGTGGACTTATCTGAAAACAGCCTTGACGTGGCGAAGCTGCCTGCTGAAGAGGGTGCGCTGGAAGCGCCTTCTACCCCGGCACAATCGAGTGCAAGCGCGAAACTGGAATCCAATCACTCCCATTTTGTGCTGGCAGATGCACCCGATTGGGGGGAAGAGATTCCGCTGAAAAATCGTATAATTGAAAAAATGGCGCAGCATATTCCCACGCTGAGCATTCTGGTTAATGGTGGAGACCTGTCCCGCACGGAGATTTTACATAGCGTGCGCATGGGTTGGCCGGTGATTGTCATTTCCGGTAGTGGACGTCTGGCCGATGAAATCACGGAACTTAAAAACAATCCCCCCGATTTTATTGAAGATACAGAACTGGCTGAAATCATGGCTGAAGGACGTTTATACCTGTTTTCTTTAGATGATGTGCTGGATAAAAAAATTGCCGAGTTACAGCGTTTAATCCGCCGTTTATTACGCGGTGACACCACCTTGAAACAGGCCTGGGAGCGTTTTGCACGTTATGATTTTAATGCCACCCGTCAACAACGCACATTTCATCGGGTACAAATGACGATTATCGTGTTAAGCGTGCTGGGCACGGCAATGGCCTTGCTGCAAGGGACACTGGATCGGGAACTGGCTTTGATCAATACCTACCGGCTGAACTTATATCAAAATGGCATGTTGGCGCAATATAATGAACCGCCTAAAAGTATTATCGCCGTGTACCAACAGCATGAGAAACTTCGTCAGGAACTCAAAGATAAGGGCATTGAACCTGATGAGACATCATTGCTGACACAGCTACCAGCCGATAATCAAGCGCCTGTTGAATCCATCCCCGAACATATTGAATTGGTTGAAAATCTCAGGGATTTTCGCATACTGGAACGGATTTCCCATTGGGTTAAAAACCATTTTATTTATTTTGAAGCCATTTTTCGCTTTATATCCAATACCCTGCAAAATCTGATCATACTGGTGCCGATTATCGTGACCGCTTTGCTGGCGGCAGCAAATCGCTTTAATAATGGCAATAAATGGCTGGCATTACGCAGCAGCGCAGAAGCGGTTAAACGTGAGATATTCCGTTATCGCGCCCAGGCAGAAATTTATTTTCCCGTAGCAGGTGAGAAAAAAAACCAGGAAATCAAACTCGATGATCGGCTGAAACTAATTAGTGACCAACTGATGCAAAGTGAGGTCAATTTATCCGCCCTGCACCCTTCCCCAAACAATATTCCACCACGCAACAGCATTGCCGAAGCCGATGATGGTTACAGTCCGCTGTCACCGGAGCAATATCTCAGTTACCGTCTGGAAAACCAGTTAAATTATTACGTGGGTAAAACCGTGAAACTGGAGAAAAAACTTTACCGCCTGCAAATCTGGATTTATATTTTTGGTGGCATCGGCACCTTGCTCGCTGCTGTAGGTCTGGAATTATGGATTGCGCTGACCAGTTCTCTGGTGGCGGCACTGGGGACTTATCTCAGTTATCAGCAAATTGAAACCACCCTGTTAAAATATAATAAAGCCGCTTCAGAGCTGGATAATATCCGTAGTTGGTGGACTGCACTGCCCAGTGCCGAACAGGAAAAACAAGCGAATATTAATTTGATGGTCGGGCAAAGCGAACGCACCTTACACAGTGAATTCAGTGGTTGGGTACAGGAAATGCAGGATACCCTGTTAGCCTTAAAAGAAGAGCAGCAGGAGCAATTGGCAGAGCATGAAAATCTGGAAACAGCAAAACCAGAAACAACACTCACAGCACAAGTACCTGGTGCTTCGCATTAAAGCAGTTGAAATATTCACTTATACCGTTAAACTAAGCGGTTCTCAATTGTAAAGTACATATAAAGGATAACTACATGGCACGTTTAACTGTAGAGGACTGTCTGGATCACGTTGACAACCGCTTTAATCTGGTCTTGCTGGCCAGTAAACGCGCACGGCAACTCTCTCTGGGCGCAAAACCCCTGCTCGACGGTGAAAAAGACAAACCCTCAGTTTTGGCACTGCGGGAAATCGCAGAAGGCCTGGTCACATTCGACCTGATTAACAAGGAATCCAGCTCTGCTATGCTGGAAGATTTAGTGTATGACGATGATGTCGGAACAAATAACAACTAAGACAGATAACAACACTGAGCAAAGTCCCTCAGGTTTTCAGCTCAGTCAGCCTAGTCTGGCTCAGATTAATAATCATCGTTTTCAGATTGGCGATTTATGTAAAATCGTTGAAAAATATCTGTCAGCAGAAGAAATATCTGAAATATTCAGCGCCTACCTGCTGGGAGCCGAGGCTCATCAAACACAGACCCGACGCAGTGGTGAAGCCTATATTTTTCACCCACTGGCCGTGGCGGGTATTCTTGCCGAATTAGGCATGGATAAACCTTCACTGGTTGCCGCTTTACTGCATGACGTGCTGGAAGACACACCGCTGAGCAAAGACGAACTGGCAAAGCAGTTCGGCGAACAGGTCGCTGAACTGGTTGATGGATTAAGTAAACTGCGCAGTCGCCATTTCCCAAACAAAACCCGTGCCAGAGCCGCCAGTTTTTATAAACTGATTCATGCCACCATCCGTGATGTGCGGGTGATTATTATCAAGCTTGCTGATCGCCTGCATAATATCCGCACCATCCAATACATGAAACCGGATTCACGCCGCCGCATTGCTCGGGAAACCATCGATTTTTATGCGCCAATTGCCCTCAGTCTGGGCATGGGCAGGATTGCCTGGGAACTGGAAAGTCTGGCATTTAAAGCCTTATACCCCTGGCGCAGCCAGATTATTCAGCATTATTTTTTTCAGCACAACGAGACCCAGCAAGCCTTTCACTTACAAATTGAAGCAAAGATTCAATACCAGTTAGAACAACTGGATATTAAAGCCCACATCCAGCCTGCTGCACCGCGTTGTTACCCCATTTATCAACAAGCCCATCACCAGCATGGACAACTGGCAATGCGCAGGCAGCAATTAATCCTGGAAATAGTGGTCAGCAGTGTAGATGAGTGCTATCGCGTATTAGGGGTTATTCATAATTTATACAAACATCGCCCCGGCAGCTTTAAAGATTATATTGCCGTACCCCGGCGTAATCATTACCAATCACTGCACAGCAAAGTGATAGTCTCGAAAAAAAAACATCCACAAGTGCTGCTGGAAGTGCGTATTCGCTCACAAAAAATGCAGCACTTTGCAGACTATGGCATTACCAGCCAGGACTTATATAAACTCAGCAGTGAAGAGCTGAATAAAAAAACCAGCACAAAAAATTATCCGGGGCAATGGTTTAATGACATTAAACTCCTGAAAACCAATGTTGTTGACGATATGGACTTTATGGAGATGTTTAAGATACAACTCTCCCCGGATGAAGTTTATGTATTTACCCCCAAAGGCAAAACCATTGAACTGCCTCGTGGCGCGACACTGGTGGATTTTGCTTATGCCATACACAGCGACATTGGCAACCACCTGATTGCAGCAAAGATTGACGGTATCAATACGCCATCCTTACATACTGTTTTACGCAATGGGCAGACGGTGGAAATTGTTATCGCAAAATGGTCGATTCCCAAACCGGAATGGCTTAATTCCGCAATTACCGCCAGAGCGCGTAGTCAGATTCGCCGTTATCTGCATCGTATTGACCAAAAACAAGCCAAACATCTGGGCAAGCGTCTGCTCAACAAAGAATTAAAACGTTATGACACTACAATTAAAACACTTACCGAAACCCAGCGCCTGCACTTGTTGCAAAGCACCTCAGTAGACAGCTTTAATCAACTGCTGGTCGATATTGGTCTGGGCAAACGACTTGCTTACGCGGTTGCGCATTATCTGCATGAAGAAGAATTCGCGCAGGAAAATGAACCCAACCTGATACCCACAGACACCAAAGCCGACACGCCGCTATTAATTAAAGGCAGTGAAGGCATGGTGGTTGGATTGGGTTTATGCTGTCACCCGATTCCTGGTGATCCGGTTAAAGGTCTGATAACACCAGGGCAGGGCATTACCGTACACCGGGAAAACTGTCCACAACTGGCGCAACAAATGCAAAATAGCTGCCCCGATCTTTCCTGGGCAGAAGACATTGAGGGCAAATTCCCGGTCACCATATACCTGGAAATGCTCAACACCCCCGGCGGCTTGGCACAATCCACCCTGCGCCTTGCGCAATTAGGCATTAATATTGAGTCAATAGAAAGCAACCGGCAAAATCACAATATCACTCAGGTGATATTAAAAATCCTGGTAACAGACCGTCAACATTTGGCACAAATTTTACGTCGTTTGAAAAAGCTCAAACATATTCATAAACTTTGCCGAAAAACATAAAAAAAATCTTGACAGCCAAGCCGTAGTATTGTTTAATACGCGGATTGTTTGGACACGGGCCAGATAGCTCAGTCGGTAGAGCAGTGGACTGAAAATCCTCGTGTCGGTGGTTCGATTCCACCTCTGGCCACCATCAATAATCCCCCCCCAATATGGGTCGTTAGCTCAGTTGGTAGAGCATCGGACTTTTAATCCGCTGGTCGCTGGTTCGAATCCAGCACGACCCACCATTTTATTCAATAATTTACAAATTAACTATAATGCTGCTGTAGCAAAATTGTAGCAAATTTTAAGTCAGTCCCCCCCCCTTTATATTCTTAGTCATTTTGCAGGAAATATCCTTCTGATTTTTAGCCATGATTGCACTGCAATAGGCTCTTAATCCATTGGTTATAGGTTTGATTACTATACAGCTCATCAACTAAATCAATTGATTGCAATCTTAATGTAATATGTGCTGTAATAAATTTGTAGCAAGTTCTGAATTACCCCCCAGCAGCTTACCGGTTTTAATCGGATATGTTGGGTTCTCGACTTATCTGGTTTCCCGTATAACATGCCATACGGGATGATATACAGCTAGTACATGCTGAGTTTTGACCCTGATAGCATTACAAGGGTATTTTTTAGGATGCTATGCAGAAACTATATAGCCACTTGTTCCGGCGGATATGCCGCGGAACAAGGAAGATCAAGCAGACAACCTCTCCAGGGGCCTACCACATTATGCTATTGATTCAAATACTTTCAACAAAACACAGAAGGAAATCACTTTGAAATGATGTTTGAGAAAAAAAAGAGAAATATCTTTAAACCAGTTAGTGAACAGCCTGATAATTTCATTGATGGATTTGGGGAATGGCTTGACACTAAAGACGGTGAAGACGCAATGCAGGCGATTGATGATATCAATGAGTTTTTAAGAGATGCTTTGGTCGATACAAATGAAAGAAAAATAATTTTGTCTGATGATGTAAAGTTGACAATAACTCAAATTGCGGAAAAAATAAAACAGCATAGTGAGGCTCCTCTCGAGGTAATAATACGTCATATTATATTATGGTTGCAAATGGAATATGTCCCTGATAATTTGAGTGAAAAAGAAATGGAAAACTTCGAAATTCAAATAGAAGAATGGATTGAAAATTATAAAAACGATGCATAACAAAAAAATTCAGCGGACGTATCCGCTGCTGATTTTAGCCGTTAGGTTTGTCAATACACATCATCAGCAATTCCCGCTTCACTCAAAAAAGGTTAAAATACCCCCCAGTCATCATAAAACTAAACCCGAGAAGGTTACATGCCACGTAAATTACCCGCGCCCCCCGCTCGTGAAGATTTGACATTCCAT
>NZ_JAUCGJ010000040.1 GCF_030378065.1 Candidatus Venteria ishoeyi | reverse complement strand
CTCTAATTTAATATTTGGCATGATTCACTTGGTTGGTGAAGTGGATGATGCCTATATTTAAACGTTATATTGCTGTTTAATAAAGTTAATTATTTAATTTTTTTGAATTTACGTCACGGATTCAGGTAATAGAGCTTCAACAGGTTATTTCGCAATGCATTTGAAAGGGTTTATTAAAAACCCTGTATGTGATTTATAGGGTCTAATAGGTTGATTGAACTTATAATCAATATTGCTATAAAAAATAAAAATATCAATAAAAGAAGGCACAAAATAAAAAGCATAGCCACTGTTGTAGCACTTGGATAATTGGGTGAAACAGGGGGGGCAAGATAGTAATTTTACACAACTTTGAAGCTTAGCTTCGAATGGAACTGCCAGAGCAAAGACCTGACAGGTTTTTAAAAACCTGTCAGGTCTATGGAACGCTCGATTTCATAGGGTTTTGCTGCTGTCGTGTAAGTGTAATTGGTAGGCAAAGCTCTGCTCTAGGAGGCTCTATCAATACGCTGCTCCAAGCGTTCTAAATCATCGCGCAAGCTATCAACCTCGTTCATGAACACATCCACTTCGGCTTTGCTGGGCAATAAATGGCGTTCTTCCTGGAGAAACTCCACCAGGTTTTTCTCAAACTCCTGATGTTTTTGCTTATGTCCAGCATGTAAATCCGTCAACCAGCGATTCAGGCCATGTCCGGCAACATCGCCTAAGATTTGCGCAAATAACGCTTCCCAGTCGATTTCCATGCTGCGCAGGAAATCCATCCACGCCATAGCCACGCTGTGATTACCGCTAAGGTGGATATTAAAAGCACTCAGTGGACTGGCGGGTGGGCTGAGCAAATAGCGCAACAGACTGAACGGCAGGGCGTGCAGTTCTGCTTGCAGGCTTTGTGGCGGCTGTGCCAGCACTTGTATACTTTGCGGCTGGGCGACCAGATACCAATGGATGTCCACGCCCTCCAGTATAATACCCAGGTCTTTAGCGATTAAATGCTGGCTTTCCCGCGCCGCGAGACTATCCAGCGCCAGGGTTTGATTAAGCAGGGTTTCTAAAATGCTGTTGCTGAGCATAATGCCAACCTTAGAACTTATAACCGCTATGCAGCGCGACCACGCCACCGGTCAGGTTATGATAAGAACAACGCTCAAAACCAGCTTGTTCCATCATCTGCTTTAAGGTTTCCTGGTTTGGGTGCATACGGATGGATTCTGCCAGATAGCGGTAACTTTCCGCGTCTTTGGCAACCATTTCACCCAGGCGGGGCAGAATCTGAAAGGAATACAGATCGTACATTTGTTTCAGCACGGGCAGTTTCACTTCAGAAAATTCCAGCACCAACAAACGCCCACCGGGTTTTAACACCCGAAAAATGGATTCCAGCGCCGCTTGTTTATTGGTGACGTTACGCAGGCCAAATGCCATCGTTACCAGATTAAAATGATTGCTGGCAAAGGGCAGGGCTTCGGCATTGGCCTGTACATAATTCAAACCCTGAGTCAAACCTTTATTAATCAGGCGATTACGGCCTTCTTGCAACATCGCGGCATTAATATCTGAAAGTATGACCTCACCTTCAGGCGCGACCAGTGGCGCAAAAGCGGCTGCCAGATCGCCCGTGCCACCCGCCAGATCCAGAATTTTCCAGCCGGGATGTACCCCCGCCAGGTCGATGGTAAAACGTTTCCATAAGCGATGAATGCCCAGCGACATCAAATCATTCATCAAATCATAATTACTGGCAACCGAATCAAAAACCTGACGTACCCGCTGCACCTTTTCCGCTTCCGGCACCTGCTCAAAACCAAAATGGGTGGTTTTTTCCGTATCTGCCACAGTATCGGCAGCCTTATCAGCACCCTTATCAACAATAGGAGGGGTATCAGTGGCGGCTTCACTAGATGCGGGAGAGGCTTGATTCATGGCAACGATGCTCCGGTTATGAAGTCGGGGCGCGTTTTCCGCCAGCGGCTTCCAGTTGTTTTAAGTAATCGGCCCATAGTGTATCCTGATCCACGCCCAGGTGGTAGAGCCATTCCCAGGAATAAATGCCGGTATCATGTCCATCATCAAAATGCAGCACGATAGCATAGTTGCCAACCGGCTCAATTTTCTCGATTTTAACGTCCGCTTTACCGATCTGTAATACCGCCTCATCTTCTGAATGACCGCGCACTTCGGCAGAAGGCGAATACACCCGCAGAAACTCTGCACTAAATTCAAATGCCTGCGCATCACCAAAACGGATATTTAACATCCGGCTTTGTTGATGGTATTCAATTTCCGTAGGGACTGGAGTTGTTAAAGCCATTGTATTTCCTTGTGAGTAGAATATGGAATTTAAAAAAACCGGGAAGAGCAATGCAGCAATGGTGGGGGCGAGGTGGGCATTCTTCAATAAAACTGAGGAGTGAAGATGAAATAAGTGCAGGAACTGGACGCAGGATTTTTATTCATTTATCCGCCAGTGGATCGATTTAAAGGAGTCCAATCATGGGATTGGGCATTTCTCACATCCAAGCCGAGGCCCTGGCTCCTTTGAAAGGGTTGCAAATTTCCCGGAGGAACAAGCACAATACAATGTTCTTGCTACCTTTCTCTCGTTTCCACATTCCACGTCACTGCAATATGAATTGCGATCTTTTCGCTGAGGGATAACACCCCCTTGAAGGGCTGTTATCCCTAATCACTACTGATACAGGACTACCACACTTTTATCTGAAAGTTACAATCCAAGCATAACCAGTTCGTGCTGATTTCGCAATTATCCAGCCCAGGCGGTTGTTGAGGTATTCATGTTTAATCAACAAAATCCCCGCTCATCAAGATGGCGTATATCGCCCCAGCATTCCATAAACCAGGCTGACTCCGGTGAATAGGTAAAATGGGCAATAGCCGCGTTATCAACCCGGAAATGTTTGACTTGTCTCAACGGGATGCCCAGCGTGTAGCGCAACAAACAGCCAATGACGCCACCATGCGTGATAACCAATACATCTTCCCCCAGATGTTGATTGGCTAAGTCTTCCAGACATTGCAGGCTGCGGGAACAAAAACTTTGCTGGCTTTCCCCGCTTGGTATGGTGAAATGGGGATCATTGGAAAGGTAGGCATGGTGGGAAGCCGCATCCAGGGCTTCCGCTTCAACATGGGTTAAACCCTGGAAAATCCCCAGGTGGCGCTCACGTAAACAAGGCAGATACGTGGTGTGTTGTACGCGCTGCCCCATAGCGATAGTCATCGTTTCTCTGGCACGGCTTAAATCGCTGCTATACAGTGCTGCAAAACGTTGGTTTTGTAAATTTTTTGCCAGACAGCGTGCCTGTCCCTGCCCCTTGACAGATAAGGGACTGTCCGCCTGACCCTGGATGCGACCTGCTGCATTCCAGTCCGTTTCAGCCTGGCGCACGACCACTAAATGGCAAGCATTCATGTTGATGACTCCTTTTAGGAACGAGGATTTTATAATTCCCGAAACCAAGCTGGCCTTTTTCTCCATTTTCTGCGTTATGAAAACAGTTACATAGCTCACTATGCGCCTGTTTTCATGCCTTGAAAATGAACAAAAATCCTGCGCCCGGTTTCGGTTCTTATTTCATCCTCGTTCCTTATTTTTTATCCACTTTAGTCTTTAAAGTGGATTCAGCAAAAAGAGAATGCAATAATCGTTGCAACTCACTGTTGCCACCCCTGCATCTCTCTCTTTTCTGGGGGAATACCATATCTATAGATTGTCCGCGCAAGGCATAGGTGATGCCATGATAATGGGCATCAGCGGCATGTTTAAGCCGATATTTCCCTTGCAACCGTTCCAGAAAACCTTCTGCCGCCAATTGCTCTAGGACAGGCTCCTAGGAGGCTGTCCGAGAACACAAGACCTACTGCGGAAAAGCTGGATTTGGTCAGATTTCTCCCTTATTTTCGTTAAATATACCCAATATTCGCCTCAAATAATGAAAAAATCTGCCTCAAACCAGCTTTCCCTCGCTACGGCCTCTGTTCTCGGACAGCCTCCTAGGTAGGCTCTGGCCTGCTGGGTGCTCAACTGATAATTGTGCTGCAAGGCACTGATTTGTGGTGGACACTTGCCTTTTAGGAACGAGGATGAAATAAGAACCAAAGCCGGGCGCAGGATTTTTATCCGTTTTCAAGGCGTGAAAACCGGCACATAGTGAGCTATGTAACGGTTTTTACAACGCGGAAAACGGGTAAAAAGAGCAGTGAAATGGGAGTATTATTTGTTGCGAGTTACCTTTCATCAGGATAATGGAGATTTTTATGTTACAAATCACAGCAATACCTGCTTTCAGTGATAATTATCAATGGTTGCTGGAGGAGGCGGATACAGCATTTGCCTGGGTGGTTGATCCCGGTGATGCAAATAGTATTTTGCAGGTTTTGAAGAAAAAGCAGAAAAGCTTAAAAGCAATTTTGATTACCCATCATCATTGGGATCATGTTGATGGCATTACCAAACTATTAGCCCACTATCCCAATATCCCGGTGTTTGGCCCCCAACAGGAGTCGATTGCGGGTCTTAATCAGCCTTTGCAGCAAGGCGATCAGGTGCAACTGCCGGAAAGCCAACAGGTGTTCACGGTATTGGATACACCGGGACACACCCTTGGGCATATTGCTTATTACACGCCCGGACTGTTGTTTTGTGGTGATACGCTGTTTGCCTGCGGTTGTGGTCGTGTATTTGAAGGCACGATGGCGCAAATGCAGCAATCACTGGCAAAGTTGCGAGACTTACCTGATGAGACTCTGGTTTATTGCGCCCATGAATATACTTTGGATAATATTGGTTTTGCAAAATGGGTGGAGCCGGATAATGCTGATTTATTAACCAGGGAAATCAGTGTTCAGGAGCAACGTAAACAGGGTAAAGCCACAGTGCCGAGCTTACTGAGCCTGGAAAAACAAACCAATCCATTTTTACGTTTTGATAAAAGCAGCGTGATTCAAGCTGCTGAATCTTATGCGGGGAAAGCGCTGAACAGTCCGGCAGAAGTTTTTGCGGCTTTAAGACAATGGAAAGATCGGGAATATGACTAAAAAAAATTGCAATTTTTGATAATGAGATATAATTCTTTAACTTTTTATAACTTGCTTATTTTATATTATGTCACGTAAGAAAAAACATGCGCATCACAAAGTAGTTGCCACATCCCCTGAACATCTTGAAAAAAAAGCGCGGCAGCAACTGCAATCAGGTGCTTATAAAGATGCTATTAATAACTATAAACGCTTGCTGAAAATAAATCAGCAACCGGATTATTTAGATGCGCTGGGTGAAGCTTATTGGTTAGCTGCCGAGTCTCAAGCAGCTAAAGGTTTGTACAAAGAGGCGGTAAATTTATGGGAAAGCCGCGCGCATAGCTGTCAACAACATTCGCATTTGCCACGTTATATAACATGGCTGCTGGCTGCGGGGGCTTATATTAAAGCCATACGTATTTTCAACGCGCCCCCTGTTGAGCTGAACCGGGAAGAACAAACGCATTTAACGGCTATGATTGGTGCGCATTTGTTAGCGGCAGATCAGCAAAATATCGTGGCAATGCTGGATGCAGATTCACCCCTGGCTAAAGATTATCCCATCGCTAAAGCTGCATTAAAAGCCTATTGCCAGGGCGATGAAAATACACTTGCCAGCAGTCTGAAGGCCATTGGTTCACGTTCGCCTTATCGTGATTTTCGCCCCGTCCTTAATGCGCTGTTGTCTTTGGATGCAGGACCTCAGGAAATAGAGCAGCGCTTATCCCGGCTTAAACCCGATTCACCTTACCTTGCATTGGGTCGTATGCTCCCCTTGCTGCAACAAGAAGGTGCATTGTTTATAGAAAGCTATCAAAAACTTGGCCCGGCACAGCAGACTTTTGTTGCTACCTTGCAAGGCTGGGATAAACGACAGTTACGTTTGCTGGGTGATTTTCGTAAAATACAGCTAAAAGGGGGGGATAAGGCATTATTTGACTTTATTGTAGCAAATAAACGGTTTTTTGGTGAGCAAGAGAGTGCATATTTTTGTAAAGCTTTACTACCTTATCTCAATAAAGCAACGGGCATATTTGAACGTCATTTTGGGGCCTTAAGCCAGGCAGAAAAATATCGTCTTGAGGCTTTGTCCTGTGAACACCGCAAAGATCATTATTTAGCAGAGAGATCCTGGCGGCTTTATATTGATAAGCTTGAAATGGCATCCCCGGCAGAAGAAACCGATGTGGATTTGAAAATTGCTTTAGTATTACGCCATTTGAATAAAGACTTGCCTGCAAACGATCCTGGTGTTCTGCATAATCTGGAAACCAGCTTAAGTCTTGATCCCAATGACAAGGCCAGCTATTTACACTTAATCAGCGCCTATAAACAATCCAATTATAAAAAGTCTTATCAATCCTGGGTAGCGGCGGCTTTGCAGGAATATCCCGAAGATATTGAGATATTGCTGGAAGCCGTAGCAGCGGCAAGAACCAAAAATGCACATAAAAAAGCAGCGGGCTTTGCCAAAAAAATCTTAACAATTGATCCCATTAATGCCAAAGCACAAAATTTCCTGCGTTCATCTCATGTCGCGCATGCCCGCAAACAATTTAAAGTCGGCAGATTACACTTGGTGCATAAGGAGTTAGCTGCCGCTGAGCAATGGGAACGCAATGGTCAGGAGAGTGGTGTTCTCAGCATTAATCAGGCTTTACTGGCATTAGAGGAAAACCATAAGGAGCAAGCTAAAGCACTGCTGCAAACCGGCATTAGCCAATCCGGCGGTAATTTATGCGCTTATTTACGTCTTTGCACCGAAGCGCTGTGTGTTGATGTAAAACCCAGTGCATTAGTGTCTTTAATGCCGGAAATCAAGAAAATAAGCCCGAATAAAACCGAAGTTATGCTCCTGGTCGCTGTGTTGCAAGCCTATTATGAAGAGGGTATTGGTGCATTGCTCATTGATGCGCTGGCTGAAATCAGTCCGATCTTAAAAAAATCTCTGAAGCAGACACTTTCTGAAACGCAATGGTACAACCTGGCTGAGTGTTTCCTGACTCTTGAAGCTTATGATTTATTAGAATACTGTACCCGCCAAGCCTTAAAACAACAGGATTCTAAGCCATTGTTGGTTTTTTATGAAATCAGCGCAACGCTCAGAGGTCAGCAGCAGCACTTAACTTATAATATGCACTATCGTCTGGTTGAAGCCGCTGAAGAAGCACATGATATGAATGATTTGCGTACGGCAGCGCGTATTGAGCAGATTATCAAGCAACACGCTGGACTCCCCTTCGCTGACACGGGCTTTGATGATGATGATAATGACTTTGAGGAAGCAGAGAATAACGTCATTGAAGGTATCGTCAACATGATAAAAAGCCTGTCACCATCAGAACGTAAAAAAATACTCAAAGATATGCCACCTGAAGTGAAATCGCTACTCATGGATGCAGGCGTAGATATTGATTTCTAACAGAGACAACAACAATGCAATCACCTTTTGATATTTTAGATGTGGCGGAAGATGCCGATGATGCAAGCATCAAAAAAGCGTATTTACAACAAGTTCGAGCCTATCCGCCAGAGCGCTACCCCGAACAATTTCAGCAGATTCGCGCCGCTTTTGAAGCGATTGCCAGTAAACGCCAGCGCCTGGTCTATCAGCTATTTTACAATGAGCCGCCACACAGTGAAGCGCTGATGGGACATGTACTCAAGCACAATAATACACAGCAACGACCCACAGAAGCGCAGTTTATGCAGGCACTGGCAGAGAGCCTCAAAGCATGACAGGCACTGGAAAAGAACAACTTTTAGCACAGTTTTCCAGCTATCTGGATGCAGTCGAGCCGGATATTGAGGCGGATAAAGAAGCCGATCTGTTTTCGCTGTTCACAGAAATGGCGGCCTTGCGTAATGAGGTTAAAATCGAATCACGGCAGTTCAAATCTGCTCTGGAGGAATTTAAACAGGCTTTTACGGTTTTGCAAAATAGCCATGAGCGCCTGAATACGGAACTTGCGCAAAGCAAGCAGACCCAACAACAGGCACTGGATAAAATCAGCAAGACCCTGCTTCTGGAGTTTCTTGAGCTTTATGACCGGTTAGATGCCGGTTTGTGTGCATTAAATGCGTTTCAACCCAAATCTCACTGGTTTGGCACTTGTGACCAGGAGCAGCATTTTATCGCCAGTATCCAGGAGGGGCAGGCAATGACGTTGCAACGACTAGAGCAGATATTAGCGACACATCAGGTCAAGGCAATTGATAGTTTTGGTCGTATTTTAGACCCCCATCGCATGAAAGCGATTGAAACGATTAAAGATGAAGCGCATGAAGACGGCACGGTGGCTGAAGAGTTTCGTAAAGGTTTTACCTGGAACGATGAAGTACTGCGTATGGCGGAAGTTAAAGTTGTTAAAAACCAGAAGGTTGAGAGATGAGTGAAATAATTATTGGTATTGATTTAGGTACAACCAATTCTGAAGTGGCTGTGGTGGAAAACGGCAAGGTCACGATTATTGAAGACCAGGGTGATAAAATGTTGCCTTCCTTTGTCGGCATCAGTGATAACAACGAATTACTGGTCGGTGAATCCGCTAAAAATCAATACATACTGTACCCTGAGCGTAGTATTAAATCCATTAAACGCAAAATGGGGGAAGATAGCAAAATCAATATGGCGGGACAGGACTACAGCCCGCAGGAAATCTCGGCGATTATTCTTAAACGCCTGAAAGCCATTGCCGAAGCTTACCTCAAACAAAGTGTCAGCAAAGCGGTGATTACTGTTCCAGCCTATTTTTCTGACACTCAGCGCCAGGCCACGCGTGAAGCAGGCGAAATTGCGGGTTTAGAGGTGATGCGTATCATCAACGAACCCACTGCTGCGGCATTGTCTTATGAGACAGCACATAAAGCCCATAAAAAAATATTGGTGTACGATTTGGGCGGTGGTACTTTTGATGTTTCCGTGGTGGGGGTTGAGGATGATGTGGTTGAAGTCCTCGCCAGTCATGGTAATAACCAGCTTGGTGGTGATGATTTTGATGCCAAAATTATCGAACACATTTTACAACACCTGGATGAAAAATACCCCGGTCTGGATGTCAGCCAATCACGTAAAGCCATCGCCCGTATAGGCCGCGCAGCAGAACTGGCTAAATGTAATTTGTCCGACAACCCCTTTGCTGCCATCCAAGAGGAATACCTGGAAGAACATGATGGCGCACCCGTACATTTATCACTGGAACTCTCCCGCAATGACTACGAAGTCATGATTGACGACTATGTTGAAGAAACGCTGGAAGCAGTGCATACGGCTTTGACGGGGGCTAAACTAACAGTCTCGGATATAGACGAAATCTTGCTGGTAGGCGGCAGTACCCGCACCCCTTTAATCGGTGAACGCTTGCAGGAAAAATTCAAACTTCAGCCCCATGCTGAAATTGATCCCGACTTATGCGTTGCTGCCGGTGCTGCTATCCAGGGCGCGATGATTGCGGGCAGTGATGTTTCCGCCGTGCTGGTAGATATTACGCCTTATACCTATGGTACCAGTGCGCTTGGCAATCTTGGCGGTATGATGTATGAGCATAAATATATCCCGATTATTCATAAAAATACCCCCTTACCCGTCAGTAAATCAGAAGTTTTTTATACGCTGTATGATGGTCAGAAAGTCGTGGAGGTTGATGTTTATCAGGGTGAAGCGACAGATGCGCTGGATAATATCGAAATTGGCATGTTTAATATTGAAGGTCTGAGCGATGTACCGGAAGGCAACGAAATCATGGTTAAACTGGATTTGGATTTAGACGGCGTATTAAATGTTAAAGCCTGGGAAAAGTGTACCGGCCTGGAAAAATCCATCGTTATCGAAAACGCGATTGCCCGGTTTGCAGGCGCAGAACTGGAAACAGCCCGTCAACGTATTGAACATATTTTTGATACTAAAGAGCAGACGGCAGATGATGGTTTTATCGAAGCACATAGTCAAACTGAAGCTTCCGAAATCACCCGTCAACATCAAGCAGTTATCCAGGCGGAAGCCTTGGTGGAAAAAACCCAGCGGATGCTGGATCAGGCTTCCAATGATGACCGTGAAGATATGCAGCGGCTCATGGGTATACTTAAGCAAGCAATTGCCGACAATGATATTGCCGGATTGCAAGAACCTGAAGCAGAGCTTGCCGATATACTCTATTATCTGGAAAGTTGATGGAACGCTGTCCCATTTGTCGGGCGCGTCTCAAAAGCGACCCGGTTTGCCCGCGCTGTGGCAGTGACCTCAGCCAGGTCTTGTCCAGCGCGGCAAAAGCGCTGGCACTGCGCGACCAGGCTTTGTTATTGGTAGCTCAAGGAGAAACCGCCAGTGCCTTAAGATTGCTCCAACACAGCCTGTTATTAAAACGTGATCCGATGCTCGTTGCACTACAAAATTTTCTGTTAGACAAACAACTGCGTCAGGCGGTATCAGCGTTCAAACAACAAGGTTATACGGAAGCATTGTCTATGACAAAACAAGTGCTGGATATCAAAAAATTACCACTGGCTTTGGCTTTGCAGGAAATGTTATTTGATAAGCTGAATGGAACTGTCCAAGAACTTGATTTTTCAGAAAACTAAAATTTTAACTAATTGAAAAATAAAAATTAAATTTTCAAAAATCAGCTATTTTGCTATTCTTGGACAGCTACTTATTTACTTGCTTTCCGTGCCCTCTGGCACGGTTGCGATTGCTTTAGCCGCTGGCGCAGTTACTTGCGGATAGGTAAAAAATATTCAATGCGACAAAAATTTTTTTTATTTTTTTTATTTTTTTTGTAAGTCCATGTAATGACCGCCACGGTGAATTTCCAAATTTCTGAGGAAACTCATGCCCAACAGAACTTCAGTGGGATAATTACCTTTAATCACCACGGCTTCGACATAATTTTGCTGAATATTACCGATTTTTACTGAATTTAAGGTGATTAAATAAGCTTCTTCAACACCGCCTGCTGTGCTGACTTGTAATTTTTGACCCTGTGAATAATCCAGGCCAATAGATTTTGCCATGCGTTCACTTAAGGAGACTGAGGTTGCCCCCGTATCAATTAAAACAGGCAGACTTTTGCCATTAATCTGCCCTGTTGTATGAAACATGCCTTGATTATCGGCAAAAAGCCGAAAGCGATCAGCTTTATTTTCCGGGGCTTTAGCAGAAAAACCGGCTTGTATGCCTTCATCCAGCGTGTAACGATAATGCCTGCCTTCAATTTCCAGCGTTGCTTCCAGACTGTCTGAGCGAATCAGCTTAACACCCTGATGGCTGTCACCAGCGCTGAGCGTGACAGATTCCCCATTCACGCTGGCAACAATTTGATTATCCATCAGGCCATAGATCGCGATATCAGGTAATGCCTGAACCTGTACAGAAAACAAACAGCCTAAAAACAATATGATTGTTTTTTTTATTGAAAACATAAGGCAATCCTCATATTTATGCGGGAGGTGTTTTACTTATCGGCTCATCTAAACCTTCAGCTAATTGATTCAGTTGCACATGGTTTGGATAATTATGGCGTAACACTTGTAATGCGGTTTTCGCTAAATCCAGATAAGCCATTTCTTTATACGCGCTCACCATGATGACTAAGGCATCCGGCACCACAATCGTGCGGTCATAATGCTGCACCACGTATTGCGCGCGCTGAGCCGCTGCCAGATAAGCCTGGCGACGCATATAATAGTCGGCAACATGTAATTCATAAGCAGCCAGATTATTACGCAGGTAAACTAAACGCTGGCGGGTGTCATCGGCATATTCGCTGTCTGGATATTTGCGCAGCAATTCGGAAAGAGAACGAAACGAGCGCAGGCTGGCGGCTTGATCGCGTTCACTGTTGTCAATTGGTAAATAACGCTGTAATAAATCAAAATTCTGGTTAAAATCAGCCAGCCCTTTAATATAATAAGCGTAATCAACGTGTGGATGACGGGGATAGAGTTTAATAAAACGCTCAGCGGCAATCACAGCAGATTCTGGCTCTTCTGATTTATAATAGGCATAAATCATATCCAGTTGCGCCTGCTGGGCAAATTTACCCAGGGGGTAACGCGATTCCAGAATCTCATAATAACGGATGGCGTGTTCATAATCGCCCCCAGCCAGTGCCGTTTGCGCCGCCTGTTTGAGTTGTTGCACCGACCAGCCACGGGTTTCATCTTTGATGGAATCCACCGAGGCGCAGGCAAACAGCATAGACATCAGTGCGCCCATGACAGCCAAACGCATTAATTTTCCAAAGCTTTGCTTTGGGGTTTGCATCACAATTTGCATAAACAATCTTCCAGCCAGAAAAAGAACATGTCAGAAAATATACATATTAACACGAAAATTCCTCTGGAAATGCGCGGTCAACGACTGGATCGGGCGCTTGCCCAACTTTATCCAGAATATTCCCGCGCCCGTTGGCAACAATGGATACGCGAGGGCCTGTTAAAAATCAATGGGCATACGGCAAAACCTAAGGCTAAGTTATTGGGTGCAGAGGAAATTGAACTCAGGGCAGAAACCATTGTTGAGGTGCCCTGGGTTGGACAAAATATTCCCTTAAATATTGTTTATGAAGATGAATATCTGATTATTGTCAATAAACCAGCAGGGCTGGTAGTACATCCCGGTGCCGGACAGCCGGATCATACCCTGGTCAATGCCTTGTTACATTACGCGCCGGAGCTGGAGCATCTCCCCCGCGCCGGTATTATTCATCGCATCGATAAAGAAACCACGGGCTTATTGGTGGTGGCGCGCCAACTTTCCGCGCATACCGTGCTGGTGCAACAATTACAGCAACGTGCATTTTTGCGGGAATATCTGGCGCTGGTGCGCGGTGTCTTAATTGCCGGGGGCACGGTGGACGCACCGATTGGTCGCCATCCGCGTCAGCGGGTGAAAATGGCAGTGGTTAACGGTGGCAGAAACGCTATTACGCATTACCGCGTGGCTGAGCATTTTCGTTTTCACAGTTTATTACAAGTCAAGTTGGAGACCGGGCGTACCCACCAGATTCGGGTGCATATGACCCACCTGGGACATCCTCTGGTTGGTGATCCGGTGTATGGTGGGCGTTATCAGGTATTGCCCGATTGCCCACAGGCTTTACAGGATAATCTGAAAAATTTTAAGCGCCAAGCGTTACACGCTGCAAAATTAGGACTGAAACATCCCAAAACCGGGGAAATGCAGCAATGGCAAGCGCCGCTGCCTGATGATATGCAGGATTTATTGGTACAACTGCAAGCGGATAGGGATGTACAATGAGCGTGACAATGAACAATGGGATACATGAGAGAAACTGGAGTCACCATGATTACTTACAGCAAAGACGAGCTCATACCCGCTGGAGAACTGGCAAAACATTTGAGCAAATTCCTGAACAGCCTGAAAAACCACCGACATGACAAAATTGCCGTGGTGCGTAATGATCGTCCTGAGGAGTGAGAATTTTATAACTTCAGAAACTTGGCTGGTCTTTTTCTCCATTTTCTGCGTTGTGAAAACAGTTACATAGCTTGCTATGCGCCTGTTTTCACGCCTTGAAAATGAATAAAAATCCTGTGCCCAGTTCCTGCACTTATTTCATCCTCACTCCTGAGGCAGTAATGCACCTGAAAGATAAGGAATTCCAGAATGCTTAAACTTGAAATCACCACTGATAAACACCATAGCGAAAAACTGATTCAACAAGCTGTCGCTGCAAAAGTTCAGCGCTTGATGCTGGGCTTGCGCAAGACGGATAAAGCCTTACGTGCTTTTGAAACTAAATACCAACGTACTTCCGCTGACTTTCTGCACAATGGCAGCGCTGAAGACTTGGCGGGCGGCGATGCCGATTACATCACCTGGTTGGGTGAGTTTAAGCTGCGGGAACGTATCCAGGCGGACTTGGCAGAGTTGCAAGCGGTGAAATATGTGGTTAAGTGACTACGCCGCTGATTTGAGCATGGCGATAAACGGTTTCGCCGCTACCGGCCTGATTCTGGATTACGAACTGACAACCGATATCCGCACCGATACCCTGGGGCTTATCAAAGGCAATTTGACTTTCGTGGACGAGTCCCGGTTATTTTTCACCGAATATCTGGATACCGAGAATGAAATCGAGAAGTTGGCGTACTCGTTTCATTATCAAACCCGTGACCATACGTTGATTTTTCGCTACGATAATGCCGCACACAAACCGGCTTTAGAATTTGCGCATCACAAGCACACACAAAGTGGCATTGAGCCTGCCAAAGTGCCGGACTTGGCAGGTGTTGTTGAAGAAATATTCGGGCTGTTGGAGAAAAGCGTATGAAATACCTCATGAGAACTGACTTTACAGTTAAAGGCTGGCAGTAGATGTAATCTGTACGGAATTAAGTCTCATGTCCTCCACCTTACCCATAGAAACCATACTGCCTGATTTAAAACACAATCTGGCGCATGAAAGCGCCGTTGTGTTACAGGCCCCGCCGGGCGCGGGTAAAACCACGCGGATTCCATTGGCGCTGCTGCAAGAAAACTGGCTGCGCGGTCAAAGCATACTGCTGCTGGAACCACGGCGGCTGGCTGCGCGCGCGGTGGCAGATTATATGGCGAATCAGCTTGGCGAGCCAGTCGGCAAAACGGTGGGCTATCGCATTCGCCTGGAAAACAAGATTTCCGCTGACACGCGCATTGAAGTTGTCACGGAAGGCATACTCACGCGCCGCTTGCAGCAAGATCCAGAACTGCAAGGCGTGGGGCTGGTGATTTTCGATGAATATCACGAGCGTAATCTACACGCGGATACCGCTTTGGCCTTTTGCCTGGAAGCGCAGCAAGTGTTGCGCGAGGATCTCAAACTGCTGGTGATGTCAGCCACCCTGGACGCTGGCGCAGTCAGCCAACTGCTGGATAACGCGCCATTGCTGAGCAGTGCCGGGCGCAGCTTTCCGGTATCCGTCAGTTACCACCCGCCCAATCATGAACGGCAGTCTATTGCAGCGCACATGAGCCGGATGCTGCAACAGATTTTGTCGGAACAAGCCGGTGATATACTGGCCTTTCTGCCCGGTGCCAAAGAAATCCACCAGGTACAAACCCAGTTGCTGAATGATTTACCTGCAAACGTCAGCCTGCATCCGCTGTTTGGCGACTTGTCTCATCAGGCCCAGCAAGCAGCAATTCAACCGGCACCAACGGGGCAGCGTAAAATTGTACTGGCAACCCCCATTGCCGAAACCAGCCTCACCATTGAAGGGATTACCGTGGTGGTAGACAGCGGCTGGCGGCGCAGCCCGCAATTTGATCCACGCAGCGGCCTGACCCGGCTGACGCTGCAACGCATCTCCCGCGCGGCTGCCGAACAACGCCGGGGGCGCGCCGGGCGACTGGCACCGGGGCATTGTTATCGACTCTGGTCAGAAAGCCAACAAAACGCGCTGGCAAGCCATACACCAGCAGAAATCAGCCATGCCGATCTGGCACCGCTGGCGCTGGAACTGGCGCAATGGGGCAGCGCAGCAACTGATCTACGCTGGCTGACACCACCACCGGCAGGCGCTTTGGCGCAAGCCCAGCAATTATTGCAACAATTGGGGGCGCTGGATGAGCAGCAACAGATAAGCGCCGCTGGTAAAGCTTTGCTGCAATGGGGCACACATCCGCGTTTGGCGCATATGCTGGCAACCGGACAAAATCTGGGCTGGGGGGAACTGGCTTGCGATCTGACCGCCTTATTGTCGGAACGGGACATCCTGATACATCGCCAGGAACGTGATGCCGACATGCACCCGCGTTTGCAGGCGCTGAATTTGTTTCGCAAGCAGGGGCGCAAGGCAGCACTGCAATGTGGCGCAGACCCGGCGCGTTGTGCGCGGGTTGCGCAATTAGCCAAACATTGGCGACAGAAATTAAAACAAAAGCGCCAAATACCGCCGGAAGATGCTGCGGGTATTTTACTGGCCTGCGCTTATCCTGATCGTATTGCTGCTCGTCGTGCTGCACAAAATGAACGTTATCTGCTGGCGAATGGGCGTGGTGCGCAACTGACTTCAGCCCCGGCAGGTGCGGATTATCTGGTTGCCGCGGCGCTGGATGCGGGACAGGGTGAAGCCTGGATTCATCTGGCTGCCCCCCTGCAACGCAGCAGTTTTGAGCAGTATTTACCGGCTTTATTGGAAACACGTGAAGACATTGGCTGGAACAAGCACGAAGGTGCTATCGTAGCGGAAGAAGTGCTGGCACTGGGCGCCTTACGCCTGGAAACTCGAATACTGACAGACATCCCCACAACGCAGCGCCTGGCTGCATTGCTGGACGGCCTGCGCCAGAACGGTCTGGAGGTATTGCCGTGGACACCGGACAGCCGCGCCTGGCAGGCGCGTGTGCAGAGCTTGCGCCTCTGGTTTCCAGAACAAAACTGGCTGGATTGCAGCGATCAGGCGCTGCTGGAAAATCTGGAACAGTGGCTGGCACCCTGGCTAAATGGCATGAGTCGGCTCAGTCATTTGCAAAAACTGGATATGCTCAGCATTTTGCGCAACCTGTTGGACTGGTCTCAACAACAGGCCGTAGAACAACTGGCCCCCAGTCATTATCAGGTACCCAGCGGCTCACGGCTGCGCTTAGAATATAACCCCGGCGCATCCCCCGTGCTGGCTGTACGTATCCAGGAACTGTTTGGCTTGCGGGAAAACCCGCGCATTGCCAACGGCAAAGTCCCCTTATGCCTGCATTTACTGTCCCCGGCACGCCGCCCGGTACAAATCACGGAAGACCTGGCTAATTTCTGGGCCAATACCTATACCGAAGTTAAAAAAGAACTCAAAGGCCGTTACCCCAAGCACGACTGGCCCGATGACCCACTCAGAGCAACGGCATTGCGCGGGGTGCGCCGCAAAAAAACTTAGTGGCTTTAGCAAGGCTGAAAAAATTGTAAGCCACTAACTGTAAAGTGTTTTTTTATAATGCTTTATCCATTATAAAATAAATTGATGCCGCCAGTATGCCAGAAACCGGTACGGTGATTAACCAGGCTGCCACAATTTTAAGCAGCATATCTTTTTTCAAGCAGCGATCTTTTTCAATTTTTGCAATTTGTTTACACTCTTTTTTGCTGTACTCCAACTTATTATTCAGCGCATCTTCCAACGCATCTTGTTTGTCTTCCAAAGCCATGCATAGCTGTTTTAATATTTGAGGATCAGTTTCTGCATTAATTTTTGCCTGCAATTTATCGCATTCTTCTTCCTGTTGCTGGATATGCATTTTTTTGATTTCTTCCATGCTATGTTCATAGCCTGAACACAAATACATGCGCAGGAAACCCACGCCAAACACGCCACCGATGGCAATATGCGTGGAACTGACTGGCAGCCCCAACCAGGAGGCGATAATTACCACAATCGCTGAAGCCATGGCAATTGACCAGGCACGGGCTTGATCCAGTTCGGTGATTTCACTACCCACGGTGCGAATCAGTTTAGGGCCGTATAAAGCCAGACCCAGGGCAATACCCAATGCACCAACCAACATGATCCACAAAGGAATGCTGGCTTTTTTGGCCACTTCTCCAGTCATTAAAGCATCGTTAATTGCAGCCAGCGGCCCAATGGCGTTAGCGACATCATTAGCGCCGTGGGCAAAACTCAATAAAGCGGCTGCAAAAATCATGGGAATGGTAAATAAGGTGTTAATTTCCTTGCGCTCATTTTTGAGTGTTGTAGCGGCTTTGGTAATAATCGGGCGGGTTAAAAAATAGGTGACAGCGCCTGTGCCTGCGCCAAGCATTAGTGCTGTCAGCATATCCAGTTTAATAATTTTTTTGATACCCTTCATTGCAAGGTAAGTGACAAAAGCAAAGCCCATCACTGCCAGTAAAACGGGGACAAAGCGGCGTGCCGCAGCAACCATGTCCTGCTGATGAAAAATATTGACTTTAATAGCATATAAAAACAGCGCTGCGATAATACCGCCTAAGATGGGTGAAATCACCCAACTGGAGGCAATCATGCCCATAGTTTTCCAGTTCACAATATTCCAGCCCGCAGCCATGATGCCCGCACCCATAACGCCGCCGACAATCGAGTGTGTGGTTGAAACTGGCGCGGAAACGGCGGTGGCAATATTCAGCCAGATCGCGCCCCCCAACAAGGCTGCCAGCATGGCGCGGATAAATATGGTTGAGTTATCTATCATATCAGGGCTGATAATGCCTTTTTTGATAGTGCTAACCACGTCTCCACCTGCAATCAAAGCACCGGCAGATTCAAATATTATTGCCAGGATAATGGCACCCGTCATGGTTAAAGCCTTAGAGCCTACCGCCGGGCCAACGTTATTAGCGACATCATTAGCGCCAATATTCATTGCCATATAACCACCCACCATGGCCGCAATGGCTAAAAAGGTGACCTGGGGAATATGACCTTTATTGAGATAGGTGAAAATCAGCACCAGCGTCATAAATAACAAACCTGCACCTAACTTAAAAAAGTCAGTGCGTGATTGCTTAATGGCTTTATTGCTCAGTTTATTGATGACTTTTGCTTCCATGTAAAGACTCCTGAAATAGATTTTTATTGTTTTTAATTTGTGGGAAGTAGCAATTTAAAAAACGGCACAAGCTTAGCATTTTGAATCTAAATAATCTGTACTATCTGAATCTATGACATAAAATCTAAAAATATCTCAAACTCTGCATATTTATTCTATACTTAAATACTGATTCATTTATTTAGTGAATTAGAATCTACTAATAAACTTCAGTGAAATCAAACTATCAGATTTCAATAGTTTTCCAACTTTGTGTTATAAATTCAGGTATTATACTGTCACATAAATTTTGTGGATATATAAAATCATACAGGATAAGTATGTTAGGGGCGCTGAATGCTTACTTCTAATTTTGTCATAATCCTGTCATATTTCATCTTTATACTATTAATGTTTTTTGTTAAAACGAGAAAGAAATAAAAATACTAATAAATTCAAAAAAATAATGGATAAGAATCAAAAATAATAAGACTGATATTTTTACCAGCTCAAAAATACTTTTTCAACATAGCTAAAAAAGGAAGGTATAAGATGTTTAAGCTATTGAGCAAAATGGAAGATGCAGCACAATCAAGCAAGGGGGATTTTGCCAAATTTGGTATTGTCATTATCTTTATGATAGTTGTGCTTATTCTAAGCTACAATTCCATGGGTGGATTGCCGACCAATGCCTTTTTAGTGATAGCGGCACTTTTTGGTGCCTATATGGCGATGAATATTGGGGCCAATGATGTCGCTAATAATG
Organism: Candidatus Venteria ishoeyi; assembly: GCF_030378065.1. Classification (GTDB taxonomy): domain Bacteria; phylum Pseudomonadota; class Gammaproteobacteria; order Beggiatoales; family Beggiatoaceae; genus Venteria; species Venteria ishoeyi. The sequence goes on along the minus strand of NZ_JAUCGJ010000040.1, from coordinate 21,778 downwards.
TGGGTCCGGCGGTTGGCTCAAAAGCTTTAACACTGGGAGGAGCCATTGTTATTGCGGGTATATTTGAGGCTGGCGGTGCATTTATTGCCGGTGGTGATGTGGTTGGCACCATTAAAAAAGGCATTATCGATATCGATGCTTTTGGTGGTGATGCTGATAGCTTTATCTGGGCAATGATGGCTGCACTTCTGGCGGCAGGTGTATGGTTAAATGTTGCCACCAAGTTTGGCGCACCGGTTTCTACAACGCACTCAATTGTCGGTGGTGTAATGGGCGCTGGTATTGCTGCTGGTGGTTTTTCAATTGTTTCCTGGGGGACAATGGGTAAAATTGCTTCTTCATGGGTGATATCACCTGTATTGGGTGGCATTATTGCTGCACTGTTCTTGTTTTCCATTAAGAAAACCATGGTATTTAAAGAGGATAAGGTTGCTGCTGGTAAATTTTGGGTGCCGGTTTATGTCGCAATTATGACCTGGGCATTTACAACTTACCTGACATTAAAAGGACTCAAGAAAATTTGGCCTGATATTGTTGATATATTGGTATTTTTACCTGATGAGAAAAAACCCAGTTTTGCCATTGCCGCAATTTTTGGTCTTATCCTTGCTGCCATTGTTTATCTATTGCTTAGCAAACGTATTGCGGGTAAAAAAGATTTAGCAAACACCAGACATAGCATCAATGCTTTATTCACCATTCCACTTATTTTTGCAGCAGCACTGTTGAGTTTTGCGCATGGCGCAAACGATGTTGCTAATGCCATCGGCCCATTGGCAGCTATCAGTGACGCGGTATCAAGCGGTGGTATTGCATCAAAAGCTGCTATCCCGTTGTGGGTGATGGCGGTTGGTGCGCTTGGTATTGTGGTTGGTCTTGCATTATATGGCCCGAAATTAATCAAAACGGTGGGGTCGGAAATTACCGAACTTGATCAAATGCGGGCTTTCTCCATTGCCATGGCTGCCGCGATTACTGTTATTATTGCCAGTCAATTAGGACTACCTGTCAGTTCTACGCATATTGCAATTGGCGGCATCTTTGGCGTTGGTTTCTTAAGGGAATATTTACAGGATCATAAAGAGGTCATTAAACTGGAGGATGAAGAAAGAAAAATTGAGAAGGAAGAAAATAAACTTGAGCAGTATCGAGATAATCTGCAAGAATTGTTAGATCTTCCCGATGACAGGAAAGATAAAAAAGTTTATAAAGAAATTGGTAAACTTTATGATATGCTTGAAAAAGAGGAAAAAGTTCTGGAAGAGGAATTAAGAGTTAGAGAATCCATCCAGAAAAAGAAATATGTAAAAAGAGATGCATTTAAAAAGATTATTGCTGCATGGCTTGTTACAGTACCCGTTGCTGCTATTTTTTCTGCCAGTGTTTATTTTATGATTAGAGGTATGATGCTTTAATCACGGGATCTAACAACGCTGAATAAAGAAGCCCGTCCGTTAGTGGCGGGCTTCAGAAGAAATTACCCATCCTGTTTAAATATCTCGAAATATAACCTCGCATACTCCCCCCCTAAATTTTAAAATTCTGGTTTTAGTACTCCATATTTCACAGCAGATGTAATTATTTTATTACAACTTATTGTTAAATGTAACGAAATAGTATAAAAACTTTTTCAATTTTATGTCATTTTTTGAGATAAAAGACACATACTCCACACCAAAAAATTGATAGACTAATCTCAGTCTCTTGTTGAGTTTGATAAGCTTAGCACGATACTTAGCATTGTATGGAATTTCCTTTGGTGAATAATTTTAAAATTCAACAGATTTCCAGTAATGAATATGGAGATTTGCCTGATTATTATAAATAAAGAGTCATTATCCCATGAGTATGTATGAATATCTTCATGAAATAAAAAAAGAAACTGGCTGGTCCCAGGAACGCATCAGTATTGAAAGTGGCCTGGCTTTAAGCACTATCGGGCGTATTTTTCGAAAGCCCGGTTATACAGTCAATGAAACCTCTAACATGATTATTCGGGAACTGCATCAGCGCGTGGTACCTTCAGCTTATCCTGAATATCTGAATCTGTTATTCAAGCAATATGCAGATTGGAAAGAACGCTTTTCAAAAAAGATGTTTCGTGAACACATGAACACATTGGAAGTGCTGCTAAAAAATCATCAGGCACTTGATGCGCAAAACCTAAACGCTTGTCGTTTGCAATGGTTGCTGGGACATATTTATTTTGATCATGCCTTTTATTTTAATCGTAATGCGCCAGATAAATGGGCAGAGAAAGCCAGTTACTGGTATCAACGTGCCTTAATTATTTTGGAGCAAACAGAATATCAAGCACTGACTTTACAACGTTATAAAGTGTGTCAGTGTTTGGTGGCGACCCGTTTTAACCAAACCAAACCCGCACAGCGCCAGAATAATCCAGAATTACGCCAATGGCTACGGGATATTACTTATCTGCAAAATGTGGAAGTTATCTTAAATGATGATTATTGGAATTGGATGGTGGCAAGAAATGGTTTGGTTGCCGCCTCAATTTTGCAAGATATGGATTATTGCCAGAAGTTCTGGAAGATCATGTGCGCAGTCAGTCGTGAGTTTGAAGATCTGGCATTTGTACCGGGTAAAGAGATGGGTTCCATTTTAAAAGATCCTGATTTACAATGGTTTTGCCAAAACCACAAAGGAAGCGGTATTATCCTTTGTGATATCGACAAGATGCCAATAAAAATCAGCATAAAATAAAAGCAACTTTTTTGTATTTTTAACCTTAAAAATCTGCGAAAAAGAAGCTTTTTCATAACAATACCTGTTATTTAACAAAGTCTACCGTGCATTTGATGATAAATATGTGATTCTGCTTTTTTTAAAGCTTCCTCATAGGTAAGTCCATCGACTTTTGCACCCAATGCCGGGATTTCAGCAATGAATACTTTCAGGTTTTTATTCCAATACAACAAAATTTCGTACAAACCACGCATGTTTGTACCTCCATTGGTGGTGGATAAGTCACTTCAAAGCAGGACTTGAAGTGAACCGGGTTTTGTGCTTTTTTTTAGGTTTTGCGCTCTTTTTTAAGTTTTGCTTATTTTTATTGTTGTTCTAATTCTTATTCTTTTTTTAGTTATTTTAGCATAATAAATTCTAGTCATTTTGGCATAACAAATATTAAATAAAACCAATATCATTAAAATAAATCACTATCTCCTTGTGTATAATAATGATTTTCCTGCAATACCTTCAGTTCTGGTTCTTGAGAAAAAGGCGAAACACATAACTCTAAGCCTTGGCTTTGTGGTTGGGCAGTAAATTTTAGATTTTTTAATATCTCGACCCACCATTGGGGATTATTCCCAAACCAGCCAACAACAAGCCGAATTGCACCGTATTTTTTTTGCATCCGGGTAAATGCTTTGATTAAACCCAGGCGTGCAGCAAATAGTGTCTGTTCTCCCGGTACAAACAGGGCATCCCCCAGGAATAATATCTGATTTTCCACGCGGCAGATCCACCAGCCTAATGCCTTGCCATGTAAGGAGATGACAAAAAAATGATATTGCTGATCGGGGTGGTTCTGGTAGCGCCACGTTAAATATTGCTGGTTACGCGCAATCAAGCTGCCATAAGCATTACGTGCCTGTACAAAAACTTCATCAGCCCAGGCCTCGACTGTTTCTGTTTCCGTTATCTTATAACCGTGCAGCCAGTTCCAACGATCCTCTGCTTGCTTTAATCTCGGTATTGTTGCTGCTGGTAAATGCCATTCCTGTACATGTGTGACACATTGATAATTAAGAAATAATTTACCAAAACGTAAATGCGTGCCTGTTAAAAAACTATAAAAAAAAGGAATCTGGCCTTCACAATAAACCCGGGTATAATGCCGAAACGCGCGCCCTAATAAGCTGGTTTGCCCTCGTCCAATGCCTCGGTATTGTGGATCTATAAAAATATCACCCACTTGTTGAGTGAGGAAACTATCGCCTTGCATCCAAAAGGGTACAGGATAAGCGGCATATTGTGCTAATAAATGATGACCCTTCCAAACCAGGGAGGCCATCGGTGGGCCAAAAGGGTTTTGCGCAAATTTCCATAGCCAATGCGCTTTACTGCGCTGGGTGGAAAAAATTTCCTGAAAAGCATCAAGAATAGGGTACTCATCACCAGGTCGATAATTACGTACCTTAAAAATATCGGGTCTGAGATCCCAGCACTCCTGATATTCGCCACAATGCATTTGTTTTTTTACAGTCAGTGGATAGGATAAGTGGTGGCGACAAAAAAAACCGGATGCGGCAAAATAGTGTTCAATTTCAGCCGTGGTTTGTTGAGAAAAGTGAGGTTCTGGATGGTTAATATCAGCAACAATTTCAACTAATAACAAGCGACCATCAGATTTTAGACAGGCTTTTGCCTGCTCAAAAACAGGGCTGATGTCTGCAAAATTTATCAGGCAATTGAGTAATAATAAAACATCATAGGTGGGGCTTGTTACAGGGTCTTTAATAAAATCATCCAAAACCTGCGTATCCAGAACGCAAGCTTGTTCAGCCAGCAATTTTTTTAAAGCTGGGTCAGCTTCACCCAGCAATAATAAACGTATTGTATTTTCTGAAGGCTGGGGTAGATGCGTTAATAACCAATTGTGAAATTTGAGAAACTGGGAACTGGGTTGTGACATTGTGCTTGAACCTGAGTTCGACGTAAGCTTCTATAGCTGAAAACTGCTTCCGTCTCATGCTAAATGATTGATAATACATACTGAATTGAGCTATTTTCTGTTAAAAAACATTAACCTGATTTCAAATATGCTAAAACCTGCTGGCGATCTGAAAAAGGCAGGCGCTGACCTTTGATATCCTGATAATCTTCATGACCTTTACCGGCAAGCAATATCACATCGCCCTTTTGGCTTTGCAACAGCGTTTGTCTAATTGCCTGAGTGCGCTCGGGTAAAATTGTAGGTGTGTTTGTCATACCGCTCAGAATATCCTGAATAATAGCATCCGGGTCTTCATAACGAGGGTTATCATTGGTGATGACAGAACGGTCTGCAAAGTCTTCGGCAATTTTTCCCATTTGTGGGCGTTTACCGACATCCCGCTCACCACCACAACCAAAAATACAATATAGCGTACCCGTGCAATGTGGTCGCAAGGCTTGCAATGCCTGCGTTAAGGCATCAGGGGTATGGGCGTAATCAATAACCAGCAAGGCCTTGTTTGCAGGTATGGCTTCCATGCGTCCTGGTGCTGCCTGTACTTCAGACAATGCGGATAATGCCTGACTTAAAGGTATTTTTAAACACAATAGCGCCGCCAGTGCTGCCAGCAGATTGCTGAGATTAAAGCGCCCTAGTAGTTGGGTTTGCAATTTCCCCTGACCACTTGGCGTACATAATTGCAGTTGATAACCGTTATGATGCGCCTGAATATGCTGTGGATAAATATCAGCCTTGTTGTTAGTTAAGCTGTAGCTGAGTGGTGCGACGGTTTCGGGCAGCTTATCCAGTAATTTTATGCCAAAGTCATCATCAATATTAATGATGGCATAGGCTAAGTCCGGCCAATGGAACAAACGTTGTTTCGCCAGTCCATACTGTTGCATATCACCATGATAATCCAGGTGATCACGCGAGAGGTTGGTGAAAATGGCAATTTCAAAATGTAGACCTGCAAGCCGGTTTTGATCCAGGGCATGAGAGGAGACCTCCATGACCACCCGCTTTACAGAGGCTTGTTGCAGTTGTGCAAAAAAACGCTGTAAATTAACCGGATCAGGCGTTGTATGTTTGCCACTGTCCAATTGTCCGTAGATACCATAACCGGTTGTACCCAGTAAACCACAAGGCGGAGGCAGGCATTGGGCGATAAAATGTGAGACAGAAGTTTTGCCATTAGTACCGGTAACGCCGAGCAAGGCGAGTTGAGAGGCGGGAAAACCATAAAATGATGCAGCTAATTCTGCGGCGCGTTGGTTAAGGTTAGGAACCAGGATACAAGGAATGTCACGAAACCATTCCAAACCTTCATGCTCGGCTTCAATCAGTGCCGCAACCGCACCTGCGTCAATTGCAGCATCCAAATATTGGCGTCCATGTTGCTTTTGTCCCTGACAAGCCAGAAATACATCACCCGCTTGTACAGTACGATTATCCAGTGTCAGGTTTTGTACAACACGATCATAGGTTGCGGGAACCGGAATAATCTCGCTGAGTTTGCGGGCCGGAACTGACATTAGTGTATGCCTAACATTTCCCGGGCGTGAGCCAGCGTATGTCGGGTGATTTCCACGCCACCGAGCATACGCGCAATTTCTTCAATACGCGCGTCAACATCCAGGGTGCAAATTTGGGTATGGGTTTGATTTTCTGCGCTATTTTTCTGCACTTGCAGGTGATGATGGCCACAGGCAGCCACTTGCGGTAAATGGGTAATACACAATACCTGGCGATGCTGCCCCAATTCTGCTAATTTGCGCCCGACAATTTCAGCAACACCACCGCCGATACCGACATCAACTTCATCAAATACCAGGGTATCGACCTCACCACTTTGCGCAGTTACAACTTGTATAGCCAGACTGATACGCGATAGTTCACCACCGGAAGCAGCTTTATTCAGTGGCTTTGGCGGATGCCCTGGGTTCGTGCTGACCAGAAAACTTATCTTATCATTGCCTTGCAGCGTGGGCTGCGCAGTTTCATTAAAATTCAGCTTAATTTTAAGTTGACCATTTGGCAGGCCTAAAGGCTGCATATTCTGGGTGATAGCCAGCTCCAGTTCTGCCGCCATTTGTTGGCGTTGTAAAGCAAGCTGTTGCGCACTTTGACGGTATAAGTCCAGTGCTTGTTGTTGTGCCTGCTCCAGTTCTGCTGCGCGTTGCTCATAATTTTCCAGGGCATGCAGGCGATCTTCGAGTATTTGCAAGTGTTCAGGCAGAGTATCAACCGCGATCTGGTGTTTGCGGGCAACATCCTGTAGCTGGCTGATGTGTTGATCTAGTTCGTCCAGTCGTTGTGGATTAATTTCCAGATGGTCTATGTAATGACGCAATTCATTATTGGCTTCCTGCGCCTGAATATGTGCCGAAAGTAACATTTCAGTCACTGGTTCCAGTGCCTTGTCATGGTTTTGCGCTGCTTCCAGTTGACGACTGGCCTGACCCAATAAGGCCAGTGCGGAACCTGCGCCCGGTTCAGAAGATTCCAGACTGTTTAATACTTGCTGCGCTGTATCCAGTAATTGACTGGCATGGGCTAGACGCCGATGTTCTTCGTTTAAGGCATCTAATTGTAGATTTTCAACATCCAGTTTTTGTAATTCTTCAACCTGATAAGTCAGCAAAGCCAGTTGCGCAGCCCGGTCATCACTGTCGCCCCCTATAGCTAACAACTCATCAGATAATTGTTTCCAGTTTGCGTAATGGTTTTGTACCTGATTGAGTAAATCATTGGGACTTAACATGCCATCGAGTAATTGGCGCTGGGTATCGGCATGTAATAAAGACTGGTGTGCGTGTTGGCTGTGAATATCAACCAGCAAATCACCTAATTCGGTCAGCTTTTGAATAGTTGCATTTTGGTCGTTAATCCAGGCGCGGGAACGCCCACTGGCATTGATGATGCGGCGTATACAACACTGTTCTGAGGGAATTTTCTGAGTTTCCAACCAGGCTGTCACTGCGGGTGTGACAGTAAAGCTGGCACTTAACACTGTTTGTTCACAGCCTTGGCGCACAAAGCCGCTATCAGCGCGACCACCAAGCAGCAAGCCTAAAGCATCCACAATAATAGATTTACCCGCACCCGTTTCACCAGTAATAATGGTCAGGCCGGATTCCAGTTGCAATTGCAGCGATTCAACAATCACAAAGTCTTGTAGTTGCAGGGTGTGTATCATACGGCGATTTTACAACACAGTATCCAATAATTTCTCAAGCGTCTCAGGTGAAACACTCAGACAACTGCTTATAGATAAGGGATTAGACAAAGGCAGGCTGCAAAAAAGCATGTTGTTCTTTGACGATATTTTGATCTTCAAAAGTCACCATTTCCCAGGCATCTTCATCTTCCAGCAAAGTATGTAATAAGCGGTTATTCAGTTCGTGTCCCGATTTATGTCCGGTAAATGCGCCAATCAGATTATGTCCTAATAAATACAGATCGCCAATGGCATCAAGCACCTTATGTTTAACGAATTCATCTTCATAACGCAGGCCATCTTCGTTCAAGACCCGGTATTCATCCATCACAATCGCGTTATCTAAACTGCCACCTAAGGCCAGTTTTTGTTCGCGTAATAATTCAATTTCGTGCATAAAGCCAAAGGTACGCGCGCGGCTGACCTCTTTGATAAAGGAGGTGTTTGCAAAATCAATTTCAACCTGCTGGCTGCTGCGCTTAAACACGGGGTGGTCAAAGGCAATACTGAAACGAATCCGAAAGCCTTCGTAAGGTTCAAAAGCGGCACGTTTATCCCCGATTTCAACCTGAATGGGTTTTTTAATGCGAATATAACGTTTAGCGGCTTCCTGCTGGACAATACCCGCCGATTGTAATAAAAATACAAAAGGTCCGGCGCTGCCATCCATAATCGGAATTTCAGAAGCACTGACTTCAACGTAGGCATTATCAATGCCCAGACCAGCCATTGCTGACAACAAATGCTCAACAGTGGATACACGCACGCCATCTTGAATCAAGCTGGTGGATAAACGTGTGTCCCCGACATTTTTAGCGCAGGCTTTAATTTCTACTGGCGGATTTAAATCGGTGCGGCAGAAGATAATACCCGTATCAATGGGTGCTGGGCGTAAAGTAAGATAGACTTTTTCACCGCTATGCAAGCCAACGCCAATCGCCCGAATGACATTTTTCAGGGTACACTGTTTTATCATTATCAGTCCATTCTCCGGGACATATAAGCTAAAACGCGGTGTTTGACATAAGGCCATAAACACCGCGCCAGGAGCCTGACAGACTCCCAGGTAAATACAATTGGCTGCTAATCAGCCTGACGACGTAGAAAAGCGGGAATATCAAAATATTCCGTATCGGCTTCTTTTTCCTGTGCTGCACTATTTTCAACGACTTCAGCAGTTTTATGACGCACCAAGGGGGGGCGATCAAAATCTGCATAATTAGTTGTCTCAGGTGCCGGTTTTTGAACAGGTTGAGTCGGAGGTACGGTTTTTGCGACTTCAACAACTGCCGGACTAGGTGGTGCAGCTACGGGTTTCACCACTTCCACCGGACGCGCTTCACGCTCTGTGGGTTTTGCACGTTGCATTGCAGGCACTGCCGGGCTTACACCGGTGGCAATCACCGTTACCCGAACTTCATCGCTCATTTCTGGATCGATGACGGAACCGACGACCACCGTGGCGTTATCAGAGGCAAATTCTTCAATCACCGCACCCATTTCTTCAAACTCGCCAATGGTCATATCCAGACCTGCGGTCATATTCACCAGTATGCCTTGTGCACCTGACAGATCAATATCTTCCAATAATGGGCTGGAAATGGCTTCTTTTGCAGCCTGCTGCGCACGATCTTCGCCGCTGGCGTAACCGGTTCCCATCATCGCCATGCCCATTGATTGCATGACAGTGGAAACATCGGCAAAGTCAACATTGATCAAACCCGGACGGGTAATCAGTTCAGAAATACCTTGCACTGCGCTGTACAATACATTATTAGCCGCTTTAAACGCGTCCAGCAATGAGGTGTCGCGCCCCAGTACACTAAGCAGTTTTTCATTCGGGATCGTAATCAATGAGTCAACGTGTTCGCTCAATTCTTTAATGCCATCTTCGGCAATAGCAGCACGTTTTCTACCTTCAAAAGGGAAGGGGCGGGTGACAACGGCAACGGTTAATATGCCCATTTCCTTGGCAACCTGGGCAATCACAGGCGCAGCACCAGTACCCGTGCCACCGCCCATGCCAGCGGTCAGAAATATCATGTCGGTGCCTTCCAGCGCGCTCATAATGCGTTCGCGATCTTCCAGCGCAGCTTGCTGACCGATTTCCGGGTTGGCTCCAGCGCCCAAGCCTTTAGTGACTTCTGTACCCAGTTGCAGCACGGTTCTGGCTGAAGAGTTACTCAGCGCTTGCGCATCGGTGTTGGCAACAATAAATTCAACGCCTTCTATGCTGCCTGCCAGCATATGCTCTACCGCATTGCCGCCACCACCACCAATACCCATAACTTTAATTACAGCGTTTTGGCTGTAGGTATCTACTAATTCAAACACGTTCATAACCTCCTATGCCATATCTGTTGATTTCATCAAACCTGGCTGAACCGGAATATTTGTTTATCATTGCTGCACTATTTACTGTAGGAGTGAGAATTTTATAACTTCAGCAACTTGGCTGGTCTTTTTTTCCATTTTCTACGTTGTGAAAACAGTTACATAGCTTGCTATGCGCCTGTTTTCACGCCTTGAAAATAAATAAAAATTCTGCGCCCAGTTTCTGCATTTATTTCATCCTCACTCCTATCTGCTGCTTGTGACCGTTATTCCTGACTTTGGCAGCAATTATCTTGCCACTGGAAAATATTATAATCATATATGATCATTTTTCTCTATGGTCAATCAAATCATGATAAGACGTGACATCATAATGCACAGCTTTTTATTATAACGCGAATTAAATGCTATATACCATTAAAAATTACCCTGAAACCAGTTTTTCATACGGCTCAGAATACTTTGAAAGTTATTTTGGGCATTCATTTCTGAAACCGGGGTATGACGATGTTGCTGCCCAAACAATAATAAGCCTACGCCAGTGGAATGAATCGGGTTACGCACCACATCAACCAGACCGGTTACGTGGCGCGGGTATCCCAGACGCACCGGCATATGGAATACTTCTTCCGCCAGTTCAATGGCACCATCCATTTTTGAGGTGCCACCCGTCATAACGATACCTGCGGCAATTAAATCTTCATAGCCGCTGCGACGAATGACCGACTGTACCAGACCTAATAATTCTTCATAACGTGGCTCAATGACATCTGCCAGGGTTTGGCGTGCCAATAAACGCGGTGGACGCGCACCAACACTGGGGACTTCGATCATTTCTTCGGCATTAGCCAGCTTGGTTAAAGCGCAGGCGTATTTAATTTTAATTTCTTCCGCATATTGCGTGGGTGTGCGCATTGCTACGGCAATATCATTAGTGATTTGGTCACCGGCAATAGGAATCACTGCGGTATAACGTATCGCGCCATTGGAAAAAATTGCAATATCAGTAGTGCCACCGCCAATATCAACCAGACAAACACCTAATTCTTTTTCATCTTCAGTTAACACTGCGGTGCTGGAGGCCAATTGTTCCAGAATCAAATCATCCACTTCCAGGCCGCATAAACGCACGCATTTAATAATATTCTGGGCCGCGCTGGCTGCGCCAAACACCATATGCACCTTAGCTTCCAGGCGCACGCCGGACATGCCCACAGGCTCGCGTATGCCTTCCTGGGCATCAATCACAAACTCCTGAGGCAGAATATGTAAAATCTTCTGATCGGCGGGAATGGCGACTGCGCGCGCGGCATCAATGACACGCTCTATATCGTCGGCGGTGACTTCTTTGTCGCGAATGGCAACCACGCCATTGGAATTCATACTGCGAATATGACTGCCGGCAATGCCTGCATAGACGGAATGAATTTCACAACCCGACATCAGCTCGGCTTCTTCAATCGCACGCTGAATGGAATGTACAGTCGAGTCAATATTCACCACCACGCCTTTTTTCAGGCCGTGTGAGGGGTGTTGACCCAAACCAATGATTTCGACTTGATTGTTGGATACTTCCCCTACAATAGCGACAATTTTGGAAGTACCAATATCCAGTCCTACAATCAGATTTTTATCTTTTGCCATCGTTGATGATTTCCCGAACGTATTTAAACTGAGTTCGATTTATTAATAGTGTGTGGCAGATTCAGGTGATTTAATCTGAAAATGCTTATATCGAATTCAAGCTATTTTATAGTTTTTTCCACTTTACAACCAAACCGGTTTGGTAACGCAAATCAGCATATTCTAACTCATTTTTTATTTTTTGCGGCTTTTGTGACCAATATTTGATAAAACGCTTTATCCGCTGTTTTAATCCATCAGGATGTTGGCTATAGCCCAATATGATTTTCAGTCCTTGAGAACTACCATTTGCAACCTGTAACCGCCAGTTATGCTGATGATTCTGGCTGAGTTTTTGAACTGGCAACCCCGCTTGTTCCAATAGTGGACTGAGTATCTTGTACTGCATAAGCAAGGCAGGAATACTCGATTGTCCACCGCTGAGCAGTGGCAAAGCCGGTAAGGCATAAGTTTGTGGCAAGGTGAAAATTTGCCCATCCCGATCCAAAATACCCTGTGCTGCTTCATCATCTCCCTGCCAATAAGCCAGGGGGTGATACTCCTGAATCTGAAAACTCAAGGTGTCAGGCCAGCGCCGCCGAATATGCACCTGCTTAATCCAGGGTAATTGAGCGACTGCCTGTTGAATAGCTTGCATGTCAACTGTTAGCAAATTCCCCTGCACATGGTTTGCAACCACCTTTTGCAGTTGCTGCTTATCCACGTAATGCAATAATTGTGCAGATGGCTTGCCATCTGCTTGCACCGCTTCCAATACAATATGACGAATAGTTAAATATTGAGACTGTTGCAGCCAATGCCAGCCAAACCAGGATAAGCTTACAGCCAGTAGCGACAATAAAAAGACACTGAATAAGCGGGTCAGCATATAGCCCGGTTTAATGCCACGGGTATTTTTTTTACGGTAAGCCGCCTGCCGACGTGGACTTATTGTTACTGTTTTTGTTGGTTTTCGACTGGCATTCACTTTGTGTTCACAGCCTTAAAGAGAGGCTGTCTCTAAAATAGCCAATACCAGATGGTTAAAATCAATACCTTTGGCCTTAGCTGCCATCGGCACCAAACTATGATTGGTCATGCCCGGTACGGTATTCACTTCCAGCAGCCAGGGATTTTGCTGCTGATCCAGCATCAGATCAACGCGTCCCCAACCTGCGCAGTGCAAAGCATGAAAAGCCTGCAATGCAAGCTTGCCCAGTGTCTGCTCTTGTTCCGTGCCCAAGCCACAAGGACAATGATAATGGGTATCATTCTGTTCATATTTTGCCGCATAATCATAAAAACTATGGGGCGTTTCCAAACGAATCGCGGGCAAGGTTTGCTCATGCAAAATGGCAATGGTGTATTCCTGACCATCTATCCATTGTTCTGCCAATACCTGGGTATCATACTGCGCAGCCTCGCGCCAGGCTGCGGCTAATGCTTCTGCGCTATCAACTTTGCTCATGCCAACGCTGGAACCTTCACTGGCAGGCTTTATCATCAGCGGCAGCCCCAGACGCTGGACAATCGCAGACCAATCACTATCTGCGTTTAATAATGCTGATGCGGGTGTTGGTAAACCTGCACTGTGCCAGATTTGTTTGCTTAAATGTTTATCCATTGCCAGCGCAGACCCCGTAACGCCACTTCCGGTGTAAGGCAGTTGCAGACTTTCCAGAAAACCCTGGATACAACCATCTTCACCACCGCGACCATGCAGGGCAATAAAGACCTGTTCGATTTCTTTTGCGCATAATGTATCTAAATCAGCGGTTGCCGGGTCAATGGCAATGGCATTAACCCCCTGAGATAAAAGTGCATCCAGAACGGCTTGTCCGCTGAGCAAAGAAATTTCCCGCTCAGCGGAAGTACCGCCCATTAATACTGCAACAGGATGCCTGGTTTTATTTTGCATTCGTTTTTCTCATATATTTTTTTGCTGAAAATGCTACGATAAATGAGTTTGATTTAGACTCAATTTAATACTTAAGCGCACTATTGTAACCGCTTGTGTAAAAAAAATATGTCTTTAAACTTGATATAGGGTTGGTCTTGTCGCTACAATTAAAGAGCGTGAGTAAATCCTGGACTATCCGCGACGCACACTGTGTATCGTAAGCGTTTTCTAAAGATGCCGGATCTAGGGGTCACGCTTTTTTTTGTCAAAAATCCAATGAGTTATAATACATCAATATCAAAGCGTTACATTTGTGCCAGATCCCAAAAGCAACAAGGTAGAAAGCGGTAACAGTTTGCATGACTATTTACAAATTCAACTGTGGTTCGAAAAAAAGGTTGCAACAACTTTAACTACTGCACCATACGATAGTGCTTCAAATCGAAACGTTCAATTTGCTGACATGTTATCTGGAATAGTGCAGGGACACTTTGAGGATGGTAAATTTCAACCTTGGGACAAATTAACTAAACAACCACCCACTAAAAGACGGGTGGGTTAGAGCGTTTGGTGGCTGAAAGCCGAGATACAGGGCGGACAAGCCCTGTTGTTTAGCCCCAACGGGGCGCATTAATATAGCCAGGGGTAACACCCCTGGAATTGTATCCGTGCCATTCACGCCCTGAAAGGGTAAATTAAAATATTGCCATCATTTTAACCTGCCCTTTCAGGGCGTAAACGTGTCATTTTCTACCCTGGGGCGTTGCCCCAGGCTATATTAAAATACCCCTTTGGGGTGTTAGCGTTAAAACCCATATTTTAAGTTTTACCGTTAAACATTAGAGATAAATCTATTCGCCTGAAAGGCGAAGGTTTTAACCTTGTGCATGGAAAATAAAAGCATCAACTATACGCGACTCTTCTTCTCAAAACGTGACAATTGATTATGTCTAATTGTTTTAAACAAACTGAACGAATGTCCGCAGGTGAGCAAGTCTCCTGGACGGAAGCCCTTGAACAACTGCCTTTTAACAGCGACGGTTTATTACCCGCAATCGCCCAGCAATATGACAGTGGCGAAGTCTTGATGATGGCCTGGATGAATCGTGAAGCCCTGGCAGAAACGCTGAGCAAGGGGCGCGTCTGTTATTGGTCACGCTCACGGCAAAAGCTTTGGCGTAAAGGAGAGTCCTCCGGGCAGGTGCAAATTCTGCAAGCATTGCTATTAGATTGTGATGGTGACACTATTTTGCTTAAAGTCGATCAAACCGGCCCTGCCTGTCACACGGGACGACGCAGTTGTTTTTATAATCTGGTCACCACAGACAGCATACAGGTGTTAAACAACCCTATTATTAACCCTGACGAACTCTATGGCGGATGAAGTGTGAACCACTGAGCTATCATCCTGACAGCAGCCGTCTTTTTCAGTCTATTGCCCAGCAAAACTGGGCGATGTTTCTCGATAGCGCGCAAACTGAGAATTCCCGATGGTCGCGCTATGATATTTTGGCTGCAACACCTCGCATTACTCTGACTACGCGCGGCACAAGGACTGAAATTCAGCATTGGCAGGCCGGAAAAACAACCGCGCCGACACAATACAGTCAAGTTGATCCATTTTTATTATTACAGCGCATTTTACGCGCTCATCAATCACATAAACCCCCAGAAAATTTCCCCCGTCTGCCTTTTTATGGTGGCGCAATGGGTTATTTTGGCTATGATCTGGGACGTACACTGGAAAATCTGCCCGTCACTGAAACCCAGGCTGAAACCCAGGCTGACACACTGCCTGATATGGCGATTGGTATTTATGACTGGGCAGTGGTTATCGATCACCAGCTTAAGCAAAGCTGGCTGGTGGGTAAGACAGATTCAGAAGCGCATTGGCAGGCTTTATATGACTGTTTTAACCAGACTGCACCCATACCAGCCCAGGCTTCTCCTCTGCACTTGCAAACACCGTTACACAGCACCCTGGAGCAGCAAGCTTATTTTCAAGCTTTTCAGAAAATTCAGGACTGGATTTATGCCGGGGATTGTTATCAGGTTAATTTTGCCCGTTGCTTCAGCGCAAAAGCCGCTACTGATTCGGATGATCCCTGGGCGGCTTATGTGTTACTGCGTCAAAAAAATCCGGCCCCCTTTTCCGCTTATATTAACTTACCGGACGGGCAAATATTAAGCGCCTCACCCGAGCGTTTTTTACAACTTCGCCAAGGCCGTGTGGAAACCTGTCCGATTAAAGGCACACGCCCACGCCATATTGATGCCGTGCAGGATCAACTGATTCAAACACAGTTAAAAAACAGTGAAAAAGATCGTGCAGAAAACCTGATGATAGTTGATTTATTACGCAATGATCTGGGGAAAGTCTGTATTCCCGGTAGCATTAAAGTCCCTGATTTATTTGCACTGGAAAATTTTGCAACGGTACACCATTTGGTCAGCACCATCACCGGACAGTTGCAACACGATGAAGATGCCGTAACACTTTTGCGCGCTTGTTTTCCGGGCGGTTCAATTACGGGCGCACCAAAACACCGAGCCATGCAGATTATCGATACATTGGAACCTGCCAAACGCGGTATTTATTGTGGCACGATTGGGTATCTGGGTTATGATGGTCAAATGGATAGTAATATTGCCATTCGCACCTTAAGCTTTCAACAAGGACAAATTCAGTGCTGGGCAGGTGGTGGCATTGTTGCAGATTCTGAGGCGCAAGCGGAATATCAGGAAACTTTGGATAAACTGGCGGGGTTGTTATTGATTTTTGACATGTAAACCCCATCCACTTTGAAATCGACAAAAATATTCTCTTAATGTCACGACTTTGAAGGTTAGCTTCGAATGGAACTGCCGGAGCAAAGACCTGACAGGTTTTTAAAAACCTGTCAGGTCTATGGAACGCCCGATTTCATAGGGTTTTGCTGCTTAATCTTCAAAGTCGTGTAATGTCATACCTGCGCAGGCAGGTATCCAGTCGCTGTTCACAAGGACTGGATTCCCAACCCTGCCTGCACAGGGATGACGTACATGGGAATGACAAAAACCTCAGTTTTCAACTTAGACAGGGTTTAATAAAAAAAATACACCCTACCTGTAGAGCCGTTGCACTGCAACGGCTCAATCCTGAAGTAAAAGATTAATGACTATCTTTACCCACCGTAATCAGCAACATTTTCTCAGGATTCAGGTGTTTTTTTAATGCCTCACGTACCTGTTCTAACGTTACCGCCCGAACCTTATCTTGCCAGGTATGCAGATAATCCAGCGGCAAACCATAAAAACCAATCAACGCCAGATTGCTTAAAATCTTGGCATTACTGTCAAGCATTAAGGCAAATCCCCCCGTCATGTTGTCTTTTGCCGCTTGCAGTTCCGCCGTGCTGGGGCCGGTTTTAACATAATCTTGCAGAATCTGGCGCACCAGCGTAATGGCATGTTGAGTTTGATCGGTACGGGTTTGCAAACCAATTACAAAAGGCCCGGCTTCCCGCATCAGAGAAAAACGACTATAAACACTGTAAGCCAATCCTTGTTTTTCCCGCACCTCATGCATTAAGCGCGAAACCAGTCCGCCGCCACCCAAAGTATAATTGGCAAGCGACAAGGCAAAGCGGTCGGGCGCATAACGCGAAATACCCATTTGCCCTAATCGAATATGGGTCTGCGTGGAAGGAAAATCGATATGTTGCGTTTGCGCATCGGCTATCTGTGAGGCAGCCGCTAACGCTGGCGGCTTCTGTCCCGGACTTAAAACCTGACTAATTTGTTGCGCCAAGGCTTTCGCCTGCTTGAGTTCCACCGCGCCCATCATGGCAATGACGGCATTGGAAGCCACATAATATTTTTCATAAAATGCTTTTAAGTCTGCACTGCTTAGCGCGTTCAAACTGTCTTGCGTACCATAAACCGGACTGGCATAAGCATGGCTGCCATATAAATTGCGGTAAAAGGCTTTACTCAACAACTTTGCCGGAGATTGTTTGTCATAAGCCAGACTTTGCAACACCCTTTGACGTTCACGCGCAAACGCTGCTTGCGGAAAATCAGGCTGCCCCAGAATTTTCAAAAAATGCTTTAGGGCTGGCTGTAAATAACGGTCTTCACGCAGTGAGCGCAAACTTAACCAAGCCATATCCCGCAAGCTATCATTAGCAAACTCAGCCCCGGCATCGGCAAAAGCATCGCTTAGTTGTTCCGCTGATAAACCACCCGCGCCTTCAGCCAGCATGGCATTAGTCATTAAAGCAATACCCGCTTGCTCACCATCACGCGAACTGGCGGCATCAAACACAATCTCAATATCAATTATCGGCAATTCTGATGCAGCAACAAAGTATACGGGGATACCGTTATCGGTTTGCCAATGCTGAATATCCGGCAAAGCCCAGGCTTTGGCAAATATTAAAATCAAAGCCAAACCCATAGCCACCTTTAAATGCAAATATTTCATTGTACCTGCTCCGTATCTTCCGTCTTGTCAAGAGCCTGTGGTTCCAGCACGGCAACAGTCAAACGCTCATCATTAAAATATTTTTTAGCAACACTTTGCAGTTGCGCGGGGGTAATCGCCGTCACCTGCTCAATATACTGCTCGGCAAGACGCCAATCCAGACCCGTTGCCGCCAACTCACCCAATTGCATCGCCTGATAAAAAACAGAATCTTTTTCATAAATTTTATTCGCAATAAATTGGGTTTTGATGCGTTGTAATGCTTGCTGGCTGACAACTTCTGTCTGCAAGCGTTTAATCTGCTGGCGAATCGCCTGCTCCAAAGCCTGCACGTCATAAGCCTGTGCGGGAATACCGCTAAATACAAATAAATCATCCAGACGACTGAATAAATCATAACTGGCGCTGACTGTAGTGGCGATTTCCTGCCCCCGCACCAACTCACGCATCAAACGTGCGCTGTCACCATAATCCAATACCGCAGCCAACAACTCCAGGGCATAAACATCCTGTTGTTCATGTGCTTCAAGCTGCTGACTGTTAAGCACAGGCACCTTATAGCCCATCAACAAATAAGGCAGCTTGGCCGGACGTTTAACGGTAATCCGTTTAATACCATGCTGCTTGACTTCCGGGCGCGGCGTAGGTGGGGTAATCGTGCTGGGTTTCAGCTTGCCAAAATGTTTCTGTGCCAACTGATAAACCTGTTGTGGATTAACATCACCCACCACCACCACAATAGCGTTATTTGGTGCATACCACTGTCGATACCAATCCTGCAAATCAGGCAGTTTCATGGTTTTTAAGTCACTAGGCCAACCAATGGTGGGATTACGGTAAGGACTGGTTTGAAATGCGGTGGATTTAAACGCCTCATAGGTTAAAGACGTGGGCTTATCATCCGTGCGGGTGCGGCGCTCTTCGATAACCACCTGACGTTCTTTTTCAAAGGCAGCAGCATCAAATAACAAACCCCGCATCCGATCCGCTTCCATTGCAAAACTAATTGGCAGGCGGTTTTTTTCCAGCTTTTGATAATAAGCCGTGTAATCGGCGCTGGTAAATGCATTTTCTTGCGCCCCCTGCTCTGCCATAATGCGGGAAAATTCCCCTGGGCCATGCTTTGCTGTACCCTTAAACATCATATGCTCCAGTAAATGTGACAAACCGGTTTTACCCGCCTGCTCGTAGCTAGAGCCGATTTTATACCAGACCTGGCTGACCACCACCGGTGCCCGATGATCTTCTTTTACCAGCAATAGCAGGCCATTGTCTAACTGAAATTCATAAATAGCGCCTGACTTGGCAAATGCCGTTAAATTCAGCACCGATAACAGAACCGCAATTCCCAAAATAATGATACGTATTTTCATAGACTGTCTCTCAAATAATCTTCTAAATAGATACATTTTCTTATTATTTATCACATGATATGGTAACATTTTCCACATAATGCTAAAAAAATTCTAACTTAAATGTCATTTCTTCATCGTTATTTCCATTATAATTCAGTGCGTACAATTATTTTTAATAAACAGACAGATTATTGCTCATGAATAACCCCCCTTATACCTTTATGCTGAAACTTGATAAGGTCGGCATGTGTTATCGGCGTAGCCGCGGTATTTTTGGTGAAAAATACTGGGCCTTAAAAGAACTCTCTTTCAAAATCCGCAAAGGGGAAACACTGGGTATTATCGGTCGTAATGGTGTCGGTAAAAGTACTTTACTGCGTTTGTTAGCAGGTATTATCAAGCCGGATCGGGGAGAAATTATTAATTTTGGCAATTACAGTCTGGCTTTGCTGTCATTGCAATTAGGTTTCATGCCACATTTGACCGGACGGGAAAACGCCATTCTCAGTGCCATGTTAATGGGCGTAAAACGCCATGAAATTGAAGCCAAAATGGATGCAATTATTGACTTCTCTGAATTGGGCGATTTTTTTGATCAACCCATTGCCACTTACTCTTCCGGCATGAGCGCGCGCCTGGGTTTTTCGGTTGCATTTCAAGTTGATCCTGATATTTTACTGGTTGATGAAGTGCTGGGCGTGGGCGATGAAGCATTTAACCGTAAATCCACCCAGATGATGAAAGAAAAAATCCGCACCAATAAAACTATTGTATTGATTTCGCATAATGCCAATTTATTAGGCGAACTGTGTGACCGGATAATCTGGATAGAAGATGGCAAGGTTCCCGTCAGAGGGCATCCCGACAAGGTTTTACCCCGCTATCATGATTTTATGCGCAAGGCTGCAAAACGTTAGAGCTGATAACCATATTGTGCCAAATCCAGTTGAAATTGTTGTTGCAAAGCACGATTGCTGGCTGCATAACGCCCCTGAACCCGCTGCTGTACCCGTTGCCGGAATGCCCCACCCTCCTGATTTTGAATAGATTGGAAAAAACCGGCACGTTCCAAAGCTTTCAGCCTGTCTAATAACCAACGATATAAACGTGGATAACGCGGGGTCAACGGATAAAAGGAATGACCGCCGGATAAGCGATTACAATAACGCCTTAAACGTATATGCCCATCTGAAAAAGCGGCATTACTGCGCTGTTTGACAGGAAATAACGCCATGATGTCAGCACTGTCACTAATACCTGCAAAGGCAGATAAGTCCTGGATGAAATCTTCCGCTTGATCACGTAACTGCTCGTAACACATCACCTTAACCTGATTTTCTCCAAACAGCGAAACATAATAGGCTGCCAGATAATGATATTGAAAATTATCCAATCTAAATAACGGAATCTTACCATCCACCGGCGGATTCAAGTATTCATCCAGCGTACATAAACCGCGCATTTTTATATATTGTTTATAATTCGATACAATCGCATCCGTTTGTTCGCGCACCATTAATAAAATTTTTGCCTGGGGAAACAGGGTTTGCAGACGCTCTGCCAGCAATGTATTGTCATAAGCCCCGGAATGCGGATTGCCAGACAAACGCTCAGAAGACAAGACTGCCAGTTTTCCCGCCGCTTCAGCGCGCTGCAACAAGGGCGAAAATACGGTTCGCGCCTGCTCGGCATTAAATAATAAAGGATGAAAATTTATTAAATGCGGCCATAACAACTGATGTCCGGCAATAAAATCAATTTGAGGGTGTTTAGGGAAAAACTGCTTTTGCAACCAAGTACTTGCCGTTTTGTGATAACCAATGTGAATCAGCATTTTATTTTCCATGCACAAGGTTAAAACCCTCGCCTTTCAGGCGAACAGATTTATCTCTAATGTTTAACGGTAAAACTTAAAATATGGGTTTTAGCACTAACACCCCAAAGGGGTATTTTAATATAGCCTGGGGCAACGCCCCAGGGTAGAGAATGGCACGAATACAATTTCAGGGGCGTTGCCCCACCACCATTAACTTAAGAAAATATTCAGCCAGCCCCAAAGGGGTATAACATACCAGCCCAGGGCAACGCCCCACTGCCATTAACTTAAGAAAGTATTCAAGCCCCAAAGGGGCAAAACATACTAGCCCAGGGCAACGCCCTGGGTTTGTAATGTGATGATACCAGAGCCCTGAAAGGGCGA